>NZ_JAPZVP010000003.1:0-6616 GCF_027622875.1 Glycomyces luteolus | reverse complement strand
CCCACCCACACCGCCTGACTATACCCCTTAAAACGGCGGCCGGCCCCCCCCCCCCCGCCCCCCCCCCCCCCGCTACCCCACACCCATCAATTGGATTCGACTCGCCTTGCGGCTTGTCACCCCTCAGGAGATTTCCCCTTGCACCGAACAGTAGAGCCGGGGGCTCTGCGTTCCACGCGAGAACCATTAGAGGTTCATTAGATCCACGGGCCCTAGCGCTCCGGAGGCGCCGTCGGTACCGGAGGGTCGGCCAATTCGGCCAGGATCTTCTGCCAGACGCCGACGTCGCGCCACTCGCCGTGCTTGTAGCCGGCGGCGTCGATCGTGCCCACCAGCTTGAAACCGAACGACGCGTGCAGCGCCTCGCTGCCCTCGTTCGGGCTCGTCACCAGCGCCATCACGCTGCGGAACCCTTGGGCCTCAAGGCGCTTGAGGAGTTCCCGGTACAACGTCGAGCCCACGCGGCGGCCGCGCTGGCCGTCCGCGACGTACACCGTGGCCTCGGCGGTCCAGTCGTACGCCTGCCGGGCGTTCCACGGCTTCGCGTACGCCAGGCCCACGACCTCGCCGTCGGACTCCGCGACGAGCCACGGATAGCGGCCGCCGTACGCGGCGATCTCCTGCTCCCAGTCGGAGGCCGGCTGCGGCTCGGTGCGGAAGTTCGCGGTGCTGCGGGCGATGTAGTGGTTCACGATCGCGGCGAACGCGGCCGCGTCCGAGGACTCGGCGAAGCGCACGGTGACCAGGTCCGGGGGCGTGTCACTGCTGCTCATGAAGCGCAAGACTAACTGTGCGGATTCACGGCTGGCAAGCTTCGCCGAGGTGAGGTGGGACCGGTGCCAGGTCGCGATCCCACGCTGCGAATGCACGTCGCATCGACGTCACCACACCGTGCTCGGCCGCCACATGCATCCGGACGGGCGCAGGCCGCCCGTCGCCCGGAAGTCCTCCACCGCGCGCGCCAGCGTGCTCAAGGCGATGTGCGCGTCGGTCGGGAACGTGCTCGCCGTATCCATGTCCCGGAAGAGCCGCAGCTCCGGCGCCTGCGGCTCGTTCGAGAACGTGACCCAGGCTCCCGGACCGTAGTCCTCGCCGCCCGGACCGTAATAGGCCAGCGCCCCGACCTCCGCCGCTTTGTCCGCGGTGATCTTGAGGCCGTGGTCGGGCCGGCCGCCGGGCTCGTAGCCGGGCCGGTCGCGCACGAGCGCGGTCGCGACCTGCAGGAGGTCGGCGGCCACGATCGTGGCCACGGCGGCGGCGACGCCGTCGGGGTCGTGGGCGAGGAGCACCTGGGTCCCGTTGTCCCGGGTCTCGAGCCGGAATTCGACGCAATAACCGGCGATATGCGCGCCCGCGGGGCCAGGGCTCATGGGGGGTTCTCCTTCCGGGTCGAGCGACTCGGCAGTGCGGGACTGGGAATCGTTGTGGTAATCGAGACTGATCGCCATGGCGGACACCGCACCTCACATGTACTGCTTCGGGGTTTTGTGAACGACAGTACGTGCGCGATCGGGCCCTATGTTCGATTCAGTCGGGAACCTGACAGAAAAGCCATGATAAGCCCCTGATATGCCGTGACAACCTGTTCATGCAAGTAGCAGATTCCATTGGGGAGTCCGCCACCTGTCGCCCGCACCCGGTCCCCCCTGTTCCCACCAGCGCGGCAAGATAGACCGCATGCGAGTGGAACTCCTGGGGCCGATGCGGGTGCTCGACGGGGACGGCACCGAGATCCCCGTCCCCGCCGGACGCCAGCGCGCCCTCCTCGCCCGGCTCGCACTCGACCCCGGCTCCGTCGTGACCGCCGCCGCGCTCATCGACGCCGTGTGGCCCGAAGACCCGCCCGCCAACGCGAGCGGCGCCCTCCACACCCAGTTGTCGCGCCTCCGCGGCCTCCTCGGCGACCGCCTCGAAAGCGGTCCCGGCGGCTACCGGCTCAACGCCGCCACCGACCTCGAGACCTTCGAGCACCTCGCGGCGCGCACCGAAACGGCCTCCAGAGCGGACGCGCCCGCCGCCGCCCGGACGAGCGCCGAAGCCGCCCTCGCGCTCTGGCGCGGCCCGGCGCTGGCCGACCTCGACGGGTACGCCTTCGCCGAGACCGCCCGCGCGCGGCTCGCCATGCGGCGCGACGCCGTCAGCGCCCTGCACCTCGACACCAGGCTCCGCCTCGAAGGCGCGGACGCGGTGCTCGCGGAGCTCGCCGCCCGCCACAGCGCCGACGTCCTCAACGAGCCCGACGCCGCCCGCTACATGCTCGCGCTCGCCGCCGCGGGCCGCCGCGCCGAAGCGCTCGGCGTCTTCGACACCGTGCGCGGAAAGCTCGCTGACGAGCTCGGAGTCGACCCCTCGAACGTCCTGCGGGAGGCCCATCTCGACGTGCTGCGCGGTGTCGAACCGCAAGCGGCCCAGCACAAGCCGAATCGGCTGCCGGAGCCGCTGACGGCGTGTATCGGCCGCGAGGCCGAGATCGCGGCGGTGACCGGGCTGCTCGGGGTGAACCGGCTCGTGACCCTCACCGGCCCCGGCGGTACCGGCAAGACCCGCCTCGCGGTGGAGACCGCGCACCGCCTCGCCGCCGAGGGGCGCGAGGTGCGGCTGGTGGAGCTCGCGCCGGTCGCCGACCCGATGCGGCTCCCCGAGGTGTTCGGCGACGCGATCGGCCTCGGCGAGTCGATCCTCGCCCGCCGCAGCGAGGACCCGCGGAAGCGCCTGACCGAGGCCCTGTGGGGCCGCGAACTCGTGCTCGCCGTGGACAACTGCGAGCACCTGGTCGAGGACGCCGCCGAACTGCTCGCGCACCTCCTCAGCCGGGTCCCGGGCCTCACGGTGCTCGCGACCAGCCGTGAAGCGCTCGGCATCACCGGGGAGGCGGTGCTCGGCGTCGGGCCGCTGCCGCTGCCCGACAGCGCTGCCGTCGAAGGCGCCGATGCGGTGGCGGACCTGCGGTCGCACGCGGCCATCGCGCTGTTCGAGGAGCGCGCCCGCCAGAGCGATGCGGCGTTCGCGGTAGACGCCGCGAACGCCGGGCTGGTGCTGCAGGTGTGCACCGCGCTCGACGGTCTGCCGCTCGCGATCGAGCTCGCGGCGGCCCGCCTGCGGTCCATGAGCCTCGACGACCTCGCCGCGCGCCTCGGCGACCGGTTCAACCTGCTCGGCCGGGGTCCGCGCACGGCCGAGCCGCGCCAGCGGACGCTCCGCGCGGTGGTCGACTGGAGCTGGGACCTCCTCGACCCGTCCGAGCGGCTCGTGCTCGCCCGTATGTCGGTCTTCAGCGGCAGCGCCGACCTCGCGGCCGCGTGCGAGGTCTGCTCCGCGACGGCCGACGACATCACCGGCCTGGTCGAGAAGTCGCTGGTGCAGCGACTGCCGGGCGGCCGCTACCGGCTGCTGGAGACCGTGCGCGAGTACGCCGCCGCCCGGCTCGCCGAGGTCGGGGAGACCGCCGAGCGCTTCGAGCGCCACGCCGAGCACTACGCGGACCTCGCCGAGGAGGCCGAGCCGCATCTCATGCGGGCTGAGCAGGTTGCATGGCTCGACCGTCTCGGGACCGACCACGCGAACCTGTTCGCCGCGATCCGCCGCATGGTCGCCGCCGGGAACTCCCGCGTCGCCTTCCGCGCGATCGCGCCGCTCTCCTGGTACTGGTGGATGCGCGGCTACCGCGACGAGGGCATGGAGCTGGCCCGGCAGGTCCGCGGGCTCTCGTCCGAAGACGTCGACCCGATGCACCGGGCGAAAGTGGCGATGGCCGGCAGCTGGGCCCTGTGGTCGGGGAGGGTCGACCCCGCCGAGTTCGACACCGAGTACGCCGCGGCGCAGCGCATCTGCGAGGAGCACGACCTGTACGAGGTCGAGCCGCTGCTGCGGATGATCCCGATGGTCAGGGCGATGATCGCCGGAGACGCGGACCGCCTGCGCGAGATCCTGGAGGAGATCGGCCCCGACGGCAACCCGTGGGTGCGCGGGATCGGCCTGCTGTTCGCGTCCGAGTTCTCGCTCCGGTCGGGGCGGCCCGAGGCCGGCGCGGCGGAGACGGCCGAGTCGGTGGCGATCTTCGAGCGGCTGGGCGAGCGCTTCGGGCTCATCCTGTCCTGGCAGGACCTCGCGATCCAGCGCATGGGCGCGGGGGACCACGAGGGCGCGCGAGACCTGCTGCTGCAGGCGATCGCGGCCGAAGCGGAGTTCGGTGCGGACCTGGCCGACTCGGTGATCGCCGAGCACCTGTGGCGGGTCGAGGCCGAGCACGGCGACGATCCCGAGGGGATGCTCGGGCAGATGCGCTGGTACCGGGAGCGGGCCGAGCGGATCGGCAACGCCGAGAACGCCCTCGCCGCCCGGAACGCGGCGGCGATCTGCCTGCGCCGCATGGGGAAACTCGACGAGGCGCTGCGCGAGCTGCTCGACGCCGAGACGGATCTGCCGCGCTTCCAGGGGTTCTCGGAGGTCACGATGCAGCTCTACCGGCAGCTCGCGGCCGTGGCGCGCGAGCAAGGCGACCCGGACCTGGAGGCCCGGGCCGCCTCGATGCTCGAGCAGAGCATGTGGCCGTTCAGCTCGTAGCTCAGTCGGCCAGCTTGCGTCGGTAGGCCCGCAGCGACAGCGGCACGAACACCGCGATGAACGCGGCGCACCAGCCGAGGAGCGCGAGCACCTCGCCGCCCGGGTCGCCGCCGTCGAGGAACACCCGCATTGAGTCCGCGAGAGCGGTGAGCGGGTTGATCTCGGCCCACCACTGGACGGGGCCGGGAAGCGTGTCGCCCTCCACGAAGATCGTCGAGGTGTACGCGAGCGGCATGAGGAGGCTGATCATCCAGGTCTGGATCTGCTCCTCGCTCTTGGCGGTGAGGCCTACGAGGGCCATCGACCACGAAGCGGCGAACAGGAACAGCAGGAGCGCCCCCGCCGCCGCGGCGGTCCCGAGGACGCCGCCGTCGGCGCGGTAGCCGATCGCGAAGGCGACGCCGCCGACGACGAGCAGCGCCCACGCGTGCTTCACCATGTCGGCCGCGACCCGCCCGGCGAGCAGCGCGAACCGCGACACGGGCATCGCGGTGAGGCGGTCGAACACGCCCTCCTTGATGTCGCCGTAGAGGCCCAGGCCCGTCGAGGTGATGGCGAAGAACAAGCCCATCGCGATGATGGTCGGGCCCGCGTACTGCAGGAAGTCCTGCCACGAGCCCATCATCTGGCCGCCCATGAAGAACGTGATGGAGAGCAGGATCATCAGCGGGATCATGAAGAAGTCGACGAGCTGCGCGGGGGCGTGCTTGATCGAGGCGAGCGAGCGGCCCGCCATCGTGGCGCACTGCGCGAGCGTCCCGCGCTCGGTCGTCCAAGTCGTTGCAGCGCTCAGCGCCTCGGTCTGCAGCGTGGTCATGCCGCAAGCTCCTTCGCGGGCTGGTCGGTGCGGGCACGGTGCCCGGTGAGCTGGAGGAAGACTTCGTCGAGGGTCGGTTCGCGGAGCCCGAAGCCGTGGAGGTCGACTCCGGCCTGGCCGATGCGGGCCATCACGGCCTGCGCCTCGCCGGCGTGGGCGACCGGAACGATCACGGACCCGTTCTCGGTGCGGGCCTTCACGCCCACGGCCCACTCGGCGAGCTGGACGAGCTGCTCCGCCGCCTCGGGCCGGGCGGGGGAGAGGCGCAGGACCTGACCGCCCACGGCCTGCTTCAACTGTGAGGGGGTGCCGGAGGCGATCACGCGGCCGGTGTCGATGACGGCGATCGTGTCGGCGAGCTGGTCGGCCTCTTCCAGGTACTGCGTGGTGAGCAGGACCGTGGTGCCCGCGGCGACGAGGTCGCGCACGACCGCCCACAACCCGCCCCGGCTCTGGGGATCGAGGCCCGTCGTGGGCTCGTCCAGGAACAGCACCTCGGGCCGCCGCACGATCGACGCCGCGAGGTCGAGGCGGCGGCGCATCCCGCCGGAGTACTTGCCCACGGCGCGGGTGGCGGCGTGGGCGAGGTCGAACCGCTCGATGAGCTCGTTCGCGCGGGCCTTCGCCTGGCGGCGGGACGCGCCGAGGAGCCGCGCGACGAGCACGAGGTTCTGCTCCCCGGAGAGGTTCGGGTCGAGGCCGGCGTACTGGCCGGTGAGGCCGATGCGCTCGCGCACCTGGGCGGCCCGTTCGACGACGTCGAGCCCGAGGACGCGGGCGGTCCCGGCGTCGGGCTTCGCGAGGGTGGACATGACGCGGACGGCCGTGGTCTTCCCGGCCCCGTTCGGGCCGAGGACCCCGAGCACGGTGCCGGGGGCCGCGGCGAGGTCCACGCCGCTGAGGGCGTGGACCTCGCCGAAGGACTTCTTCAGTCCCCGGACTTCGATGGCGTATCGCATGGAGTGTGCCTTCCTGATCGGCTTCCTGTGCCACCCAGCGTGCGCGCCTTGCCTTTCACCGCGGTCCCACTCCGCTTTCACCGCTTGCGGGCACGTGAAAGGGCCGCCTCCGCGCTGCGGAGACGGCCCTTTGCGAAGGAGGGATCTAGCTGTTCTGTCTCGGGAGGTTGTGAACACCTCACGAGCTGAGTCGGGCTGAGACGAGGAGAGGACCTTCTGGTTCGGTGTGAATCGCTACAAGACACGCCAAGCCAGAAAGGCCCTCGATGAGCCACTC
>NZ_JAPZVP010000029.1 GCF_027622875.1 Glycomyces luteolus | reverse complement strand
GGGGGGGGGGGGGGGGGGCGGGGGCCCCGCCGCACTGCCGGACGCACGGCCGGTCGTGGTGACCGAGGTCGTGGTCATGGCAACTCCGTCTTATTCGGTGGCCGCGGTCGCGTCGGCCTGCGCCTGGGCCAGGGCGTCGGCCGGGGTGGCCGAGCCGGAGAGGGCGTTCTGGACGGCGGTCCAGAGCGCTTCGGAGATCATCGGGTAGTCGGTGCCGAGGTTGTCGCTGGTGCGGCCCTTGGCGCCTCGGACGGCGTCGACCCACGGCTGGAGCTCGGGCTGGGCCTCGAGCAGCGCGGCCTGGCCATCGGCCGTCGGCGGGATGTAGTAGGCGAAGGTGGTGGCGGTCTCGACGAAGCCCTCGGGGGTGGTCATGCACTCCACGATCTGGCGGGTGACGTCGTAGCGCTCGGTGTCGGCCTGGACGGGGGCGATGACGAACTCGCCGCCGGTGGGCGCGGGCGCGGTGCCGCCGTTCTGGGCGGGCAGCGGGATGACGCCGGTGTTGAACCCGGCGTCGAGCGCGCTGTTGACCTGCCAGGTGCCGTTGACGGCGAAGGCGTATTCGCCGGTGAGGAATTCCTCCCAGGTGGTGTTCTGGGAGTTGGTGATGACGGAGTCGGGCGCGTAGCCCGCGTCGAGCCAGCCGGTCCAGAGTTCGAGGGCGGCGACGGCTTCGGGCGAGTCGAGCTGGCGGAGGTCGGCTCCGGCGCCCCAGAACCAGGGCAGGAACTGGAAGGAGCCTTCTTCGGTGCCGATGCCGGCGAAGGTGATCCCCTTGGCGCCGTTATCGGTAACTTGCGCGAGCGCGGTAGTGAGGGAGGCCCAGTCGGTGACGGAGGCGGGGTCGACGCCGGCGGCGGTGAGCACGTCGGCGTTGTAGTAGAGCGCGAGCGTGTTGGCGCCCACGGGGATGCCGTAGGTCTCGTCGTCGACGACGCCCGCGGCGAGGAGGTTCTCGTCGACGCCGGAGACGTCGAGGCCGAGTTCGTCCACTGTGGTGAGCATGCCGGTGTCGGCGAGGGTGGAGACGGCCGGGTTGTCGAGCAGGATGACGTCCGGGCTGGTGCCTTCCTGGGCCGCGAGGAGCGCCTGGTTGGTGAGCGCGGTGGTGTCGAAGGGGGTGCGTTCGATGGTCACCCCGGCCTCGTCGCCGCAGGCGGCGACGCGCTTGGCCCAGTCGGAGTCCTCGGCGTGCTGGGGGTACGGGTCCCACCACGTGTACGTGTCGGCGTCCTGGTCGGTGGTGCCGCCGGACGAGCAGGCGGTGGCGAAGGCCATGGCGGCGCAGGCGACGCCTGCGGCCGCGGCCTTGAAAAGGGGTCTGGTCGGTCGCATTCGGGTGTTCCTCCTTGAACGGGTTACTGCATTGAGGGATGGGTTACTGCCGGGATGCCGTCGGCGCAGCGGTGCTGCCCCGGTCGACGAGTTCTGGGTGGACGAACCGCACCACGTACGGGTCGCTCTCGGGGACCTGCTTCTCGATGCGGCGCACGAGTTGGCGTACGGCCATGCGGCCCAAACGGTCCGGGGCGCTCTCGATCGAGGAGTAGGGCAGGGAGAAGGTGCGCGCGAATTCGTCGGAGTAGCGGCCGATGACCGAGAGGTCGGCGGGGACGTCGATGTCGCGGGCGCGCAGGACGGTGGGGAGCGCGGCGGCGGCGGCCTCGTTGTTGAGGAGCAGGCCGGTCGCGCCGGGGTGGGCGTCGAGGAGGGCGTTCAGGTCGCGGCCGATGTCGGGCTGGGTGGCGGCGCCGAACACGGTGTGGAGGGTGAGGCCTTTGGCCGCGGCGGCTTCGAGGGCGGCGTTCTGGAGGCGCCAGACGTAGGCGCCGCCGCGTTCGACGACGTGCTCGGGCTGCGAGACGAGGATGAGTTCGCGGTGGCCGAGGCGGGCGAGGTGCTCGACCATGGCGCGGCCGGCCTCTTCGAAGTCGAGGTCGAAGACGTCGACGCCGGTGCAGTCGCGCGGGAGGCCGACGAGCGCGCCGGGTTGGAGGGCGGCGCGGAGCACGGGCAGGCGGTCGTCGTCTTCGGCGACGTTGAGGAGCACGACGCCGTCGACCATGCGGGAGTCGGTGATGCGCTTGAGCGCGCTGCGGCCGTCGGCGTCGGAGCTGAGCAGGATGTCGTAGCCGAGGTCGCGGGCGGTGTCGGTGACGCCTTGGAGGTACTGGAGCATCGCGGGCGCGAACTCGTCGGGGAGGAACTGGGCGAGGAGCCCGATGACGTTGGAGCGGGAGGTGGCGAGGGCCCGCGCGCCGGCGTTCGGGGTGTAGCCGAGTTCCATGGCGGCCTGGCGGACCCGCATCCGTACCTCGTCGGAGACGGCGCGCTTGCCGGTCAGCGCGTACGACGCGGTCGAGCGGGCCACGCCCGCGGCGCGGGCGACGTCGCCGATGTTGACCATGACTGCTTCCTCCGAACCGGTTCGATCCAGTGCTGAAATCGTCGAACCGGTTCGGAGCATAACCCCGTGACGCGTCTGATGCAAGTGGGGGCTGTGGACGTTTCCCGTGTATATGCCTTTGTTATATCGAAGAACTTGCATCGAACGAAGTTCGAAACTAGCGTCAGATCTCCATCGACGTGTCGAACCGGTTCGACCTTTCGACTAGGAGCACTCATGCAAACCACCCGCAGATTTCCCCGGTTCCGCCGGGCTGCGACGCGCGCGGGCGTCATCGCCTTCGCCCTCGGCGCGGTCATAGCCGGAAGCGCGGTCCCGTCCCAAGCGGCGGGCCTCACGCTCACGGTGAACATCGCCGACGTCGTCCGCCCGGCGACGCAGGTCGCCTCCGGCGGCCTCTACGGCGTCGGCTCGGACTCGCAGCCGACCACCGCGATGCTGCTGCCGCTCAACCCGACCAGCTTCACGCAGCCCGCGCCGGGCACCACGCACCTCGGCAACGGCGCGACCGAGCCGTGCTGCGACTCGCTCGACGTGGGCGACAACCTCATCCGGGCCGGCGCGCAGCAGTTCATCCGGATGCCCGACATCTACCCGTCGTTCCCCTACCAGTGGCAGGGCTGGGCCGACTGGGAGTCCAAGGTCCGCGCGCAGGTCCAGGCCCGCCTGGCCGAGACCGACATGACGAACATCCGCGGCTGGGAGCTGTGGAACGAGCCGGACTGGACCTGGAACTCCAGCGCGGCCGGATCGTTCAACGAGGGCTGGGCGCGCACGTACAAGCTCGTGGACTCGCTCGACCCGGTGACGCCGATCGTGGGCCCGAGCGACTCGTACTACAACCACAACCGGATGGTCTCGTTCCTGACCCACGCGAAGAACACGAACACCGTGCCCGACGTGATCGTGTGGCACGAGCTGGGCGACATGGACTGGAACAACTTCGACGAGCACGTGGCCGACTACCGCGCCATCGAGGACTCGCTGGGGATCGCGGACCGGCCGATCGCGATCAACGAGTACAACAGCTACAACCAGATGGACATCCCTTCGGTTGCGCTGCACTGGATGTCGGTGCTGGAGCGGCACGGGGCGCGCGAGGCGCACCGGGCGTACTGGTTCGAGGCCGGGACGTTCGACGGGCTGTTCACGCTGCAGAACCAGCCGACGGCCTCGTACTGGCTGTACCGCTGGTACGGCGCGATGACCGGCAACATCGTGGAGACCACGCCGCAGTCCTGGCTCGACGGCGTCGCCTCCTACGACTCGACCCGGAAGATCGTGAACACGGTCTTCGGCGGCGACTACGGGAACAACACGGTCCGGGTCGAAGGGCTCGGGTCGTTCGGTTCGCAGGTGCGCGTCCAGCTCCTGTCCACGCCGGGTTCGGGCCGCCACACCGCCGTCTCGGCGCCGACCACGATCTCGACCACGACGATGAACGTCTCGAACGGCGCGATCTCGGTGCCGGTCAACAACATGGACGCCGAGGCGGCCTACCAGCTGGTCGTCACCCCGGTGGGCGGTCCGACCACCTCGTGGCAGCAGGTGTACGAAGCCGAGAACCAGACCGTAGTGAACGCCAACACCTTCGGCTCGGGCAACGCGTCGAACGGCTACTACGTGGGACAGATCGACGGCTCGGCGGACATGCGCTCGCAGTCCTTCGTGGACTTCACGGTGAACGTCCCGACCGCGCGGAGCTACACGATGACCATCCGGTACGCCAACGGCACCGGAGCGAACTCCACGCACGGCCTGGCCTACAACGGCAGTGCTTGGTTCACAGTGACCTACCCGCCGACCGCGGGCTGGGGGCAGTTCAGCACGGTGAACGTCACCGTCAACCTCAAGGCGGGCTACAACGTGATCCGCCTGGCGAAGGGCTCGCCGTACTTCAGCGGCGGGACCGGTTACGCCGAGCTCGACAACATCAGGTTGACCTGATCGAATCCCTGGGAAGGGGCCGGGTCCGCGATGCGGGCCCGGCATTCACGTGGACACCCACCGACGCCCGTGCCGACCTGCCCCGACACCGCGAACGCGGAGTCCTGCCGATATCCGCTTGTGCCAGGCCGGACCGCCGACGACGATGGGCTCCATGGTCACCATTCGAGGACACGGGCACAGCGGCCTGCCCCAGGTGCGGCAGCGGACGCGGGTCCGCTTCGTGAAGCCGCTCGGCACCTCCCGCGGCCGATGATGGACCGCAACGAAGCCGAGCAGATCCTGGCCGGGCATGCCGAGGCCCGCGACGCCCTGCTGCGCCGGATCACCGCCGACGCCGGTTTCGGGGCCCTGTGGCAGATCGGCTCCTTCGCGGCCGGCGAAGCCGACGCATGGAGCGATCTGGACCTCGTCGTCTCCCCGGGCCCGGCCCCTGTCGGCGATCCGGCGTTCGTCCTGGACAACCCCGCGAACGGCCCGGCGGGCGGCGGCTACATCGGTGCCGCGTACCTCACCGGGCCCCTGCTGGTCTGGGTTGACTGGTACGCCTGGCCCGCGGATCTGCCGGTGCCGGTCGAAGCCCGGCTCCTGGCGGGCGAAGGCCGCCGAGGCGAGCTGGCATTGTTCGACGCCCTCGATCGGCACGGCCGCGGCACCGCCCCGGCCGAGTCCGATCCGAGCACGTTCGCGCTGGCCATGATCCCCATCGCCGCGAAGTACGTGGCCCGAGGGGAACTCGAAGCCGTCGCCGGGATGCTGGCCATGCTCGGCGGCGATCCCTACACCGATCCGGTCACTGCTCTGCGGGAGCTCCTGCGGGCGGCCGGCGGACCGGCGCCGCTCGTCGAACGCGTCGGTCGCACCATCGACGTCGCCGCAGCGCTGCGTCGGTGAGACCTGGTCGATCCGCTGGGCGAGGGCCGGGTCCGCGATGCGGGCCCGGCCCTGCTCACGTCAGGGCCGGGATGGAGAAGACGAGCGCCCGGTTGTCGCCGGTGAGGACGGCGAGGAGGTCGCCGGAGAGGGAGGCGTGCTCGGCGAGGTCCGCACCGATGTCCGCCCCTGCCGACGCCTTGCCGGTCGCCATGTCCACCACGGAGACCTCCCAGCCGCCGATGTACGAGCCGTCCATCACCGCCCGGCCGCCCTGGACCGCCAGGGCCGAGACGAACAGCTCGCCTTCCACGGTCTCGCCGCCATCGAAGTCCAGTACCCGTGCGGTGTCGACGGTGTCGAAGGTCTGGTCGCCGAAGACCAGGCCGTCCGGCGAGGTGTACCAGTGCTCTTCGTCGGCCCAGTCGACCACGACTTCCCAGACCTGCTCGCCGGTCGCGGTGTCGTAGGCGACGGTCTTGTCCTGGCCGTCGGTATGGTCCAGGGCGGCGCACACCAACTGGGGCCCACAGGCTTTGACCTCCTCGATGGCGTAGGAGACTTCGAGCTCGACGCTCCATGCCGGGTCGATGTCGGCGGGCTCGGCGCTGCCCGCCGCGATGAAGTCGTCGAGCGAGTAGGCGACCAGGGTGTCGCGGCCCGGGGAGGCCTCTTCCGAGGCGCGGGCGATGACAAAGCCGCCGTAGACCGTCCAGTGGTCGTCGTCGATCGGGAGCGTGCCGCTCCCCTTCTGCTCGCCTGTGGAGGCGTCGCGGACGACGGCGGTGCCGGCCTCCGGGTCGAGGTCGACGATCTGCTCGGTGACGGTGAGGTTGTCGAAGAGCGAGTATGAGTTCGGGGGCAGCGCGCCGGCGCCTTCGCCTTCATTCCATACGCTCGCCGCGCTGATGCGGTAGTCGTCGATGGTGTACAGGCTCTCGGGGCCCTTCTTCCTCCACACCTCCTCGCCGGTGGCCAGGTCGATGCGGATCGCGGCGTTGTCGTCGAAGCCGTCGCGTTGCTCGACGATGACTTCGGTGCCGTAGAACGCGACGTCGGTACGGTACTCCCACGGCTGCTTCCAGAGGAATTCGCCGGTCGAGAGCAGGGCTGCGGCGCGCATGGTGCGGCCCTCGTCGGTGGCGGAGTACATGGCGTCCAGGATGAGCAGGTCGCCGACGACCATGAGGTGGATCGTTTCTGGCTCGAGCTCGTACTCGTTCGTCCACAGTGCGGTGCCGTCGGACCCGACGGCGTACGCGGTCGTGCGGCCCGCGGTGACTTCGGCGAAGACCGCCATATCCGCGGCGGCGACCACGGCGCCCGTGCCGGCGCCGCCGAGCTGCTGCTCGTACACCGACACGAGGTCGGGACCGGAATCGCCGACGAGGTCACCGACCTGGAGACCGTCGCTGAAGTCCGGCCATTCGACTCGGGTGAGGGCGAAGACGATGCCGATCACGATCACGAGTGTGGAAGCGACGACGCCCATGAGGAACCGCCGGATCTGCGGCGGCGGTGAGGGCCTGTCGCGGAGGTTCAGATGCAGGGGCGCCTGCGGGGTGAAGTCGGCGCGCGGCGGCAGCGTGCCGGCAGGCGTCGGAGGCGGCGCGGGCGAGGGGTGACCGCCGACAGGGGTCGGGGGCGGGGACGGGACTCCGACCACCGGGTACGGCGCGTAGTTCAGCACGCCGGGCTCGCCCGCCGGGGGCGTGCGAGGCGGCGTCGAACCCGCCGGGTCGCCCCGGTCGGTGACGGCGAACCGCAAGGCGCCGAAGGCGACCGGCAGTTCGGGCTGCTCGGGCACGGCGGGCGCGACGCCGAGGCGGGCGTGCAGCCGGGTGGCGACGAGCGGCATCCGGCTTGACCCGCCGACGAGCAGCAGCGCGGCGAGTTCGGCGGGGGCGACCCCCGCGCGTTCGACCGTGCGGCGGGTCTCGTCGACCGCGCGCGAGACGAACGGGTCGGCGAGGGACTGCAGCTCGTCCCGGGTGAGGTGCAGGCCCATCGGGTTGTGGCCGGGGAGCGCGACGGGCGCGGTCGAGGTGCGCGAGAGCATCTCCTTCGCGGCCCGCACCTCGCCCCAGAACGCGAGGCGGTCGCGCAGGTCGGCGGTCGTCTCGGGTTCGGAGAGCCGTTGCCACAGTTCGGGATCGCGGCCCGCGACGATGCGGCCGAGGTGGGCGGCGAGGGCCATGTCGACGTCGAGCCCGCCGAGGTCGTCGAGGCCGCCGACGGCGAGGGTGCGGAAGCGCCCGGAGTCGTCGTCTTCGCGGCGCACCACGGCCACGTCGAAGGTGCCGCCGCCGAAGTCGAAGATGGCGACGGCGCCGCCGCGCGGGATCTCCCGCCCGAGGATCTCGGCGCAATACGTTGCGGCGGCGATGGGTTCGGCCAGGAGCCTGACGCGGCCGAAACCGGCGAGCACCGCCGCGCGTTCGAGGACGGCGCGGCGGACCGGGCCCCAGTCGGCGGGGTAGGTCAGGACGGTCTGGGTCGGCTTCTGTCCCGAGGCGGCGGCGGCTTCGGCGACGCGGCGCAACCCGGTGGCGAGGAGCTCCTCGACGGGCACTTCGCGGTCGCCGAGGAGCACCGCGCTGTCGTCGATGCGGCGCTTGGGATGCGGTTCGAAGCGCGCGGGGTCGGCGGCGGCGAGGCGCTGGGCGTCGCGGCCGGTGTGGAGTTCGCCCTCGGCGTCGAGGTACACGCCGGAAGGGAGCAGCGGCGAGCCGTCGAAGAGCAGCGAGCGGGGTTCTTGGCCTTCGCGGCCGACGACGGCGACGGTGTGGGTGGTGCCGAGGTCGACGGCGAGCCATACGGGGGTCTGCAAGGCGGTCCTGTTCTCGGGCGGTGAAGGGGCGGGGACCGGCGATCCTCCGCGAGGATATCGCGGTGTCGGACCCCTGATCTACTGTGGCGCCATCATCCGATCTGGAGAACGGGGCACCACATGGGGGCTTGGGGATACGGGCCGTTCGAGAACGACGCGGCGCTCGACTGCGTGGCCGATCTGGCCGACGCCGATCCGGGCGCGGTCAAGAGCGGCCTGCTCGGCGCGATGCGCGAGGCCACCGGCAGCGAGGACTACCTCGAGAACCCTGAGGCCGATGCCGCCGTGGCGGCGGCCGTGCTGGTCGCGGCTCGACTCGGCGCCGATCCGGGGAGCGGGTCTGCCGAAGCGCTGCTCGCGTCCCACCCGTTCGAGGCCGACGGCGAGCTGCGGCTGGAGGCTCTGCGGGTCTTCGACCGCGTCACCGACCCGCGCGAGAACGAGTGGCACGACCTGTGGACCGACGCCGGCGCGCTCGAGAAGGTGCTGGAACTGCTGGCGCCCTACCGAACGGTGCTCGCCGCGCACTGACGTGCGGTCCTCGAGGCGGCCTCCGCCGCGTGAGCCCCGGGCCTCGACCTCGCGTCCGGCGGGATCGAGACCCTGAGGCCCGTCACGGATTGAGGGCGGTGATGACCACCAGCTCCGACTCGTCGTGCGGGAGGTACTTGACCCGGACGACCATGCCCGGCTGCACCTGCGGCACCGCGCTCGCGTCGATCGGCTTGCGCTGGTCGAGGTCGAACGTCGACAGGTCGGCACGGGTGACGCGGAACTTCAGGTCCATGACGGCGCGGTCGCCCTGGATCTCACCGGTCGGGCTCAGCGCCAGCACGACCGCCTTGGCTTCGACGCCCTGCTCGGCGATCTGGAGCTGGCGGGGCGTGACGAGGCCCTTGGCGACGCGCACCCGGTCGAGCACGGCCTGCAGTTCCTGCTGCGGGGCGTCGACGGCGATGGCGACCCTCCCGTCGGTGCTGCCGGGGCGGTATCGGACGGGCAGGATTGCGCCGGGGACGACGGACGCGACCTCGGTGATGTCGATGATCGCCTTGGCGACGCCCCGGAACGACTGGCCGTCCATGGTGTCGACGTCGAAGAGGATCTCCAGCTGCGGCTGGTCGTTGATGCTCAGGCCGGTGCGGGTGGCGGAGACGATGGTGCCCATGGCGATCGGGGCGCCTTCGAAGCCCTTCGCGACGGCGCCGCGCATCTCGCGGATCGCGCCGTCGGCCATGCGGGAGATGGAGAGCATGGGGAGGACGGCGAGCAGGAGGATCGGTCCGGCCATCCAGCCGTTCGCCCAGGCGACGGGGCTGTCGCTGGTGAGACCGGTGAAGACGTACACGACGGTGAGGGCGGCGCCGACGATGATGCCGATGACGGCGATGGTCTTGAACATGAGGTGTTCCTTTCGGGTTCGTGGGTTCAGTTTCGGTGGGATCCTGCGCCTACCGGTCACAGGTTTCGGTCAGTCGCGGCCGATCTCGACGCGTTCGATCGAGCCTTCGGGGGCGACGACCACGAGGTCGCCGAGCCAGAAGGAGCCCTCGGGCGCGGCGATCACAACGGTGTGGCCCGCGGGGCCGGTGAGGGCCCGGCCCAGACGGCTGCCGGTCTCGAGTGAGGCGGTGACCTGGCCGGTGGCGAGGTCGACGACGTGGAGTGCGTACGCCTCCACCGCCGGATCGGGCTGGTGCTCAACGAGGGCGTGCCCGGAGCCGGCCCCGGCGGCGGTGCTGCCGAGCCCGGTCCAGAGGTCCTGCCCCGCGGCGGCCGCGTCCTCCATGAACTCCTCGATGAGTTCGTCGACGTCGATCTCCACACTGAACGTGGAGACCAGCGAGGACTGGTCGAGGACGATCCCGGCCCCGTAGAACACGCGGGTGCCGAGTGCGCGTTCGCCTTCGGGGCCTTCGAGGACGAGGCCGGCGCCGAGCGCGCCGTCGGCGGTCGGCTCGAGCCGCACCGAGCTCTCGCCGTCGGCGAGCAGCGCTTCGGTGCCGGTCATCCCGCCGATGTCGGGCACGGAGCCTTCCGCGAAGAGCACACCGGACCAGGTGGCCGTGGTGTCCGCATCGGCGGGCGCGGCCTCGAGCGAATCGAGCGGGATCGAGTGAACGCCGCCGTTGACGTCGAGCGCGACGACGGCGCCGATCGCGGGGTCGAAACCGTAGGCCGCGCCCGAGACCGACTGGGACCCTTCGAGACCGGGCACATCGCCCGCTTCGGTGACGACGTCGCCGTCGGCGAGGTCGAGGATCATCAGCCCGTCGTCCGAGGCGAGGTACGCGTACTGCTCCCCCGCCGCGACTACGGCCGTCCTCCAGGACAGCTCGTCCGAAAGCAGCACGTCCCACTCGGTGTCGCCGGTGGCGAGGTCGACCGCGGCCATCCGGACCTCGAACATCTCGTGCTGCAACGAGGTGATCAAGTCCCCCGACCCGTTGCGGTCGTACGGGACCAGCGCCAAGTCGGTGCCGTCGTGGCGGGCGAAGCCGATGCCGGACTGGAGCGCGATGTCCGGTTCGGGCGCGGACAGGTACTCGCCGCCGATCGCAGCGCCGCCGATGCCCAGAGACGGGACCAGGACCAGCCACAGGAAGCCGAAACGGTACGGCCGCTTGGTCTTCGGCGTCAGCGGATGGGTCGGCGTGCCGTACGGGGACCGCACGACCTGCTGGCGGGTCGGGAACGGCTGGGCTGAGGCGTATCCGGGGACGTGGCTCATGGCGGGCCTCCTTCGGGGCTGGTCCCGTCAGCATCGCGCCGCTTCGGCCGCTACCGATCACAACTTCATCGCGGCCCGGGCGCGGTCCCATCCGACTAGACTTCGGGCCATGGCGCAGACCATCGCGGCCGGCGCGGCCGTGCCCAGGGGCATGCTCATCGCTGACGCGTGGGCACAGCTCGGCGATGCCGTTGCGCCCCTGAGCAACGCCTCGGGGCGCCCGCTCGCGCGCACCGTGAAGCTGCTCCTCGACCCGCTCGTCCTGCGCCCCAACCTGAATCCGCGTTTCGCGGGCGGACTCATCGGCGTCGAGCACGTGGACGAGCTGCGCCGCGCGGTGTCGGACGCGGGCCCCGCGCTGGCCGCGACCGCGGCCTGGTTCCGGCTGCTGAAGCAGGCCCGGCGGCGCGCGGGCGTCACCGAGGGCAACCCGCAGGACCTCTACTTCCAGCGCTGCTTCGAACTCGCGCATGAGCACGGCGATCCCCACGGCCTCCCCGACGCGGAGTCGATCGCGGCGGAAACCGTGGCCGACGTTCGGGCAGAGCGCGGCGAGGTGACGGTGGACCGCTTGCGCCGCTTCATGACCGATCCCGACCAGGTGGTGCGGCTCGCGGGGCTGCTCCAGAACGCCTGGGAGGATCGGGCGGCGCCGCAACCGGTGCCGCAGGACGGGCTCGCCGCGTTCCTGGACGTGTGCGCGACGAGACCCGACGAGCGCCTGTGGAAGGCGCTGGCGGCCAACGGGATCGGCACTGCCGAGGCAGCCGAACTCGACAAGCCCAGGGTCGCCCTCGACTACGGACTGACTGCTGAGGAACGCCCGATACCGCCGGTTCTCGGCGACCGGGCGTCGAAGCGGCAGCTGCCGCCACCGTTCGACCGGTCCATCATGGAGCGACTCTTCGCGGCGTTCACTGCCGCGTTCCACCGCGAGTCCATGGCCGACATCCCTTCGATGGTCGTCGGCGAGATCCACCGCTCCGCCGCCGCCTGGCAGCTCTCCGAGGAACCCAGCCGCGTCGCCATGGCGCTCGGACGCGATGCCAGCAGCGGCATCGACTACTGGACGGGCCCCGGCAGGACGCGATCGGATGCCAACGGGCGATTGCAGGCCCGCTATTCCCGCGAAGCGTACGTCCATGCGGTGCTCCGGCAGCCCGACCCCGAATCGGCGAAGGTGCCCGAAGATCTCAAGTGGGAGATCATGAACGTGCAGGAGCCGTACCTGCGGCGGCTGTGGGCGCGCCTGCACGGCCGCGAACTGCGCGGCGAACCCACAGCGGCGGACCAGGTGTGGGACCTGCTCGACGGCGTCTTCCGCTCGGTCCTCCTCGACCAGCGCGACCGGCTCCGGCGTCTCCTCGAACGGGACGGAGGCAGGGCATGACCGCGTTTCAGGTCAGACGCGTCCGGGGCATGACCCTCGTGGAGTCCAGGCGGCCGCGACCGCATCTCGCTCCGGAAGTGGCGCAGCAGCTTCCCCCGCATCGGCCGCATCCGGAGTGCACCGCGCTCACCGAGGCGCGCGGCGCGCTCCTGTACTGGGACGTCCTGGACCGCAGCCCACACCCCGACGCCGAAATCCACGACGAGGCCCTCGCCGCCGATTGGCTGTGGGAGATCTACGGACCTGACGCGGCCGACGCGATCCTTCACGCATCGGACTCCATTGCGACCGAATGGGAATCGCCGGTCCTCGACGCCGCCCGACGGCTCGCGCACCTGCGGTGGGCAGAAGCGTGGTGGCCGTCCTCGCACGCGGCGGCCATACCCGCGCTCGACACCGGACTCCTGCGGGCCGAAGCCGCCTGGCGCACCGCGGCGGTCGAGCACCTGCTCGACGACGAGGAAGCCGTGGAGCGAGCCCTCGCCGAAGCCGACGCCACCGCTGCGGAAGCCCTCGACCCGGCACTCGGGGCCTCCGAGCTCACGGCCGCTCTCGAAGACCTGGCCGAGGATTACGGCGTCGCGCTGCGACGCGAGCCCGTGCATCTGCGACAGGAAGACTGGGCTCTGGCGGCGGGCGGCGACCGCGCCGTCGACTTCGCGCTCGCCAGCGGCGGCGCACCCGTGGATTGGACGCAAGTCCCCCAAGGCCTCGTCGATGCCGCCGCCGGGGCGGCCTGGACCTTGACGCAGCGGGAGGGCGGGTTGACGATCACGGTCACCGTCCCCGCCGCACCCGAGGCCCGCGACCTGCACCTCACCGCTCGCATCGGCGGCGTCGAACTGCCGCTGATCCTCGATCCGGAGACCCGGAGCTACAGCGGCGAAACCGAGGCCCCGCAAGCGCTGCTCCTGCTTCCAGCGGATCGACGAGTGCTGCATGTATTCGCCCCGGACTTCTCGGTCGGCGACGAACGGAACGACCCCAGGCGCTCGCCGCACCGCGCCGAGATCATCGAATTCGCGCGCGAACGCCTCACCGACCCCGCGGCCAGCCTCGCCGAGCGTGCCGCATGACCGACGACGACCTGATCGGCGTGCACGGCAAGGAAACCACCGGTCCGCGCTGGGCGCCGTTCCGGGACCTGAACAACACCGCCGCGCGCCTGTTCACCGAAGGCCGCACCACCGAAGCGGCCGCGATGTTCGAGGAGGCCTACCGGCTGACCCTCGTCGACGACCTCGACGCCGCCGGTTTCGACGCCCGCGCGAGAGTCCTCGGGAACCTCTCCTCCCTCGCTGAGGCCCGCGGCGACACCGGCGAGGCGCTGCGCCTCGCCGAGGAAGCGCTCTTCGCCTGCGACAGCGCCGAACACGGCGCAGGCGACCGGTACGGCACCGTCGCGGTGCGGACCAACGTCCTCATCCAGCGCGCCCAGACGTACCAGCTCCTCGGCCGCTTCGACGACGCGCTCACCGACCTCGATGCGGCCCTGGAACTCATCGACGAGACCGATGCCGGCCACAACAACCGGCTGCTGGCTTTCACGCTCCACAACACCCGCACCGTGCAGCTCATCCGCCTCGAACGCCTCGACGAGGCCGACGCCGCCGCCCGCCACTCCCTCGAACTGGCGACCGCCCACGACCCGCGCCTTGCCGGGCACCCCTATTCGAACCTGGCCATGATCGCGCAGGCCCACAACGACCACGACGCCGCCACGGCCTATCTGCGCCTGGCCGAGCAGATCCACACCGCGTCCGGCGATCCCGTCGCGGCCGCGCTCGCGATCGCGAACCAGGGCCGCAGCGCCGCCCGCCAAGGCGATCTCGACACGGCCGAGCGGCTCCTCGCCACCGCCGAGCAGGCGTTCCTCGACGGCCAGCAGCCGCTGCGCGCCGCCGAGATCCGCTCCAGCCGCGCGCACGTCGCGTTCCAGAACAACGAGATCGACCTCGCGCGTTCCCTACTGCCGCAAGCCATCGAGACGCTCCGTGAAGCGGGCCACGTGGTCATGCTGGCCGAAGCCCTCGCGCTCCTCGGCGACATGCTCGCAGCGGACACCGGCCTCGAGGAGGCCGAGCACGCGTACCTCGAAGCCCGCGCACTGTACGAGGCGACGGGCGCGCCATACCAGGTGGCGCGGCTCGACATGCGGCGCTCAATCGCGATCGCAGACGCGTTCGAGCGCGAGACCGACCCCCAGGAGCAGCAACGGCTGCTGCTGAGCGCGCTGTACCTCTCCCTGCCGTCGGCCCTCGCCACCGACGCGATCCGCCACCAGTACGCGCCCGGCCCGGCCCGGGAGCAGTGGGCGGCCACGGTCGCGATCCCCGCGATGGCCCACGCACTGCACCTGGCGATGACCGTGGGCGACGGCGCCCTCATCTCCGAACTCCTCGAGCACATGAGCGCCACGGTCTCACTCCACGCACCGCCCCAACCCGCCGAGTTCACAGCGGCCGAACCATTCGAGTTCCCCGTTCACGACTTCGAGGCCGACCAGTTGTCGTTCGCCGCTTCGGCATTCATCACCGGCAGCTCGACCGGCTTCCCCGCCGCGCATTTCGCACTGCCGCCGCGCCTGCGAGTCAACCCGAACCGACCCTCCGCTTTGGAGCTGTGGATCGCCGAGACCGAACGGCGCTACGGCTTCCCGATCCGCTCCGACCAAGTGGTGGACTCATGGTGAACGCCCCCCGGCGCCCCACGGTGCAGCTCAAACTCGTCGACACCGACGACCTGTTCTACTCGTGGCGCTGGGAACACGAGCCCGGCGCGATCCAGAACATCATGGTCCCCGGAGACTCCGTGCGCCCGGCCCTCGACGACCTCGCCGCCGCACTGCCGACCCCGCTGCCGGGCGAGACCGTGGACCAGGCACTCGAGCGCTCGCTGTCCGGGGCGTTCATGGACCGCGAACGGGAACTCGCGCTGTCGAAAGCACTCGCGCACGCGCTCGTCCCCTACCGGCTCGCACAGGAGCTCAACGCGTTCCTGGAGCAGGGCCTGCGCCCGCACGTACGCATCCAGCCCTCGCTCTCGACCGGCCAAGTGCCCTGGGAGGCACTCCATGCCGACGAAGGCGAGCGGTTCGTGACGCACTCCGACGTATCGATCCTCCCGCCCGCCACCGTCCGCAACGCACCCGAACGCCGGGTCACCGCATGGCGGCCCGACGGCGAGCTGGTGGCAGTCCTCGACCCGAAGGTCCCCGGCGCGGGCATCGCACTCGGATCCGTCCTCGGCCCCGAAGGCCCGGTGCTGGCCGAACGGCTCGGGCTCGACACGACCGCTTTCCGCAGAGCGGACCAGACCCGCGACACGATCGAACCGCTCCTCGCCGACGCCGCCCGATTTCTCTACATAGGACACGTCACCACCTCGGCCCACGGCCTCGACGCCCGCCTCCACTTGAGCTGCGGCCCGGACACGACCGGCCGCGCCGCCCTGGTCGCGGGCCACCGCCCGCTCACGGCCGCCGACATGGTGCTGGGGCACCGCCCCGACGCGCCGCGCCCCTGGCGGATGCCGAACCGGGTCGCACTCATCGCGTGCGAAAGCGGCGGCGAAGTCCGCTTCGCCGAACCGGTCGGCCTGGTCGCCGCCGCGATCCACGCAGGCGCCCAGTACGTGACCGCGACCCGCTGGATGCTGCCGACAGACGCGGGCATCCGCCACTTCGCCCCCGGCGCCGCCCCTGAGACCACGCTCATCCCCGAAGTCGTCATCGCTGTGGATGAGGCGCACCGCGCATCGGACCCCGTTGCGGCCCTCAACAACTGGCAACGAACCAAGGCCGCCCGCTGGGAGGCCGAAGGCCGCATCGAAGACTCCCCGATCATCTGGTCAGCCTTCGGCACCACTCACGGCTGACAACCCGCGATATTGCGGGATCCTCTTGCACGCAGGGGCGCAATGCGCTCTGACCCATCAGGACTGGGCCGTTTTCGATAAGTCGCGGAGCCGGTTGATGATGATGGCGATGTGG
Source organism: Glycomyces luteolus (assembly GCF_027622875.1). Taxonomy (GTDB): domain Bacteria; phylum Actinomycetota; class Actinomycetes; order Mycobacteriales; family Micromonosporaceae; genus Glycomyces; species Glycomyces luteolus. The sequence goes on along the minus strand of NZ_JAPZVP010000029.1, from coordinate 39,978 downwards.
ACGGTTGCCAGATAGCGACGGCGAGTTTGCCAGCGCTAGAGGCGCGAAGCCGCGGACTCCAGTTCGGCGGCGAGGAGATCGATGTACGGCCGCGCTGCGGCGGCGCGACGCTGCGAGACGGCGACGCCGATGTGGCGTGACGGTCGCGGCCGCGCCAGCGGCACGACCGTCAGGCCGGGCGGAACCTGGTCGAGCGCCAATCCCGGCAGTAGGGAGATGCCGACGCCCGCGCCGACGAGCGACAGTGCGAAGAAGTAATCGGTGGCGCTGCAGGAGACTCGAAGGTCGAATCCGGCGAGCGCGGCATGGTCGCGCACGAATCCGGCGGTCTTGATGCAGCCCAGGACCCACCGCTCTTCGGAGAGGTCGGCGAAGTGGACTTCGGAGTCGGCGGTGAACCGGTGACCTGGCGGCAGTACCAGCCATAGTGGATCGATCATCAGTTCGGTCCACTCCAGTCCGCTGCGATCGCCCGGCCGCGCCGGCGGCGGGCCGTCGAAATGGTAGGCCAGCGCGATGTCGGCCTGGCCCGAGCGCACCAGTGGCAGGCTCTCCTCGGGTTCGCACTCGAGGATCGCTACCTCCAGCTCGGGGTGCTCGGCGCAAAGGCGCTGCAGCGCATCGGGCAGCAGTCGGCGTCCGCCGCTGGTGAACGTCGCGATCGTGAGCTTGGCGGTGATGCTGGACAGTTCGGCGATCTGTTGCTGGACGAGTTGGAGTTCGGCCGCGATGGCGTCGGCCGCTTCGACGAGCAGTCGTCCGGGTTCAGTGAGTTCGACACCGCGGGTACTGCGGCTGACGACGTCCGCGCCGAGTGTCCGCTCCAGGGCGGCGATCTGCTGGGACACGGCCGAGGGCGTGCAGAGCAGCGCCGTCGCGGCTTTGTTGAAGCTGCCGTGCCGGGCCACCTCGCGGAGAATCCGCAGCCGGTGCACATCGATCATTAGTTCCCCTTACGACAGCGTTAGCAGATCACCACTTCCGCTGGGGACCTTAACAAGCGAAGCTGGACGGCATGACTGAGGTGTGCATCATCGGCGGCAGCCGCTATTTCGGCCGCCACCTGGTAGAACGGCTGCTCGACGAGGGCAAAGCGGTGACGGTCCTGAATCGCGGTTCACGGCCCGCGCCGCCCGGGGCGACACATGTGGTCGCCGACCGCGACGACGAGCGGGCGCTGCATGCAGCGCTGGGAGACAGGCGCTTCGACGTGATCGTCGACCAGGTCTGCTACACGCCGCGCCAGGCCGCAGTCGCCCGCAGGGTCTTCGACGGCCGCACGGCGCGGTACGTGATGACCTCGACCGTCGAGGTCTACGACCCGCGAAGCTCCCCCCGTATCGCCGGGAACCCGCCCTGTACCCCGGTCGGCGAGGCCGCGGTCGATCCGGCCGTCTGGCCGGTCGACCTGTCGCAGCCGTGGACTGATCCGGCCTTCGCGGAGGCGCACTACGGCGAAGGCAAACGGCAGGCTGAGGCAGTGCTGTCCGGCGGGCCGTTCGCATTCGCCTCCGTGCGCAGCGCGCACGTGCTCGGCGGCGACGACTTCACCGGGCGGCTGGCCCATTACATCGACCGCATCGCCGCCGGTGAGCCGATCGGGGTCCACCGCACCAACCACCGCGCGTCGTTCATCGCCGACTGGGAGATCGCCGCGGTGCTGCATTGGGCCGCGGCGGGCACGTTCACCGGTCCGGTCAACGCGGCGTCCACTGGGGAATTGGATGTCGTCGACGTCTGCACTGCGATCGAAGACGCGGGCGGTGGCCTGGCCGCCTTCGCCTTCGCGGAGGAGGCCTCGCCCTATGCGTTCGACCGCTACTACGGCATGGACACGAGCCGCGCGACGGCCTTGGGCTTCCGTTTCAGCGACGCCGATTCCTGGCTCGGCGAAGCCGTCGCGCGCGCCGTGCGCGGCCCGGAACTGTCCGCGCTGCACCAGCGGTGACGGGCCGCGGATCGGGTCTCGTCAGGCGGTGAACGACCAGTGGTGCCCGTGGATCCTCAAGCGGGCGTTCCGACTCATCGCGAAGCCCGAGAACCTGAATCCCGTTCTCGCAGAGCGGAACAGCACCTGGGCCGGTCGATCCGCAAGCGGTTCGGCCGGCCCGTGGCGGCGCCCATGCGGTTCAGTAGGTCCAGTGGAGGAGGTCCGAGCCTTCTGGGGAGGGGATCTCAAGCTGGAAGGTTCCTGAGTCGGCGACACTCGGCGGGGCTTCGAAGGCGATGTGGCCCGCTATCGACTCTCCCTCGGGGACAGTGCCGTCGAGCATGGTGCCAACCGGCTGGATGGAAGTTTGGTACTCGACGCCGTCGGCGTCGATCAAGGTCGGTGTCAATGCCGGTTCGGCCCAAAAGCCGAACATGAACGTCATCTCGCCCTTGACTACCTCGACGCCGACGGTGAACACCACGAATTCGCTCATGCCCTCGGTGACGGCTTCGACCTCGGTCACCGCGAAGTTGAACTCAATGGCTGTTCCCCCGCTCGCGTCCGGGTACGAAATGCCGAGTGCCGAGTCCATCCCGACCGGCAACACGGAAGCAGGCTCGGGAGGCGCCGTGCTCTCGGCCTCGGTGGCCTCGGCGGATGCCGAGTGTGAGGTTGCAGGCTCCGAAGTCGTTGCCGCATCGTTGGAACCGCATGCTGCCAGCAGCAATGCGGCGAGCGGGATCGACAGGATGCGATAGCGCATGGCGGCCCCTATTCGGCCTCGGTTCGACAGAAGACCAGAACCTTAGGACGCCAGAACCGGGACCGGTCCCCATGCGTCTATGCGAGGTCGCCGAGGAGTCCGGTCGGTTCGCCTTCGAGGGCGAGGGCGTCGAGGATGGCGAGGAGCTGGTTCTCCTCGTAGCGGAAGTGGGTCTCCATGACCGCGCCGATGCCGTCGAGGTGGCGGTGGAGTTCGTCGGGCTCGGCGTTGGAATCCATTGCGGCCGTGAGCTGGCCGATGAGGTGCTCGAGCATGTTGTGGTCGCTCATGAGGTTGGCGATCACTGGTTTGAGCTCGGGGTGTTCGGCGACGACCTGCGGGAAGAGGCCGCCGTCCTCGCTGCGGTGGTGGCCGCTGAGGGCCGAGCAGAAGCCGCGGCAGAACAGGAGGAGGTCCTGCCCGGCGGTCTCGTCGAATTCGCCGTCGATCGAGCGGCGGGCGAGGTCGAGCGCCTTGCGGAGGCGCTGGTGGACATTGCGAAGCTGGGTGCTGAACGCGACCAGGCGGTCGGTCTCGGAAGAAATGGACATGCTCCTTCGATCACGGCGCCCGGCCCAGGGGACGAGGGCGCCGCGAGCGATATTACTCGCGCGGGCTCCGGCGCGGGCCGCCTATGATCCGGCTCATGACCGACCTCCTCGCCCTACACCGCCGGACGATGGCGATCGCGGCCGCGATCGTCGGGAACGTCCGCGACGACCAGCTCCGTGCCGCAACCCCTTGCGCCGGTTGGGGTCTCTCGCGACTGCTCGCGCACATGACCGGGCAGAACCACGGCTTCGCCTCCGCCGCGCCTCCTCGCCGTCCTCGGCCGCGACCCCGGTTGGAAGCCGGTGCGAACGGCATAGCCCGGACGAAATCCTCAGCCGTGGATCCGCTGAACCTCCGTTCGAGGATCTTGCCGCTCGGGCCGAGCGGCAGGGCCTCGACCACGTGGACCACTCGGGAGCCGGCGCCGTGTCACCGACCCGAGGCGAGCCAGGCCGTCGGGTCGCGGCGGATCAGGTCGACGACGGCCATCGCCGCGCCGATCGCGGCCGCGTCCGGGCCGAGGGTCGCGGGGCGCACCGTGATCGGTGCCCAGCGGGAGGACAGCACGCGTTGTGCGAGTTCGGCTTCGACGCCCTCGATGAGCCAGGAGGAGAGGAGCGCGAAGCTGCCGCCGAGGAGCACGGTGTCGATGTCGAGCAGGTTGAGGACATTGGCGATGGCGATGCCCAGGGCCGTGGCGGCGGTGTCGAGGGCCGCGAGGGTTTCGGGGCGGCCCGCGTCGGCCCAGGTCAGGAGCGCGGCGTCGGCGGTGAGGTCCTCGGGGAGGGTTTCGCCGTGCAGGATGGCGGCGAGGCTGGCGTAGGTCTGGAGGCAGCCGCGCGAGCCGCAGCGGCACGGCTTGCCGTCGGGGTCGACGGTGAGGTGGCCGAGTTCGCCGCCCCAGCCGTGGGAGCCGCGCATGAGGCGGCGGTCGAGGATGATCCCGGCGCCGATGTCGAGTCCGCCTGAGATGTAGAGGAAGTGGTCGGGCGTGGCGCGGTGGAGTTCGCCCCGCGCGGCCAAGTTGGCCTCATTGTCCACATTGGTGGTGACGTCGAGGTGGCGGAGGTGCTCGGCGAGCAGCGCTCCCGCGTCCACGTCGCGCCAGCCCAGGGACGGGGCGGTGCGGACGATGCCGGCGTCGGTCGGGCCCGGGACGGCGAGCGTCGCGGTGACGACGGTGAGGCCTTCCGCCGAGACGGCTTCGGCGGCCTCGGCCGCCATGCGGCCCAGGCGTTCGAGCACGGCCGGGGCCTCGGTGTCGGTGAACGGCGCGAACGCGAGATGGCGCACCGCGCCGCCGAGGTCGACCACGCACGCGGCCAGGCCCTCGGTGCGGATGTCGAGCCCGAGCCCGGCCGGGCCGCTGCGGCACACGGTCAGCCCCATGCGGGGCCGCCCGGCCCGGCCGTCCGGGGTCGCGCCGGTCTCGGTGACGAGCCGCCCGGCGATGAGTTCTTCGACGATGCGGGTGATGGTGGGCCGGGTCAGGCCGGTCGCGGCGGCGAGCTCGGTGCGCGAGACCGGCGCTTCGGCGGCGAGGACGTGCCGGAACACGAGCTCGAGGTTCAACGCGCGCAGGCGTTCCTGGCGGGCGGGGTCGTTGGAGCGGACGGCGTTCATGCCGCCGGCCGCGCTGCTTCGGCGAGCGCGGCGGCCGCGTCTTCGGTGAGGTTCCCGTCTGCCACGACAGCGAGGATATGCCGTTCGATCTGCTCGCCCGGCTCCAGTACCAGTGGACGGTCCCATGTGAGCGACGAGCCGACACCGAGGTAGTCGCGGGCGCGCACGAACCAGCGGTCCTGCGCGGTGGTCGCGTCGGCGGGCGCGAACAGCATCGTCCACTCTGCACCGCCGCTCGCGCCGGAGACGGTGAGCCAGGGCGCGGTCGTGCCGTGGACGGCCCGCACGCCGGTCCCGGCAGGGCTCTGGACGCGCACCTGCCCGTTCACGGCCGGGCCGCGCCAGAAGAACCCGCCGTAACCGGCGCCCACGCGGCCGAGCGACGCCGGGCTGCGGATCGGCAGCGGCCGGTCGGTGGCGTTGGCGAGGCGGGTCTGCACGGAAAGCGTCCAGGCGTCCGATGTCAATGGGACGCAGGCGATCGCGCGCCGTTCGCTGAGCAGTGCCGCGCCTTCCTGGTCGACCCAGTGGAGGGTGTGGGCGAGCTCCGATTCGGTGTGGCGCAGCCAGCGCCGGTGGCGCTGCGCGCCGTGGTCGTCGAGCCATGCGGGCCCGTGTCCGGCGACGAAGGTGCGGCCGCCCCAGAAGTTGCGGCCGCCGATGTCGGGGGCGGCGATGCTGATGCCGAGCTGGTGGGTGTGGGAGTGTGGCCGGGCGTCGGTGACGACGGTCCCGGCCAGGGTGCGCACGGGGTGGAGGAACGGGCGGGGCGCGGTGGAGGCGGGCAGCTCGGAGCGCCAGACGTAGCTGGCCACTTCGCGGCCGTCGACCTGGAGCCCGACCGGTTGGTCGGCGTCCAGTGCGCGGACAGTGCCGGAGTGCTCCATTGCGGCTCCAATCACTTAGGCCTCGCGGGGTGCGGGGCTTGCCGCGACCGCTTCGACCAGGCCTTCGATCGCTCGGGGCCCGAGGTCGCCGTCCGCGACTACCGTGATGATACGACGCCTGGGGCCTTCACCAGGGGCTGCCGTCAGCGGCTTCGTCCAGGCGAGGGCGGGGCCGACGCCGACGTAGTCGCCGTCGCGTACGAACCATGGATCGCGTTGGGCGGCGATGTCGATGAAGACGAGCGTCCAGGGTTCGGCATCGGCGGTGCAGAGCGCGAGCCAGGGGGCGGTGGAGCCGTGGAGGTGTTCGGCGCCCGAGACGCCGGGGCCGAGGATCTTCACGCCGTTTCGGCCGCGCCGGGCTCGCCAGAAGTAGCCGCCGTATCCGGCTCCGGTGCGGCCCTTGACGCCTGGACTGGAGAAGACGAGCGGTTCGGCGGTGAGGTTCTGGAGGGCGTAGCGGAAGTCGAGGGCCCAGGCGCGGTGGTCGATGGGTCGGGCGGCGATGCGGCGGCGTTCGCGGAGCAGCGTCGATCCGTCGGGGCCGATCCAGTGGAGTTCGTGGGCGAGTAGCGCCGGTGTGGCGGCCTCCCAGCGGTGGTGGCGTTGCACGCCGTGGTTGGGGAGCGGGAGGGAGCCCTGGTCGCGCACGTAGGTGCGGCCGCCCCAGAAGTTGGTGCCGCCCGCGTCGGGGACGGCGAGGCTGACGCCGAGGTGGTGGAGGTGGTCGGGCGGCATCATCTCGGTGACGGGGGTCCCGGCGAGGGTGCGCACGGGGTGCAGGAAGGGCCTGGGCGACAACGTGTGCGGCACATGGGGCCGCCAGACGTATTCGGCGACGGTCTGTCCGCCGAGGATCAGCGGGCGGGTCTGGACGAGGGTCTGCTGGTCATCCATGGGCGGCACTGTCATCGATGCCGATGACGCTCACGGGCCCGAACTCCGCCACGCCGCCGCGGTCGTCGGTGCCCGCGACGGCGGCGAACAGGCCGAGGGCCGCGCCGACCCAGCGTCCGGCGGTGGCCTGGAACGGTTCGCCGATCGGCGCGAGCGGTTCGCCGGGGCGCCCGGCGAGGAACCGGCATCGGCCGGTGGGTTCGACTTCGACGCCGAGGGCGACGGTCTCGCTGCACCGGTGGCTGTCGATCGCGATCGGCTGTGCGTGTCCGCTGATGCGTTCGGGTGTACCGGGTTCGGCTGCGCGGCAGGAGAGGACGACGTCACCGGGGGTGTGTGAGAGGCCGACCCAGGCGTAGGCGTCGCCGAGGATGGTGAGGCCCGCCCAGACGCCGGGCGGGGCGTCCGTGAGGCGCAGGGTCGTGGTGGCGCGGAAGTGGTCGCCGGGCAGGTGCTGGCCGAGCACGTTCGGGAGGTGCCGCAGGTCCGTGGCGTCGGTGGGGACGCAGGCGAGCCGCAGACCCGGCCCGGGAAGGACCCAGTCGGGTCGCGGATTGGCCTGCCAGGTCCATTGGAGACCCATGCCTTCGGCGAAGTCGTCAGAGGAGACGGGAGCGGCGACGGGCTCGCCATCGCGCGGTTTTGGATGCGTCGCGACAGGTTCGCCCTTGTCGCCGATCTCGGGCCAGCCGTCGTCGCCCCAGCGCATCGGCTGGAGGTGGACGATGCGACCGAACGGGCCCTTGTCCTGGAAGTGCAGGAACCAGTCGGTGCCGTCGGCGGTGTCGACCCAGGCGCCCTGGTGGGGTCCGTTCACGTCGGTGCCGCCCTGTGCGAGGACGATGCGGTCCTCGTAGGGGCCCAAGGGATCGCGGGAGCGAAAGGCGGACTGCCAGCCGTCGGTGACGCCTCCGGCGGGGGCGAAGATCCAGTACCAGCCGTCGCGCTCGTAGAACTTGGGGCCTTCGAGCGTGCGGTAGCCGGGCAGCGCGTCGCCGTCGATCACGACTGCATCCTCATCGAGCAGCGCGGTCGCGTCGTCGTTCATGCGGTGCACGGTGAGTCGGTTGTTGATCCCGGCGCGGCTCTTCGCCCAGCCGTGGACGAGGTAGGCAGTCCCGTCAGAAGCCCACAAGGGACACGGATCGATGAGTCCCCTGCCGCCCTTGAGGAGATGCGGCCGCGTCCACTCCCCCGCCGGGTCCTCGGTGGAGGTGACGAACAGGCCCCGGTCCGGATCGGGGTAGACGATCCAGAACCGGCCCGCGTGGTGGCGCAGCGCCGGGGCCCACACGCCGCAGCCGTGCCGCGGGGTCCCGAAGTCCTCCTCCGGTGCGAGCCGTGAGAGCGCGTGGCCGATGAGCGTCCAGTTCACGAGGTCGCGGCTGTGGAGGATCGGCAGGCCCGGCACGCGGTTGAAACTGGAGGCGGTCATGTAGAAGTCGTCGCCGACCCGGATCGCGTCCGGGTCGGACCAGTCCGCGTGCAGGACGGGGTTGCGGTAGGTCCCGTCGCCGTTGTCGGCGGTCCACGCCAGGTTCAAGGTGTTCCCTCTCGTCATTTGAGGCCGGTGGTGGCGATGCCTTTGACCAGGTATTTCTGTCCGGCGATGAAGAAGCCGATGATGGGCGCGAGCGAGAGCACCGACATGGCGAACATCTGGCCCCACTGCGACTGGCCTTCGGAGTCAATGAACTGCCTGAGCGCCAACGGGACCGTGTACAGCTCGGGGTCGGTGAGGTAGAGCAGCGGCCCGAAGAACTCGTTCCACACGGAGATGAACGTGAAGATCGCGGTGGTGGCGAACGCGGGGCGGCACAGCGGCAGGATGATGCTCCAGAAGGTGCGGAACGGGCCGCAGCCGTCGATGCGGGCCGCGTCGTCGAGCTCCTGCGGGAGCGAGCGCATGAACTGCACCATCAGGAAGATGTAGAACGCGTTGGTGGCCAGGAAGTTCGGCACCAGGAGCGGGTAGTACGTGTTGAGCCACCCGAGCTTCGCGAACAGGATGTACTGCGGAATGAGCAGCACGTGGCCCGGGAGCATCATCGTGCCGAGCATGAGCGCGAAGAAGAGCTTGCGGCCGGTGAAGTTGAGCCGCGCGAACCCGTACGCCGCAAGGGAGCACGAGAACAGGTTCCCGATGATGCTGAGGACCACGATGATGATCGAGTTCGAGAAGTAGATCCCGAAGTCGTATTCGAGCGCGGTCCAGCCGTCGGTGTAGTTCGACGGGCTCCATTCGGCGGGCCACAGCGACAGGTCCTCGAAGATGAGGCCGTTCGGTTTGAGCGAGCTGGAGACGAGCCACAGCAGCGGGTACATCATGACCAGGCCGATGACGCACAGGATCACGTGCCGGGAGAAGCGGCTCTTGCGGGTGCTGCCGAAGCGCTCGATGAGCGCGTCGGCGTCCTCGTTGGGCTTGGCGGCCTTCGGGGTTTGCAAGGTCGATGACATGGGTGGGACCTCAGCTGTCGTAGTTGACCCAGTATTTGGCGGTGAAGAAGGTGATCGCGGTGAACACGGCGATGATGACGAGCAGGGTCCAGGCCATCGCGGAGGCGTAGCCCATGTTGAACTGGTTGAACCCCTGCTGATACAGGTACAGGTTGTAGAACAATGTGGAGTTCGCCGGTCCGCCGCCGCCGTTGTTCATGACGAAGCCCTGCGTGAACGTCTGGAACGAGGCGATGAGCGACTGGATCAGGTTGAAGAAGATGATGGGGCTCAGGAGCGGCAGCGTGATCGAACGGAACCGCCGCCATTTCGAGGCGCCGTCGACGGCGGCGGCCTCGTAGTACATGACGGGGATCTGCCGCAGCCCGGCCAGGAAGATCACCATGGGCGAGCCGAACGTCCAGATGTGCAGGATGATCAGCGTGGTGAGCGCGTAGTCGGGGTCGGAGGTCCACGAGATCGCGTCGATCCCGAACCAGCCGAGGAACGCGTTCACGATCCCGTCGAACCCGAAGACATAGCGCCACAACAGGACCACCGCGACGCTCGCGCCGAGGAGCGAGGGCAGGTAGAACACGGCCCGGTACCAGGGGAGGCCCCTGATGCCGCGGTTGAGGATCATCGCCACGCCGAGCGCGGCCGCGAGCGAGAGCGGCACCGACACGAACGTGTACACGAAGGTCACTTGGAGCGACTTGAGCAGCACGGGGTCGCGGAACATGTCCGCGAAATTCTCCAACCCGATCCACTTCGGAGGGTTCAAGAGGTTGTAGTCGGTGAACGCCAGGTAGAGCGAGGCGAAGAACGGGACGACCGTGAAGAGCATCCCGATGAACCAGGGCAGCAGGAACAGGTAGCCTGCGCGGTCCTTCCGCGCCCTCCTGCGCCGCTGCGATTGCGGCGCAGGAGGGGCGACCGCCCCCGGCATGACGGCGGTCTCGGTCGACGTGGTGGTCACCCTTCGATCGCCGCCGTCGCATCGGCGATGAACTGGGCGGCCCCGTCGGCGGCCGTCTGGCGGCCGAACTCGACTTCGACGGCGATGACGTCGAGGAAGTCGGCGATGGCGCTGCCGCCCGGCGGGTACGTGTAGGAGCGCGGCAGGTCCTCGCCCTGCAGGCCCATGAGGTATTCGGTGGCGACCAGGTCGTCCGGCTCGAGCGAGTCCTTGATCTCCTCGGCCACAGCCGAACTCGCGGGGACGCCGCGCGTGGTGCCCGTGGCGAGCGAGGCCTCCGGGTCGTTGGTGAGGAAGTCGAGGAGCTTCACGGCCTCCTTCGGGTGCTTCGAGGCCGCGGCGACCGACCACAGGTGCGGGCAGTCAACCGATTGCCCTCGCCGGACGGCCTGCGTCTCACCGGGGATGCGCAGCAGCGCCAGGTTTCCGCCGCAGGCCTCGTTGTAGCCGAGGAAGTTGTTGGTCGGGATGATCTGCGAGGCGAGCTTCCCTTGGGCGATATAGGACTGGTCGGCCGAGCCGCCGATCTCCTCGAAGAAGCCCGCGGGAGGGTAGGCGCCGGACTGCCGCATCCCGCCGACCAGGTTGAACCAGGCCTCCATGGTGGCGGCGGTGACACCGAGTCTCCCGTCCTCCGTGAAGAGGTCCTCGCCCTGCTGGCGCACCCAGACCACGAGGTTCTGGAGCGTCTGCACGTCGAAGCCGGTGCCGTAGACCTCCTTGCCGGAGGCGTCGCTGATCGCCTGCGCGAAGGCCGCCAGGTCGTCCCAGCTCCAGGTGTTCCCGTCGGGGACCGCGACGCCGTACTGCTCGGCGAAGTCCTTGCGGATGACGAAGCCGACGGCGTTGAGCCCGGCGGGGACGCCGAAGACGCTGCCCTCGACCTCGGCCAGGTTCGCGGCGTTCTCACTGAGTCCACTCAGGTCGATGTCGTCGCCGTACTCGCTGAGGTCGAGGAGCGCGCCGCGGTCGGCGTACTCGCGGAGCGAGTCCATGCGCATCGCCATGAGGTCCGGCGCGTCGTTGGCGGCGAAGCGGGTGGCGAGCTTGTCCTGGTAAGGGCCGGAGTCCTGGTACTCGACCTCGATCGTGATGCCGGGGTTGGCCTCCATGAAGATGTCGAGGGCGGCCTGGGTCTTCTCGGCCCGGGTGGCGTCGCCCCACCAGACCATGTTGAGGGTGACGCCGTCACCGGATTCGTCGTCGCCGCCTCCGCCGAAGCCGCGCCCGCAGGCGGCGAGCCCGGGGACGGCGGCCAGGCCGAGGCCGGAGAGCTTCATCAGGTTGCGGCGGTTGATCTCTGGGCTGGAGCCGGGGGGTCGTTCGATGGTCACGCTGGCGGTCCCTTCACGCGGACAAGGGGTCGGGGCATCGATTGCATTCGATGAGTGGGACCAGGCTAGGTCTGTGAGCCAGATTATGTCAAGTCATGAAAGAAATTTGATGGAAGTTTCGGCAACCCATTGACGTCAATCGATGGCGATGCTTAGGCTGGGCCCAGCAGACGCCACCCCCATCGTTAGGAGCGTCCCATGACCCCCTGGCCTACAAGGAGACTGCGCCGAGCCGCCGTCGCGGCCACGGCCGCCGCGGGCCTGGTCCTCGCCGGCCTCGCCGTCGCGACCGCCAACGCAGAACCGCCCAGCCGCCCGAAGCAGGGCTGGTCCGACACCGCGGACGGCTTCGCGTCCCTGCCCGGACTGGGACGCGGGCCGACCACCGGCGGCGCCGACGGCGAGACGGTCACCGTCACCACGCAGGAGGAGCTCAACCGGTACGTCACGGCCGCCGAGCCGTACGTCATCCAGGTCGCCGACGCGATCGAGATCAGCCCCAAGGGCACCGAGCTCAAGGTCGCCTCGGACAAGACGATCATCGGCGTCGGCACCGAGGGCGAGATCGTCGCGGGCGGGTTCTTCCTCGGCCCCGGCGTCCACAATGTCATCATCCGCAACCTGACGATCCGGGACACCCTCATGCCCGAGGACGACCCGGACGACAAGGAGTACGACTACGACGCGATCCAGCTCGACACGGCCGACCACATCTGGATCGACCACAACAAGCTCACGCGCATGAACGACGGCCTCCTCGACAGCCGCAAGGACACCACGTTCCTCACCGTCTCGTGGAACCGGTTCTTCGACAACAACAAGACCTTCGGAATCGGCTGGACGCCCAACGTGACCTCGCAGATCACCATCCACCACAACTGGTTCAAGAACACCGTGCAGCGCAACCCGAGCGCGGACAACATCGCGAACCTGCACATGTACAACAACTACCTGCAGAACGCCTCCGCCTACGGCAACTACGTGCGCGGATCGACGAGCGCGGTGATCGAGAACAGCTACTACGAGGGCACGCACAACCCGTACTACACCGTCGCGGGCGAGCTGGTCCAGCGCGGCAACATCACCGTCGGCTGCACCTGGGACGACGTGATCCGCGAGCAGGGCGACGCGTTCGACCCGCACGACTTCTACGACTACAAGGCCGACCCGGCCGCGGCCGTCCCGGCCCTCCTGAACGAATTCAGCGGCCCGCAGCCCGAGATTGGGACCTGAGCCGCGGCGCCCCGCTGAATTCGAAGGCCGGCCCCCGACACCGCGCACCGGTGTCGGGGGCCGTGCCGCTTCCCGGCATCGCGACGGTCCTCCATCGCCTGAACTTTCCGGACTCGGCCTGCCCGGCTTCACCGCCAAAAGCGGGAACATTTCACAGGCTGTCCTAATGCACTCAATTCTGTCCAAACTGTCCATGTCCGCCGCAATCGGCTTGGCCGGCGCGACCGTGCTGGCCGCCCCGGCGCAAGCGCAGGGGCAGTGGTTCCCGCCCGCCCTCGAGCTCACATCGGCCACCTGCAACACCGACGGCGAGTGGGAACTCGCGTGGTCGCTGACCGACACCACCGGCCCGGTCGCCGATCCCGCCGAGTACACCTACACCGTGGCCGAGATCCTCACGCAGATCGGCGCCGACTCCGGGCCCTGGGAGAACGCCGCACTCGAAGGCACCCTCCAGGTCGGGGCGGTGCTGCCCCACACGGGCGAAGGGTCCCTCACCGGCGTCCAGACGATCCCGGGCGACACCGAGCGGGTCAAGCTGAAGGCCCAGTCGGATCGCACCGGCGCCGTCGTCGACGACAAGCGCAAAGAGGGCCGGGGGCTGAAGAACTCGCTCCAGCACGCCGTCGAGCTGGGCGACTGCGCGGTGCCGACGCCTCCGGAGCCCGTCGAGGTCCCCGAGCTCGAATACGGCGTCGGCATCGTCATCGAGAACGATGTCGAACCGGAACCCGATCACGAGGACGCCGACGCGGAGTGGATCGTGGACTTCTCGAACCCCGCCGGCACCCAGGACCCGTCGGTCCCATATGAAATCGTGGCGGACACCAGTACCGGTGACGGCACCGGCGACGCCACGGTGGAGACCGGCGAGGTGGAGGCCGGCGACTCGACCCTCCGCATCCCGGTCACCGGCCCGCTGGAGGAAGTCGAGGTCGTCACGCTCGAGCTCGTGGTCGACGGTAGCGAACCCGTTGTCCTGGAAGCCGAATTGCCCGCGGTCGAACCCGTGGGCGATCCGACCGCGTCCGCGGCCCCGGACCCGTCGACGCCGTCGGATCAGGCCGCCCAGCCGGCGCTGCCGACGACGGGAGTGCCCGTCGCGGTGACCGTCGGCGTCGCGGCGGCGCTCATCGCCGCCGGTGCCCTGGCGGTCAACCGGGGCCAGACGCGGAAGCGGCACGACGGCGCGTGCTGAGAGCGGGCGCTGTGCCCCTCCGTGCGAGTACCGGGCGGTAGTCACTCCATTGTGGGATATTTACCCGCTTCGAGAGCGCGCCGGCGAGCAGCGGTCAACTCTGACAGAGTCAGCGGCCTTGTGACTTAGGCCATATCTGCTTCTTCAGAAGGGTAATGCCCGTGCGCAAGCATATGACCAGACGACGGAATCGCTATCTCGTTGCGACGGTGGCCGCGGCGGCAGTCGCGATCGCGGCCGCCGCCGCGCCGGCCGAAGCGAGGACCGCCGAGATCCTCGGCGCCGACAGCCCCGACGCGATTCCCGGCGAGTACATCGTCGCGTTCGAAGAAAAGGCGGCCGAAGACCTGGTGGAGCGGTTCGACGGCCGAGTGGAGACCCGTCTCGACTCCATCGGCGCCGTCGCCGTGCACATGGATGCGAGCGACGCCGAGCGACTGGCCGCCGACCCTGACGTGGACTACGTCGAGCAGAACACGGTGGTCAAGACCGCCGCCACCCAGATCAACCCGCCGTCCTGGGGCCAGGACCGCGTCGACCAGCGCGCGCTGCCGCTCGACGCCTCCTTCACCTACACCAACACCGGGACGGGCGTGCACGCCTACATCATCGACACCGGCATCTGGCTCGACCACCCGGACTTCGCGGGTCGACTCGACCCCGGGTACAGCGCCATCGTCCCCGACGGCAACTCGCGCGACTGCCACGGCCACGGCACCCATGTCGCCGGCACGGTCGGCGGCACGCTCCAGGGGATCGCCAAGCAGGTGCAGCTGGTGCCCGTCCAGGTGTTCAACTGCACCGGCGTCTCCGACGCCATCTCGGTCATCGGCGGCGTCGAGTGGGTCACCGCGAACGCCGTCAAGCCCGCGGTCGCCACGATGAGCCTCAGCGGGACTGCCAGCCAGGCGATCGACACCGCCGTCGAGGCCTCGATCAACTCGGGGGTCACATACGCCGTGGCAGCGGGGAACAGCAACTCCGATGCCTGCGCCAACTCGCCGGCCCGGGTGGGACCGGCGCTGACCGTGGCGGCTTCGGACGTAGCCGACGTGCGCTGGGCCTCTTCGAACTTCGGGTCCTGCGTCGACCTCTTCGCGCCGGGGGTCAACGTCCGGTCGGACTTCATCTTCAACGTCACCGCGAGGCTGACCGGCACATCGATCTCGACGCCGCATGTGGCGGGGGTGGCCGCGATCTATCTGTCGGCCAACCCGACCGCGACTCCGGCGGCGGTGGCCTCGGCCTTGATCGGCAACGCCACGACAGGTGTGATCACCGATCCGGCCGGCAGCCCGAACCGACTGCTCTACATGACGCCATAGGTCGCCCTCCAGCGGCCGGTGCCTGAACGGCGCTGCTCGCGGGCCCCCTGCCGCAAGGCAGGGGGCCCGCCGTCTGCGTTCACCGGCTGGCCGATGCCCGATTTCCGAAGGCGTCCTCGCGGCGGAGGAACGCCAGCCGGGCGGTCTTGTCCGGCAGCTGGATCTCGGGCCCGAAGGTGAACCCGGTGCGGCGCATACGGGTGATGGCCCGCTCGTTGCGGGCGTCCGGTTCGACCACGATGCGCAGGTGCCTCGGGTCGGCGAACAGGAAGGCGGTGAGGGCGCTCATCAGCTTCCCGGTGAATCCGGCTTGTGCGCCGCCGCGGGCGGGGGCGACGAGGAGGTGCATGCCGAAGTCGCCGGGTTCGACCTCGTAGCACTCGCCCACGGGGTCGGCGTCGGGCTCGTAGGTCTGGACGAGCGCGATTGGCTCCCCGTCCCGCAGCGCCAGGTACGCGTGGTGGGTCTCGAGCGAGTCGAGGTATTCGTAGATCTCCAGCACGTACTCGCGCGTGTGCTCGGTCATGCCCCAGAAGCGGGCGCGTTCCTCGGCGACCCAGCCGTAGATCAGATCCAGGTCCTCGCCGGGCCGTACGGGCACAATGGATACGGTTCCGAAGCCGTCCAAGGTCCGTTCGAACGCTGCCGGACGGTCGATCATGCGGTACTCCTCTTGCAGTCGTCGCCAATCCGTGACGACAGGGATAAGCTCCCCTGCTCGCCACAGCGGGAACTGGTCCCGGAAATGCGGGCCGGGCGCGCCTGACGCGCCGAAGGGGACGACCCAGAGGCTCCGCTCCCGGTCGTCGAGATCCCAGACCCAGCGGGCGGCGGGGCCGCGCGCGAAGTCCTCGGTGAGCCCGGGCGCGCCCGAGGTCGACAGGACGCAGTCGGCGTCGCCGGACATCCCGGCCAGCGCCTCGGGCGGGTCCGCGTCCCGCCAGGGGACGAGCCGGTGCATTTCGCCCCAGGTCGTCGCCGGAAGCGCCGCGGCCTCCTCAATGGCCTCCCGCAGCGCGGCGTCCCGTTCCGCTTCGCTGACCGGCCCGCCGTTGAGCAGGTGCTCCAGAGCGAACGCGATGCGGACCTCGAGTACGAGCCAGGGCGCGAAGACCTCCGGATACCGGGAGGGCTCGGCGAGCGGCGCGAAGGCGGGCAGGGCGGCGAGGCCCCGTACGAAGGCTGCGCGGAACGCGGCGAAGGCGGCGGCGTCGGCGCTGTCGGCGTCCATCCGGCAGTCCCAGGCGAGCAGCCGCTTCCGCAGCAGCTCGGCGGGGCCGCTGAGTTCGAGTCCTGGGAGCAGCCCGATCAGCGTTGCGGCCGTGGGCAGGTGCGTGTCCGTGTGGATGGCGGCCATGTCGGCGGCGGTCCAGTCGCCGCGGGCTTCGAGCAGCTCCCTGATCCGCTCGACGCGGTGCGGCGCGCAGAACTCGGTCCCGAGTCCGCTCGAGATGCCGCGGTCGTTTGCCATGGCGGCGAATCCGCTGACTTCCTTGGACGCGGACGGCTTCCAGCCGTTCCAGGCGTATCGCGGTTCCCAGGCGGGGACGGGCCGGACGAAGTTCGCGGGGTCGCGTTCGGGGACGCGACCGGCGACTCGGTGGAGGAGGCCCCCGGCGGTGTCGGCGGCCATGGCCACGTTCACGGGGAGTACCCAACCGTCAAGCGCGGCGTCGATATCGGCGACCGTGCGGGCCCGGAGCAGCTTCGGCAGTGCGGCGAATCCGAGCTCGGGTTCGGCGTGCAGCGGGCTGCGGACGCTCATCGCTGTCTCGCCGTCGTCGGCGACGACGGATCCGCGCCCGGTGACGATCACGTCGACGGAAGCGGCTTCGCTCCCGGCGACCTCGATGGTCTCGGTCCAGGACCGGGCAGGCTCCCAGCCGTCGGGCCCGAGGGCTTCGACCGTCCCGTCCTCGTGTCGGCGCAGCCGCTCGTGGAAGAGGTCCTGGGTGTCGGCCATGGCGTTGGTGATCCCCCAGGCCACGCCGCCGGTGTGCCCGAAGTGCGCGATGCCGGGGATGCCGGGCATCGCGAGGCCGACCACGTCGAACTCGTCGCAGGCAAGGCGGATCTGCTGGTACGCACCGGGAAGCTGCAGGAACCGGTGCGGGTCGCCCGCCACGATCGGTGCACCCGAGGCGGTGAGGCTCCCGTCGACGATCCAGCCGTTCGACCCGGTCGGGGCGGGGCCGTCCATGGCGAACCGCCCGACCGCGTCCTCGCCGAGATGCTCGATGACGCGCTCGCGCCAGAGCTTCGCGGGGAACCCGGACCCGAAGAGCAGGTGCTCGGCGTGCCAGACGGCGAGCGGCGTCCAGGGTTCCCAAAGGCCCGGGGGCCCATGGAACTCCGGCGCGGAAGCGGCCGCGGTCGGCAGGGCCGCGTTGACGCCGGCGACGTAGGCGCCGACCCATTCGGCGGTCGCGGCGTCGAGCTGCTCGAAGGCCGCGCGCGCGGCGTCGACGATCCCGGTCTGCCGGGCGAGTCGATCCCAGGGCAGCCATTCGGCGCCGAAGATCGCGGCCGAGGTCCCGGTCGCGCGGCGGAGCAGGGTCTCCAACTGCCAGGCCCGATCGGCGGCGGCGTTGTGGCCCTGAGCGAAGGCGAGCGACTGGGGATCGGCCGCGCGCAGATGAGGGACGCCCCAGGCGTCCCGATAGCACACGAAGTTCATAGTTAGGTTAGTCTAACCTAATCATAGGAGCACTCATCGTCACCGGGATGCGAGGGGATCGGACATGGGACACGGCTGGGAGGGCGCGGTACTGAAACTGCTGCGCGCCAAGGACTTCACGTTCACCGTCACCGGCGCGACGCAGGTCACCGAGCACTACCGCCGCCTCACGTTCACCGACGGCGGCCTCCTCGCCGAACTGCCGCTCCACCCGACGATGTGGGTCCGCCTGTGGTTCGACGACAACGGCAGACCGCACCAGCGCGCCTACACGATCGTCGACCCCGATCCCGAGAACGGCACCTTCGCCATCGAGTTCGCCCTGCACCAGGGCATCGCGAGCGACTGGTCCCGGCAGGCCGAACCGGGCGCCGCCATCCAGGCCACTGTCTACGGCACCGGCTTCGAACCCCCGGACCCCGAGCCGGAACGCCTCCTCATCGTCGGCGACGCCGCCTCGCTCCCGGCCGTCAATTCCCTTCTGGACGCCTTCCCCGAGACCCCCGCGACGATCTGGTTCGAGACCGCCGACGACGACGAACTCCCTCACCGGACCACCGACCGGCACGACCTCAGGCTCATCCCCCGAGCCGACGACGGCGAGTCCCTGGTGAGCCGGGTCCGCGAAGACCTCCCCGAACTGGCGAAGGCGACGGCCAGGACGTACTTCTGGATCGCCTGCGAAGCCAAATCCACCCGGGCCTTGACGACCTTCGCCCGCAAGGAGATCGGCATCCCCAAGGACCGCATGCACTCCATGGCCTACTGGCGCGCGTAGACCGGTGAGCACGGAGGCGGGCGGCCCCCGGCCCGGACCCGCCCGCTTTCGCTGCGGCACTGGCGGATCGCTCCCCCAACCGATGAGGACACGACCCGGCGGCGGCAGTCCCCGCCTTCAACGAAGACGCACGTGAACCCGTGAATCCCGGCGCCTCCCGGGACCTCGACGCGCCGACCCTGAAACGCGCCCCGCGTCCACTACGGTGGGTGCGGCAGCAGCAATTCCGAGGCGAGGAGAGGTCGCATGGCCAGCACCGCGGAGATCAAGTCGCAGATCCAGGGCGCGATCGAGCAGGTCCAGGAGGCGATGGGCGCGATCGGCGGCGCCCAGTCCCAGACCGACAACGCGATCGGCGCCGGCACCGCCGCCACCCAGGACACCGGCAGCTCCATGCCCGGCGAGGCGCTTTCCCAATGGCAGCAGGCGAAGGAGAAGCTCGAAGAGGCCCTCACCCTCTACCAAGGGGGCTCGGACACGTTCGAGCAGTACGCGAACTCGATCTAGCCGGGTCGTCCCGGCCCGTCGCCGATGAACGCCAGCATCGTCGCGAACCGGTCCTTTGTGGCGGCGATGGCGCGGTACTCGGCCTCGATGCGGGCGTGCTCCTCGTAGATGACGGCCCGCTGCTCGGGGGTGACCTCGTCGGCGCTGTTGCACCGGCGGAGCTTCACGATCGCCCGGCTGGGGAGGCCGTTCTCGAGCATCGCCCGGATCCAGAGGACCTGGTCGACATCGTCCCGGGTGTAGACCCGCTGGCCGCTCGCGGTCCGCTCGGGCCGCAGGAGCCCCTGCTCCTCGTAGTACCTGATGGCGCGAACCGTCGCGCCCGTCGCTTCGGCCAGTTCCCCGATGCGCATCCGCGCCCTCCCGAGTCCTCGATCGATGTGGCGTCTGCCACTGTCGCTTGCCCCTGACGCCGGCGTGAGGTCATAGCTTCGACCACATGGAAATCCAAGGATCAATCGCACTCGTCACCGGCGCCAACCGCGGCCTGGGCCGCCAATTCGCGCGGCAACTCCTAGAACGCGGCGCGGCCAAGGTCTATGCCGGGTCGCGCCGGATCGAATCCGTCGACCTTCCCGGAGTCGAGCCCGTGCAGCTCGACATCACCGACCCCGCATCGGTCGCGGCGGCCGCGAAGGCCGCCTCCGACGCGACGATCCTCATCAACAACGCGGGCATCGCGACGTTCGCGAACCTCGTCGACGGCGACGAGGACGCGATCCGGCGGGAGATGGAGACCAACTTCTTCGGCACGCTGAACATGGTGCGGGCCTTCGCACCGGTCCTCGGCGCGAACGGCGGCGGGGCGCTCCTCAACATCCTCTCGATCCTGTCCTGGCGCTCGGCCGGGATGGGGCACGCGTACTCCGCGGCGAAGGCCGCGTCGTGGAGCCTCACCAACGGGGCCCGGCTCGAACTCGCACCGCAGGGGACGCAGGTGACCGGGCTGCACGTCGGCGGCATCGACACCGACATGCTCGCCGAGATCGAGGCGGAGAAGAGCGACCCCGCCGACATCGCCCGCGTCGGCCTCGACGGCATCGAATCCGGTGCCCTGGAGATCCTGGCCGACCAGGTCACCGTGGAGCTCAAGGCGGTCCTGAACGCCGACCCGAGCATCATCTACCCGGAGCTGGCCGCAGTCTCGTCTGCGCCGCAAACGTGATCATCACCGCGTGAGGAGAACGAACCCGCTCCCAGGCTTCGGATCGTAGGCGGCGTCGTGGCCCTGCGCATGCGCAGGGCCACATCAATTCCCCTTGTAGCCCTTGCAGCGGTGGCCGACTCACGACGAGTACGGCGAGACGGCCATCCCGAATTTCGTAGATGACGCACCAGTCACCGACCCGGATGCGCCATTCATTGAGGCCGTTTCATCCTGAGTGAATCTGCTTGCTGTGCGCTACGTTTGGTGGCCTCGTGCTGACTCCCGTTGGCGGACATCAAGGTAGCCCTGGTGGGTCCGCAGATGTCGGGCCTCGGAGGATCGCTAACCTGCTTGCGTGACAGCGCAGAGAAGGCCATCGAATGCGGTCTTTGCCGCGTTCGGCAGCGGAGAGGCGAAACCTGAGAAGCTCGATGGCGGCCGGGGGCTGACATGGCGAGCTGGGCCGGTGGTGGTGCGCCCGACCGCGGGTGGGGACGGGGCAAACTGGCGAGCAGGTGTGCTCGAAAGTCTTGTGCACACGGCGGAGTTCCGGACGCCGCGTCCCATCAGAGCCGTATCTGGCCAGTGGGTCGTAGATGGTTGGGAAGCCTTGCAGTGGGTGCCCGGCGCTGCGGACCAGTCACGCGTCCTGGACGTCGTCAGGGCAGGGACCGCATTCCATCACGCGATCTCGGGCCTATCTCGCCCGGCGTTCATCGACGCTGACGACGACCCGTGGGCTCGCGCTGACCGCGTCGCTTGGCAAGAGGAGTCCCTGCCTGCTGATGTGATGCTCGAACGCCTTGCGGCAGCATTTCGACCGGTGGAGTCGCCATCGCAGCTCATCCATGGTGACCTGCTCGGCAATGTCCTCTTCGCCGAAGGGGAGCCGCCGACGATCATCGACTGGGCCGTGTATTGGCGACCGGCCGGTCTCGGTGCCGCAATCGCCGCAGTGGATGCCGTGTGCTGGCATGGCGCCTCGATCGAGCTGCTGCAGGTGGCAGGGCGGAACATCGAGGAGTGGAACCAGATGTTGGTGCGCGCCTTGACCTTCCGCATGGTCACGCTCCACCTGCGTAACGCGTGGGACGCATCGCTGGCGGATCGCCATGCGCCGGTCATGGAAGCGATTCTCAAGCTCGTTCAGTGACGACGATGCCTGTCATCCGTGAGTGGTCGGAGTGCAACGGGTTCAGCATGCCATCGGGTTGAGGGAGTAAAGAAGCTCCTGGTAGAACGGCGAAAGCTACTTCTGCCAATCGAGATTCCAGGAGCTCTCCCTTCCTTTTCTACCCCGCCGCGCTGCCCTTGTCGACTGCTACCCTGACTCGCGACGCGACTTCCTCGCCATAGTCCTCCGCATAGTCGGCAAGCACCTCGCCTAGCGATTGGCTCAGAACCAGCTGCCGAAGGACGGCCCCGGCGGGGCCTGCTCGCCGCGGCGGAAGACCGCGCCGCCGCTCCACACCCCGACCGGCCCGTGCCGCCGCAGTTCGCCGCACTTCCCGATCGCCATCCGCGCCCTGCCCCAGCGGGCCCGCAACCGCCCGAACCCGGTCATGACCGCGTCCCCGCCAGCGCGGGCACTGCGTCGCCGACCTGGCCGACGGCCACACCCGAAGTGTCCGCGGACCGCTCACCGACCGGGACCCGCCCAGCAGTGGCAGTCATTGCGGGCGTTGCCGTCCGAGCCGGAACCGTCGCCCTCGCCCTGATCGAGTTCGCGACCAGGATCCACACGAGCGCCGAGAGCACGACGAGCAGCACCCGCTGCCCCACCCCGCGCCAGTCGCCGCCGTCGAGGAAGCCCGGCAGGAAGGTGTTCACGGTCGTCGTGAGGAACGTCAGCGCGGACAGGCCGGTCACCCACCACGTGCCCCGCCGCACCCAGTCGGGCACGTCGGCGTCCTTCATGCGCATCGCGCACAGTGCCGCGACCACCGTGAGCAGCACGAACGCCGCCCCGGCGGAGTAGCGGTGGATCTGCGCCCACCACGTGAGGCCCGACTCGGGCGTGCCGGTGCGGAAGATCGCCGCGCACAGCAGCATCACCGCCGTGGAACCGAGAAGGAAGCGGATGAAGCCCTCGCGGGCGAGCCCGACCCCGCGCCCGGCGAGGATCGCGCACGCCAGCGCCAAGGCCAGGACCGAAGCGGGGAACAGGACGATCCCGGGCCAGGTCAGGGCGTAGCTCGACACCGGTGTGGCCACGGGGTTCACCGCGTCGGATTGGGTCAGGTGCATCACCGCGAAACCGGCCTGACTGGCCGCGACCGCGGCCATGGCGGTCACTTCGGCTGCGCGCGAACGGGACAGGTTGTGGATCATGCGGCGAACGGTAGGAGCGCCGAGGTGCGGTTCCCTCAATCCGCGGCGTGGATTCGGGCCTCATACCGTGGGGTGAGAAGCGCGCCCAGGACCGCACCCGGGAGTGAGGCGGGCAGGCCGCGTGCGGCATAGGTTGGTGGCGTGAAGCCCGATACCAAGCCGACCAAGAAGTCCAGGCGCAACAAGGCCGAGCTGGCCGAGCCGCGACCGGCTCGCATCCTCCTCAGCTACCTGATCGCCGCCGGGCCGGTCGGCAACGGTACTTGGCGTTGGCGATTCGCTACGACTCTGGCGCTCTTCGGGCCCGGTTCGGTGCCGTTCGGGCTGATGCTGGCCGCCATCGAGAACCAGGTGCTGCGGGCCGACTACGGCATCGCCTGGGCCGCGCTCCCGGCTGCGGCCACCGGCGCCGCGGTGATCCTCGCCCGCTTCCGGCCGTTCGAGGCCTGGGCGCTGGTCATGGCGTCGTTCGCGGCGACCCTGTTCGGCGCCTTCGTCGAGAACTGGGAACCCTGGCCGCTCACGACCACGAACCTGTTCGCGTCCCTCGTGGTGCTCTTCGCGCTCGGCCGCGACCGGAGGGCCTGGGTCGGCGTGGCCGCCTGGGTCTCGTATTTCCTGGCGGGCGCCTACACCGTCTGGGCGTCGAACATGGGCCTGTTCACTCCTCAGCCCGCGTCGGCGGTTCTGCCGAGCGGCAGCCTCGCCTCTGAGAACCTGACGCTGGGAACACTGCTCGGCGCGTTCGCGTTCCTGATCGGTTTCACGGTCCGGATCTGGCGGCAGGCCCGGAAGCGGGTGGCCGAGGAGGAGCAGGTCGCCGAGGCCGAGCGGCATCAGCGGCGGCTGCTGGAGGAGCGGACGCGGATCGCGCGCGAGCTGCATGACATTGTGGCTCACCATATGTCGGTGATCACGGTGCAGTCGTCGACGGCGGAGTACCGGCTCGCGGACCTCAGCGAGGAGGCGAAGGCGGAGTTCCGGTCGATCAGCGACCAGGCGCGCGAGTCGCTCGCGGAGATGCGGCGGCTCCTCGGGGTGCTGCGCAGCGGAGACGAGGCGGGTGCGCGGGCGCCGCAGCCGGGCCCGGAGGCGCTGCGGGGCCTGGCGGAGGCGGTCGACCGGGCGGGGACGCCGGTGTCGCTCAGGTTGGGCGGGCTGCCGGAGGATCTGCCGGAGACGGTGGCGCTCACGGTGTTCCGGGTGGTGCAGGAGGCGTTGAGCAATGTGGTCCGGCACGCGCCGGGTGCGCGGACCGGGGCGGATGTCGCCGCCGTCGGCGGGCAGGTCACGGTTACGGTGGTGAACGGCCCGGCTCCGGGGGGCCGCGAACCGGCGGAACGCCGGGTGGAACCCGATTCGCAGGGGCTCGGCCTGGTCGGGATGCGCGAGCGCGTCTCGCTCGAGGGCGGGGCGCTGGAGACCGGGCCGACCGGCGACGGCGGGTTCCGCGTGCACGCGGTGCTGCCGATCGAGGACCGTTCGACCACGGAGGAGATCCTGTGACGATCAAGGTGCTGATCGCCGACGACCAGGCGATGGTCCGAGCCGGGTTCGCGGCGCTGCTCAACGCGCAGGAGGACATCGAGGTCGTCGGCGACGCCGAGGACGGCGTGGGCGCGGTGACGGAGACGACGCGGCTGCGCCCGGACGTGGTCCTCATGGACGTCCGAATGCCCGTTATGGATGGACTCGAGGCGGCGAAGCGGATCCTCTCCGCACCCGAGGAGCGGCGGTCGCACGTCCTGATGCTCACCACCTTCGACCTCGACGACTACGTCTACGAGGCACTCCGCATGGGCGCCAGCGGGTTCCTGCTCAAAGACGCCCCGCCCGGCGACCTCATCGCAGCAGTGCGGGTGGTCGCGGCGGGCGACGCGCTGCTCGCGCCTTCGGTGACGCGGCGGCTCATCGAGCAGTCGTTCAAGGCGAAACCCGCACTGCGGCGTTCCGCGAGACTCGACGCGCTGACCCCGCGCGAGGAAGAGGTCCTGCGCCTGATCGCGCGGGGCCTGTCGAACGTCGAGATCGCCAAGGCCCTGTTCGTATCCGAGCAGACGGTGAAGACCCATGTGGGGAAGGTCTTCAGCAAACTCGGCCTCCGCGACCGCGCCCAAGCGGTCGTCTGCGCCTACGAGACCGGCCTCATCACCGCCGGCGACCCCCGGGAGCGATAGACCCCGCGACACCGGAGCAAGGCCGAAACGTGGCCGACAACGCTGGCCCGTCCATGCAGCACCCTGATCGGCCTGCCTCCCGAGGAGCCCCATCCACCCCACAGCGCCCCTGACCTGCGCAAGAAGAAACTTGCCACACCCTATTGGAATAGACTATTCCGCTCTGCTATTATTGGAACATGTCATTCCGTTCCGGAGTTTCGAACAAGGAGAACCCCATGCGCATCCTCATCACCGGCGCCACCGGCAACGTCGGCAGCAACGTCATCGAACAGCTCAAGGCCCTCGACCCGAGCGTCGAGCTCCGCGCCCTCACCCGCAATCCCGAAGCAGCCCTTCCCGAAGGCGTCGAAATCGTTGTCGGCGACCTCGCCGCCCCCGACACCCTCGCCGACGCCTTCAAGGACGTCGACGCCGTCCACTTCATCAACTTCGCGGGCGCCGGATACGGCGCGCTGCCCGACCCGGACGCGCTGGTCGCCCTCGCCGAGGCGGCCGGGGTCCGCCGCGCCACGGTTCTCGGCGGCGTCGCGACCGGCCCGCTCGAGCAGGCCCTCGCCGCCAGCGCGATCGAGACGACCTACCTCCACCCGGTCGAGTTCATGTCGAACGCGGCCATGTGGTGGGCCGAGCCGGTCAAGGCCGACAGCAGGATCCGCGAGCCCTTCGGCGACCGGCTCAGCGCGATGGTCCACCCGGCCGACATCGGCGCGGTCGCCGCGAAGGTCCTGCTGGAGGGCGGCTACGACGACGAGTCGCTGGTCATCACCGGTCCCGAGGTCCTCACGATGCAGGAGAAGGTCCGCGTCCTCGGCGAGGCGATCGGTCGCGAGATCGAGTTCGTGGAGCTCACGGTCGAAGAGGCGCACGAGAAGTGGCGCGGTGAGGGCATGCCGGAGGGCGTGATCGCGTTCCTCACCGAGGCGCTCGGCAACACGCCCGTGGAGGGCAGGACGGTGGTGGACACGGTCGAGCGGGTCACGGGCCGCCCTGCGCTGACGTTCGCCGACTGGGCGAGCGCGAACGCCGACGCGTTCCGGTAAGTCCACAAGACCCGAAGGGGCGCAACTGCATCTGCGGTTGCGCCCCTTTTTGCCGGTAATTCTGTGAATTCACAGGCTATTTGACAATCCTGAAACAACACACCACTTTGGTTGATATTCACTGAATTACTTGCATCTTTAACTTTTTCCCGTTTGGCCCTAGTCTCCTTGTATGGCACGGCTCACCATCATCTCGGTCTCGTCCGCAACCAGCGGACGTCGCCGGCCTGCCATGGCGATCGCCTTCCCCGACGACCGCCGATGCCCTCACCCGAAAGGCATGCATCACATGAATCGCCAACGCGCACTTGCAGTCACCGCTGCCGGTGCCATCGCCACCGCTCTCACCCTGGCCGCCGGCGCCGCACCCGCCTCGGCCGAGATCCTCGACGCCAAGGCCGAAGCGGCCCGCGCCGACCTCACCGGCAACGTCTCCCAAGGCGTGATCGACGAGCTCCAGGAGACCTTCGGGCTCACCGAGGCCGAGGCCTACGACCGCCTCGCCGTTGAGGACGTCGCCGCCGACCTCCTCGAAGAGGTTCCCGCCGACCTCGACGAATCCTATGCGGGCCTGTGGGTCTCGGAGGACGCCGACGAGATCTTCGTCGCCACCACCGACGCCTCGGACACCGCCGGGCTGCGCGCCGAAGGGGCCACCCCGGTCCTCGTCGAACACGACCTCGCCGCGCTCGAGGATGCCGCCGCCGCGGTCGCCCCGATCTCGATGGAGGGCTACTACGGCAACTACGTCGACGTCGTCGCCAACACCCTCGTCATCGAGACCGCCGACGCCGCCACCGCCGCCGACCTGATCGAGGCCTCCGGGATCGACCCGTCGCTCGTCACCGTCGACGCCGAAGCCGAAGCGCCCCAGACGTACTTCGTCCGCGGCGGAGACTCCTACATCGTCGAGAACTCGTGGCGCTGCTCCGTCGGCTTCTCGGTCCGCCAGGGCTCGACCCCCGGCTTCGTCACCGCCGGGCACTGCGGCTCCGCGGGCGACCAGGTCACCAGCGGCGAGGCCGCCCCGGGCACCTTCCGCAACTCCGTGTTCCCGTCCTCCGACCGCGCCTGGGTCGCGGTCGGCAGCGGCGAGACCCTCTACGACGACGTGAACATGTACTCCGGCACCCGCGACGTCGCGAACGCGACGCAGGCCGCCGTCGGCTCCTCCATCTGCCGCTCCGGTTCGACCACCGGCTGGCACTGCGGGACCGTCCAGGCCTTCAACCAGACCGTGCGCTACGCCGAAGGCGCGGTGTACGGCATGACCCGCACGAACGTGTGCGCCGAGCCCGGCGACTCCGGCGGCTCGTTCATCTCCGGCAACAGCGCGCAGGGCATGACCTCCGGCGGCTCGGGCAACTGCTCCTCCGGCGGCACGACCTACTTCCAGCCGATCGGCCCGGCCCTCAGCGCATGGGGCCTGACGCTCGTCACCACCTAGCGTCGACCGAATAACCCTGGGGGCCTTCCGGAAGGGAGGCCCCTTCGTTCGTGCCCGCGCAGCGCGCCCACGTACACGCCGATGAGGATGAGCGGCGCCCCGAGCAGCAGCGAAAGGGTGAGCGGCTCGTCGTCGAGCCACGCCGAGACGACGATCGCGACCAGCGGGATCAGCACGAACACGTACGCCGCGCGCGAGGCGCCCCACCGCTGGATCACCGTCAGATACAGCACGAACGTGAGCACCGAGCCCGCCACCACCACGTACGCCAGCGCCCACCACGTGTCCGCGACCTCCGGCAGCACCCACCGGTCCCCGGCTGCGAGCGAACCCGCGAACAGCAGCACCGCCGCGGCCGCCATGCCGACCGCGTTCATCGTCACCGGGTGGACCTCCGGCAGGCGTTTCACGAGCACCGCCGACTCCGCGAAGGAGAGAACCGCCCCCAAGGCCGCGAAGAGGACCGGCACGGGCACGTCGGCGCGCAGCGGCGCCTGGGACACCACCGCCACACCGGCCACGGCGACGAGCGTGCCGACCAGCGCCATCACGTGGAACCGCTCCTGGCCCTGGGCGACGGCGAGGAGCAGCGCCGCCAGCGGCACGAGCGCCAGCAGGGTCTGGCCGAGGCCCGCGTGGATGTAGACGAGGACGTAGTACGCGAGCGAGAACGACACCCCGAAGTTGAGCGCCCCGAACACGATCGTCCCCGCCAGCGCCTTTCCTCGCGGGAAGCGCAGCCGCAGTGCGGCCATGATGGCGAGGAGCAGGAGCGCGGCGGCGCCGAACCGCAGCGACGCGCCCCAGAGCGGGTCGAGCTCGCGGTTGCTGAACCTGATGCCGACGGCATTGCCGCCGGCGAGGAGGGTCGCGCCCGCGAAGGCGGCGAGCGCGGCCCGGTCGCGCGTCGGCTGCATATCTCCACGATAGGCCCGAACGGAGACGGTGATGGCCGAATCCGCAGGTCAAGCCCCGATCAGCGCGCGCCTTCGCCGCAACCGCGACCTCGACGCCGAGTGCGGTCTCGTTTTCCGGTAGCGCGTGCCCGGCAACGTCAGCTCGCGCACCGCGCCACACGGCCTGCGCATCCCGCACCGCAAAGCCCCGCGCGCCCAATCCGGAAGCCCAAGCCTCGGACCTCTCGGCGCCGCTTCACGGGGCGACGATCGCCGCCAAGGCACTCGCCGAGAGCACGAGACCGCCGCAGACGACCACTGCCGCGCCGAGCAGCGGTGCCAGCGCACCGAACCGCGCGAGCGGGCGATTCGCCTTCGCCTTGCGGCCCAGCCACTCCCGTCCGCTGATGACCATGAACCCGACCGCGAGCACGGTCACGCCGAGCCCGATCCCGAAGCACGCCACCATGACCACCGCCAGGGCGGCCCGTCCGGTCAACAGGCCCGAGACGAGGATGAGGAACGCCGCGGGCGAAGGCACGAGTGCCCCGGCGGAGGCGATCCCGAGCAGTCCCGCCCACGACCACGGCTCGACGCCGTCCAGCGGGCGATGGTGATGCCCGTGCTCTTCATCGTGACCGTGGTCGTGACGGACGTTGGCACGATTGCCACCGTGCCGGTGGCCGCTGTGCGCCTGGTCGTGAGACTGACTGCGCCGCAGGTGAAACGACCGCCACTGCCGCCGCAGCACCACCGCCCCGACCCCGAGCACCAGCAATGCGGCGGCCAGACGCGCCCACACCGCCACCGGCTCGATCGATCCGGCGCGCTCCCCCGCCACCGCCCACCACACCAGTCCGATCACCAGGACCGAAACCGTATGCAGCCCGGCCATGATGACCGCCAGCGCGACCGCGTGCATCCACCGGCCCCGCTCCGCCACCAGGTAGGCCGCAACGAGCGTCTTGCCATGACCCGGCCGCAGCGCGTGCGCCGCACCGACGAGCAGCGCGATGCCGATCGCTATGGGCCACAACGCGTAGTCGAGTGCGGCACTGTCGAAAGCCTCGAGCAGTCGCGAGTCGAAGCCGCTCACCGCCGTGCCGCCGAACGGAGCCGCCGCAGTCCCACCACGGACATGGCGACGACCAGCACCAGGACGCCGCCGATCGCGGCGACCATCGGCCAGTCCGCGCCGCCCGCCGCACGAGCATCGAAATGCCAAGTGGCAGTGGGCGCTTCAGCCGAGTACAGCTGCTGTTCGCTCTTGCCGCCAACGGTGCCGCCGTCAGCGAAGGCGACCGTTCGATAGGCCGGATCGGCGTCGGTGAGCATCGTGACCGCGACGTCGACCGTCGCGATCTCGCGGTCGCAGGTGAAGACGAGCACCGCGCCGTCCTCGGTCAGGCCCTCCAGGTCGACTTCGGCCGGGCACTCCCGACCGTCCTGCGCGACCGTGATGTGCTCGCTCAAGTATTCGGCGACTTCCCTTGCGGCCGTGAGTTTGTCGGCGTCGCTGTCGCCGACCGGCTCGGGTTCGCCGCCGGCGCCCAGGTCGAAGACGTACTCGCGCCGGTCGGCGAGCACCCCGGTGACCGATCCGAGCACCAGCAGGTCGTCAGGAGGGGCCGACCAGCGGGCCGTGACCTCGTTCCCGGAGGCGGCGAGGTGCACGGTCTGCGGGTCGCCGAGCGGATGCGCGCCCGCGGGCACCGCCAGACCGAGGAAAGCAAGTCCGGTGGCGGCGACCGCGAGTCCCCGGATGATCAGTCGCATTCGCGCCCACCGCGACCGGGCACATCGAACAACGCTGCGGCGGACCGGGCGGTGCGCCCGTTCGCGTCCGCGGCGTCGGCCGTCCACACGTAGGAGGTGCAGTACGCGAGGTCGTCCCAGGCGACCGCGATCGTCTCGCCATCGCCCGCCGAACCCGACCCGATCGCTTCGGCGGCGGCGTGCGGGGCGATCAGATCCGTGGCGATCCGCTTGTCGTAGCTCGTGTTGAGGTCCACCTCGACCACGAACTCGTCGGTGGCGTCGTCGTACGCGTACGGCAGGTCGGCGGGCTTGTACTCCCAGGCGTTGTGCTCCTCGCGCAGCGGCGAGTAGGTGTTGACGGCCATGAGCCCGGCGTCGAGGTCGAACTGGAGGAGCCGCAGGAACCCGGCGTTGAAGCGGCCGTTCGGGTCCGTGAAGTTCTGGTAGTTCGCCATCATCTCGACCACGATCCGGCCCTCGACGCCGTTCACGTCGCGCTTGATGTTGAGGGCGACGCCGTGGTGGTGCCCCGCGAGGACCATGAACACGTTGTCGTTCGGGAGGATGATCTCGTTCCAGTACCGGTCGGCCATCGACGTCCACCGGTAGTTGTCCGGTGTGGACAGCGACCCGTCGGGGTTCAGGTACTCGTGGGTCGCGAACACGACGTTGTGGTCGGGGTGGGCGTCGATGACCTCGTTCGCCCACTCGATCGAGCCCTCCCCCGCGTAGTAGCCGAGGTAGAGGAAGAGGAACTTCGCGCCGTCGGCCTCGATCACGTCGTAGTGGTTCTGCGCGTCGTCCTCCTTCCAGGCCCCGCCGTACCAGTCCTGCCCCTCGTAGCGCTCGTCCGGGAAGTACTGGTTGTACAGGTCGGCCTCGCGGCCCCACTTGGTGTCGTGGTTGCCGGGCGTGACCCCGTACGGCGCGCCGGCCTCGTCGAGGACGCCCATCGCGTCGGACGCGAACTCGTACTCGTCCACGGCCCGCTCGGTCGCGTTGTTCCCGTTGAGCCAGTTCTGGATCAAGTCCCCGGTGTGCGCCGTGTAGGCGATGCCGCGGGCGTCGGTGTTCGTGGCGATCCAGCGGGACATCTCCGCGTACGCGTCCCGGTAGCCCTCGGTGAGGAACTGCGTGTCGGTGACGTACCCGAGCGAGAAGTCGTACTCGGCGGCGTCCTTGAACGCGAGGTTCGGTTCGCTCGGGTCATCGGAGAACGCGGTCTGGGTCTCGGGGCCGTCCATGATGAGGACGTCCAGGTTCCGGCCCCCGCGCACCTGCGAACCGACGGCGACGGTGCCGGTCAGCGTGATCTGCCCGCCGGTGAGGCCGCCGTCGGCGTCGAGGAGGTCCCAGCGCGCCGCCCGGTGGTTCCAGGCGTACATCTGCAGCTCGCTCGTGCCGGTCGACGTGCCGGACCAGGTGATCTCAAAGTCGCGCCACTGCCGGTCGTCGGTCTTGAACTCGAAGCGCTGGAACGGGAAGCCGTCGACCGTCTCGGTCACGATCGGCTCGCCGTCGAGGGCGGCCTCCTCCTCGCCGGCGATCTCGCGGGTCGCGGGCGGCGTCGCGTCCGTGATCCCGGTGAAGACCTTCGAGGCGCTCGGGTTCAGGTCGATGGCGGCGCCGCCGGTGAACGCGATCGTGCTCGCCTCACCGGTGGTGTGCTCGGCGGTCGCGGACAACTCGGCTGCGGGCCCGTCCAGGACCTCGCCGTTCACGCTGGGCCCCAAAGGCCTCGGCGCGGCGTCGACAGTGACCGGGGCGAGCTCCTCGTCGGTGAAGTCGGTCGGCGCCCGCAGGTCCTCCGGCAGCGACCCGGGGCTGCGCGGGGCGGGCACGAAGTCGTCGGCGTTGTATCCGGTCGCGCCGAGCCGCTGGAACGAGTCGCCGTACTCCGATTCGAGGACGTTGAACAGCGACAGGCCTTGCGTGCAGGGGCTGTACATCGCGCTGTACACGCCCGCCGCGTCGACCGGGCGGCCCTCCGCGTCGAGCACCATCACCCCGTACCCGTTGAGGGCCAGGCCGACCGAGTACGCGGCGTCGTAGTCGCCGTCCGCGAACAGCTTCGAACCGGTGTGCACCGACACGAAGGTCTCGCCCGGGTCGAGCACCACGTCTTCGATCTCGGGGATCTGCGTGAGCGGGGCGCGGCGGCCGTCCTCCTGGCACCGGTACACGCGCCAGCCGGCGAGGCTCACCGGGTTCTCGCCGAAGTTCGCGAGCTCGAAGAACTCGTCCGAGGCGCCACCGGGACCGGCGTTCGCCAGTTCGCTCACGCGCATGCCGTTGTCGGCCGGCTCCGGGTCCTCGATCGGCACGGTGTCACCTGCGGTACCCAAGGTGCGCAACGCCTTCACGAAATCGGCGGCGTTGTCGCCGGAGTCGCCGACGCGCTGGTAGGTCTGGTTCCATCCGAAGTCGAGCCGGTTCGGCAGCGCCCGCCCCTGCGTGCACGGGCTCCCGGTCGGCGGCTGGTGGAAACCGTCGGCCTCGTAGACGCCCACCGAGTCGCGGACCGTCCCGTCCGCGTCGACCAGCATCGCGCCGAAGCCCTCGTTCGCGAGGCTCACCGAGTACCGGACGTTCCCGACCCCGCTCGGCACGGACACCGATGTGTGCGCGGCGACGAAGGCCTCGCCCGGGTCGAGCACCGTCCCCGCGGGGAAGGTCGCTTGCAGGCTGCTGTCGTCGGTGCGGCCGCTCCCCCAGCAGCGGTAGAACTTCCAGCCGCTCACGTCGACCTGCTCGCCGCCGAAGTTCGCGAACTCCACGAAGTCGTCCGACCCGCCCGCCGGGCCGCCGTTCACCAGCTCCGAGACGAGCACGTCACCGCCCGCGGGTCCGCCGTCCCCCTCGGTCGCATTCGGCTCGCCCGCTGTGCGCGCGGCCTTGACCCAGTCGTCGGCGAGGACTCCTGTGAAGCCGGTCCGCTGCCAGGTCTGGTTGCGGAAACCGTTGAGGTCGTTCGGCAGCGGCGTGTCGCTGAACGCGCAGTCGCTGTCGCCCGGCGCCGCGTAGACGGCCACCGCGTCGACGAGGTTCCGCGCCCCGTCCTCCAGCCAGATCCCGAAACCGTCGTTCGCGAGGCTCACTTCGTAATAGGCGTCCGCCTCCACGGTTCCGGCCGCGTTCGCGATGAGGAACGTCTCCCCCGGGCCCACGATCACGCCGTCGAACGGCGGCAGCTGCGGGTCGTACGAGCGCGAACCCGTTGCCGCGCAGCGGTACACCTGCCAGCCGGTGAGGTCGGCGGGGGCGTCGCCGTAGTTGGTGAGCTCGATGATCTCGTCCGCGCTGCCGCGCGGACCCGCGTTGCTCACCTCGCTGATGAGCACTTGCGCGCCGCCCTGGGCCTGGGCCGACGGAGTGGTCTTGAACGCGAGGATCGACAGCACGAGCGCTGTGATGAGGACGAGGGCAAGGGCGGGTATGCGCCAATTTCGGTGAAACCGGGGGTACGGGGTCATATGACGGAGCGTGTCGGAGGAGTGTGAATCACGCGTGAATCGTAAGGGTCGTCCACACTGCACGCCTGTCAACTCTGAGACAATGCCTGGTCTGACCGGCGTGTCCCGATTCCATCTTGGACAATCAAGGTGAACGGGATCCGATGGGCTCCATTAGAAGGCGAGCGTCTGCACCTCGGCCTTCCACTGCACCTCGGCATTCACCCACGACGCGGCCCGGTCGACGGCGGCGCGCAGGTGCTCCCGATCGGCGCGGGCGTCGTCCCATTGCACGGCCTCCACCACGAGGTCGCCGTTGCTGCGGCGCAGCGCGACCCGGCCCGGAAGGTCGTCGCCGACGAAGATCGGCAGGCAGTAGTACCCGAAGGTGCGCTGCGGCTCGGGCACGTAGATCTCGATCTTCCAGCCGTGGCCCCACAGGCGCTCCATGCGCTCGCGCAGCCACACCAGCTGGTCGAACATCGACACCGCGACCGCCCGCTCGGCGCCCGTCAGGCGGGTGCGGCGCACCTGCGGATCGATCCAGGAGCGGCCCTTCCAGCCCTCGACGGCGACCTGCTCGACCTCGAGCTCGCGGAGCACGCGCTCGGTGTCGGCGATCTTGAGGCGGAAGTAGTCGGCGATGTCCTTGGTGGTGCCCACGCCGAGGTTGCGCAGGGCCGTGGACACCATGTAGCGCAAGCATTCCTCGTCGTCGGCGTCCCACAGGTGTTCGGCGGGGATGGCGAGCTCGGCGAGCTGGTAGACGCGTTTGAAGCCGATCCGATGCGTGCAGGCGACCTCGCCGAACCAGAGGAGGCGCTCGACGGCGTGCTTGTGGTCGGTGCGGTGGTTCCAGCTGTCGCCCATGTTCCCGGTGCCCCGGTCGCGGTGCATCGCACCGGAAGGGAAGTCGGACACGGTGATCGCACCGCGCTCGGCGAGCAGCGCGAGGACCTCGGCTTCGGCGACGGCGAGCGAGTCGCCCTGGTACCGATCGCGCCAGTTCTTGCGGCGGCGCGCGAGGTAGGGCCAGGCCGAGACGGGCAGGAGCGACATCGCATGCGCCCAGTACTCGAACGCGACGGGACTGCGGCGCCGGTCGAGGCTCCGTACGGCTTCGTCGACGTCGAGGTCACGGGCGAGCAGCGTGAGCTCATGGGCGCGGCGCACGGCGGAGATCGTGTCGAGCTGGATGCACCCGAGCCGCTCGAGCACGGTCTTGAACCTGGTCGCCTTGGGCCGCAACTGCGCGGCGATGGCGATCCGACGGGCATCGGCAAGCCGCAACGACTCAGGCACAGCTCCGGTCCTTTCCCAACACGACAACGGTCACCCCAGACCGTACAACCGCCCACCGACAACCCGAAAAGCCGAGCGCCGCTCGCCTCTCCCGAATGTCGCACCCGTAGGGGAGTGTGGTCTTTTTCGGTTGGTCGGAGGCGGATGCGGGCGGGAAGGGGCATGCCCTACGCGCGCGCCAGCGCCAGCGCGCGGACGCGCGCCGACTCCCAAGGCTCCAGATTTCAGGTCCCAACACGAGATCCCACACCCAGGCCCAGGCTCCGAACCCGGCCCGCAGCTCCAAGGACCGAACCACCAGCACCCGAGCGCCCCTCCGCCCAAGCGCCTTAGTTCGGCGCGACGGCCACCGTTCCCGTCTCCGCACGCGGGTCCGCCGCGCCCTCGGCCCGGCCGTCCTCGCCGACCTCGATCAGATGCGCGTGCCCGAAACCACTCCCGGCCTCCGCATCCCGCACCGCGAAGCCGCGCTCGCCCAACCCGGAAGCCCAAGCCTCAGGCCGACCGGCCTCCAACTCGACGTCGATCTCGTACTCGCCCGTCCAAGTCCCGAACCCGGTCTCGCCCGGGTGCAGCCGCCACCGCGCCGCACCGACGGCGGCCTCCACCGACTCACCGCCGTGCAGCACCCGCGCGATCAGCTGCGCCACGATCTGCGGCTGCGAATCGCCGCCCATCGAACCCGCCACCAGCCGCAGCGACCCGTCCGTCCGCGTCACCAACGCCGGCACCAGCGTGTGCGGCGGCCGCTTCCCCGGCCCGAACTCGGCCGAATGCCCCGGCTCCAGGCTGAACCCGGTCCCCCGGTTCTGCAGCCCGATCCCCGTGCGCGGCTCGAACAGCCACGTCCCGAACCCGGCCGCGTTCGACTGGATGTACGACACGCCCATCCCGTTCCCGTCGAGCACCGCCATGTACGTCGTCCCACCGGCCGACTGCCGCACCGGCACCTCGGCCTTCCGGTCCGCGCTGATCCGCGCCGCCCGCTCCCCGGCCGCCGCCAGCAGATCCGATACGTCAGCGCCCTCGAACAACCGCTCCGGTCGGTCGTACCCGGCCTGCCGCGAGGCCTCGACCAGGTAGTGCGCCCACAACGGGTCGCCCGCGTCCCTCGGCAAGCCCAGCCGGTCCGCGATCGCCAGCGCGAGCAGCAGCAGGTACCCCTGCGAGTTCGGCCCCGCCGACCACACCCGGTGCCCGAAGGCCTCGGCACTCAGCGGCTCCTCCCAGTTCGCTTGGGACGCAGCCAGATCCGCCTCGCTGAACAAGCCCTTGCCCAGCTCGACCAGTCCCTGTCCGAAGTCGCCCAGGTAGAACCCGTCCCTGCCGTCCTCGGCGGCCGCGCGCAGCGCCCCGGCGGTCCGCTCGCGTCGCACCGTCGACCCCGCGTCCAGGCCGACCAGGTCCTCGGCGCCCGCGACACCCGCGAGGGTCCCGCCCGCCTTGGCGAGCATCGCCGTCGCGGGCCAGCCGCCCGACGCGAGCGCGATCGCCGGGGCCAGCAGCTCCGGCATCGGCCGCGTCCCGTATCGCTCGTGCATCGCGAACCAGCCGTCCACGCAGCCCGGCACTGTCGTCGACCGAACGTCACCCCGGAACGGCATCGCCGCATGGCCTTCGGCGCGAAGACCCTCAGGGTCCGCGCCGGAACCGGCACGGCCGGAGGCGTTCAGATAGGCGGGCACCGGCTCGCCCGGTACGTGGACCAGCGCGAACAGGTCGCCGCCGAGCCCGCACAGGTGCGGGGCCACCACGGTCAGGGCCGCACCCGCCGCGATCGCGGCGTCGACGGCGTTGCCGCCGTTCGCGAGCACCTCGCGTCCGATGCCGCTGACGAGCGGATCGACCGAACACACCATACCCTGATCGACCACGGGGCCTCCTTCTGCGCGACCAGCGGACCGCGAAACGGCCCGCTCGGGGGATCGATGCGCGTCGAACGCAGGTCCGCGCTCTTGCAACGTCCAGTAGCCTACCTTGCCGGTCGGCTAGTAGAAACCTGCCAACGCCCGCTACCGGTCCGGATCGGCCCCGAACGCCCGCCGTCCCGAGATCCGCGCGGCCCTCCAGTACCACTCCGCGTACCCGGCGATGAGCAAGGCGACCAACCCCAAGTGCTGCAACGCGCTCAGTTCACCCCAAAGCACCAGACCCATCGCGGCGAACACCACCACGATCCGCGCCAAAGCCCCCGCGAATTTCCCGCGCCGGCCCTTGCCCACCAGGTCACGGCGGCACTCAGGCGGCAGCTCGAGCAACGATCGCGTCCAGACCACCCCGTACGCCGCCACCGTCAAGCCCGCCAACACCGCCGAACCCGGCAACGGCGTCGGGAAGATCCAATCGATCACGTTGAGCAGCAAGGCGATTCGCAGCGCCCGCTCGTACCAGCGCCACGACCACCGCCGCAGCATCACCTCGTACAGGCTCTCCTCGTCGCGGACCGCCGGTGCGGCCGCGACGGCCGCATCGCCGCCCGCCGGTGCGGCCGCTTTCGCCGTCTCCCAAGCAACCCGCACGCCCGCGCTCAACCGCCCCCGGGTCTGCAGGATCTCGGCCAGGTCGTCCCGCACCGCGGCATCGTCCGGATCGAGCTCGAACGCCCGCACGTAATGCGTGTGGGCCCGCTTGTGCCGCAAGTGGTAGTCGAAGATCCGCCCGGCCGTCTGCTGCACCCAGGCGTCGTCGGGAGAACGCTCAAGCGCCTGGTCCACCAGCTCCCGCGTCTTGGCGAACTCCCGGTCCACGTAGTGGAACCAGGCCAACTGCATGTAGTAGCGGCCGTTGTCCGGCGCCAGTTCCACCGCCCGCCACAGCGCTGCCGACGCCTCGTCGGCGCGCCCCAGGTCGAACAGGACGTTCGCACGCAGCCAGTGCGCGTCCTCGTCGTCCGGCTCCTCCTCGACGGCCCGGACCACCCACTCGAGCGCGGCCTCATTGCGCCCGCTCAAATGCAGACACCAGGCCAGCAGCACCTGCGAGACCGAAGCGGGCCCGTACTTGACGATGCCCTTCTCCAGAACGTCGGCGGCCTCCTCGTACTGATCCTGGTCGATCAGCTCCCGCGCCCGCCCCTCGACGGCGCCGGAGATGAACCCTGGCCAGGTCTTGTTCACCGCCTGCAGGACTCGCCCGCGGGCGCGCGGTGAGGGGGCCTCGGACGGTTCAGCGGCATCGCTCATTCCCGACTCCAGATCGCTCGGGGGCACCGCAACAGCACAGCAGACAGGTCAGCGGACGAACACCCGCACCGCTTCAGGGACTCGAACCGCGTGCCGGTGCTCACGACAGGTGCTTTTGTCTCCCGACGCCCTTAGCATAGAGGTGGACCGCGTCCACCTGTACGGCCAAGTCTCTTGTACCGTGGAGTGACTGCGGTGGGGACGAGAGGAAAGATCGGAACTGGTCATGGAAGAGCCGACACAGCCTGCTGACTCAGCCGGGCCGATTTCCTCGACGGTGCACCGCTGGCGGCGCCTCGCGGTCCGGCACGACCTCGAGTGGAGCGAACTCCTGCTCATCGCGTTGAACCTGTACGGGTTGCGCGGCAACAACTCCGAGGGCATGCGCCTTCGCCTGAACTCCGAAGACGAAGAGTTCATGCTGGTCCTGCCCGCTGACCGCGCGACTTCGCCGTTCAGCCTCCGCGCCCACGTCGACCCGTCCTCGCCTCAGCACGGTCTGAGCGAGCTCTGCGTCGACGGCACTCCGGTGGCCGAGATCATCGAAGCCGAGCCCGGCGAAGAGGTCCGCGGCTACCTCCGCGCCGACGGCACCGCCGCGACCCTGCTCCTGCAGACCGGCACAGAAACCGCTGAACTGGTGAAGTGCTACCGGGATCTGTTGCAGGCCTTGGCCTCCGACTTGGCCGACGACGGCGAGCCGCACCTCTTCGACGAGGTCACACTCTCCGCCGGCGGCGTCCACGACGAAGCCCTCGTGGTCGAGCACCTCGTCGCGGTCCGCGAAGCGATGACAGCCGAGGGCCTCCCCGAGTCGACGACGCTCGGCGTCCTGACCCCGGCCCTGCACAGCGAGACCGCGTTCACGGAGCTGGCCGCGAAGGTCGGACCCGTCCTGCTCTTCCTGACCACCGAGACCTTCGAAGACGACGGCCCCGCAGCCGAAGCCGAACCGACCGTCCCCGAGGACGCCGCGGCCGCCGACCCCCTGGTCCCGGCCACGAGCCACCAGTCGGAACGCCTCTCGGAGATCCTCGCCGCGGCCCGCGAAGCCGGGCACCGGACCTCCTTCACGTACACCGTCGGCAGTGAACCGCTCGACGAGATGCGCGCTTGGCTCCTGCCGCTCGCCGAGCAGACCACCATGTGGCCCTCGCTCACCATCCTTCCGGCCGAAACGCCGGTGGACGATTCGCAGCACGTTGCCGCGCCTGACGAACGCCTCGACTTCTTCCTCGAAGCCCGGCGCCTCCTCGAGCAGATCTTCGCCCCGACCCAGCTCCGCCCGCAACCTTGGCGCTGCTACCGGGGCCTCTGGTACCGCCAACACGCCGGCGAACACCTCGACGGCCCGTACGTCTAAGGGCTATGACCTCCTACAAGCCGATGCCGTCCCGGCTCGAGACCGCACGGTTGACCTTGCGGCCCTTCGCCGAGTCGGACGTCGATGACCTCCGCGCGCTCCATGCCGAGCGCGGCGATGGAACCCCGACCCTCGAAGCGACCCGGGAGATCATCACTGGTGCGATAGCCAGCACGGCCGCAACAGGTATCGCCGCGTTGCCGATCCGCCGACGAGTGGAAGGCGACTTCATCGGCTACTGCGGGTTGGTCGTCGGCCGTGCCACCATCGACGAGCCCGAGATCGCCTACGAGCTCTTCGCCCGCGTCCACGGCAACGGCTACGCCACCGAAGCTGCCAGAGCAGTCCTCGAGGCTGCCGCAGCAACCGGCCGCACGCGCCTATGGTCGACCGTCCGGACCTGGAACACCGCCTCGCTTCGAGTCCTCGACAAAATCGGATTCAAACGCGACCATGTCACGACCGACGACCGCGGCGAAATCGTATGGCTGACTCGAACGCTGCCATGACCCGGCAAAGAGGAAAGACCGCAACCCATTGGGTCGCGGCCTTTCCTTTGCGCTCAAGACAACTTCTGGATACACGAAAGCGCCCCACCGCATTGCGGTGGGGCGCTTCCTATACGTAGATGTTTGGCGGTGTCCTGCTCTCCCACACCCTCTCGAGTGCAGTACCATCGGCGCTGGAAGCCGTAACGACCGGGTTCGGAATGGGACCGGGTGTGTCACTTCCGCTCTCACCACCAAACAAACCCG
>NZ_JAPZVP010000028.1:36788-69000 GCF_027622875.1 Glycomyces luteolus | reverse complement strand
GTGTCGCTGAAGCCATGGCCGGTATCGCCCGCCTCCACAACCTCACGATGACCGGCTGACCGGCCGATCGGTCTTCGGTTGTTCTGGCTTTCACACAACCGAGAGCAACTTGCGGGACATCGCTTAGGCTGACCACGTCTGTCTCTCAGTATCTCAGCCACGCCATGCACCTGCGCCCACCACGTCCAGCGGGAACCTCTGCACGGTGTCTTGATCGGTGCGCGACGCATCTGGCAGAGATCGGGAGTGGACCAGTTCACCAGACGCCTCATCCAAGGCATCCCGACGCCCCGGCTCGGCCGCCACCGCCGGGCAGTCGAACGGACTCATGGGGGCGCGGGTGGCATTTTGCCGCCCGCGCCCCCATATGCGGTCGCTCTTCCGGTCAGCGGTTGCAGTTTCTGGTGTTGTCCTCCCAGGCCCTGGTGGCGTGCTCGATGATGGCGGCTTCGTTGGCCAGGGCCCATTCGGTGTGGAGGGGCTCCGAGATCACCAGGCGTGGGTTTGGAGTTTCGAGGTTGATGATGTGGCCGATGAGGGCTGGGTGGATCTCCTTGAAGGTCAGGCGGAAGCGGTTCTGGCCGAGGACGAGTGAGTAGCGGACAGCCCGGCCGTCGATCGCAGCAGTGGCGAGGATCGGGAGTCCGGCGAGGTCGATGGGGAGCGTCTGGTCGGGTGGGTCGGTGTAGCGGACGGGGAGTGGGATCGCGTTGAGCGCCTTGATGTAACGGGCGCAGATACGGCGGGTGGCGTAGCGGTCGGGGATCATGCGGTGCCGCCGAGGATGAGGGTGTGGCCGGTGTCGAAGGCGTGCTCCCATGCGGTCATGTACGAACCGGGTGCGGTTCGGGGTGTGGGTCGAGGTCTGTCTTGGCGTGGTTGGGTGCGCCAGTGGACGGCTCGGTCGTGAGCAGTTCGCCTGTCGTTGGTGGCGTTGCGGACTGCGGTGGCGAGGTCTTCGCGGGTGCGGGTCTCGCGGTCGGCGATGACCTTGCGGGCGGCGCGGGCGCCGGCGATCGCGGCGGCGATCG
The DNA here is from genome assembly GCF_027622875.1 of Glycomyces luteolus. Lineage (GTDB taxonomy): Bacteria > Actinomycetota > Actinomycetes > Mycobacteriales > Micromonosporaceae > Glycomyces > Glycomyces luteolus. The sequence goes on along the minus strand of NZ_JAPZVP010000028.1, from coordinate 67,969 downwards.
CCGCGCCGGGCATTGCGGGTGAAGCGGTCACCTTGGGCTCGGTGCGGTCGGCTTGGGTCGGGATCGGTTGCGGTCGGGACTCGGGGCCGGGTTGAGCGGGGATCGGTTGCGGGGCAGGCGCTTCGGGTCGGCTCTCGCGGGTGGTGAGTGGTGCGGGCATGGGGGCGAGGCCGCAGGCGAGGACCCACGCCAGCCAGCGCAGGATCCAGACGGCCCGCTCGCGGAGGTAGGGCTTTTCGGGTGCGAAGTGTGCGGCGCGCAGTTGTGCGGAGTTGGCGATGAAGCGGTCGAAGGCGTCTTCGCGGAGTTTCGAGAACCGGTACTCGTCGGGGCCTTCGTCTTCGGGGTCGTCTCCTGCGGCTGGGGTGTCGCATGTGCCGCTGATCCAACCGCGGTCGCCGGGCGAACGGTAGCGGCCGCTGCCCGCGCGTGGGTCCTCTTCGTCGTCATGCCAGAACCGCGAACGCTGGCCGGGCTGGCCGGGCTGGCCGGGCTGGCCGGGCTGGTCGGGGTCGTCGGGTTCGGAGGGCACCGGGCGGCCCCGCGAGCCCCATGGCGGCGGCCGTTCCGCGCCGCCCCGGCTGTCGGACGTGCGTGGCCGGTCGCCGCTTTCCCTGCTGCTGGTACGCGCCTGGTCACGGCGGCCCTCCCGATTCGGAGCAGCCTGGGCTGCTTGGGGTTCGGGCCAGTCGGCGGTGCCGGGGAACCTGGCGTTCGCCGGTGGGACCCAGCCTTCGGCGGGGAGTGGGTCGGGGGTTTCGTCTCGGCGGTGGCGGCCGGTGCGTTCGTCTTTGTACCAGCCGGGCGTGCCGTACGGGCCGGGGTCGAACGGGTCGTACGGGCGGTTGGTGTTGATGATCCAGGTGTCGCCTGGCTTGTGGCGCAGGTGCATCGGCTCGTAGCGGGGGGAGCGCGGGTCGGAGTCGGGTGCTTCGAGGTCGCAGCATGCCGGGTTGTGCTGGTACCGGTAGGCGCCGGGGCACATCGGGTCGGGTTCGCCGTCGGCGAGGAACAGGCGCCGCCCGGCCCAGTCGTAGTACCCGGCTTGGTCACTCGCGCCGGTGATCTCGCGCAGCGGTGCGCCGGGGCCGAGGGAGTCGTGCTGGTAGAACGCCTGCTGGACCAGGGCCATCATGCCCGCCTGGTTGCGAGCGGCCGCGAGTTGATGAGTTGCGCTACGCCTGTTTTCGCGTAGGGTGGGATAAGCCATGGGAGGCTCGCCTTCCTTGGTTGGGAGGTGGGCCGCTTTGCTTCCGCCAAGAAACTGGAGCGGCCCACCGTCATTCTGAAATTGGATTCGGTTCACGTGCACTGCACGTTTTCCGAGATTGACACACGGCGCAGATCCGGTCAAGCGCGACACGCCGTCATGTACGAAAACGTCTAGACGCGTACGAAGACACGCCAGTCGATACGTGTCGTTCCACGGCAAATTCCCTTGTCTTCCTTATGGTTCGAGTGACCATGTGACTCCTCACTCACCCGACGGGATTTGCCTTGAGCGACACCGACCTCCACGGTTCTGATATCACCCGCTATGAAGAAGTCGAAGCGGAGGAGTCCGGAACACAGTGGACCTCCGTGCCGTTCGTAAGCCGTTACACCGCCACCGCAGACGCGGTCAAACAGGCCGGCAGTGAGAGCGCTCTGAGCACCGGGATGACCATCGCGGGCGAGATCAAGGGCCTCGGTGCCGACGTCATGGGCGTGCTCACCGACCCGATCGGGACCCTCGTCGGCGCAGGGCTGACCATCATTCTCGATCTGGTGCAGCCCTTCGACGAACTGCTCATGATGGTCTCCGGCGACGCCACAGAGATGCAGCGCCAGATCGATGTCCTCGGCCAGGTCGAAGCCTCGCTCGGCGCGCTCGATGGCGAGATCGCGAACGCCGCCGATGCCAACGTGACCACATGGGACGGCGAAGCCGCCGCAGCGGCCGGGAACGCCATCGGAGGACTGGCCGCGACAGCCGCCTCGATGGGTGAGCGTGCCAAGGACGTTGCGGCCCTTCTCGACTGGGCGCGGATGCTCGCCGAGACGATCTACGAGGTCATCAAGGCGGTCCTGACCGAACTCGTCTCGTGGGCGGTCACGCGCGGGGTCGTGGCGCTGGCGACGAGCGTCGCCACTGCCGGTGCCTCGGTCGTCGCGTTCGTCATGGACGCCGTGGTCTCCGCGTCGCGGATGCTGCTCAAGGCCACCAGGAAGTTCCAGTTCGCGTCGCAGATCTTCATGAAGCTGCTCAAGTTCCTGCGCGCCAACCCGGTCGTCGACCGCGCCGCCGGGGAGTACCGGTTGTGGAAGGAACTCCTCACGGTCGCGGGCACCGCCGTGGTCGACTCCGCGAAGGGCGCTGCGGCGGACATCTACGGGCACGTGTCCGACGCATTCGGCGGCGACGCGGCCGCCATGACCGCCATGGTCGGCGACGCCACCCGTTGGCAGGTCGACCCCGGGGAGCTGGAAGCGGCAGCCGGTGCGCTCGACGACCTGGCGCCGAATGCCGAGGCGATCGCCAGCGTCGCAAGCGAAGCGGGCGCGGCCGAGATGACGTGGGGCCTGCCCGGCCTCTTCTTCGCCGAGGCGTATGGCGAAGGCTGCGCGGAGCTGTCGAGCCTCACCACCTTGCTCGGCGACTCGATCGGCCGCCACGCCGACGGCCTGCGTCAATGCGCCGAGACGTACAGCCAGGCCGACGCCGACATCGCCGCCGAGTTCGAAAAGCTCGCAGCCGAACTCACCGGCTGACTCGCCTCGACAGAGGAGCGCTTCCGTCAGACCGCTCGGAGCGCCCATCCCTGTGCGCGTGTTCAAATGCCAAGGGCCGCACGCCGAACACGTTGTGTCAAGTTGCCGACAGACCGCACTGTGGGACTCTCCGCGGAGGCGCCGGGGGGTAAGCTCCTTTCCATATATGAGGAGCACATGCAAATGCATGTGCAAGATAACAAAAGTATAACAACGCTCATGTCGCCGTGGCCAGCCTCGAAACCGAGCGCGCCTCATGCCATCCTCGATGAGCCCGCAACGCATCTTCGAACGACCGAACGATGCCGCGTCTCCTCGCCGCATGAAAGGGCCACGCCGCCATGCCGAAACGAGCGATCACCGTCCGCATCGACGACCACGACTGGCAGGTCATCACCACCGTCGCCGCCGCGGAAGGCCTAGAGCCGACCACCTGGCTCGCCCGCGAAGCGCGCCGCGCCGCGCTCGCCGCCGAGCTTGAACGGGTTGAGGAAGGCGCAACTGAGAACCAGGACTGGCTGGAAGCCACCGAGCGCGAGTCGAGCGAACTGTGGGCCGGGGACGGCGAGGAGTAGAAGATCTGTGTCACCTGAAGGTTCGAAGTCAGAGCAGCGGCTGCTGAAACGCGGCGAGGTCTACATGCACACGCCAACGGGCAAAAGGGTGGTCGTGCTCTCGGACGACCGGTTCAACGCCGCCACCCACACCGGCCGGGTGCTCGTGGCCCCGCTGGGCCGAAGACCCGGCCCGTCCTCGGTGCCCTGCGGCGACCAGGACCCGGTGGGCGGCTTCGTCCACGTCGCCGAACTCGGCCAAGCCACCGTCGGCAGCCTCGCCGACTGCGCATGCATGCTCTCGGGCCGCACCATGGAACACCTCAACCGCGCCCTCGTCACTCTCTTCGACCTCCCGTACTAGGCCTGGTGCGCTTAAAGGTTCTGGGTGTAGCCTTCGCGCTCTTCCTCGGTGCAGGCGGTCCCCTCGTGCCAGACATAGCGGGTGTGGAACAGCGAATCCTCACGCCGTTCGCACTTGCCGATCGTGGACCACGTGTCGAGCACCGTCCAGACCAACATCGTGGTGAGCAGGGCGAGTACCGCCAGCATCGCGAGCATTTTGAGACCGTTCGACCGCCGGCCTGCGGACTGCCCGAGACGGACTCCGCCGATGGCGGCGGTGAGCGCCGTGGCGTAGTGCAGGACGATCGGCAGCATCCGGTCAGCCGACTGGAAGGTGATGACCAGGGCGGCGATCGTCGAGACCAGCGCGAGGGCGCTCAATGCGGCCGCAAGGAGCCGTGCGGTGCCTGGGGACATCGCCTGGGATCGAGAGCCTTGGGGTGCAGTCATCGGCCGATTCTGACACGTCGAGGCCGAAACACCACCCGCTTCGCAGCGGGCGAACCTACCGCCGGGAGGCAGGTCTCAGATCCAGTTGGCTCTCCTTGCTGCCCTGCGCATAACGCGTAGCAGCAGCGGTCCCGTCAGGAGGACGAGCGCCACCGTGGTGATCGCGCGGCCGATGTCCCAACCCAGCGAGGTCGCGAGGGAGTACGCGAGCAGCCGCGAGACGTTCTCCTCGAAGCCGCCGCCCGGCACGTACGAGAGATTCCCGTGAGTGATCGCGAAGGGCCAGAACGAGAGGTTGAGAAGCAGTCCATAGAGGAGCGAAGAGAAGGCGGCGTAGACCGCTAGGGCCGCCAGCTCGGTCACGCGTCCGGGGCGCGTTTCGGGCGTTCGCGGCAAGAGGCCCGCGCCCAATGCGACGAACGCCGCCGCGAACATCTGGTACGGCAGCCACGGGCCGACCCCGCCCGTGAGCAGCGCCGAAGCGAACAGCCCTGTGCAGCCCAGGATGAACCCGAACCCCGGCCCGAACACCCTGCCCGCCAGAATGAGCAGGAAGAACACCGTCTCCACCCCGGCCGCGCCCGCTCCGAACGGCCGGACGGCCGCGACCACCGCCGAGAGCACACCCAGCATCGCGACCGCCCGGGCGTCGAGCCCGCCTTCGGTCAACTGCAGCACCACCACCGCAGTGACGAGCGGCAGCAGCAGCGCGAACATCCAAGGGCCCGAAGTGGTCTCAGTGAGCGCCCCGCCCGGTGCCGCCAATAGCGGCCACGACATCGCGACCAGGCCGAACGCGGCCGCGAGCGTGAGCGACAGCGCCGCCTTCCACCGGACAGGTGGGCGCGGTGTCGCGGGCTGGCGTTGCGCTGAATGCGGCGCCGCGGAAGGCGAGGTAGCAGGACGCGGTGCTTCGGACTTCGGTGCTTCCGATGCCGTTGCGTTCACGCCGGTCGAAGTAGGAGCCTCCGATGGCCCCGGTTCAGGTTCCCGCGCCATCGCCCGTCCCGTTTCCGGCTGTGCCGACTCCGTCCACACCGTTGCCGCCCAGGGCCTCCGCCACCTCCGCCACGGTCAACCAGCCCGGCAGGACCTTCTCGACCTGCGGGGAGAACATCGGGGACGCCGCCACGATCTGCCGGGCCGGGCCGTCCGCGACCACCTCGCCGTCGGACAAGATCACGACCCGGCTCGCGAACTCGGCGCAGAACTCCACATCATGCGTGGAGACGACCACGCAGTGCCCGGCCTCCGCGAGCTTGCCGAGCCGCGACGCGAGCGCGGCCTTGCCCGGGTAGTCCAGGCCCCTCGTCGGCTCGTCGAGGAGCAGCAATGGCGGTGCGGCCGTGAGCGTTACGGCCAATGCCAGCGCGAGCCGCTGGCCCTCGGAAAGATCGCGAGGGTGGGTGCCGCCGTCGATGCCCTCGACAAGGTCTTCGAGGATCTTCGCGCAGGTGCCGACCGGAACACGGCCGTCGCGGTCCGCACCGTCGCATTCGGCCGCGACCTTCTCGGCGTAGAGGAGGTCGGCGGGTTCGGCCGGGACGAGACCCGCGAGGGTCCGGCGCTCGGCCGGTTTGCGTGCCGCAGGGTCGTCGCCGCCGATCGCGACCATGCCGCCCGAGCGCTTACCGGTGCCCTGCAACGCCCACAAGAGACTCGACTTGCCGGAACCGTTGCGGCCCATCAGGGCGATGCGTTCGCAGCGTGCGGCAACGAGGTCGACGCCGTTGACGGCCCGCACGCCGCCCGGATAGTCGACCGTGAGGGCGCGGGCATCGAGCAGCGGCGGCCCGGACTCGGACGCCGGGCTCTTGCGGCGGGCGGGCTTGAAGGTCGCCGCCGGGGGCGCCGGGTGCCGCCCTGCCAGGGCCTCGCGCAGCGGGGCGGCGTGGCGTCTGGCCTCGCGGATCGTGACCGGCGGGCCGGGCCATCCGGCCAGGCGGCCCAGCTCCACCACCGGCGGGGCGATCGGTGAAGCGGCCAGGATCTGGCCGACCGAACCTGCGGTCACCTTGCCGCCGACCAGGAGCAGTGCCGAATCGGCGTATTGCGCGACGCGTTCGAGCCGGTGCTCGGCGAGCAGCACCGTGACGCCGAGGTCGTGCACGAGGCGGTGGAGCGTCGAGAGGACCTCGTCGGCGGCGGTCGGGTCGAGCGCGGAGGTCGGTTCGTCCAGGATGAGCGCGGCCGGCCCCGCGACGAGGGCCGCGCCGATCGCCACCCGTTGCCGCTGTCCGGAGGAGAGGGCGGCGAGGTCGCGGTCGCGCACGTCGGCGAGGCCGAGGAGGTCCACGATCTCGGTGACGCGTTTGCGCATCGCGGCGGGGGCGACGCCGAGTTGCTCGGCGGTGTAGGCGAGTTCGCGCTCCACCTCATCGGTCACGAAGCCCGCCAGGGGATCCTGGCCCACGTAGCCGACGAGGTCGGCGAGGTCGGCGGGGGTCGAGCCGTGGACCTCGCGTCCGGCCACGGTGATCCGCCCGGCCATGGTGCCGCCGGTGAAGTGCGGGACGAGGCCGTTGACCGTTTTGAGGAGCGTGGACTTGCCCGCTCCGGTGGGTCCCACGAGCAGGCAGAACTCGCCTTCGGGCAGGTCGAAGGAGACGTCGTCCAAGACGGGCGCTCCCGCGTAGGCGAAGGTGACGTGGTCGAAGGCGATCCCGCCGGGGTTCATCATGGTGCTCCTCCTCTTGAGGACGGCGCGAGCAGGGCGGGCGCGGTGGCGAGGAGGATCCCGGCCGCGGCCCACATCGGCAGTTCGGGTACCGAGAGCGGGTTCGTCGCGGGCCACAGCGCCGCCGGTTCGTAGATGCCGCTGAGGACGGTTCCGGCGACGGCCGCGGCGCCGGAGGCGACGATCGCCCAGTCGCGCGCGCCGAACCGGTCGGGGCGGTAGCGGGTGTGCGGGACGCGCTTGGAAGCGAACGCGATCCCGAAGGCGGCCACGGCCGCGCTGCAGGCCACGACGGCCCAGGCGATCGGCGCGGGCGTTCCCGCGCCGAGGAGCACGTACGCCCCCGCGCACAACCCCATGAGTCCAATGAGGAGGCATGCGCTGGTGGCGCGGCGGGCCGGGGCGGGGATGCCCGCGGCGCGGCCGTATCCGCGCGAGGCCATCGCGGCGGCGAGAGCGAGCGACTGGTCGAGCGCGTCGTGCAGCACCGGCGAGACCACCGTGCGCATGAGGTTCGCGGGGCTGCGACTCGTGTTGCCGCGCAAGGCCCTCGCGCGGCGCACGCGTCCGACGCCGGCGACGAGCTGCGGCGCGACGGACAGCGCGACGACGACCGCGACGCTCACCTCGTACAGCGCCGCCGGGACCGAGCGCAGCAGCCGCCGCGGGCTCGCGAGCGCGTTCGCCGCGCCGACGCAGACGAGGAGGGTGGCGAGCCGCAGGCCGTCGTATGCGGCCGCGAGCGCGCCTTCGGCGGTCACCTCCCCGCCGAGCCTGAAGCCCGCCGCCCAGGCGGGGAGGGTCGCCGAAGGGAGGGAGAAGAGGACGGTGGGGCCGTCGGACCCGCCGAAGACGATGTAGAACGCCATGCGAACCGCGATCGCGCTGAGCCCGATGAACAGGAACACCCGGTACGCGCCCGACCACGGTTCCGAGCCGCGGCAGCAGGTGACGACCAGGCCCGCGACGGCGACGATGAGCAGCAGCAGCCACGGGTTCGCGGTGCGTCCGGCGGCGGTGGCGAGCAGCAGCGCCCAGCCCCACCAGGCCGCCGGGTGGGCGGTGCGTCGGGCGGTTCTCAGCGTCACGGCGGCTGCGCGGTTCCCGCTCACGCGTGCCGGTCGCGGCGCATGCGCCAGATGGCGAGCGCGGCGATGGCGAGGAGTGCGGCCACGGCGATGATCCAGGTGAACGAAGTCTCTTCGCCCTCGTCGGGTCCGCGCCCCTCGGTCGCTTCAGCGGCTTCGACCGGGGTGAGGGCGGGCGGTGTCGAGCCGTCGCCGAAGACCCAGCCCTCGACGTCGCCCGCGTCGGGGCGGGCGTCCGCGCCGCCGACGGGCGCGTACGACCACTCGTCGCTGTCGGCGTCGCCGCGCCAGTACGACCAGTACTCCTTCGCGGGCGGCGCGCCGCCGCAGCTGCTCTCGGGGAGCTCGTCGATCCGGCAGACCATGCCGCGGATCGTGGCCACCTCGGTGACGGAGAACCCGGCCCGCGCGAGCGCGTCCAGGCCGTTCGCCGGGTCGACGGCGCAGCCGGTCTCGGGATCGGGGGCGAGCGTCCCGAAGTCGACTACGACCGTGACCTCCAGGCAGTGCTCGTGCGCGGCGGCGGGTGAAGCCGGGAAGGCGACGGTGCCGAGCGCAACGAGCAGTGTGGCGAAAGCGCGCAGGCAGCGCCCGCCGGTACGGCGGGAGCTGCCTGCGTTTCGTTCGCTTCGTGACACGGTCCGACGCTTACTTGTCGGTGCCGTCGTCCGCAGTCGCTTCGCCGGACCCGTCCTTCGGCCGGTCAGCCGCAGGGGTCGCGTCCTCGGCGGGAGCGGCGCCGCCGCGGCGCGACTTGAGGGCCAGACCGATGAGCAGCGCGGCCAGCACCACCACGGCGGCACCGATCACCCAGGGCAGCCACGAGGCCGAACCCTCGTCCTCTTCATCGGCGGCACCGGTGGCGTCGTCACCGGCATCGGCGCTCTCGCAGCCGTTGCCCGGCACCGCGGCCTCGATGTCCGTGGCGTCCAGGTTCGCGAGGTCCTGGCCCGCGAGCGGCACCATCGCCTGCGCGGTCGCCAGCAGTCGCGAGGCCTCCCCGAACTCGGGGTCCTCCGGGTCGGTGTACATGACCGCGCCCGGCTGCTCGGCGGTGCAGTCGAACTGCAGCCCGACGAGGAACGCGACGGCGCTCTCGGCGGCGGCGGCGTTCCCGGCCGCGAAGAACGCCTGCGCGGCCATCGCGGTCGAGTTCGCGTTCTCGCCGAAGCCGTTGTCGAAACCGCCGTCCTCGGCCTGCGCGCCCTCGAGCCACGCCACTGCGGACGCCAGCGGACCCGAACCGGGCTCGCCGAGCGTCACCAGGGCCGAGGCGACCAGGCCGGTCGTGTCGGGGTCGGAGATGCAGTCGTCCCCGCCGTCGACGTCGCCGAAGTTGAACCCGCCGTCCGGGCACTGGACCGCGGCCAGGCCCGCGGCGGCCTCCGCACCGGCAGGGGTGTCGGTGCGCGAGAGCCCGAGCACGGCCCACGCGCTGGACGGCGCGGTGCCGTCCCCGTACGTGCCGTTCGCAGTCTGCGAAGCCGTGACCTCGGAGGCGAGGCGGATCCCGCCGAAGTTCGCCGGGTCGCCGCCTGCGGTGGCGACGGTGTACATGACCTTCCCGGCCGCGCCGGCGTTGAGCTCAGGCTCGGTCACGCCCTCGACGGTCGGGTACACGTACGGGGTGAGGGTCTCGGTGCTGTTGAGCCACTCGAGGGTGGCCTGGACCTGGTCGCCGCCGACGCGGGCGGCCTCCAGGGCGATGACGGCGTCGAGCGAGGACGAGACGTCCCCCCCGTTCCAAGAGGTGCCGTCGGACTGGCCGACGAGCCAGGACGCGGCGGCCTGGGCGGGCTGCGCGAAGGGCGCTTCCTGGGCCTCAGCCGGTGCGGCGGAGGCGAAGACGGTGATGGGCACGACCGCGGCGGCGGCCAGCAGTCGACCGGGCAGGTGGCGCAATTGCCTGACCTTTCCTAGAGCGAGTGGGTCTTCGGGCAGGCGGCGGCGCCGCAAGCGCCTGTAGACCACGACAGGCGTTGACAGAACTATTGGCGCAGACGGGCATTCGGGCTCACGCGGGTGGGCCGAGCGGACAGAAGGGTGCTCGGCTGTCGTTCTGGGACGACCGCGACTACCGTTGCGGGTCAGCGCCGGCTTTTCACCGGACTTCCCCCAGCTGGCGCCTGTTGAGTTTGGGCCATTCTCGCGGGTGGCTTCGCCGGGTGTCAAGCTGACCGGTCGCGCAGTGCAGCCGTTCACTCGCGCCACGCGAGTGAACTCTCGCCTTGCGGTTATTGACCCGTAGCACCGGGTGTCGATACGGTGCACAACGTGAGCAGAAATAAGAACGCCGATTTGGACAGAGTTCTTCGCGCTGCGACACGAGTCTTTCTGGAGCGCGGATTCTCCGCCACCTCCATGTCGGACCTCGTCGCGGCGACCGGCATGAACCGCGCCGGGCTCTACGCCGCATTCGGCTCCAAGCACCAGCTCTACATCACGGCACTGGGCCGCTACCGAGAGGACACCGAGCCCGAACTCCGCTCGGTCGCCCACCGCGCCCTCGAGCGCAAGGACGGCGAGCCGGTGGACGCGCCACAGGCCGTGGCCGACCTCCTCGACGTCGTCGCCCGCCACTCCAAAGAGGGCGGTTTCGTGGTGCGCGCCGCGGTGGAGCTCGCCGACGACCCCGCGACCATGCGCCGCGTCCAGGAGGCCTGGACCGAGCTCGAACGCGATCTCGCCGCGATCCTGGCACGGGCGGTCGAGCGCGGCGAGATGGACCCCGGCACCGAGCCCGAGCGGCTGGCCCGCACCGTCCTCGTGTTCATCCAAGGCGCGCTCGTCGTCGGCCACGCCGACGAAGACGACCACCGCCTCGCCGACGCCTCGGCCGGACTCGCCGCACTCCTCGCCGCCTACAGGCCCTCGGCGACCGCCGACGAGATCCGCAGCCAGGCCGCGGACGACGCCTTGCTCAACGAGTCGTAGCGGATCGGCTCGCCCGAGTCGAGCAGCTTCTCATACGGCGCCAGCAGGACCGCCCTCGTCCGGGCCGCGAAGTGCCGCTGCACCGCGGGCAGGTCCACATCCTTGCGGTGGGCGGGCATCGACACCACCGACACCGCCCCGCGCACCAGGTCCCGGCGGCCCGTCTGCTCCAGATGGTCGAGCATCCGCGCCGCGGTCTCGGCCGAGTCGTTGCGGGCCGACATCGTCACCACCAGCTGGTCGGTCGCGTCGATCGCCGCCTGCCAGTTCGCCGCCCGCACATTGTTGCCGGTGTCGACGACGATGAGCTTGTAGAAGCGCGACACCGCTTCGCGCAGGTCCCCGAACGCCTGCGAGGTGAGCATCTCCCCGGCCGTCGCCGACTCGTCCGAAGCGAGCACGTCGAACATCGCGCCGCCCTGGGCGCGCACGTATTGCGAGAGGTCGCCGATGCGCCCGGTCGGACCCCGGAAATGGTCGAGGTCGCGCAGCAGATCGCGCACCGTGCGCACATGGAAGTCCTGCTGGGCGCGCATGCCCAGCGTCCCCTGCGTCTCGTTGTTGTCCCAGGCGAGCACGTAGCCGCCGCGGTGGCCGCCGAACGTCATGGCGAGCATGAGGACCGCGACGGTCTTGCCCGCCCCGCCCTTCGGGTTGACCACGGTGATCTGGCGCAGGCCCCCGAAGTTGCGGCGCACGGTGTCGACCGCTCGCTGGCGCGAGCGTTCGCGCGGGCCGGGCGGCAGGGCGACCATGCCGAGGCTGAAGCGGTGGAGCGCGCCGCGCAGACCGGTCTCGGCCACGGGCGGGCGAGGCGGCACGACCCGGCGGGACGCGAAGTCGTCCGCGGTCACGCCGAGTCGCTCGAGCGCCCCCGCGTGGTCGGGGAACACAGGGGCCGGGACGCGGGCGGGCAGCGCGGAAGGCGCCCCGACCTGGTGGGCCGACGGCGCCGTCCCCGAGGCGGCGGGCCAGCCGTTCCCGCCGGGCCGGGGCTCGTGCGGGGCCTCGTACTGGGCGGGCGGCGACTCGTAGGAGGAAGCCGGTCCGGACATCGGGGTCGCGGGCGGCGGCGGGGCGCTCGGCACATGGTCGCCGTGCCGCGGGTTGCGGATCGACTCGGGACCGGCGGCGTGCGGCTGGTTCATGACGTCCTCAGGGGCGCTGTGCTGCTCTTGCACTTCCGAAGACGCGTGATACTGCTCGTTGACCTCCGGGGGCGCGAACGGCGACCACCCTGGAGCATCCGGCCGGTGCAGAGGCACAGTGTCCTCTTCGGTGTGCTCCATCGGGGCCTCCCAGCGCGCGGATGCGCTCAGCGTCAGAGTGCGGTTACCCGACTATTGTGGCCCATACGCGTGTCATCGCGTGGGAACTCGGCTCGGCTGCCCTGCGGCGCTTACAGCAGTCGCGGCTGCTCAGGGCCGGAACGGTCTTGAGGGACCATCCCGAATGGACTGAACAGCCCCTGGTCCACATCGGCCAACAGCGGCGAGCCTTCGCCGGTGTGGCTCACGTAGGCGAGGTCCCGCGTGCGCCCGAGCGCGACGTACAGCTCGCGGCGGGCCGCTGCCGTGTTCGGCCAGTCCTCCGCGGACATGCCGGTGAGGCACACCACCCGGAACTCGCCTTCGGCGGCTTCGGCGACGGTCATGCCGTCAGGGCCGATCACCGCGAGCTCCTCCGGCGCGACCCCGAGCTCGGCGAGCCGATCGGTGAGGTCCTCGACGAAGCGCTTCTCGTCGTCGGCGTCCAACGCGAAGTACCGGCCGATCCCCGAGCCCTCGAGCGCCGGGCGCTCGGGCTGCACGAGCCGGCCCGGGACGCGGCTGATCGGCTCGATCACCTGCGACGCGGCGACGAGGACCGCGGCCGGGCTGCGGTGGTTGCGCGACAGGCGCATCACGTGCGCCTGCGGGAACCGCTCGCCGAAGGCCGCGAACGCGGCGGGCTCGCCCGTGCACAGGGCCGAGTCCGGGTCGCCGGTGGCGGTGATGTCCGCCTCGGGCCCGCGGTGCTCGGTGACCTGGCGGAACAGCCGCATCGGCATCCGCGGCAGGTCGTCGATGAAGACGTGGCCCAGTTCGGGCGGGCTCGCGGCGGCGAAGTCGTCGAACTCGGCGACGGTGATCGAGGCGGCCTCGCGGCCGATCAGTGAACCCAGTTCACGACGGATTCTTGCCGAACCGGGAGCCGACGCGGCGAGGACCAGGCACTGGCGGGCAGGCACGCCCAGCTCCTGCACGAGGTAGGCGACGCGCCGGATGAGCAGGTGGGTCTTGCCGGTGCCGGGGGAGGCGTTGATCAGCAGCGGGCCGCGTCCGGCGGAGGCGGCGACGCGCTGCATCGCGTCCAGGGAGTCGAGCAGACCCGCGCCGACCTCGTCCATGCCCGTGAGCAGGGGCGCGGACTCCAGCCACGGGTCCGGGGTCTGGGTCGTCAACGCCGGTTCGGGCATGGGCACGGCTTCGCGGGCGTACCTGGAATGGTGGGACCGGTGCGAGCGGCGGCGCCGCTCCGCGGTGGTCCGCATGCCGGCGGAAAGCTCGAACAGCGGGGACGCCACCTGCGGTTGCTTGCGTTCATCAGGACGGCGCACCTATGCATCCTCGCAGACAGACGGCGCGTGACCCGAAGCGGCTCCCGCCCGGGCGGGTCGCGCCCCAGTCGGCGAAACGCTTTCGCGTCCCAGTCCTCTCCGCCCTGCCGTCGCCGCCTTGCGTCCCGGCCTCTGTCGCCCCGCCTCCACTGCGCCTGCCGAGCCGCGCCGGCGCGCCGCGGATCGCGACACTCCCTCGCATCCGTGTCGCAGTCGACGCGCTCGACGCGCCGACCACGCCCGGTGTCGTATCCCGGGCGTACGGTCATGGATAGGGGGCTCGACGCGGGACAAATCGGGAATATCCGCTTTCACGTTTCCCGTCGTGCCGCCACCGAGGCTCCCCTCTCGGCCCCGAGGAACCGCGCTTCGAGCCCGCCGCGCTGCGTCGCGCCGGAGCCTCACGGCCTCACCCTCCCGCGAACGGCGGCAGCACCTCCACCGTCGCTCCCGCCGGGAGCGCGGTCATCGGGTCCTTCGCCGCCAGGCCGTCCACCAGCAGCGTGGACGCCGCCAGCACCTTGTCCAGCACCGGGCCGTGCCGCTGTCCGAGCACCGCTTTCAACTCCGCGACGTCGGCGGCGCTCACCTGCTCTTCGCCGATCCCCGCGGCCGCCTTCGCGCCCGCGAAGTACCGCACCGTCACCACCTTCACCCTCCGATCGCCGACATCGGGCGCGCGGGCTGCAGGAACGACGGGTCGTCGATGCCGTGCCCGGGGAGCTTGCCCCACATCGCCTCGCGCCAGCGGGCACCGATGGCCTCGTCCGAGGCGCCCGTGCGCATGAGCTCGCGCAGGTCGGTCTCGCCGCGCGCGAACAGGCAGTTGCGCACCTGCCCGTCGGCGGTGAGGCGGGTGCGGTCGCAGTCGCCGCAGAACGGGCGGGTGACCGAGCCGATGACGCCGACTTTCGCGGGGCCGCCGTCCACCAGCCAGGTCTCGGCGGGGGCCGAGCCGCGGTGCGCCGGGTCGGGGACCAGGTCGAACTCGGCCCTGAGGGCCTCGAGGATCTCGGCGGCCGTCACCATCTCGTCGCGGCGCCAGACGCCCGCGGCGTCGAGCGGCATCTGCTCGATGAACCGCAGCTGGTAGCCGTGCTCGATCGCGAAGCGCAGCAGCGCCGGGGCTTCGGTGTCGTTGATGCCGCGCATGAGCACGGTGTTGAGTTTCACGGGCGCGAGCCCGGCGGCGGCCGCGCCCTCGATGCCGCGCAGGGTGGCCGCGAGGCGGTCGCGCTTGGCGAGCTCCTTGAAAGTGCCCGGGTCGAGGGTGTCGAGGGAGACGTTGACGCGGTCGAGCCCGGCCTCTACCAGCGGCCCGGCGAGGCGTTCGAGGCCGATCGCGTTGGTGGTCAAGGAGATCTCGGGGCGCGGCTCCAGGGCCGCGGCGGCGGCGACGATGCCGACCAGGCCGGGGCGCAGGAGCGGTTCGCCGCCGGTGAAGCGGACCTCGGTGACACCCAGGTCGCGGACGGCGATGCCGACGAGGCGCGAGACCTCTTCGTCGGTGAGCAGCTCCGGTTTGGGCAGCCAGGGGAGCCCGGCCTCGGGCATGCAGTACGTGCAGCGCAGGTTGCACCGGTCGGTGAGGGAGACGCGGAGGTCGGTGGCGGTGCGGCCGTGCCGGTCGCGCAGGCCGAGAGCCGCGGACGGCGCGTTCGCGGCGCCCTGGGTCGGAGTCGGTGCAGCCATGCGTCGAGCCTAGTTCGTAAATATGACAGTTTCGTAAAGTGAGACACGTTTCCCATCAATTGGTCGCGGTAGGCGCGCCCGAAGAGGGTCGTGTGGACCAGGAGCGGGAACAGGTGGTGGAGCGGCGTCCGCTCTTCCCAGCCCGCTTCCAGCGTGTGGAGCTCGGTGTACCCGGCGAGGATCGCGTCGAACATCGGCACGCCGCCCCACAGCCGCAGGTTCGCCAGGTCGGTCTCGCGGTGGCTGCCGTGCGCGGCCGGGTCGATGAGCCAGGCCCGCTCGGCGCCCCAGTGCACGTTGCCCCACCACAGGTCGCCGTGGGTGCGCGCGGGTGGCTCCGGCGGCCCGGCGAGCTCGGGGAGCCGAGCGGCGAGGGTCTCGATGGCGGTCACGTCGGCCGTGTCGAGGGCGCCGTTGTCCCGGGAGGGCTTGAGGTAGGGCTCGATCCGCCTGGCGGCGTACCACTCCGCCCAGGAGTCTCCGGCCGGATCGTTGTCCATGAAGGTCTCGCCGATGTAGCCGCGCCAGGGCGCGCCGAACCGCTCCGCGCCCGCGTCGTGCATGGCGGCGAGCTCGCGGCCCAGGTCCTCGGCGTGCTCGCGGGTCGGTGCGGCCGGTTCGATCCACGGCTCGACGAGCAGCCGGTCGTCGGCGTACAGGAGCGGGACGGCGGCGGGCGTGGCCTCGCGCAGCCACCGCAGTCCGTTCGCCTCTGCCGCAAGGTAACCGGTCGGGGCGTCCTCGGCGATCTTCGCGAAGAGGTGGGAGCCGTCGTCGAACGTGAGGCGCTGCGCGGTCGCGCGGCACGGCTGCGGCGTGGCCAGCGGCATCGCGAAGTCACTGGCCTTCACGGGGGTGGTGCGCACGCGCTGGTGCTCGATGAGCTCGGGCAGCAGGCGCAGGCGTTCGAGGTCGGGGGCTTCTTCCACGAACCCAATGTAGCGGAAGGCGAACGAATGACCGGGCATGAAAAACTCTTCGTGTTGGAACCCCTTTGCACTGGAGGACCCATGCGTCGCACCGCCCGCTGGCTCACCGCCGTCAACACGATCAGCGCGCCACGGGTCTCCGCCCAGCGCTCCCGAGTGGACAGCGTGTTCGACCGGATGGTCCACCGCGCCGAGCGCCGGGCCGAGGCCGACTCGGCCGTGGCCCAGGAGTTCGTCGACTCGTACCGCTTCCTGCTCCGGGAGGTCGCCAAGCAGGACTCCCTCTCGATGGTCGGCTGGCAGGGCTTCGTCGACGACATGACCCGCCGCATGACCAACCACCTGCGCGTCGAGCGGCTCATCAGCGAGCACCCCGAGATCGCGGACGAGCCGATCGCGCGCCCCATCGTCGTTGTCGGCCTTCCTCGCACGGCCACCACCGTCACCCACAAGATCCTCATCCAGCCCGAGGGCAACCGGGCCCCGCTCATGTGGGAGCTCATGAACACCCACCGCGGCGACATCGACCCGAAGTTGCGCGACAAGCTCATCAAGGACGCCCAGCAGATGGCCTCCCTCGCGAGCAAGGCCTCCCCGGTGTGGGACCTCATCCACCCGATGAACGCGCTGCAGCCCGAGGAGTGCGTGTTCGCGCTGCCGCACGGGTACCAGTTCATCACCCGCGCCGCGATGCCCGCCTACCGCCGCTGGGCCGACGAGCGCGACTACACCGAGGACTACGGGCACCTCAAGCGCGTCCTGCAGGTGCTGCAGTGGAACCAGCCTCGCCGGCGCTGGGTCCTCAAATCCCCGTTCCACCTGTTCAACCTGGACGTGCTGCTCAAGGTGTTCGACGACGCCACGATCGTGTGGATGCACCGCGACCCCTCCACGGTCATGGGCTCCTGGTGCTCCCTTGTGGAGACCGGGCGGGCGCTGCACCACCGCTCCTACGACCCCTCCAAGATCGGCCCCGAGTGGCTCGACATCTTCGGCAAGGGCGTCGCAGAGGCCCGCGCGGTGCGCTCCGCGGCCTCGCGCGAGCGCTTCGTGGACGTGCCGTACCACTCGTTCACGGCCGACCCGCACGGTCTCATGCCCAAGCTGTTCGCGCAGCTCGGCATGGCCTGGACCGACACCGAGGAGGCCAACCTCGAGCGGGTCCTGGCCCGTCCCGGGATGCGCCGCGCCCACGAATACCACTTGTCGCGCTACGGCATCGAGCTCGACGACGTCGAGAAGGCCTTCGGCGACTACGGCCGCCTGGGCTTCTAGAATCTGAGACGCACGACACAGGGCCGGTCCATCTTGGACCGGCCCTCTTTTGTCAGTGGCGGCGGATACCTTCGAAATCGGTCGGGCGGAGCGTCATGCGGGTGCCGCTCCACCCGACCGGCCGAACTGAATCAGCCCAATTGCACAAGGAGGTGGTCGCTAGCCCAGCTTCTCGACCACGAAGTCGATCGCCTCGGTCAGCTTGACCGCGTCCGAGGGGTCCACTGCCGGGTAGGTCGCGACACGCAACTGGTTGCGGCCCAGCTTCCGGTACGGCTCGGTGTCGACGATCCCGTTGGCGCGCAGCACCTTCGCGATCTCGGCCGCGTCCACGCCCTCGAAGTCGATCGTGGCGACCACGTTCGATCGCAGGGCGGGGTCGGCTACGAACGGGTTCGCGAACTCGCGGGCGTCCGCCCACGAGTACAGGGCCCCCGCCGACTCGGCGCAGCGCTTCGCGGCCGCGTCCAGGCCGCCCGCGGCGTTGAGCGCGTCGACCTGCTCGGCCGCGAGCACCACCGTGGCCACCGCCGGGGTGTTGTACGTCTGGTCTTTGCGCGAGTTGTCGATCGCGGTCTTCAGGTCCAGGAACGCCGGAATGTAGCGGCCGGACGCGGCGATGCGCTCGGCGCGCTCGATCGCGGCCGGGCTCATGATCGCGATCCACAGGCCGCCGTCGGAGGCCAGGCCCTTCTGCGGCGCGAAGTAATAGCAGTCGGTCTCGGTGAGGTCCACCGGCAGGCCCGCCGCCGCGGAGGTCGCGTCATGAAGCATGAGCGCGCCCTCGTGGGCGATGCGCTTGACGTCGACGGCCACACCGGTCGAGGTCTCGTTGTGCGGGGTGGCGTACGCGTCGACGCCGTCCTCGAAGGACGGGTACGCGGCCGAGCCCGGCTCGGCGGTCACGATCGTCGGCTCGCCCAGGTGCGGGGCGATCTTGATGGCTTTGGCGAACTTCGAGCCGAACTCGCCGAAGCTGGCGGCCTGCGCGCGGTCCTCGATGAGGCCGAACACGGCGACCTCCCAGAACGCGGTCGCGCCGCCCACGCCGAGGACGACCTCGTAGCCGTCGGGCAGCGAGAAGAACTCGGCCAGACCGGCCCGCAGGCGCCCGACCTCGGCCTTGACCGCCTTCTGGCGGTGGGAGGTGCCCATGACGGACCTGCCCAGTCCGGAAAGCGCGCTCATCGCCTCGGTCGGCACCTTGGAGGGGCCGGAGCCGAAGCGCCCGTCGGCGGGCAGCAGCTCTGCGGGGATGGTGATCGGGTCGGTCACTGTCGGCTCCGTTCTGGTCGGTCCTGGGCCCACTGTAAACCCGCGTTCCCGTCCCGCGATCCCCCGGGCCGGGCCCCGCCGCCAACTGGGATCACGCGCCGGCACGAGCGGCTCGGGCACCCGCAGGCCGGCAATGGTCGGGCATGATCGCAGTGAACGAGTGGAACCCGGTCCCTGAATTCGCCTTCGCGATGAAGGCCCGCGACGAAGGACACCCCGATGGCAGCATCACCGACCCGTCCCCGCACGACGATGAACGGGAAGCCGCTCGAACTGGAGCGGCGGCCGTGAACGACCGGGCCGCACCGCCGCGGCACTGGGGGACCGGGCACGCCGACGCGCAGCGGACCTGCCATGGAGCGCGGTTCGCTCCCGACCCTGCCGAACGGTGGTTCCGCGCCATCGTGATCGACGCCCCGGCCGCGACGGTCTACCGCTGGCTGTGCCAGATGCGCGTCGCCCCCTACAGCTACGACCTCCTCGACAACCGGGGCCGCCGCAGCCCCCGCCGCCTCACCCCGGGACTGGAGGCGCTGGCCGTCGGACAGAACTTCATGACCATCTTCACGCTGGTCGACTTCCAGCCGGACGCCTACCTCACCCTGCGGATGGACTCCACTCGCGGGCTGCTGCTGTTCGGCCCGTTCGTCGTCGTCTACGACGTGGAAGCCCTCACTCCGGAACGCACCCGGCTCAGGGCGACGCTCCTGGTGGGCGACAAGGCCTCGGACCGCGCGCTCGACCGCGCCCGACGCAGCGTCCTCGCCTGGGGCGACCTGGCCATGATGCGGCGGCAGCTGCGCACCTTCAAAGCACTCGCCGAGCGCCGACCCGAATAGGACCCGTCTCAGGTCGCGTGCGACCAGCTCACGGGCGGCTCGCCGCCCGGCTCGGCCTCGGCCGTCCACAGCTCCCCGTCCGCCGCGACCGTCCACAACCGCAGCGCCCCATCGGAGCCGAACGCCGCCGCCGGACGCTTGACCACCGTGATGTCCCCCCGCGTCCAAGGCCGCGACAGCAGCCCGAACCGCCCGGCGCCGGCCGACTCCAAGTCCGCAAGCGTGAGCACCAGCACCGCCGGAGCCCCGCTCCCGTCGTCGCACACCACCGCCAGCGCGCCCTCCGGCCCGATCGCCATCGCGGGCGCGAGGACCCCGCCCTCGAGCGGCACGCGCACGCCCGTCCAGTCCTCGCCCCGCCCGATGTGGAGCGCCACGTCGCTGCTCCCGGCCACCCGCGAGGCGAGCACGGCCCGCCCGTCGGGCGCCTGGGCGGCGGTGACGGCGCTGGCAGGTAGGAACGGCAGGTCGTCGGGTCCGGGCAGGTCGAGCATGCGGGAGGTCCAGTCGACCCCGTCGCCTTCCCAGACGGCCACGTTGTCGGGGGTGGCGGCGATGATGGTGAAGGCCCCGTCCAGGGCGAGCGCGGCGGGGGCGTCGTGCACGGCGGGTCCGTCGAGCCGGGCCCATGCGGCCCATACCCCGCCTTCGGTCCGCACCCGCACCGCGAGGCCGTCGTCAGGGTCGCGCATGCAGGCCAGTGCCGTGCGGCCGTCGTCGGCGGCGGCGACCTGCCCCGCGATGCGGGCGTCAGGGCCGGTCCCGGCCGGGTTCCCGAGGAGCTGCCATTGGCCTGAGACGAGGTCGTAGCAGTGGACGTCGCGCGCGTGGGTGGCCGGATCGTGGGTGTGCTCGGCGCTGATCACGTAGAGCTTCGTCCCGGCAAGCTCGAGCGAGGGGAGGGTGTCGGGTCCGCCGAGGTCCTCCCAGCCGTCGTCGCCGAGGAGTTGGGCGGTGTTGTCGCGCACGGTGATCGGACGGATGCGGCCGTCGATCTCGGCGGCGGCGACGGCCGCTGTGTAGCGCGGGTGGGTGGCGTGGCCGTAGGTGATGCCTGCTCCGGGCCCGGCGATGAGGCGGTCGCCGCAGCCGCTGGGGAGGCCGCAGTCGGCGCCGTCGTTCCAGGAGTAGACGTCGAGCGCCCGGCCCTTGGGTTCGAGGTCGGCCGCACCGAGGTTGCCGGGCCAGCGGCGGTTGTAGTAGCCGCGCCAGGCCTCGACCGTGCGGGCCGCGCCCCAGGTGCGCACGGCCTCCCAGGCGAAGAGGGCGGCGGCGGTGTGGTCGATGTGGTCGGAGTAGCCGGGCTGCTCGGCGCCGAGCCGTTCGCCGACCACGGGGTCGGGGTCGGGGTCGAGGGTGTTGACGACGGCGGGCTGGTAGCGCTCGAGCAGTTCGAGGAGCGTGGCCTGCACGGTCGACCGGTCCACGGTGGATTCGGCGGTGAGCGGCGAGCCGGTCGGGGGGAGGACCAGGGAGTCGTCGAGGCGGCCTTCCCAGAGGGCGAGGAGGCGGGTGAACTCCCCGGTGATGCGCCCGAGGTTCGTCCACAGTGAGCAGAAGATGACGTGCACTTGGGGTTTGTCCCGCAGGACGCAGAGTTCGACCTCCTGCCCCGAGTCGAGCGGGGCGAGGTAGCGGTCCCACGGCGCGTCGGCGTCGCCGAGGGCCAAGAGGGCGTA
This sequence comes from Glycomyces luteolus, assembly GCF_027622875.1. Taxonomy (GTDB): domain Bacteria; phylum Actinomycetota; class Actinomycetes; order Mycobacteriales; family Micromonosporaceae; genus Glycomyces; species Glycomyces luteolus. The sequence goes on along the minus strand of NZ_JAPZVP010000028.1, from coordinate 46,882 downwards.
GGCGCGGCGCAGGCCGTTGTCGCGCGCGGCGGCGTATCCGGCGAAGTCGGCGGGGGCGGCGGGGCTCCAGGCGTTGGCGCCGGCCGCTTCGCCGGCGGTGAGGACGACCGTGCAGAGTCCGGCGCCGTCGTCGAGGACGCGGGCGACGCGCGGGTTGATGAAGTAGAGGCAGTCATCGGGGTGGGCCGTGATCTGCATGTGGATCGGCCCGGTGCGCACCGGTTCGGGGATCGCGCTGTCGCCCGCGGCCTCGCGGAGCGACCAGGCGCTCTCGGCGGCCGCGGCGGCGACGGCCAGCCCGGCGACACCGCCGACCAGGAGGTCGCGGCGGCGCAGCGGCAGGGGGGAGGGCATGGAGCGTCCCGTTCGGATGGTGCGGGTGTTCGAACGCGCGATGGCGACAGGGCGCCGTCATGCATCCGAACGATCGTATCCCGAACGCGCCCATGCAAGGCGAGTCCTCGTTCCACACGGGAAAAAGCGGCCCGCGTCACCCCTTGCGGGGCGGCGCGGGCCGCTGCGACGCTTCGGCTACTGCCAGCCCTCGACCTCTTCGGGCTTGCGGGGGCCGGGCCCGACGTAGGTAGCGGACGGGCGCACGATCCGGCCGAGCTTCTTCTGCTCGAGGATGTGGGCGCTCCAGCCGGCCACGCGGGCGCAGGTGAAGATCGGGGTGAACAGCTCGGCAGGCACCTCGGCGAAGTCGAGGAGCACGGCGGACCAGAACTCGACGTTCGTGGCGAGCACGCGGTCGGGCTTGCGGGCGCGGAGCTCGGCCAGCGCGGCCGACTCGAGCGCTTCGGCGACCTCGTAGCGCGGGGCGCCGAGTTCCTTGGCGGCGGCGCGGAGCACGCGCGAGCGGGGGTCCTCGGCGCGGTAGACGCGGTGGCCGAAGCCCATGAGGCGCTCGCCGGAGTCGAGGAGGTTCTTGACGTAGCTCTCGGCGTCGCCGGACTTCTCGACGCCTTCGATCATGTGGAGCACACGCGAGGGGGCGCCGCCGTGGAGCGGGCCGGAGAGCGCGCCGATGCCGGAGGAGATGGCGGCGGCGGCGTCGGCGCCGGTGGAGGCGACGACTCGGGAGGTGAAGGTGGAGGCGTTCATGCCGTGCTCGGCGGCCGACATCAGGTAGGTGTCGACGGCCTTGACGTGGGCCGGGTCGGGCTCGCCGCGCCAGCGGCGCATGAAGCGCTCGGTGATGGTGCCGGCCTTGTCGATCTCCGACTGGGGCACGGCGGGGCGGCCGGAACCGCGGGCCGACTGGGCGATGAACGACAGCGTGGTGACCGACACGCGGGCGAGATCGTCCCGGGCGGTCTCGTCGTCAATGTCGAGCAGCGGCTGGAGGCCCCAGTAGGGGGCGAGCATGGCGACCGCGGCCTGGGCGTCGACGCGGGTGTCGCCGGAGGAGACGGGCACGGGCACGGGCTCGGCGGCGGGCAGGCCGTTGCCGAACTTGCCGTCGACGAGGAGGCCCCATACGTCGCCGTAGGTGCTCTGGCCGACCAGGTCCTGGATATCGACGCCGCGGTAGCGGAGCGATCCACCCTCTTTGTCAGGCTCGGCGATCTCGGTTTCGAAGGCGATGACGCCCTCGAGGCCGGGCTTGAACTCAGACATCGTTGTTCTCCTGAGTGTGTTGTCCCTGTGGTTGCCGACCGGGGGCTTCCGGGAGGCGACGGTTCGTAGTTATCTGGAAATGGTGCCTCAATGCGATGGCCGACGGAAGTGGCCACGGGTCGGGGGTGATCCTGAATGGCGGTACAGAAGGTGCGCAAAATATGAGACAGTCATCGTGAGGGTAGTGGTTTGTCCGAGTTTGACGTTTTCGTTGGGAGGGTTTCAATAATGGGTCTTGTTGGTTTCAACGGTTTCCTGCGATCTCGCCCACATTGATACGGGTGCCGCAGGTCATCGGCCATGAGCTAACGTCAAAGCACATCCCGCCCACCGATAACGACACGGAGGTACCCCCTATGGCGCTGTCCGGCGAGCAATGGGTGATCGCCTACAACGACCACGAGGCCACCATCGTCGCTGTCGGCGGTGGAGTGCGCTCGTACTCCTACCGCGGCCGACCGATCGTCATGTCCTACGGAGATGAGGAGCTCGCGCCCGGCTGGTCCGGCCACATGCTGGCCCCTTGGCCCAACCGGGTGCGCGACGGCAAGTACAGCTACGACGGCACCGACTACCAGCTCCCGGTCAACGAGATCGAGACGAACACCGCACTGCACGGTTTCGTCGCCTGGGCCGAGTGGAATGCCGTCGACGTCACCGAGACCTCGGTCACCCTTGAATGCCGCCTGCCCGCGCGCCTGGGGTACCCCTGGACCCTGCACCTGCGCACGCGCTGGTCGATCGGCCCCGGCGGCCTCCGCGCCGCCCACACCGTGTCCAACCCCGGCCACAAGACCGCTCCGTTCGGCTTCGGCACGCACTCCTACCTCATCCCCGGCTCGCTCGAGCGGATCGACGAGGCCACCCTCCACGTCCCGGCCGCCAAGAAGCTCAAGCTCGACAAGCAGAGCATCCCGGTCGGCGCGGGCGAGTCGGACTTCGGCGACCCGACGGTCCTCAAGGACCTGGTGATCGACGACTGCTACGGCGACCTCAAGCGCGGCTCCGACGGGAAGGCCGAAGTGCGGCTGGCCGACCCGGTCTCGGGCCAGGCGGTCACGGTGTGGATGGACGAGTCCTTCCCCTGGGTCCACATCTACACCGCGGACGGCCTCGACGGGAGCCGCAAGAGGGGCTCCGTCGCGATCGAGCCGACCACCTGCCCGCCGAACGCCCTCGCCACCGGCGAGGACCTGGTCGAGCTCTCGCCGAGCGAGGCCTGGTTCGGCGTCTGGGGCATCCGCCCCGAATAATCGCAGCGAACTCCGAAGAGGGACCGTCCCACTGGGACGGTCCCTCGTCGCATATGAGGCGCACTCGCCTGCGACACGCCGAGTTGTCCACAGGCGATTCCCGAACGACCATCACCTTGCACCCCAAGACTGTCCGAATAATCCGAAAAACCGGAAGTTATCCACAGCCGAAAAATTGCTCCTTGCCGACCCTCCCCTGCGCCGGTCATGGTTACTCCAAGGCATATGAACATCACTGAACGTAGGAGTAGCCATGGCCGCGACACTCGACCGCACCACGATCACCGCCGCACCCGCCGCCGAATCCCTCCTCGTCACCACCGACGAGCGCCTCGTCGAAGCCATCGCCCCGCTCGCCGCCACCGCCGGCCACCCCCTCCGCCGGATCCGCCACCCGCGCGACGCCGAAAGCCACTGGCAGCGCGCCCCACTCGTCCTCGTCGGCCCCGACCTCGCCCCCGAATGCATCGCCTGCGACTTCCCGCCCCGCGAACCGCTCCTGCTGTGCACCACCATGTCCTGGCTCGGCGGGGACGCCGACGACACCTCCCTCCTCTGGCCCATGGCCATCCAGATGCAGGCCACCAGCGTCGTCGCCCTCCCCGACGCGGACGACTTCCTCACCAACCTGCTCATCCGCACCGCACTCGACGTCGAACCCGCACCCGTCATCGCCGCCGTCGCCGGACACGGCGGCGCAGGCGCCTCCACCCTCGCGCTCGCCGCCGCCACCGACGCCGCCCGCGACGGCCGCAAAACCGTCCTCATCGACCTCGACCACACCGGCGGCGGCATCGACACCGCCGCCGGACTCGCCGCTCAACCGGGCTGGCGCTGGCCCTCGCTCGCCAACGGCACCGGCCCGCTCGACCCCGAACGGCTCCTCGGCGGCCTCCCCAAACGAGGCGGCCTTCACATCGTCGGACCCGACCCCCGCAATCCCGCCGAAGTGAGCGCCGACGCCTTCGACCGGGTCCTGCGGGCCGCGCGACTCGCCGCCGACCTCGTCGTCGTCGACCTGCCGCGCACCCGCACCCCCGCTTCCGCCGCGGCGGCCGTCGCCGCCCGCTCGATCGCGGTCGCCCTCGGCCCCGGGCCGCGCTCCTGGGAGGCCGCCCGCAGCGTCACCGCCGCGTACGGGCTCCACAGTGCCCACCTCGGCGTCGTGCTCCGCGGCGAAGCCGAGCCGAGCCCGGCGGGCGCCACCTGGGACGGCCCGCGCGAAGCCGACTGGCTCGAACCACCGGTCTGGGGCGCCGTCCCCGCCGACCGGCGACTCCCGGTACTGCTGCGCCAAGGCCGCGTCCCCCGCGGCAAAGTCGGCCGCGGCATCCGCGACCTCACCGCGGCGCTCAGCCAACCCCGCTCGCGCGGCGAACTGGCCCTCCTCGGGCAGACCGGAGCGACGCGATGAACCTCGAACTCCTCGCCCGGGTCCGACGCCAGCTCGCCGCCCAGACCAGACCCGGAACGAACCGGGACCGGGCGCATGGATCAGCCAAAGCGGACATCGTCCGGGCCCTCTGCGCGGCAGGCGCCGCACCACCCGACCAGGCCTCGCTCCTCCAGCTCTCGGCGGCCCTGAGCGACGATCTCATCGGCGCAGGCCCGCTCCAATCGCTGCTGGACGACCCGCAGGTCACCGATGTCGTCGTCAACGGTGCGGGCGGCGTCTGGGCCGACCGCGGCGAAGGCCTGCGGCCCGCTGCCGTCCGCCTCGGCGGGCCCGACACGATCCGCTCCCTCGCCTGCCGCCTCGCCGCCGCGGCCGGGAGGCGCCTCGACGCGGGCAGCCCCTACGCGGACGTGCGACTGCCCGACGGCACCCGGTTCCACGCCGTGCTCGCACCGATCGCCACCTCGGGCCCCTACCTGTCCTTCCGCACCCACCGGTCCAAAGCGTTCACGCTCACCCAGCTCGTAGAGGCCGACACCCTCACCGCGGACATGGCGGACCTGCTGCTGCGCATCGTGAAAGCCCGCCTCGCTTTCGTCGTCACAGGCGGCACTGGAACCGGCAAGACCACGCTCCTCGCGAGCCTCCTGTCGAACGCGCCCGAGGAGGAACGCATTGTCATCGTCGAAGACGCCGCCGAACTCGCCCCGGACCACCCCCACACGCTCACCCTCGAATCGCGTCCGGCGAACATCGAAGGCGCGGGGGAGGTCGACCTGGCAGCGCTCGTCCGCCAGTCGCTGCGGATGCGCCCGGACCGCATCGTCGTGGGCGAATGCCGCGGCGCCGAAGTGATCGAACTCCTCGGCGCCCTCAACACCGGCCACGAGGGCGGCGCGGGCACCCTGCACTGCAACGCCGCCGCCGACGCGCCCGCGCGGCTCGAAGCCCTCGCGCTCCCGCACGGCCTGCCGCGTGCAGGGCTCCACGCCCAGCTGGTGGCCGCCCTCCGCGTCATCATCCACTTGCGGCGAAACGGCACCGGGCGGCAAGTCGCCGAGATCGCCCTGATCGAGACCGGCCACGCGAGAACCCAGCAACTGACGGTCTCCACGGCGTGGACACGCCACGGACCGGGCCCGGCGGCCGGCATCCTCGAACGCCTCCTGAAGGAGCGGAACGCATGAGCCGCAGCGCAACCGCAACCGCACGCCGCTGCAGTGCCGACACGTCCGCACGGCACGGTCTCCGCCCGCATCCGAGGGAGCACCGCTCATGACCGCTACCGCATTCGCCCAACCGCCCGAACGCCGCCGCTGCGGACGACCCGACCGGGCACGCAGACCCCGGGCGCGACCGGACCGAGACGCGCTCCGCCACCACACCGGCCGGGACGGACCGGGCCACCGCCCGCCTCGCCGACGCGAACGCATCCCGAACTCGCCGACCACTCCATCCGCTCGCCGCACGCAGGGCCAAGCCAGCCGATCACCGAAAGGAGACACCACATGACCGCCGTCGCCACCGCACTGATCGCCCACCGGCCGAAAGCCGCGGCCTCGATCACCGCGCTCCTCTCCGCAGTCCTCGCCGCCTGGTTCGCCGGATACCGCCACGACGGAGGCCTCGGCCCGCTCGCAGCGGTCACCGCCGCAGCGGTCGCGGCGACTTACACCGCCGCCGCAGTAGCCGCCTGGCATCTCGCCCTGCACCGCAAACGCGAACGCGAAGCCCGCCGCGCCGCCGCCGACACCGTCGCCTACCTCGCAGCCGACCTCGCGGCCGGAACCGACCCGGCCCGCGCGATCGCCGCAGCCGAACCGGAATGGCCGGCCGAAGCCGCGGCCACCGCCCGCCGCCTCCGGGCCGCCCTCCGCATCGCCGCCGAACTCGGCGCCCCCGCCGCCGAACTCTGCCGCAGACTCGCCGACCACCTCAACGACGACCACCAGTCCGCCGCCCGCGCCGGCGCCCAGACCGCCTCCATCCGAGCCACCGCGGCCCTCCTCATCGCCTTGCCCGTCGCCGGAGTCGCACTCGGCGAAGCGGCACTCGGCGTCGAAGCCGTCGCTTTCCTCTTCGCCACCCCCGCCGGCATCGGCGCGGCCGGGACCGCGATGGGCCTCCAAGCCGCAGGCCTCGCCTGGACCGGCGCGCTCATCGCCTCCGTCAACCCGAGGAGTTCCTGATGCTGCGCAAACTCATCGGCCCCTTCGCGGGCGTAGCCGTCGCGATCGCCATCGGAGGCGTGACAGGCATCGTCGCGGGCTTCGGCGCCTGGTGGCTCGCCGCCCGCCTCCTCCGCGCCGACCCCGACCGGGCCGAACGGACCGCCGCCGACCGGCTCGCCCCGTCCTGGCCCTGGACACTCGACCTCCTCGCCGCCTGCATGCGGGCCGGAGCACCGTTCCCGCAAGCGGCGTTCGCCGTCGCCGAAGCCGACGACCCCGAGATCGGCGACCGCCTGAACCGCTTCGCCGGAGCGATCCACCTGGGCGCCACCGCCGCCGAAGCACTCCCGGAACTCGGCAGGCTGCCAGGAGCCGCACGCCTCGCCCGCCAACTCGACCGCTCCGGCGACTCCGGCGCCGCCATCGCGGCGGGCCTGGAACAACTCGCGGCATCCCTCCGATCAGAACTCCGCACCCGAACCGAAGAACGCGCCGGACGCGCCGCAGTCGCACTCGTCGGGCCCCTGTGCCTGTGCTTCCTGCCCGCGTTCGTAATCGCCGGTATCGGACCGGTGGTGCTCGGCATCGTCACCGACACCCTGGCCACCGGCCTCTGACCTCATTGCCAGACAACCGAAGAGAGGAAACCGCGATGCACGCGAACACCCACACCACGATGGCCCTCCCGACCCGGAGCGACCGGCGCCAGGCACCTTCCCGACCCGACACCTGCCAGGCATCATGCCGCCCCGAAAGCCGCATGGCACCGATCTGCGAACCCGGTAGCGCCCACCCTCGACTCGCCTGCGGCCGACGCTGCGACGTGAAACCCATCCCCGACCAACCGAACGCCGACACCCGAACCAACGTCGTCGAACCAGCGAACCCGGTCGAGCCGACAAGCACCCCCGCGCCGGCCAGCACCGGCGCACCGGCCAGCACCGGCGCACCGGCCAGCACCTCCGCCCGAAACAACCCCGTCGCGCCAAGGAGCACCACCGAACCCTGGTCACCGGGCTCGAACCGGAGCCGTACGCCGATCACCGCGGGCCCTGCGAACCCCACCGACGACCGACCGCCACCGGTGAAGCGCCCCCCGAGCCCGCACCCGAGGCCCGAGGACGAATGGAGCCCGGGCCGGATGCGGCACACGGCGAAACCGAGCTGGGGCGCGCAGTTCGCGTCCCGAATGCGAGGCGAAAGCGGCATGAGCACCGCCGAGTACGCGGTCGGCACACTCGCCGCCGTGGCGTTCGCCGGAGTGCTGCTGAAAGTGCTCACCTCCGGGCCGGTGCAAAGCGCCCTGTCCGACCTGATCGAACGGGCCCTCGCATGACCACTGGCCTCCCAACCGCGCCGAAAGACCAGATCCGGCCCGACCCACCGCCACCGTCAGGCCGCATCGCGCACCGGAGATCCGACGCGGAGAAACCGAGACGCCGACGGAAAAGCAGAGGACCGCGCACCAGACCGCCCACGAACCGGGAGAGCCGCAAACGCAGGGGACCCGAAAGCGGGTTCGTGACCGCGGAAACGGCGGCGGTCATGCCCGCCGTGGTCGCGGTGCTCGCACTCGGCCTGTGGGCGGTGTCGACCGTCGGCATGAAGGTCCGCGCCATCGACGCGGCCAACAGCGCGGCGATCGCAGCCGCCAGAGGCGAGGACCCGCAAGCGGTCGCAGCGGCATACCTGCCAGAAGGCGCAACGGTCGCAGTGTCGAACGACGACACCGTGGCGCGCGCCGTAGTGACCGCGCCGGTCCGGCCCCTCGGCCCGCTGACGCCGCCCATGGACGTCACCGCCGAAGCCGCCGCCCCGATGGAACCGGGCCTGCCCCAATGAGAAAGGAGCAAAGCAAACCCGAACCCGCGCTAGACGTGTCGAGGGCCGCGAGCCACGAGGAACGCGAAACGGAGACGGTCCCGGCGATCGGAAACGAACGAGGATCGGCGACGGTCCTGGCGACCGGCGTGGCGGCCGCGCTCCTGGCCTCAGCGGTGGCGTTCACCGCCGTCGGCCAGGCCGGCGCGGCCCGCCACCGGGCCCAAGGCGCAGCGGACGCAGCCGCGCTGGCGGGAGCCGCGAGGGTCATCTTCGGTGAGGATGAGGCATGCGCAGCGGCCCAGGCGATGGTCGAGCGGTCCGAGGCCGAGTTCCAAGGATGCGAGGTGAGCGAACTGGAAGTGACGGTCCACGTCAACGAGACGCCGAACGGCCTCCCGGCGGCCTTCGGCCCAGCCCGAGCGGTGTCTCGAGCAGGCCCGGTAGCGGTCGAATAGCAGGTCGGCCTTGACCGGCTCGATCGCACTGACGCACAACCGGTCCCGGCGGCCGAGGCCAGGCCGCCGGGCACCGGGAACACCGAAGGACTGCAACCGACGGTCGGGGTGCGGGAAGGAGGCGGGCGGGGAGGAGGGGGGAGGGGGCCCCGAACGGCGACGGAACGAACCATCTCCCCTCCCCTCCAGACACCGGCGGAGAGTGAGGCCCGGCAAGGCGGCGGAGCGAACCATCGCCCCCGCCCGCCCGGACACCGGCGAGGAGGGTGAGACCTCGAATGGTCCGAACGGTCCACTGCCCCTGGCCCGTCCGGACACGGGTGACCTGCCTGGTGAGGCGTGATGGTCACACTCCGGTGTGTCCTGCGCCCGCGGGCAGTGCGTTGGGGGTTCGGGCTGTCTAAACTCGCGCCATGGAGAAACACCGTTCTTCACCTGCCGCGGCGCCCGCGACCCGGTCGCCCGGCCGCCGCACGTACCTCATGTGCCGCCCCGCCTACTACGCCGTCGAGTACGCCATCAACCCTTGGATGGACACGACCGCCCCCGTCGACGCCACACTCGCCTGCACCCAGTGGGAAGCCCTGGCCGACGCCTACACCGCCCTCGGCCACGAGGTCGTCCGCATCGAGCCCGAGCCCGGCCTCCCCGACATGGTCTACTCCGCCAACGGCGCCTTCGTCGTCGACGGGATCGCCTACGGCGCGAGCTTCCGCTACCCCGAACGCCGCCCCGAAGCCGACGCCCACGAGAAGTGGTACCGCACCTCCGGCTGGAAATACGCTGAGCCCGAGTTCATCAACGAAGGCGAAGGCGACTTCACCTACCTGCCCGGCCGCGAGCTCATCCTCGCCGGCTGGGGTTTCCGCACCGACGCCCGCGCCCACGCCGAGGCCGCCGACGTGTTCGGCCGCCCCGTCGTCTCGCTGCGCCTGGTCGACCCCCGCTACTACCACCTCGACACCGCGCTCGCGCCTCTCGACGACGAGCGCATCGCCTACTACCCCGAGGCTTTCGCCCCGGGCAGCCGTCTGCTGCTCGAACGGCTCTTCCCCGACGCGGTGATCGCCGACGCCGAGGACGCCGCCGGTTTCGGATTGAACTTCGTCTCGGACGGCCGCAACGTCGTCATCAACGCCGAGGCCTCCGGTTTCGCCAAGAAACTCCGCGACGCCGGATACGAGACCGTCCCGGTTGACCTCTCGGAGCTCAAGAAGGGCGGCGGCTCCGTCAAGTGCTGCACCGCCGAACTGCGCCGGTGACCACCCGGGCCTGACACCAGAACCGACCGAGGGGGGGGGGGGGGCGGGCGGGGGGGGGGGGGGCGGGCCCCGCCCGCGGGGGGGGGGGGGGGGGGGGGGGGGCGGCGCGGGCG
>NZ_JAPZVP010000028.1:0-36778 GCF_027622875.1 Glycomyces luteolus | reverse complement strand
GCCCCCCCCCCCACCCCCCCGCCGGGGCCCGGCCCCCCCCCCCGGCGCGCCCCCCCCGCCCCTCGGACTTCAGGGGATCGGTCGGGGATGCGGACCGCGTCCTGCCGGGGCGCGTGAACCGCCCCGCGCCGCCCGCACCCTGGTCTCAGCGGCGGCTCCGCCTCACACGGCGGCCATGGTGGTCTCAAAGCCGGACGGCTGGAAGCCGGTCGGCCGGGGCGGCGTGAGGCGCGACCGGTTCGCGTTGATCGCGGTGTCGCGCACAGGAAGGACGGGGCGCTCGTCAGCGGCCACGACGGGCGGCAGGAACGAGCGCTGGGATGCCCGGTGGACGAGTTCGCTGCCGGGGGTCGTGGCCGCGAGGCGCGGATCCGGGGCCGGAAAGGGGCTCGCCGGATGGCCTGAGCCGACCGGCATCACCTCGGCTAGCGCGGCCCGTACGAGCGCGGGCCGCACGAGGGCCACGGTGTCTTCGGTTCGCTCCGGCGCCACCGTGTCGTCGACCAGGTCGAGGTCGGTGAAGATCGGCGCGTTCGCGGTGCGGGCGGTCGCGGGCCGGGAGTCGGCTTTGGGGCGGCGGAACGCGCGCGCCAGCAGCGCGTCGATACGCCAGACACGCTTGGCGTGGGTCGCGGGTAGCCAGAAGTGCCAGCGGTGCGGCTCGGCCGAGCCGGGTCCTTCGAGGACGGTGAAGTTGAGTTCGACGCCGGGCCCGGCCGGGTCGGCCGACCAGCGCAGGTTCTCGATCGCGGCGACGGGCGCGTCGAGGCAGAGGCGGACGCGGCCGAGGAGCCGCGACTGGCGGGTGACGACCATCCGCTCGCCGGTGAGCATGAGGACGTGGTCGCCGCTGCCGAGTCCGTCGGAGCCGACGCAGCGGCTGAGGAGCGACACCTGGTCTCCGGGTCCGATGTTGCGGCGGAGGAGGGGAACGTGCCGGGTCAGGGCTGTCGAGGTCAGGCCCGCCTCGGCCGAGCAGGCGAGCATCGTGCGGGAGAAAAGGTCCATGTGCTTGTACCCCACAGAATTCCGTGTGCGTTCGTCAGCGACGCGCTCTCAGAAGGAGTAACGGCAATCCGCATGTGCAAGTTACGGCTACGGGGTGGCCTTCCCCACATCTCACTCCTTCGGGCGAGTCGGGCTCGGCTCGAAGGGGATCAGCCCTCGGATTCGAGTTCGAGGCCGAGTTCGATGCTGTCCTGGTCGGACGCCAGGTCCAGGTCGAGTTCGTACGGCTCGAGATCGTCACTGCCTTGTCCGCCGTCGTCCTCCGGGTCCCAGCCGCCGTCCCAGTCGTGCTCCCAGCCCGGTTCGGCGGCGGACTCCTCGGGGCCGCAGTCGCCCTCGTCCTCTTCCACGGGGACCAGTTGCGGCGGCTTGCTCTGCACGAGGACGGGCTCGTCTTCGAGTTCGAGCCGGGGGTCAGCGCCGCCGGCTTCGGCGATGCGCTCAGCCTGGGGTTCGGCCGGGCTGACGGCGATCTGCGGTTCGGGGCCGGGATCGGCGGGGCCGCCCGCCGGCCCTTCGTCGCCGCCCGCGATGCCTTCGGGCCCGGGGGTCTCCTCCGCCTCGATGACCACGGTCTGCGGCTCGTAGTGCAGGGGTTCGGTGCCGTCTTCTCCGCCGTAGAGGTCCCTGGCGAAGGTCCATCCGATCAGCGAGAAGGACGCCACGGTTCCGGCGCTCACGCCGACCATGGCGAACCAGATGCCCACCGGCCAGCGTCCCTCCTGGTCGTTGCCTCTGCCGCTCACCGCGTCCTCCTTTCCGCCACCCCCGTGCGACGAAACGGCCGTTCAGGACCGATGATGTCGATGCATCGACCGCCGCTGACTACTGAGTGTCAGTCTGTAATCCCGAATAGTAATGGGGCGGCGGCTATGGCGCGCACCACCCAAGACTTTGGGATGCTTGGATACACCGGAATACGAATATGAGGAGGCATACATGGGCGACACACCGCGTCCTGCCAAGAAGACGGCCAAGAGCCGTCCGAAACCCGCCTCAGCGAACGAACCAGAGTTCGTGCAACTGCTGACTCCGGAGGGTCAGCGCGTCAAGCATCCCGACTACGACATCTCCCTCACCGACGACGAGTACCGCGGCCTCTACCGCGACCTCGTCATCACCCGCGAACTGGACGCCCAGGGCACGGCCCTGCAGCGCCAGGGCCAACTCGGCCTGTGGCCGAGCCTCCTCGGCCAGGAAGCCGCGCAGGTCGGCTCCGGCCGGGCCCTCAAACCCCAGGACACGGTCTTCCCGGCCTACCGGGAGCTCGGCGTCCAGTGGTGCCGGGGGATCGACCTCATCTCGTCGTTCGCGCTCTTCCGCGGGACCGACCTCGGCGGGCGCGACGTCGCCGCCGACCGCTTCAACATGTACGCGATCGTGATCGCCTCCCAGACCCTGCACGCCGCGGGCTACGCCATGGGCGTGGCCATGGACGGCGCGGTGGGCACTGAGGACGGCGAGGCCGTCGTGGTCTACCACGGCGACGGCGCCACAAGCGAAGGCGACTTCAACGAGGCGCTGATCTGGGCCGGGGTGTTCAACTCCCCGCTGGTGCTGTTCTGCCAGAACAACCAGTACGCGATCTCGGAGACGAACGCCCGCCAGTTCCGGCTGCCGCCGTACCGCCGCGCCGAGGGCTTCGGCGTCCCGGGCGTCCTCGTGGACGGCAACGACGTCCTGGCGACCTACGCGGTCACGCAGTCCGCGCTCGACCGCGCCCGCCGCGGCGAGGGCCCGAGCCTGGTCGAGGCCTACACCTACCGGATGCAGCCGCACACGACCTCCGACGACGCCACGCGCTACCGCGACGAGGCCGAGCTGGACTTCTGGCGCGCGAAGGACCCGATCGTCCGCTACCGCAAGTGGCTGGCGGCCGAGGGCCTGGGCGACGAGTCCTATTTCGCCGAGGTCGACACCGAGGCCGGCGAGCAGGTCCGGGCGCTGCGCGCCCGCGTCATGGCGCTCACCGACCCGGAGATCACCGAGATGTTCGACAACGTGTACGCCGAGATGCCTCCGGGCATCGCGGCCCAGCGGGCGGAGGCGGTCGAGTTCCAGGCCTCCCTCGAGGAAGGAAGCGACGTCCGATGACCACGATGTCCATGATCAAGGGCCTCAACGAAGGCCTGCGCCGCGTCCTTGAGGACGAGCCGAAGTCGCTCGTCATGGGCGAGGACGTGGGCCGCCTCGGCGGCGTCTTCCGCGTCACCGACGGCCTGCAGAAGGACTTCGGTTCCGACCGCATCATCGACACCCCGCTCGCCGAGTCCGGGATCATCGGCACCGCGATCGGCCTGGCCCTGCGCGGCTACCGGCCGATCTGCGAGATCCAGTTCGACGGGTTCGTCTACCCCGCGTTCGACCAGCTCGTGTCGCAGCTCGCGAAGATCCCGAACCGCTCAGGCGGGCGCGTGCGCCTGCCCGTCGTCGTGCGCATCCCCTACGGCGGCGGCATCGGCGCGATCGAGCACCACTCGGAGTCCCCCGAGGCGTACTTCGCGCACACCGCCGGGCTCAAGGTCGTCACCTGCTCGAACCCGAACGACGCCTACTGGATGATCCAGCAGGCCGCCGCCGGGGACGACCCGGTGATCTTCTTCGAGCCCAAGCGCCGCTACCACTCGAAGGGCGAGGTCGACACCGAGCGTGCCGGGCTGGACCTGTACCGCGCCCGCACCCTCCGCGAGGGCCGCACCGCGACCCTGATCGCCTACGGCCCCACCGTGGACGTGGCCGCGAACGCCGCCGCCGCGGCGGCCGAAGAGGGCCTGGACCTCGAGGTCATCGACCTGCGCTCGCTCTCGCCGATCGACTGGGAGCCGCTGTTCGCGTCAGTCCGCAAGACCGGCCGCGCCGTGGTCATCCACGAGGCGCCCGGCAACATCGGCGTCGGCGCCGAGGTCGCCGCCCGGATCTCCGAGGAGTGCTTCTACTCCCTGGAGTCGCCCGTCCTGCGGGTGACCGGCTACGACGTGCCTTATCCGGCGAGCCGCCTCGAAGACGAGTACCTTCCGAACCTGGACCGGGTGCTCGACGCCGTCGACCGGTCGCTCGAGTACTGAGGAGCGGGACATGGGTCAGAGGATCACGTTCAACCTGCCCGACCTCGGTGAGGGTCTCACCGAGGGCGAGGTCGCCGCATGGCTCGTGGAGCCGGGCGGAGAAGTCAAGCTCAACCAGCCGTTCGTGGAGGTCGAGACCGCCAAGGCGCTCGTCGAGGTGCCCAGCCCCTACGACGGGGTGCTCGCCGAGCACCACGCCGAGGCGGGCGAGACGATCGACGTCGGCCGGCCATTGGCGAGCTTCGAAGTCGAAGGCGTCGAGGCGCCCCCGGCCGAGAAGAAGAAGGACGAGCGCACGCCGAACCTCGTGGGGTACGGCGCGCGCGAGGCCGGATCGAAGCGCCGCAAGCGCCGCTCAGGCGAGGCCCCGGCCGCCGCGGCACCCGCGCCGGCCCCCGCGCCGCCCGCCCCGGTCGCGCCGCCCGCACCGGCCCCCGCGGCTCCCGCCGCATCCGGTCCGGTGCTCGCCAAGCCCCCGGTGCGCAAGCTCGCCAAGGACCTCGGCATCGACCTCGCCTCGGTCGTCCCGACCGGACCGAACGGCACGGTCTCCCGAGCCGACGTCGAAGCCGCCGTAGCCGCCCCGGTCGCGCCTGCACCGGCGAGGATCACCGCGGCAGCCGAGGACCAGCGCATCCCCATCAAGGGCGTCCGCAAGCTCACCGCGCAGAACATGGTCGCCTCCGCGTTCACCGCGCCGCACGCCACGGTGTTCCTCACCTGCGACGTCACCGGCATGATGGAGACGGTCAAGGAGTTCAAGGGCCGCAAGGAGTTCGCCGACGTCAAGGTCACTCCGCTGCTGTTCGTGGCCAAGGCGGTCCTGCTGGCCGCCCGCCGCCACCCGATGATCAACGCCCAGTGGGACGAAGCGGCCCAGGAGATCGTCGTCAAGCACGACGTCAACCTCGGCATCGCCGCCGCCACCCCGCGCGGCCTGGTCGTCCCGAACGTCAAGGCCGCCCAGGACCTGAGCCTGGTCGAACTCGCCGGGGCCCTCACCTCGCTGGCGCGCACCGCCCGGGAGGGGAAGACCACGCCAGCCGAGATGTCCGGCGGGACGATCTCGATCACCAACGTCGGCGTCTTCGGCATCGACACGGGCACCCCGATCCTCCCTCCGGGCGAGTCGGCGATCCTCGTGTTCGGCGCCGTCCGGCCGCAGCCGTGGGTGCACGAAGGCGAGATCGCCGTCCGCCAGGTGACCACCCTCGGACTGTCCTTCGACCACCGGCTCATCGACGGGGAACTCGGCTCGCAGTTCCTCGCCGACGTCGGCTCGTTCCTGCAGCACCCTGGGGAAACACTGCTCGCCTGGACGTGATCAAGGGCACCGACGAATCGTTGGCGGATCCTGGTATTCGGTGTTGTAATGGAGGCACGGAAACAACGGGGAAACATATCTTCGAAGCTTCCGACCGTCTCAGGCAACTGGGACCGCGAACTTTATCTCCTCCCATTGGTGCGGCGGACAGCGCCGAGTTCCCCGCACCATTGAGACCCTCTCCAGGGGGTTCTCACACCGGCCGGGTGCCGCGTTTGCCATGAGGGGTGGGCAACCGCTGGCACCCGGCCTTTTCCGTACCCTCCTTCGCAAAGGCCCGCCGCGGCCGTCCATTCGCGAGGCACCGTTCCCTCCGCTCTCCACGCCCGCTCAGTAACCCTGTCGAGCGATCACGAGCGCCGCTGCGGTACCGTGTGACGCGTCTGGCGTGCCCCCAAGACGCCAGGCCGGAAGCAGCATTGAGGAGCAGCCGTGACCTCCGAGCAAGGCAACCCGCCTGAAAAGGGCGAGGGCAGCGAAGACCAGAACGCCGCCGAGCGGGTCGAAACCGACGCCGCCGAGACGGCCCCGAGCCCCGAGCCGGTAACCGCCGACGAGAGCGCCGACGCCGTACCCGAGACCCCCGCTGCCGACGAGAGCGCGGCCGAGCCCCCGGCCGAAGCCGCCGCCGCTCCGGAACCAGAAGCGCCGCAGGCCGAACCCGCTGCTCCCGAGACCCCCGCCGAACCGGCGGCGCCCTCGATCGACGAGGGCGTCACCGAAGCGATGCCGACCTCGGCGCTCGCGGACGCCGAGATCCCGGCCGCTCCCGCCGCCGACACCTCCTCGGCTCCCATGGCGGACGCCGCTCCGGAACCCGAAGCGCCGCAGGCCGCTCCGGAACCCGAAGCGCCGCAGGCCGCTCCTAAGGCAGCGTCGGCGGACGAGGACGTCACCCAGGCCATCCCGACCGCCGCGTCGATCGACGTCGACATCCCGGCCGCTCCCGCCGCCGACCGCGCGCCCGAGCAGGTCGCCCCCTCCGAGCCGGAACCGCCTGCCGCGCAGGCGCCTCCGTCGGCCCCGCAGTTCGACGGTTCTCAGTTCGACGGCGACGGCACGCAGATCCTGCGTCTCGGCCCCTCGCAGCCGTCCTCGCCTCCCGCTCCGGCGGCGGACCCGTACGAAGAGCACACCCAGGTGCTGCCGCCCCAAGGCGTCTCGGGCTTCAACGCCCCCGCGCCCTACGGCGAGCAGGCGGCCCAGTCGCCCGCCTCGGCGTGGCCTTCGCCGCCGCCGAACCCGCTGGCCAACCCGGACGCCGCCCAGGCCCCCGCGCCGAGCCCGGTCCACTCTCCCGGCGCGGTCCCGCCGCCCCCGCCGGCCCCGGCCAATCCGTACGCGCAGCCGCAGTCGGCCTACCAGGCCCCGCCGCCCGCCGCGCCCCAGCCGCCGACGCAGTCGGACGACACCCAGAAGCTCATCATCGGCGCGCACAACCCGTACAGCGAGCCGCCCGCGATGGGCCAGGGCTACGACCCGAACCAGCAGGCGCAGTCGCAGCCCGGCATGGGCCCCCAGTACTCCCAGCCGGGCATGCCGCCCGGCTCGGTCCCGCCCGGTTACCAGGGCGCGCCGCAGCCCGCCAAGGGCGGCGGCTCGAAGAAGATGCTGCTGCCGATCCTCTTGATCGTCGGCGCGCTGGTCGTAGCCGCGGCCGGCGTGGGCGTGTACTTCCTGCTGTTCGCCGCGCCGAAGTTCGAGGAGGACGGCTGCGTCCGCCACACGAGCGGCGACCAGGCCGAGGCGATCGACTGCGCCGACGCCACGGAGGGCGAGGACTACGAGATCGTCCAGAAGGTCGGGGACGGCCAGGAATGCGCCGACGCGGGCC
Source organism: Glycomyces luteolus (assembly GCF_027622875.1). GTDB lineage: Bacteria > Actinomycetota > Actinomycetes > Mycobacteriales > Micromonosporaceae > Glycomyces > Glycomyces luteolus. The sequence continues at coordinate 29,547 of NZ_JAPZVP010000028.1, read as the reverse complement.
GCGAGACCCTCACCGTCGGCGAGGACGTCTACTGCCTCGCTCTTCTCGGCGCCCCCGAGGACGGCGAAGGCGGCGGCGAGCCGACCGAGGAAGCCTCCTAGAGCAAACCGCTCGATGAGGCGATAAATCATGATAAATCCGGCTTAAAGGGACCCCTGGTTCAAAAATATCCCGGGGGTACGACATCGTTTCGGGGTCGACGGGTAAGCCCGTCGGCCCCGAGTCGTAATGTGAGGCCCATTCAAAACCGGGCGTCGTTCAAGGCCCGCAACGCGGTCCCGCGCTACGCTCGCCCGATGGACCAGGGCACCGCTTCCAGCGCATCGAACGCCGCCGCACCGAAGGCGCCGCCCCCCGCTCCCGCGAAGCGGCAGTCCCGCGTCCGCGCCGCCGAGCTCGTCGGCCGCGGCTGGCTCAACACCGGCGGCCGCCGACTCGACCTCGAAAGCCTCCGCGGCAAGGCAGTGGTGCTCGATTTCTGGACATTCTGCTGCATCAACTGCCTGCACGTCCTCGACGAGCTCCGCCCGCTCGAGGAGAAGTACGGCGACGCGCTCGTCATCATCGGCGTCCACTCCCCGAAGTTCGAGCACGAGCGCGACCCGCAGGCCCTCGCCGCGGCCGTCGAACGCTACGGCGTCGAGCACCCCGTCCTCGACGACCCCGACCTCAAGACCTGGGACGCCTACGCCGCCCGCGCCTGGCCCACCCTCGTCGTCCTCGATCCCGAGGGCTACGTCGTGTCCACGATGGCCGGTGAAGGCCACGTCGAGGCCCTCGACGCGATCATCGGCGAGATCGTCGCGACCCACACCGCCCGCGGCACCCTCGACCCCGAGGGCAGCCCCTACGTGGCCGCCCCTCCCGCCGAGACCACACTCCGCTTCCCCGGCAAAGCGATCGAGCTGCCCGGCGGCGATGTGCTCGTCACCGACTCGGCCCGCCACCGCCTCGTCCGCCTCGCCCCGGACCTCGAAACGGTCGTCCAGACCATCGGCACCGGCGAGCGCGGCAGCGCCGACGGCGCCGAACCGCGGTTCAACGAACCCCAGGGCCTCGCGCTCCTCCCCGCCGAGGTGGCCGCCGAGGCCGGCTACGACCTCGTCGTCGCCGACACCGTGAACCACCTCCTGCGCGGCGTCCGCCTCGCCGACGGCGCGGTCACCACCGTCGCCGGAACCGGCCGTCAGTGGCGCATGGACAACGGCACCACCGCCGCCCTCGACGTGGACCTCTCCTCGCCCTGGGACCTCGCCTGGTTCGAGGACAGACTCGTCATCGCCATGGCCGGCATCCACCAGCTCTGGTACTTCGACCCGGCCGCCCGCACCGCGGGCGTCTACGCGGGTACCACCGTCGAAAGCCTCAAGGACGGCGCCTTGGACCAGGTCTGGATGGCCCAGCCCTCCGGCCTCGCCGCGACCGCGGACCGGCTCTGGCTCGTCGACTCCGAGACCTCCGCGCTCCGCTACGTCGAGAACGGCCGGATGCACACCGCGGTCGGCCAGGGGCTCTTCGACTTCGGGCACGTCGACGGCCCCGCCGCCGGCGCCCTCATGCAGCACCCGCTCGGCCTCGCCGTGCTCCCCGACGGCCGCGTCGCCGTCGCCGACACCTACAACGGGGCCCTGCGCGCCTACGACCCGCGGTCCGAGACCGTGTCCACCCTCGCCGCGGACCTCGCCGAGCCCAGCGACGTGATCGTCCTGGGCGGCAAGATCATCGTGGTCGAATCGGCCGCCCACCGCCTCACCGCGCCCGACCTCGGCGAGGCCGCCGTCGCCGGGCGGCACCACCGGGTCACCCGCAAGCGCACCAAGGTCGCGCCCGGAGCGCTGCGCCTCGAAGTGCTCTTCGCGCCCGCCGCGGGCCAGAAGCTCGACTACACCTTCGGCTCCCCGATCCAGGTCACCGTCTCGGCCGACCCGCCCCAGCTCCTCGCCGAGGGCGCGGGCAAGGGCGAGGAGCTGGGCCGCGGCCTCGTGCTGGCGGACGGCATCGGCCAGGGCGTCCTGCAGGTGGTCGCTCAGGCGGCGACCTGCGACGCCGAGGCCGAGCACCCCGCGTGCCACCTCACCCGCCAGGACTGGGGGGTCCCGATCGAGATCGCCGAGGACGGGGTCTCCGCGCTCCGGCTGGTGCTCCGCGCCTGAGCCCCGAACGGGTGTGAACTCTTGCGGCGACAGGTATTTCACCTGCCCGTCGCGTGTCATGAATCCGTGCGTCGCTCACTGCGCATTACGTTGTTCCGATCAGACTTGAAGCACGTCCTATCAGGGGGGAAGCCGCTGTGACCTTGGCGCAGGTGGAAGAACGCTACTCCGATTACGAGCACTGGCTGGTGCTCAACGCCGCCGATCAGATCGTCTCCGTGGGCAAGCTGCTGGAGCAGCAGGTCCGCACCCTCGAATACCTCACTCCCGAATACGCCAGCGGTCTCGCCGACTTCGAGCCGGACCTCTCTCGCCTGAACGGCTAGCCGGACCCGGCCGTTCGGTCGAATCCAGCAGGGTCGCCTCGGAGTAACGTCGGCCCGGACGCGAAAGGCGCGTCCCTCCACAAGCGGTCCCGGTTCCCCCTCAAAGGGGCGCGCGAGGCCGCGGCGGGGCTGGCAAGCCCGACGCGCGCGAGGGCCGTCCCGGCGCCGGCGCACCCTCACGGGGGTACGCCGCAATCGGGCACTCAACGGGCACTGAGCGACTCCTGGTATCACCGCGCCGGGACGGCTCCCTCCGCGCCAGTACGCTGAAAGCGAAGTCGCGCCCCAGCGGCGCGGCCGCGTCGCACCTCGCTGCTACCGTCGATGATGTGGAATCTTTCGAGAGGCCCTTCGGCGACGAGTCCGGCCCCGTCCAAGCCCCGATGCACCCAGCGTGGATCCGCATCATGCCGTGCAGCATCGAGTTGTTCCGCACCGTCCCCTCCGTGAGCCCGTTCCCGGCGACCTGGTGGGCCGACGCCTTCCCCGAAGACGACATCTGGAACGAACCGGTCTGGTGCGACCCGGGCGACGTCGACGACTGGATCGCCGAGGCCTCCGAGCACCACCTGGGCGCGTCCCAGGAGGTCATCGAGAAGGAGGCCCGCGAGGAGTACGACCGGGCCACCGCCGAGCGCAGCGAGCGCATCGACACCTTCACCACCCACTGCCGCCGCGCCGGCCTGCCCGTGCCGCACACCGTGCGCGACCTGCTCGAGTTCCTGCTGGCCCTGGGCCTGTACCGCTCCGAGATGCGCGACGGGAAGCTGTACGTCGCCCCGCTGCTGTACACCAACCCGTTCGACGTGCTCGCCTTCGACAAGGTCGAGGCCATCGAGGAGGCCGCCGACCAGCGCGGCGACCTCGAGGAGCTGACGGCGATCGCGATCCGCCGCGTCGGCGGGATCGAGTACGAGTTCGACGAAGAAGGCCGCTTCACGCTGCCCGGCGGAGCGAAGTCAGCCACCGTGCAGGTGAGCCTGGCGGCGCTCGCCGAGGACGCGGGCGTCCCGGCCCCGGTGATCCGCGGGATGCTCATGGAGCTCGCCGAGGACGGGGACGTGGCGGGTTCGGTCGACCTCGGCCAGGTCGGGATCGCGGAGGAGTTCACGCTCACCGCCTCAGACGACCTGCTCGGCGGCTACCCGAACGACGAGCTGCTCCCGCCCGAGCACGCCTGAGCGGCCGCGCGGCGCGTCCGATTGAACGTCCGTCGGACAAGTGCGATCCGGACCGCACTCCATTCACTCTCAGTTCACCTTCACGTTCACCTGCGTGCACTTGCATGGCGTTCCATGAGGGCAGGACACGTTAACGGCGGTTGACATTCGGTGATTGGAGTTCGCGTGAGCGTGAACGAGACTGGTATCCGCGCCAAGGCCCCGATCGCGGGCCTCGCCCCGGGCCGCACTGGCACCCCCACGCAGACCGAGACGGTCATCGAGCTCAAGGGCGTCGACATCCACTACGGGAAGGCGCACGCCGTCCGCGGCGTCTCGCTGCCCGTCGCGCGCAACCAGATCACCGCGATGATCGGGCCCTCGGGCTGCGGCAAGTCCACGGTGCTGCGCTCGATCAACCGCATGAACGACCTCATCCCGGGCGCGAAGGTCTCCGGGAGCATCTCGTTCCACGGCAAGGACATCTACGCCTCGAACGTCGACCCGATCGCGGTGCGCCGCCACATCGGCATGGTCTTCCAGAAGGCGAACCCGTTCCCGAAGTCGATCTTCGACAACGTCGCGTACGGCCTGCGCATCAACGGCATGAAGGACAACCTCGCCGACCGCGTGGAGCAGGCGCTCCGCGGCGCGGCGCTGTGGGACGAGGTCAAGGACAACCTGAAGAAGAGCGCCCTGGCGCTCTCGGGCGGGCAGCAGCAGCGCCTGTGCATCGCCCGCGCGATCGCCGTGCAGCCGGAGGTCCTGCTCATGGACGAGCCGTGCTCGGCGCTCGACCCGATCGCGACCGCGCGCATCGAGGAGCTCATGAGCGAGCTGGTGCGCGACTACACGATCGTCATCGTCACGCACAACATGCAGCAGGCCGCGCGCGTCTCCGACGCGACGGCGTTCTTCTCGGCGGCGGTCGACGACGACGCCGAGCGCTACGGCTTCCTCGTCGAGTTCGACGAGACGCAGCGCCTCTTCTCCAACCCGTCCGACTCGCGCACCGAGGACTACATCACCGGCCGCTTCGGCTAGACCGAACGGTACGAGCTGACGGCGGCGCGATCGAGGGGTTCGCGCCGCCGTTCCGCTATGCGGCGAACGCGAAAGCGGGGCGGCCCTCCGGCCGCCCCGCTTTCGCGTTCAGCGTCTATACGTCGTTGCCGCAGAGGATTCCGTAGGTCCGGCCCTCGCCGTCGATCATCTCCCAGTACCAGTCGGTACCGCAGTTGGTGCCCTGCGCTTCGGCGTCCTCGTCGCTCATGTCGGGGACCGGGTCGAACATGATCGTGTCGACCACGGTGTAGAGCGCCAGGTCGGAGCTGCAGTCGATCGACCACCAGCTGTCGCTGTCGTCGAAGCAGTCGCCCACGTCGGGCATGATCGGCAGGTGGTCGGGCTCGGCCGGGTCGGGGTTGCCGACGGCCTGGAGGCAGTACAGCGAGTCGAGGGTGCCGGAGGAGTAGACGTAGTCCCATTTCGTCCAGGCCTCGCCGAGGACGTTGGTGCCCCAGCCGTCGCCGCACATCGCGTAGATCGGCGCGGTGTCGGTGACGATGCCCTCGCCGTCCACGGCGATGTCGAGCACGTCGTAGGACTGGGCCTTGATCTCCCAGAACGCGGTGGCGTCGGAGCAGGGGACGAGCGGCCCGAGGCCGCTGCCGTCGACCTCCGATTCGTACGGGAGGCATTGGCCGACTTCGGAATCCGTTTCCTCGGCGGGCGTGGTCGCGTCCGCTTCGGGGGTGTTCTCGTTCTCGGAGGCGGAGGTGTCGCCGCCGCCTTGGGCGGTGTCGTCGTCCTTGTCCTTGCCCTGGAGGTTCATCGTGACGAGCAGGACGGCGCCGAGCACGATGACGGTGGCGCCGACGACGATGCCGCCGATGAGCCCGAGGTTCCGCTTCGGCGGTTCGGGCGGGAGGACCGCCCCGCCGTAAGGGGAGCCCGGTTCCTGGCCGTAAGGGGGCTGCCCTCCGCCGCCGCTGTACGGCGCCTGCTGTGCGCTGCCGCCACCGTACGGGGGCTGCTGCGGCTGGCTGCCGTAAGGGGTCTGGCCGCCGCTGTACGGCGACTGGTAACCGTAGCCGGGGGTTTGCGGCTGCTCCGGCGGGGGACCGTAATTCGGAGGGACAGTCATGTCGGCCACGCTATAGGGGCCTGTCAACAATCCGAGGATCCGGGGTCGGCTGCGAGTAAGGAATATCGCAGCTCAGCGGTGACGACTGTGGTCGATCGCCCCCGGCCGTCACCGGTGCGAGGTCCAGCACCGGTCGGCGGTTTCGGGCCCGGCCGTGGCCGCCGGTGCCCGGCTACCCGAATCTGCAGGTCAAAGAGTGTCCGGAAGGACGAGCACGCGTTCGACCGTGTAGTCCTCCATCGCCGACCGCACGCCCTCGCGTCCGACGCCGGAGCCCTTGACCCCGCCGTACGGCATCTGGTCGGCCCGGAACGCGGGTACATCGCCGATGATCACGCCGCCCACATCGAGGGTCCGGTGGGCGAGCATCGCCTCCGGCAGGCTCTCGGTGAACACCCCGGCCTGCAGCCCGTACCGCGAGTCGTTGATCGCGGCCAGCCCGGATTCGAAGTCCTCGACGCTCGCGAGCACGAGCACCGGCCCGAAGACCTCCTCGCGCAGCACTTTCGCGTCGGGGCGCACGTTCGCGAGCACGGTGGGCTCGATGAGCGAGCCCTCGCGCGGCGTGCCGCCGCACAGGACTTTCGCGCCCTCGTCGACGGCCTCATCGATCCACGCCTCGACCCGCGCGGCCGCGTCCGAGCTGATGAGCGGCCCGACCTTGCACGACGGGTCGTTCGGGTCGCCCGAAGGCAGCGCCTTGACCTGCTCGGTGATGCGGGCGGCCATGTCGGCGTAGGCGGGCGCCTCGATGAACACGCGCTGCACGGCGATGCACGACTGCCCGGCCTGGTAGTTCCCGAACATCGCGATCCGCTCGGCCGCCCAGTCCCGCTTCGGGTAGTCGGCGCCCACCAGGACCGCGCCGTTGCCGCCGAGTTCGAGGGTCACGTGCTTGTCCGGCACGCGGCGCAGGACCTGCTTGCCCACCGCGCTGGAGCCGGTGAACGAGACGACCGGCAGCCGCGGGTCGTCGACGAGCTGCTCGGCCCGGTGGTCGGGCACCGGCAGGACCGAGAGCATCGCGGGCGGCAGGTCCGTCTCGGAGAACAGGGCGCCCAGGTGGAGCGCGGAGAGCGGCGTCGCCGGGGCGGGTTTGACGACGATCGGGCATCCGGCCGCGATGGCCGGGCCCACCTTGTGCGCCACGAGGTTCAGCGGGAAGTTGAACGGGGAGATGCCGAGCACGGGTCCGCGCGGGAAGCGCCGCACGAGCGCCATCCGGCCCTCGGCCGTCGGGTCGGTGTCGAGGCGCTGCACCTCGCCCGCGAACCGCCGGGCCTCCTCGGCCGCCCACCGGAACGTCCCGACCGCCCGCCGCACTTCGACGCGCGCCCACGCGATCGGCTTGCCCGACTCGGCGGTGATGAGCTCGGCGCACGTCTCGGCCTCTTCATCGAGGCGGCGGCGCACGTGCTCCAGGGCCTCGGCCCGCGCGTGGGCGGGCAGGGCCGCGCATTCGCGCGCGGCTCCCGAGGCGGCGGCCACCGCGGCCTCCACCTGCCCGGCGGTCGCCCACGAGGTGGCGCCCACCGGGGACTCGTCATAGGGGTGGGTGACGAAGAACTCCTCCTCGCCGTGCTGCGGACGGCCTGCCACCCAAATCGGCGAAACGGGACGGAGACGTTGCGACATGTTTCCAGCCTACGGGTTCGAGCGTGTGCGGCGCTGCGGTTGGGGCGCGCGAATCCAAGCCGTGCCACAACCCCGCGCGGAACCGGAAGGGCCGGAAGCGGGTCCGCGCGCCACAGGGGACCGAGGCCGCTTCGCAGGAGAAAGCCCCCGCAACCCGGGTGCGTCCATTTGCCCGCTCAAGGCATGATGAGGACATGAGTGAACAGCAATCAGGTGCGGGGTATCCGCAGCAGCCGACCTCCGGCCAGCCCCAACAGCCGGCGTACCCCCAGGCGCCGTACGCCTCGCCGCAGGCGCAGTACCAGGCCCAGCAGCAGTATGCGGCGTACGCTCCCCCGGCTCCGTCGCTGTTCGACAAGCTCGGTGTGCCGTCCATGCCCGCGATCCTCGGCCTCTCGGGCCTCGGCGCGCTGGTCCTGGCCGGGCTCATCGCCGGCACGAGTTCCGGCGGCGGCGACGAGTACGGCCTCGACGGCACGGCGCTGTCCAGCTTCGTGCGCGACGAGCTCAGCGGGGGCGTCCTCTCGATCCTCGTGGCCGTCATCGCCGCGTTCGCATTGACCCTGTTCACCGGTGAGAAGCTGCGGTCGCTGTGGAAGGCGCTGACCGTGGCCGGTGCGGCGATCTTCCTGGCGCGGCTGCTGTTCACGGTCCTGGCGCTCGGCGACGGCGACTCCGCCTCCGACCCGTCGGCCTGGATCGGCGCGCTCCTGCTCGTGGCCGCGTACGGCCTGTTCGCCGCCGGTGCGATCATGGTCCCCGGCTCGGCCGCCGCCGCGCAGCCCGCCGCCCCGGCCCCCGCGCCGCAGCCGCAGGGCTACCCGACCGGGCAGCAGCCCTCGGTGCAGCCGCAGGTCCCGCAGGCGCCGCAGACCCAGCAGAACCCGTGGCCGCAGGCGCCGCAGCAGTAACGCCCGCAAGCAGCCGAAGAGGCGGGGGGGGGGGGGGGGGGGGCGGCGGGGGGGGGGGTGGGGGGGGGCGGGGGGGGGGGCGGGGTGGGGGGGGCCCCCCGCCCCCGCCCCCCCCCCCCCCCCCCCCCCCCGACGGGGGGGCCCCCCCCCCGGCCCCCCCGCCTCTTCTTGTTCGATTGTTGGCTGTGCATCCCGAAGCTGTGCATCCCGAATGCGTGCCCGTAGCCGAAGTCATTGCTCCAGCGCCCGTCGGCCGGCTCGTGGGGGAGCGGACCTTCAGGTCTAGCGCAGGGGTCGTCGAGGACGCCTGCGCTCGCTGGATATGGAGATTGCGGTATCGGTCGGGAGGGCCCGCCTGGTCGGCTCACTGCTGAGCCGTCCGGCTAACTGCTTCTTAGGCGGGAGCCAGTCATCCTCACGGAGTTCTTCTTCGTCTCCGTCGTACCGATCGTCGGCGTAAGCGGCGTAAGGGTCCGGTTCCTTTTCAGGAGGCTCAATGTCGACCTCGTCCTGACGACCGCCCCCGAGTTCGCGCTCCAGCGCTCGGATGTCGGTGTTAGGAGTGTGGTACTTGAGCTTACGGGCCACTTTGGTCTGCTTTGCCTTAGCTCGGCCTCGCCCCATTTGGCTCGACCCCCTCGCACAGAAATCATCGGGGCAACCGATAAGGCGCCCCGGAATGCTTGCAATCTCTTCGTGGCTCCTACGGTACAACCTCAGAGCGCATGACTGCATCCCGGCCCATGAGTTGGGTGCCACAGATTACCGGCGATGACCACCAGACCGGGACGAACGGCCGCCCGCATCGTGAGACTCGTTGTCGCTTTGCGGCAGGATTCGATGACCCGCGGTGAGCGGAATCGTCCCCCGACGCGCACTTTCGCGCACCGGGGGGCGGGGTCCTGTGCCCGCGATCAGCGGAACAGCCGCACCCGCTGGAGCCGGCCGACGGCGGCCATGCGCTCCTCGGCGATCGCGTCGGCGGCGGCGACCGGGGTCGTGCCCTCGCCCTTGGCGCGCTCGAGGATGCGCGAGGTGGTTGCGAAGATCCCGGCGGTGCGCCGCTCGGCCCGCTTGAAGTCGAACGCGCCGTCGTACTCGTCGGCGACCTGGATGACCCCGCCCGAGTTCACCACGTAGTCGGGGCAGTACAGGATCCCGGCCCGGTCGAGCTCGGCCGCCACACCCGGCTCGGCCAACTGGTTGTTCGCTGCGCCGCATACGATCTCGGCGTCGAGGGTCTTGAGCGACCGCTCGTTGAGGACCCCGCCGAGCGCGCACGGGGCGTAGATGTGGATGCCCGAGGCGATGAGCTCGTCGGCGTCCGCGACGATCCGCACCTGCGGGTAGTGGTCCTTCGCCCATTCGATCGCGGCCTGGTTCACGTCGCAGGCGACGACCTCCGCCCCGGCTTCGAGCAGATGCGGGACGAGGTGGCGCCCCACCTTCCCGAGCCCGGCGACGCCCACGGTGCGCCCGGCCAGGTCCACCGCGCCCCAGCGGTGCTGGGCCGCGGCGCGCATCCCCTGGAACACCCCGAACGCGGTGAGGATCGAGGAGTCCCCGGCCCCGCCGGCCTCCGGGCTGCGCCCGCTCACGTGGCGCGTCTCGCGGGCCACGTGGTCCATGTCCTCGACGTACGTCCCGACGTCGCAGGCGGTCACGTAGCGCCCGCCCAGCGACTCCACGAAGCGCCCGTAGGCGCGAAGCAGCGCCTCGCTCTTGTCGGCGGCCGGGTCGCCCCAGATGACGGCCTTGCCGCCGCCGTGGTCGAGCCCCGCGATCGCGTTCTTGTAGGCCATGCCCTCCGACAGGTGCAGCACGTCCTTCAGGGCCTCCTCCTCGGAGGCGTAGGGGTAGAAGCGGGTGCCGCCGAGGGCCGGACCGAGGGCGGTGGAGTAGATCGCGATGATCGCGCGCAACCCCGAATCGGGGTCGTGGCAGAACACGACCTGCTCGTGGCCGCTGCCGTCGAAGATGCTCATGGCTTGCTCTCCAGTTCTTCTCGCTGGGGTGTCCCTGCGCCGCCGTCGCTGCGGGCACCACCCAGGGGGGCGGCCGGGTCTCGGCCGACTCATCCGTATGTAGCGCGGGTATGCCTACGCCCCCAGCATATGACCGGGGCGGTGCCGAGCAGCCGCTGTCCCTGCGAGTCGGGCTGGGAACCGGGACTGCCGTACCCGGTCGCTATGGTCGCAGCGTGAGGCGCCGCTACCGGTACCGCGTGTACCCCACTGTGCCGCAGCGCCAAGCGCTGGCCCGGGCAAGCCGGGATGCCCGACCTTCGGGTCGGGGTGGATGCCGATATGGAAGTATCTGCCTCGTGTACGCACCGAGCGCGTCCTATCTGCGCGTCTACGAGCCGGCGGGGGCGTTCGTCGACGCCGACTACTGGCGCGCGTACGCCGCGTCGGGACGCGCGATCGACCCCCTCGAGGGGCCGCGCCTGCGCCGAGAAGCACTGTACGAGCGGATCGGCTGGCCCTGGCGCGGCGTGCCGTCCTTCGCGCGCGACGCGTACGTCATCGACCGCGGCCGCGAGGCCGATCCCCTCATCTGCCCCTGGAACCTCCGCTACCGGATCGCCGCTTCCGCCCTGGAAGTGCGGCGGCTGACGCCCGAGGCCGTGGCCGAGGCGCTGTTCCCGCCCGAGTTCCTGTCCTCCGCGGCCGAGGTGGTCGCCCTGGACGACGGCATCGACCGCCACGACGCCCCCGCCGACGCCCACGAGCACGTCGCGTCCTGGTCCGTGCCGCTGCGCTGGTTCGCGTGCGTGCGGGCCGAGGACCGCGAGCTGGTGATCCAGCGGGGCATCGCCCAGCTGCGCTACCGCACCCCGATCGCCAAGGCCCGCACGGGCCTCGTGGTCGCCCGCAACCTGGTGCGGTCCGAGTTCGGGGAGGGCGCCGAACTGGCCGAGGCCCTGGGCGAGACCGCCGACTGGCTCGAGGGCTTCCACCGCGACTCGGTCGTGGAGCTCGACTACGGCGGCCTGGCCTCGCGCATGGACCCCGAGGAGCTGCGGGCCGAGGACTCGGTCGACCTCACCTGGCAGGCCCTCGACCACCTCGGCGCCTCAGAACCCGAGGAAGCGCAGGAGTGCTATGCCCGCCTTGTCGACCGGTGGCGTGATCGTCGTCTCGCGGAACGCCTGAACTGACCTCGGACGCGGCGGCACGACGAGCCCGCAGCCAGCACATTCGCATGTGGAGTGATCACTCGGATGAGCGGACCGAGCGGAAAGTCCAAGCAAAATCGGCCGTTCGGCCTATGTCGGACATCTACGACAGGCCGGACGATTGCAGAAGGAACGAATCAAGGCTCGGCGCCGGTGATTCGCAGCCCGTCTGTGGAGGAGAAGAACGATGACGACAGAGCTGAACCTTCCGGTGGAATCCGAGGCCCTGCTGACCCCGTCCGAAGTCGCCGCGATGTTCCGCGTCGACCCCAAGACCGTCACCCGCTGGGCCAAGGCCGGCAAGATCTCGGCCATTCGGACCCTCGGCGGCCACCGCCGCTACCGCGAGTCCGAGATCCGCGCCCTGATCAACGGCGACATCCCGGCTCAGCGCGTCGCCGCGGAGTAGTTGAGCCGGCGGAGGAGCCACCGACCGGGCACCGCCGCTGGAGGAGCAAGCAGCAAGAAGCGCCGTGGCCACACGGCGCAGGAACCAAGGCCGGACCACCCTTCCGGCCGAAGACCCCATCGAAGTCGCGGATGTCGGCACCGCGGATTCCGACGATCGAGGTCGCGGGCCCTCCCTCAGGGCCCGCTCCCTCACAGCGATCGCCCTCGCGAACGCGCACCTGAACCGGGCGCGGCCACTGGGCGACGGCACCGCCCCAGTGCAGTAAAGCCGACTCCCCTCACGGCGAACCGCCGCCCATCCCCCGAACACCAGCCGGTCGTCGCCGACACGCGGGCATTCCCGATGCGCTGCCGGGGATCGCATGCCACGCTTGAACCGTGACTCGCACGAAGAGCCTCATCATCGCCACCGCCGTCGCAGCGGTGGTCCTCGTGTTCGCGCTCGCCGTGCCCCTCCTGAACAAGGCCGTCTCCCCCACCGTCGACGTCGGCGGCGAGACCTTCACCCTCTCCGGCGTCACCCTCACCGCCCCGGACGAGGTCCGGATGCGCCCCGGCTACTACCAGCCCGGATCCGGCCGCGTCGAGTTCCTGGTGGGCGAGGCCGAAGTGGACATCGCCGTCGCCGGCCCCTACGGCTTCGACGCGGAGTACCTGGCCGACGAGATGTCGCGCCTCCTCGAAGTCCAGCCCGGCGTGCAGCTCACCGAACCGCGCGACTGCGCCGCCGACGGCGTCGAGGGCGCCGGTCGCAGCTTCGTCACCGAGACCGGTACGGGCTTCGCGTGCGCTTTCGTCCACGACACGGTCCGCGCCGAGGTCACCGCCACCGGCGATTCACTAGACTCGCCCACTGTGGACAGAATCGACGCGCTCATCGCCCAGCTGTCCTTCGGGACCGCCTGACATGCGGATCGACCCCGCCTCGCCGCTGCAGTGGACGGCCGTGCTGCTCATCGGTGCGGCGGGCATCCTGCTGCTGTACAACACGCTCCCGGTCGCGCTCGCCTACCCGCGCGCCGGGTCGACCGCCCTGGTCCTCTTCTCGCTCTTCGCGATCCCGTTCTGGTGGCTGCGCGGCCGCGTCTCCGACCGGCTCGCCCTCCCCGCCGCCGCCCTCGCGATCGGCCTGGTCTGGGGCGCGACGGTCGCCGTCATGACCTCGCTGTTCGGTTCGCGCGCGCTGCACGGTCTGCTGGCGACGGCGAACGGCCCGGCGTGGGCCGAGCGGTGGTCGCCGGTGCTGGCGGCGCCGGTGGTCGAAGAGGTCGTGAAGGCCGCGGGCGTGGTCCTGGTGGTCGCGATCGCCTGGGGGCGCGTGCACGGGGTGCTCGACGGGATCGTGCTGGGTGCGTTCTGCGGGGTGGGGTTCCAGATCGTGGAGGGCTACGCGTTCGCGATGTCGAGCACGGTCCTGAACCGGGCCGGGGACGTGGTCGAGCCGGTGATCGCGGTGTTCATCGTGCGCGGGGTGCTGGCGGGGCTGTGGAGCCACGCGGTGTTCACCGCGATCGTCGGGGCCGGGGTGGCGTATGCGGCGACGCGGCGGACGATGCGGTCGGTGTGGGTCGCGGCCGGGTCGCTGGCGGGGGTGATCGCCTTGCACGCCTTGTGGAATTCGCCGCTGCTGCGGGACGGTCTGGGTCTGGGCGCGCTCGGCGTGCTGGCCGGGGTAATGCTCAAGGGGCTGCCCGCGGTGCTCATCGTGTGGTGGCTGGTCCGCTGGGCGAAGCGGGTGGAGGCGCCGGTCGCGAGTGGGCCGGAGGCGGCTTGAGCGGCGCCCGGCGGGGCCGCTGCGCGGGCGTACGGGTGGCCCCGGGTACCCGCCCAGTCCCACCTTCACCACTACCAGTGAAAAGGACACCGTCTCATAGGGGTGCGACATTTTTCCGGACGTGAATGCGCTTCGGGTTCGACGCGGAACCATGCCGCCCCCGGTTCGGGTGCACGGTGCCGGAACGGCATTGCCCAGTGGCGGCGAAGCCTGCGTGCGAGGAGGGTCGGGGTTTGCGGGCAAAACAATGCCGTCCCGGTCTGAGCGCGCGGTACCGGAACGGCATTGCCGTTGCCCGGTCGCGTCCGTCGCTCAAGGCGTCCGCTCCCACATGGCCCGCATTTCGTGCGTCCGGTCCGCGGTCGACGCGACGGTTCATGGCGCGAGCCGCGTCGTCGTGTTCCTGGCCGGCCGCTCGGGGGCGGCCCTGCGGTAGGCGATTCGGCCCTGGCACCGGCGGTGAGTGGACCTGGTGGTCCGTCCGGCGCCTCACTTGGTGACGAGTGAGGTTCGACCCAGGGCCGCCGATTTGAGAATCGGCGCCGACCGAGCATCGTGAAGTTCTCTCAACTCCGACGCTACCAGCGCCCGCTCGGTTTGTCACCGACTCGGGAGTTCGAATCGTCCCGATTCGTCGGTGCCGATCAGGCCTTCGGTGATGAGCTGCGCGACGGCCTCGTCGAGCATCCTCCGGTCCGGCCAGACGGCGTCGATCCGGGCCCGTTCGACCGGCCCCTCCGCGTCTCTGAGCAGGGCCATCACTTCCCCCCGCACGTGCCGGTTGGTGCCCTTGTACTTCTGGCGCTTGCGGCTCGGCCCGGCCGGGACCTCCTGGCCGGAGAACCCGCACAAGGCGCTCACCGGGCAGGCGCCGCACTCGGGCGCGCGCGCCTTGCACACGAGCGCCCCGAGCTCCATGAGCGCCACCGAGACCCGGGCCGCGGTCGGCGCGTCCTCCGGCAGCAGCGACTCGGCGGCCGCCAGATCGGCCTTGGTGGTGGCGGTCCCGGCGTCGCTCTGACCCCCGAGGCGGGCGACGACGCGGCGCACGTTGGTGTCCACGACCGCATGGCGTCGCCCGTAGTGGAAGACCGCGACGGCCGCGGCGGTGTAGACGCCGATGCCCGGCAGCTTCTCGAGCTCCGCCGGGTCGGCGGGCACGACGCCGCCGTGCTCGGTGGCGACGATCCGCGCGCACTCCTGGAGGCGCAGCGCCCGGCGCGGGTACCCCATGCGGCCCCATTCGCGCAGGACGTCGGCGGTCGGCGCGGCGGCGAGGTCGGCCGGGGCGGGCCAGCGCGCCATCCAGGCCTCCCATACGGGCGCGGCGCGCGCGACCTGGGTCTGCTGGCTCATGACCTCGGAGACGAGCACGCCCCAGGCGGTGGTTCCCGGTCGGCGCCAGGGCAGTTCGGTGCGGTGGTGCGCGTCGAACCAGGGGAGCAGTCGGCCGCTGAGTTCGGCGGAGGACGGCAGTGCCTGGTCGGTGTCGGCGGCGAGCATGCCTCCCATTGTCGGTGCGGGGTCCGACAACCGACGGCGAGGGTCGCGTGTTATTCCGCTGTCGTGCCGCTCCGCTGCGTTAGCGTCCCGGCGTGCAGGGTTTCAAGGGCAAGTTCGTGAAGGGCTCGGAGCCGGAGTCGGTGTACTGGAAGCGGCGGGCGATCGTGGCCGGGGCGGTGCTCGTGCTGGTCCTGCTGGTCGTGCTGGTGGTGAGTGCGCTCGGCGGCGGTGAGGAGGAGCCTGAGGCGAAGGCCGATGCGGCCCAGAACGAGAGGCAGCCGCCTTCGGCTTCGGCGACGGTGAACCGGCCGTACATCCGGGAGACGCAGGCGGAGGAGCCGCGCGAGTCGCCGTCCCCGACGGTGCCGCCCGTGGAGGCCTGCGCCGCCGAGGACTTGATGCTGCAGGTGGTGGCGGCGTTCAATGAGGCGCGTTCGGGTGCGGAGGTGCCGGTGAGTGTCCTGGTGGCGAGTGGTGCGGAGACCGTGTGCACCGTTGATCTGCGGGAGGTGGCGGTTGAGTTGGTCGCCGGTGCGGATGTCGTCTACTCGACGGCGCACTGCGAGACGCCGCAGGGCGAGAAGGTCGAGCTGAGCGGCGGCGCGGGGCAGACTGTCGAGTTCACTGTGGATGGGCTGGCGTCGGAGGAGGCGTGCGCGGGCGCCCGCCGGGAGCTGCCCGCGGGCGAGTACGAGCTGCGGGCCCGCCTGGGTGACGCGGTCTCGGCGCCGACGAGCCTCAGCTTGACCTAGAGGTACCGGTCGAGGATCGAGACCTCGGCCAGGCGGGTCAGCGACTCGCGGATGCTCTGCGCCCGCCCCGGGCCGATCCCGTCGACGTCCTGCAGCTCCTCCACGGTGACGCCGAGCAGCTCGGGGAGCGCCCCGAAATGGCCCACGACCCGTTCGATCACGGCTTCGGGGAGGCGCGGCACTTTGGCGAGCATCCGGTAGCCGCGGGGGCTCACGCGCCGGTCGAGCACGTCGGGTGAGTTCGGGTAGCCGAGGGAGCGCGCGACCGCGATGAGGTCGAGCAGGTCGGGGGAGCGCATGCCGTCCACGGCGTGCAGGGCCTTGCGGTAGTCGACGCCGTCGGGCAGGTAGTCGCGCACGATGAGTTCGCGGTCGGCGTCGACGCCGGCCATGAGCTCGTCGAGCTGGAGGGCGAGGAGCCGCCCGTCCGTGCCGAGTTCGATGACGTGGCCCTCGACCTCGTCGGCGATGTGGCGGGCCATCTCGAGTCGCTGGAGGACGGTGACGGCGTCGCGCACCGTGACGAGGTCTTCGATCTCGAGGCTGGAGAGGCTGCCGGCGACCTCGTCGAGGCGCACCTTGTAGCGCTCGAGCGTGGCGAGCGCCTGGTTGGCGCGGGAGAGGATCTGCGTGGAGGGTTCGAGCAGGTGGTGGATCGAGCCCATGTACAGGCCGATGGTGTGCATCGACTGGCTCACGGAGATCACGGGGAACCCGGTCTGGATGGCGACGCGCTCGGCGGTGCGGTGGCGGGTGCCCGATTCGTTGGAGTGGATGGAGGGGTCGGGCATGAGGTGGACGCCGGCGCGGACGATCCGCGAGCCGTCGGTGGTGATCACGATCGCGCCGTCCATTTTGCACAGTTCGCGGAGGCGGGTGGCCGAGAACTCGATGTCGAGCTCGAAGCCGCCGGTGCAGATCTCTTCGACGAGGCTGTCGCAGCCGACGACGATGAGCGCGCCGGTGCGGCCGCGCAGGATGCGCTCCAGGCCGTCGCGGAGCGCGGTGCCGGGCGCCATGGTGGCCAGGGTCGCGCGCAGGCCCTCGTCCGGGATCGACGCCATGGGTGTACCCCCAATGCTGGACGGTCCGCCGGCGAGAGTGACCGGTCGGTTGCGGTGACCTCGTACCCAGGGGCGGGGGCAGGACGGTCGGGTCGCCTCCAGTGTACGGATCACCAGCACGGGTCAGGGAGCGGCATTTGGGGCAAGCCGTGCATCACGGTCGGGGCGATCGGACCGGCAGGGTCGCGACGTGCGCACGGGCGCGATTTCGCTCAGGGCGAACAAACCGGCGCGTCGCCCTCTAGAGCCGGTCGACGACCTGCACGTGCCCGGGCGCGAAGGACGCCAGCCGCGCCAGCAGCTGGTCCGGTTCGAGCGCGAAGTCCTTGCAGCGCACCGCGAGATCGAATCCCGCGACCAAGCCCTCTGTGGCCCGATTGGCCTCGCGCAGCACCGAGCGCCCCAGGAACCCGGGCCGGTCGGAGCCGCCGCGCCCGAGATAGTTGTCGGCCGCGAACAGCAGGTACGAAGTGCCGCGCCGCTTCGACCCGACATGGATCGCCGCCAGCTCCTCGACATTGCTCCACGGGATGAGCAGGCTCTTGCCGAAACCGGCGCGCACCCGCAGCCCGAAATGGTTCACCATGAGCTTCGGCGGCCGCACCAGCGGCACCAGGAAGCTGGTCGCCCCGAGCACCGCCATCACCGTGAAGAACCCCGGCAGCGCCGCCACCGGATTCGGCTCCCCCGAGTCGAGCGTGCCCGGCTCGGTGCGCACGAGCAGGTACAGCCCGACGATGAACGCCGCGCACGCGAGCGAATAGAGCACCAGCGAGGAGATCCGGCGGGTCGGCGAACTGCGCTCGACGGCCACCCATTCCGAGCTCCTGCGCACGGCTCACCTCCTCGGCCGCAACTCTAGCCAGCCGCCGCGAACCGCGCCACGGACGAAGCCCTCGCCGGCCCGCGGCCGACCGGGCCTAGGCCGGCCCGCATGTACCCGTCACCGACCTCGGCGCCGCCACCGGACGCGACCCCGGTCCGCACCGGTCGCCGCATCGCCTTCAAATGGGCGTGCTTCGGCGCCGTCTCCGCCGCGCTCGCCCTGCTCGGCGCGTTCCTCGTGGTCGAGGCGGCCATCGACACGACCCCCGCTGACCATCCTCTTCGGAGGAACTACCGCGGTCTATACGAACGGGTCCTCGCTGATCGGCGTCTTCTTCCTGGTGCTCGGCGCGCTCGCATTGATCGTCATGCTGATGGGCCCGTCGATCGACTGGTGCGCGGAGTGAACGGCCGGGACGTCAGTCGGAGGTACGCAGCCAGACCGCCGCATCGGGCGGGAGCCGCATGCCTTCGAGAGCCGCGCTGGCGATGAGCGGTTCGCCTGGAGGGACGTCGATCTCGTGCCCGGTGAGGTTGACGACGCACCTGAAACCGGGGTCTCGTTCGAAGTCGATCACCCCCGGTTCGCTGTCCAGCCACCGCATCCCGCCGTCGCCGAGCGCCGGTTCGCCTCTGCGGATCCGCAGCGCGAGGCGGTAGAGGGACAGCATCGAGTCCGGGTCGCCCAGTTGCCGGGCGGCCGTGAGCTCGCGCCATTCGGGCGGCTGCGGCAGCCACGCGCCGCCCTTCCCGAACTCGAACGGCGGCGCGTCCCCGCCCCACGGCAGCGGCACCCGGCAGCCGTCGCGGCCCAGGTCGAGGCCGCCGGTCCGGCGGAACACGGGGTCCTCGCGCAGTTCGTCGGGCAGGTCGAAGACCTCCGGGAGCCCCAGCTCATCGCCTTGGTAGACGTACACACCGCCCGGCAGGGCCATGGTCAGCAGCGCCGCCGCCCGCGCCCGGCGCGTGCCCAGGGCGAGATCGGTCGGTACGCCGTGCTCGCGTTTCAGGAACGCGCTGCGCTTGCGGCCGTAGCGGGTCACGTGCCGGGTCACGTCGTGGTTCGACAGCACCCAGGTCGGCGGCGCGCCCACCTTCGCGTGCGTCGCGAGGGTCCGGTCGATCACCTCGCGGAACGCCCCGGCCTCCCACGCGCACTTGAGGAACTCGAAGTTGAAAGCCGTGTGCAGCTCGTCGGGGCGCAGGTAGAGGGCGAACCGCTCCGGGTCGCGCACCCAGATCTCGCCCACGAACACCCGGTCGGGCCCGTACTCGCCGAGCACGAGCCGCCAGTCCCGGTAGATCTCGTGCACTTCCGGCCGGTCCTTGTCGGGCGCGTCGTCGGCGTCGGTGAAGGTCGGCACGCCTTCGATCCGGCCGCGCTTGTCGGGCAGCCCGGCCTGCTTCACCAGGCGCGCGGCGACATCGATGCGGAACCCGTCGACGCCCCTGTCGAGCCAGAACCGCAGGACCGACGGGAACTCGGCCCGCACGTCCGGGTGCTCCCAGTTGAGGTCGGGCTGGGCGGCGTCGAACAGATGCAGGTACCACTGCCCGTCCTCCACTCGGGACCAGGCCGGTCCGCCGAAGCGCGACTGCCAGTTGTTGGTCTCGTCGCGGAAGTGGAACCGTTCGCGGGCGGGTGAACCCGGGCCGTCCCGCAGCGCCTGCTGGAACCAGGGGTGCTGGTCGGAGGCGTGGTTCGGCACGATGTCCACAATGATCCGCAGCCCGAACCGGTGGGCCGCCTCGATGAGCCGCTCGGCGTCCGCGAGGGTGCCGAACGCGGGGTCGATCGCGCGGTAGTCGGCCACGTCGTAGCCGCCGTCGGCCATCGGCGACACGTACCACGGGTTGATCCACAGCGCATCGACGCCGAGCTCCCGCAGGTACCCCAGCCTCGATTCGAGACCGGCGATGTCGCCGGTCCCGTCGCCGTCGCCGTCCGCGAAACTGCGCAGGTACACCTGGTAGATCGCCGCATCCCGCCACCAAGTCACATTGCCTCCCAAGCGATCGTGCGCTGTTCGAGCCGGGCCCGCTCGGCCGCGAACGCCATCCGGTGGCTGTCCAGCGAGGCCTCCAGATCGGTCGCCGCGGCCTCCCCGCCCTCGAGCGAGGTGATGAACGCGTCGACCAGCGCCTCGTCGCCGCCCGAGTGGCCCCGGTGGTCCGGTTCGCCGGCGGCGTCGACCGGGCCCGCGTAGAGCTCGAACACCTGGTGCCCCATGGGGGGCCGGGTGAAACTCGCGCCCACCCGGGCTCCGGGAAGCTCGGGCGCGACCGCTGTCGGCGAGAACAGGTCGACCTCGAGCGTCCCCGTCCGCAGGTTCCCCGCGATCTCCCCCGCCGTACCGGTGAGCCGCACGGTGCGCGTGTTCTGCCCGGTGAACGCCGAGGTCGAGAGGGTCGCGGTGAGGCCGCCGGGGAAGTCGACGACGGTCTGCTGGTGGTCGACGACGTCGTTGTCCGCGCGGAACACGCACCGCCCGTACGGCCCGCGCCGCAGCGCCGCCAGGCGGCCCTCCGGGCTCGGGTCGTCGCCGAGGAGCGCCACCGGCCAGCCGACCCGGTCCGCAAGGGCCTCAACGTAGTAGCGGGGCGCGTAGAACGGGCACGAGTCGGAGGCCGGGCATCCGTCGAGGCAGTAGTCCGGTGCGCCCTCGGGCGCGTGCTCGGGCCGGAAGTAGGTGAGGCTGCCCGCGCTCGCGACGGACGCGGGGGATTCGCCCGCGAACCAGCGGATGATGTCGAGGTCGTGGCAGGTCTTCGCGAGCACCATCGGGCTGGAGGTGGCGAGGTTGCGCCAGTTGCCGCGCACGTAGGAGTGCGCGTAGTGCCAGAACCCGATGTTCTCCTCGACGCGCATGGTCACGAGGCGGCCGATCGCCCCCGAGTCGACGAGCCGCCGGATCGCGAGCCAGAACGGCTGGTAGCGCATCACGTGCCCGATCCATATGCGGGCCTTGCGGTCCCGCGCGGCGGCCGCGAGCGCCTCAAGGCCTTCGGCGGTGGTCGCGGCGGGCTTCTCGAGGAGGATCGGCAGGCCGGTCTCGACGGCGGCGCGCGCGGCCGCCACGTGGAGGCGGTCGGGGAGGGCGATCACGAACGCGTCCAGGCCGATCGCGGCGGCGTCGGCGACGAGGTCGCGCCAGTCGGGGTAGCGGTGCTCGTTCGGGACGTTCCCCGCGCCGGCGAGCCGCTCGCGCCGGTGGGGCATCGGATCGGCGACGGCCGCGATGGCGGCGCGGCCGGGATGACCGAGCGCCCAGCGCCCGTACGTGTCGGAGCCGCGCGCCCCCGCCCCCAGGATGCCCAGTCGGATTGCCATGCGCCCTACCCTTTCTCCGCTCCTGAAGTGAGTCCCGTGACGAGCAGCCGCTGCGCCAGGAAGAACCCGGCGACCACCGGCACGGTGATCGCGATCGACCCGGCCATGAGCACTGTGGTCGGTACCGAGAACTCGGTGAGCTGCGCGATGCCGAGCGAGACCGTCCAGCGGTCGCGGTCGGCGACGAGGAAGAGCAGCGCGAACAGGTACTCGTTCCACGCGATCATGAACACGTAGAGGGCGGTCGCGGCGACCCCGGGCAGGGCGAGCGGGAGCACGACGCGGCGGATGAGCGCGAGGCGGCCGCACCCGTCGATCATCGCCGCCTCCTCCACTGAGGACGGGACGGCCATGAGGTAGGTGCGGAGCATGTACAGCGCCACAGGCACGGTCTGCGCCACGTACACGAACACCAGGCCGACGAGTGATCCCGTCAGGCCGACCCGGCTGAGCAGCACGAACAGCGGCACGGCGAGCACGATGCCGGGGAGGAGGTAGACGCCGAGGAAGACGACGTTCACCGTGCCGCGGCCGAGGAAGCGCAGCCGCACGGCCGCATAGGCGCCGAGGACGCTGAAGAGGATCGCGAGCGCGGCGGTGGCGAGCGCGACCTGCAGGGAGTTCCACATGTTGCCGCCGAGGCCGTACTCGGCCATGGCGGTCGGGTACGAGTCGATCGTGATCTCGTCGAGCGGGGGGAGCAGGTCGAGCGGCTCGGAGACCACGGACTGGAAGGGCCGCAATGAGAGCAGGAAACCGTAGAGGAGCGGCCCGGCGGTGGCGGCCACCGCGACGGCGATGACCGTCCAGCGGAGGGCGCCGAGGACGCGGTCTTCCGTGCTCGGTCGGCTCATGCCCGCTCCCGTTTGATCATCCACGCGTAGACCGCGACCACGACCAGGAGCATCCCGGTCATGAGCAGGCCCGTCGCGCTCGCCGTGCCGATGTTCGCGCGCACCACCAGCTCCGAGTAGACGCGTACCGCGAGCACCTCGGTGCCGCCCGCGCCGCCGGTGAGCAGGTAGATGTCGTTGAAGTTCTGGAAGGACCACAGGAACCGCAGCACCGCGAGCAGCGCCATCACCCCGGCGAGTTCGGGCAGCAGCAGATGCCGGAAGGTCCGGGTCTTCCCGGCCCCGTCGATCTGGGCGGCCTCCTCGATGTCCTCGGGCACCGCTTGCAGTCGCGCCGTGATGAACAGGAACGCGAGCGGGAAGGTCTTCCACACCTCGAACGCGATCACGCACAGCAGCGCCACCGGCACCTCGAACGGCCCGAGGTCGCGGCTCGTGGTGGTCAGGAACGCGATCGGCTCGGCCCACCCGAGCCACTGCGTGCCGACCGCGTTGACCAGCCCGTACCCGGGGTTGAGGAGGGTCTTCCAGATCGTGGCGGCCGCGACCACCGGCAGGACGTACGGCACGAGCACCAGCGCCCGGATCAGCCCGCGCCCCCGGAAGGGGCGCCGCAGGGCCAGCGCGACGGCGAGGCCGACGAGCACCGCTCCGGCGGAAGAGGACGCGGCGTACACGACGGTGGTGGTGGCGGCCGACCAGAAGCGAGGCGAGTTCCATACGGCCGCGACGTTCTCGCCGGTGAACACGAGGTTGTCGATGTACAGGCGCGGGATGTCGACGAGCCGCACGTCGAGGAACGCGAACAGCACGACCGCCAGGAACGGCAGCACCGCGAACAGGAGCACGACGATCACTGTGGGGCCCACCAGGAGCCGGCCGTGCAGGTCCTCGCGCTGCGAGAGCGTCAGCGGCTTGCGGCGGGGCTCGGGTGGCGGGTCGGGGACGGGGCGCTCGGCGGTGCGCACGCCGGCAGCGCTTCGGGCCGCTGGGGAAGGGCCCCCGGTTGCAAGAGTGCCACCGGGGTCCGACATCGCTGCGGCGCCGCTGTTCGAATCCGGGGAGCGTCCGCCGCTCCGCCCAGCGGATCGCCCGGCGAGGCGCCCGGGGTTTCGGCCGGCGGCAGGTCCGCTCCGCCCGGTGGAAGGGCCGCCCGCCCGCCCGCCGTCGGGTCCGCCGTCCCGCGGCGTCCGGTCTGCGCTCATCCGCCCAGGTCCTGTTGTGCCGCTGCGACACTCGCGGCCATGGCGGCCGCCACTTCGGCGGGCGGCGCGCCGTCGAAGAGCGCTTCGGCCTCGGTCGCGAGCAGGGTCTGGGAGAACACGATCCCGGCGAGTTCGGCGTCGTCGGTGCCCCAGCCCCAGCGCGTGAACTCCTCCGCTCCGGCGGCGAGCCGGTCGACCAGCGCCGGGCCGTAGATCTGCTCGATCGAGAGCTCCTGGGTCTGGTCGTTGCCGAACGGCAGCGCCGACCACGCGTCGAGGTACTCGGTCGACCCGGCCTCGGGGCCGGGCCGCACCGGGATGCGGCCTTCGGTCGCGGAGGCGAGGTTCTCGACGTACCCGTCGGTGAGCATGAACTTCGCGAACTCCTTGGCGTCGGCGGTGTTCGCGCCCGCCGGGATGCCGTAGTTCGTGGTCTGCCCGTACTCGACGGGCGCCTCGTTCCCGGTGCCGGTGAAGGTGGTCAGGTAGGCCGTGTTCTCGGCCAGGAACCGCGGGTTCTCGGCGCATTCGGCGCAGGTCACGGGGTTGTCGACGTCGAGGCCGGCGACTTCGTCGACGATGTGGGAGGAGAAGAGCACCATCGCGGCCGAGCCGGAGAGGTACGCGGCGCGCGCGGCCTCGACGTCCACTTGCGCCGGTCCGGCCGCGGCGGCGAGCCGCTGGTAGTGGGCCAGGCCCTCGATGCACTCGGGCGAGTCGATGGCGACGTCGCCGTCGGTGGCGAGCTCGCAGCCGAAGGGGAGCAGCATCGACTCGATGCCCTCCTGCGTGTACACGTCGCCCGGGGTGGTCCCGATCGCGATGCCCGCCAGGCCGTCCGAGTCGAGCGTTTCGGCGGCGGCCGCGATGTCGGCGACCGACGAGGGCGGCTCGAGTCCGGCGTCCTCGAACAGGTCGGTGCGGTAGGCGATGGTGTGGCCCCACCCGTCCGACGGGACGGCGTGCAGGCTCCCGTCGATCGTGACCATGTCGAGCGCGGCCCGGCTGAAGGTGTCGGCGCCCAGTTCGTCCACGACCTCTTGCGGCGCTTGGTCGTCGAGCAGGCCCTGCGCGGCCCACGCGGCGGTGCTCGACGGGTTGTGCGCGATCACGTCGGGCACGTCGCCCGAGGCGGCGGAGGTGACGAGCGTCTGCCCGGCCTGGTCCGGTTCGAGCGGGACCATCTCGACCTCGATGCCGGTGGCCTCGGTGAACGCGTCGATCACGGGCTGCTGCGCCGCGATCCGCTCCGGTGTGGTGTAGGGGGTCCAGAAGACGATCGAACCGTCGCCGTCCTCGGATTCCTCTGGGCTGCAGGCGGATACGGCGAGCAGCAGCATCGCGGCCGCTACGCAGGTCGTCATTGTCCTCATAGCCGCTCCTAAGGGGCGAATCGGCGCGAACAGCGTCCAATCCGCACTATAGCGGCGATGAGTGGCCGGGCGGTACCCCTGCGTGGTCGCGAATCGCGGTGAAAAACCGCGGGCGGCGGGTCAGTCGGAGCCGGTCGCCATCGTCGTGACGAGCGCTTCCGCGTCCTCGATCGTGGCGATGCCCTCGATCTGGTGGACGTCGTTGGGGCTGAGGCTGCTGTCGGTGACCTG
The DNA here is from genome assembly GCF_027622875.1 of Glycomyces luteolus. Taxonomy (GTDB): domain Bacteria; phylum Actinomycetota; class Actinomycetes; order Mycobacteriales; family Micromonosporaceae; genus Glycomyces; species Glycomyces luteolus. Next base: position 4,715 of record NZ_JAPZVP010000028.1, on the reverse strand, counting down.
GATCGGCCGTCCCTCGACCATGATGTGGACGAGCCCGGGCCAGCCGTACTTGGTGGTGGCCGCGGCGACGGCGGCCTTCCACGCCTCGACGCCCTCCTCGTCGAACACCACGTAGACGGTGGGAAGGCCCGCGGTCCCGTAATCGAAGTCGACGTATTCGACGTGCTCGGCCGTCACGATCGCCGGACCGAGTCGCAGGTCGCTGAGGTAGCCGTCGGTCTCGGCGCACACGTCGAGCGGTTCGTCGGGGTCGGCGTCGGGCGTGACCGACACGCCTCCGGTGTCGGGGTAGCGGGTCTCGCAATCGATGTCCGTGCCGCCGGGCGACTCCTCCACCATCCGGAACTCGAGCTGTACGCCGTCCTCGACGGCCATCGCGGTGTCGCTCGAGGCGGGCGCGCCGCCGGTGTCGGCATCGTCCCCGCACGAGACGAGCACAGGGAGGAGGAGCAGCGCGAGCAGGGGTCGCAGTGGTTTCACGAGCAGTCGCCTCTCAGAGTGGGACTCCAGAATAGGCAGAGGACTTGCGCGTCCTCTGCGGAGCGGGTCGGCCGGCGAAGCGGTGTCGGGGGCGGGCCCTAGGCTGACGCGGTGATCGTCTGGCTGGCCTCGTTCCCCCGCTCCGGCAACACCTTCTTCCGCATCGCGCTCAACCGCCTCTACGGGGCACCGACCTATGTGGTCTACGACGTTGACGGCGTCGCCGCCCAGATCGGCGCCGACCTGATGGACGCGCGCGACCGGCCCGGCACCTTCGACCAGATGCGGGACGCCGACGAGGTGTACTTCGTCAAGACCCACCGGCGGCGCGACGACCCCGTGATCGCCGCCGAGGACCGCGCCGTCTGCCTGGTGCGCGACGGTCGCGAATGCGTGGTCTCCTGGGCGCGCCTGTGGACCAGGCAGCATGCGGACGAGCCCGACTACGAGGAGCGCTTCGCCGAGGAGGCGCGCTCGATCATCACCCGCACGACCGGCGGCACCGGCGGCTGGGGCCAGAACGTGCTCTCCTGGCACCACTCGGCGAGCCCGGCCCCGATCTGGGTCCGCTTCGAGGACCTCATCGCGAACCCGCGGGCCGCAGTCGAAACCGCCATCGGCGAGGCCGCCCCCGGCCTCACACCCGCCCGGCAGGCTGAGCTCCCCACCTTCGGCGAACTCCACGCGCGTGAGCCCGGCTTCTTCCGCTCTGGCACCACCGGAGCCCACCAGGCCGAACTCCCGCCCGACCTGCACGACCTCTTCTGGGACCAGCCGGACAACGCCACCGCCATGCGGCTCAACGGCTATCGATGACCTGAAAGCGCGCCGCCGAGTGGGCCTGCCACACTGCGGACGTGGTCGATATGCACGTGCTCACCAGCGACGACTGGCGCTTGTGGAGAGAGCTGCGTCTCGCGGCGCTCGCCGAGGCGCCTGACGCGTTCGCCTCCCGACTGGCGGACTGGCAAGACGAGGGCGACCGGGAGGAGCGCTGGCGCTCCCGTCTCGCGATGCCGGGCTCGCACAACCTCGTCGCCGAGGCCGACGGCCGACCGGTCGGGATGGCGAGCGGTGTGCCGGCCGGCGATCCGCTGGTGCGGGAGCTGATCGCGATGTGGGTGAGCCCCAAGGCAAGAGGCGCCGGTGTCGGTGACGCCCTGATCCTTGGAGTGGCGAGGTGGGCCCGCGCGTCGGGTGCGGCGCGGTTGCGGCTCGCCGTCTACGAGCACAACGCGGCTGCCAAAGCCCTCTACCAGCGGAACGGCTTCAACGACACTGCCGCGCCATCAGACTCGGAGCGGGGTGCCGAACGGTTCATGATCAAACCGCTCGGCGATCGGGTCTGACCGGCGGGCAATGGGATCAGCCCGGGCGGCTACTCGGCCTCGGCGACGAGGCGGATCTCGTCGACGTGCAGCGTGACCCGGATCGGCTCGCGGTCAGGGTGGTCGTCGAACTCCACGACCACCGTTCGCGGCTCGGGGGGCAGGTCGACGACCCTTCCGACGGCGTGGGCCCGGAGCCCGATGTCGTCGATGCTCTCGCGGAGTTCGACCCGGTCCTGGTACGTGAGCAGCTCCGGCTCCGCCGGACCGAGGGCGGTCTCCGCCGGGTCCAGGTCGTTGCACCACGCCCTCGTGTTCCGGTGGGAGAGAAAGAAGAGCAGCAGGATCGAGAGGCCGAATCCCGCGCCGCCGGTGCTCGGGACGCCTTCCGCCGCCGCGAGCAGGAGGTCGACGGCACCGAGCGTGATCGCGGCGGCGCACAGCACGATCCCGGTGATGCGCGCCCAAGGCCTGCGCATGCCGATGCCGATGGCGATCGCGGTGTTCAACAAGCCTCCCGCGATCAGCAGCAGCGCCAGGCCCGCAGGGATCAGCGGAAGCAGGGCGACGCCGCCGCCCACGGCCACGATCGCTTGGAGTCCGAGGAAGACGACCGCGAGGATCGCGGAGCCGGGCATACGGGGAAGTACAGGGTCAGCGGCACGGTTCATGGAGTGCTCCTGAGTGGACTGGGTCGGCGAAGCCTCGGGTAAGGGCTTCGAGAACCCGGTTCTATCAGGGGATCGCCGGGAGGGGTCCCGGTCGGGACGGTCTACTGCTCCTGCCGCAGGACCCGGTTCATGAAGAACTCGGCGATCGCGTCGGCGAGCGCCTCAGGGTGCGTCAGCGGAATGGCGTGCCCGGCACCGGAGATCTCCTGGACCTGCGTGTCGGCGACGTAGTCGACCACCTGCCGCACTCCGGCGGCGACGTAAGGCGTGGGGTCCGATCCGTGCAGCACCAGCACCGGAGCCGTGATCGCCCCGAGCAGGGCCGGGTCCTCGGGGACCGGCCCGTCCTGCTGCATCTGCTGCCCGAAGAAGTCGAGCATGGCCGGAACGTACCGCGCTGCGGCCGCGAAGTAGCCGGTGTTCTCCGCCGTCGCTATGTCGTCGTCTTCGAACACGAAACCGGCGAGCGCGCGGACCGCCTCCCCGTGCCTTCCCCCGTCCGCCAGCTCGGCCATGCGGCCGATCGCGGCACCGAGGTCCGCCTGCTCCTGCTCGTTCATCAGGCCCGGCATGCCCGGCTCGATCGCCGCCACCGCGTCCACCGCCTCGGGCCGCGTGCCCGCTGCCGTGAGCGCCATGCCGGCGCCGAGGGACCATCCCACCAGGCCCGCGGCCTGCGGGAGGCTCTCGACGTACGCCAACAGGTCCTCGACCAGCCGGCCGAATCCGAGGTCGGGGTCGCCGCTGCTGCCGCCCCTGCCCCGCAGGCTCGGCAGATGGCAGGTGAACCGGTCCGCCAAGTGCGGCAGCAGCGCCCGCCAGTCGAGCCCGCCGTCGCCGATGATGCCGTGCACGAACACCAGGGGCGGGCCGTCGCCCCTCACGCTTCCCGCGATGGTGGCGCCGTCAGTCGTGGTCGCATTGTGGGTGTGCTGGCTGGTCATGTGCCTTCTCTCGTCGCGCGGGACGATGGTTCCGGCCCGGGGTGCCATGACCACAGCATCGCACCGTGGCAGATGGCGCACGGGTGATACGTGAGTATTCGACGCGATAGCGGCGTCCGGTCACGCCTCGACGTGCGGGCGGAACCGCAGGTCCACCTCGGCGAACGGGGTCGAACCCTGCGCGTGCCTGAGCCGGATCGGCCGACCGCCGGGGTTGTCGTAGAACCGGATGCCGTCGCCGAGGAGCACCGGCGCGATGTGCAGGTTGATCTCGTCGATCAGGCCGAGTTCCAGGAGCTGACGGCCGATCGTCGGAGAGAAGACCTCGAGGTTCCTGCCGCCGGCGGCCTCCAGGCCGATGCGGACCGCCTCGGCCGCACCGCAGTTCAGAAACGTCACGCCCTCACCGGGGACGGCGTCCTCAGGGTGGTGGGTGAGCACGAAGACCGGGCCCTCCCAATCCCCGTACGGTCGGGCGGTCGGATCGATGTCCCAGCCGTCCCGGCCGCCGAGCACCGCGCCGGTCGTCGCCATGTACTCCTCCACCACGCCGTCCCGGCCCGTGACACCGGCCAGCCAGTCCATCGAGTGGCCCGGCCCCGCCACGAATCCGTCCAGCGACATGCTGAAGTGCAGCATGACCTTGCCCTCGGCCTGCTGCGGTCCGATCTCGTCCATCTCGAGCTCCTTCGTCCTCCGCGCGGGCGAAAGCACCCACTGCAGATAGAGACGAGACAGGCGGCCCGGATTCATCGACCGCGTGTCAGCGGCCGTGTCAGGCCGACGTCAGCGGCGTGCAAGCCGGGCCGCCCATAGTTGCCCCATCAACGAGGAACACCTCACCGAAACACTTGAAGGAGCACCGAAATGACCGCCGACCTCACCACCCAGGACGAGACCGCCATCCGCACCGCCGCCTACGGCACCGTCTCACTGCTCTCGGCCGCCGGAATCGCCGGCTCGGCGCACAAGATCGGCACCGACGCCTCCCTGGCCCTGGTCGCCGCGACCGGCACCGTGGGGCACGTGGTCGCGAACGCCAAGGGCGTCAAGCTCAAGGGCAAGTCCACCGCCGAGCTCGCCGACCAGGTCTTCCCCGCGATCACCGAGTCGGTCCGCGTGCTCGAAGCCCACGACCCCGCCGAGGCCGAGAACTTCCGCTCCACGATCAGGGTCGTCATCGAAGCCGCCGAGCGGGCCCACAAGGGCGAGCCCAGCCCCGTCATGGCCGAGATGATCCGCAAGATCAACGCCGCCCTCAACGCCTGACCGAACACCACCCGCCGCCGCGC
>NZ_JAPZVP010000027.1:58124-69987 GCF_027622875.1 Glycomyces luteolus | reverse complement strand
TGGTGAAGGGGGTGCGGGCGAAGTGGCGGATGGCCGTGGTCTGGTCGAGCTGGCGGACCGCGAAGGCGACCTGGTCGATTCTGGCTTTCCCGGTCGTCGCCGCCTCGGCGAGCACACGGAACTTCCCCGAGAGCCGGGCGATGGCCGCGATGTCGGCGGCGGTGCGGTTGTGGAAGTCGAACTGGGAGACCAGGAGGTCGCGGAGGGCGGAGAAGCCGAACTCGGAGCGGTGCAGGCCCTGCTCTTTCATCGCGATCACCGCAGACAGCACCTGGGCGTGCTGGGCATTGATGAGGGAGGCGGCCTCGTCGAGGGTGGAGCGGATCGCCGCTGCCTGGGCGGGCCGGTCGGAGGCCAGGGGAGGGAAAGGATTCGGGGTGGTGGTGCAGTGGCTCATGGGTCCTTTCGCCTCCCTTCCTGTTCTCGAATGTCCTACCGGTTTTCGCTTCCGTGTTCGTAGTTCAATAGTGACAGGTCGGCTGCTTGGCGTCATCACCCAAAGGAGTGAACATTCCATGAGGGACATTCACAGTCCGCGCCGGGACCGCCTCGGCCGCATGGGGAAACGGCCTCAGGGCCGTAATGGGACCTCCACGCAATGACCCCCTTTTGTCGCTGCCCGCCTGAACCTCGCACGGAACGGACCTCGCAGCCGAACAGGGTCCCCGCCCGGCCCGCCGCCTCTTTGTCGCCGCCTGCTTGAACCCCGCACGAATCAGACCCCGCAGCCGAACAGAGTCCCCGCCCAATGAGCCTTTGTCAGCAACGTGATCGGTGCGTTCGGTGATACTTGTGCGATCGTGCTGGACGGGTGTCGCTTCGAACGCCGCCACACCCGACCTCCGAGGGCCGGGAGTGTGACACGTCTTCGCATCGCCCACAACCCCACTTTGGGTTGAATGTTGCTGATTCACCGGAATAACCCGGCACCGTTGGTCATAGTGCTCACATGGCCATTCCTGAATCACTGGGCCTGACGCGCCGCACTGTCCTCACCGGAGCAGCAGCCCTCCTCACCGCCGGAACCGCGAGCCTCACCGCCGCGCGACCTGCCCGCGCCGCAGCGCTTCCGCAAATCCGCGCCGCGACCGCTGGCTGGACCGGTCGCAACGGCGAACTGCTCGTCCTCACCGCCGATCCCGCGACCGAAACCGACTACGCCCTCCGTCTCATCGCCGCCACCGAGAACCCCGCCGCCGGCGCTGAACTCGGCCCGCCGCTGCAGCTGTCGCTGCCCGCCGGGTTCCACCCGCATTCGATGGCCGCGCTCGGCGCCGTCCTCTGGATCACCGGCGCCGTCGAGCTCGCACCCGGCGAAGTCCGGCCCGCACTCGTCCGCGTCCACAATTCGGCAAGCACCTACGCCGAACTGCCCGTTCCCAAGACGATCCGCTCCGGCATCGCCACCGCGATCACGCCGCTCGGCGACGGTGGCCTCGCCGTCGCCATCGAAGGCTGCCCCGGATCGCACCTCACCGCCATCACTCGCAGCCACCTCGCCCTCAGCAAGGACCAAGGCCGTACCTGGACCGGACGGCCCCTCGCTTCTGGACTCGGCGAGGGCTACGGCACCGTCATGACCGATAGCGACCACGGCCTCTTCATCGCCGTCGTCGATGGTGACGGCACTCAAACCGTCCACACGAGGGCGAAGTCCGGCGTCCTCAAGCAAGCCGCCGACCTCCCCGACGCCGGGCGCCCGATGGCCGCGGTCGCCGCCGCCGACCATGTCAGCGTCTTTTCCGACCGAGACGGCACCGTCGTCCGAACCCGCTTCACCGCCGAAGGCGAAATCCTCGAGTCGCTGTCCGATTGCGACTGCCGCGGCGAGATCCACGCCGTCCCCGGCCGCCGCGGCACGTGGCTCGAAACCGACGGCAGCGCCATCCGCATCAGAAGCACCGACTAGCGGCCGACCCTGAAGGAGGATCGATGTCATTCCCCAGCAGCAGCACGGCGTTCTCGCGCTCGACCTGCGAATACCCCGACATCACCCGCAACTGGCTCTACGACAGCGGCTGGAAGATGCGCTACCGCAGCGGATACGACCGAAACGGCTTCGGCGTCCACCCCAACGTCACCTCCTTCACCATGCACGAGGAGGCCCACACGCAAGCCGGCAAGGTCATCCGCGACCTGTACTCCCTCGGCAAGTACCACGGTTACGCCGGCATCTCGCGGTCGTACCAGTGGACCGGGCTCGCAGGAGCGAAAGTCTGCAAACCCGGCTACCACCGCTACGGCGCCGCCATCGACTTCACCAGGTTCGACTGGGGCTCCGACTGCTTCGTCGACACCGCCGTCCACGGCAAGGCCCGCCGATACCTCCGCCGCCGCTACCTCGCCGTGATCGCCACCTGCCGCAAGCACTTCGGGATCGTCCTGCACTGCCATAACGACCCCGACGGCTCCCACTGGAACCACATCCACGTCGACCGCGGGCGCAAGGCCGTTGCGATGAACTGGGGCTGGGAGACCGACACCACCATCATCCAGTGGGCCGCAAGGGATCTGGCCGGAGTCGAGGGCTTGGCGATCGACGGCGACTTCGGGCCCAAGACCGGGGAGGCCTTCAAGGTCCTCCGCAGTCGCTTCGGCGCCGAGGACTGCGACCCGACCGCGTCCAACACCAACACCATGATCTGGCTCAACCTCATCGGCCGCCATGGCATGACCGACCAGGACGCCGGCACCTACCAAGTCAACGACATCGAGCGACACGACGCCACCGCGGCACGCGACTGACCGCGACCGGCCCGGACCAGGGCCCAGTAAGGAGCCGACCTTGGACGACCCGCACCGGAGCAGCACCAGGAAGCACCTCGCCGTCGCCGCGGTGATCGCGCTCGCGGGCGCGGCGACCGCCTGCGACATGGCCGCCATGCCGGGCGACGGCACTGACGCCGGCACGTTCTACGCGCTCAGCGACGACCACCGGCTCTACCGCTGGGACCCGGGCACCGACACCGACACCGACGCCTCCGCCGAGGCCGAGGCGGGCGTCGAACCTGTCCTCGACCTCAGCGGTGTCTGGGAGGGCGAAGGCGATGTCGGCACCGTCCTCCGCTCGTCCCTCAGCATCGACCCGGGCGAGCGGTACGCCGCGTGGATCGCCGGCGCGAGCCCCGGGGCGGCGCTCATGTTCGGCGACCTCGGCACCGGTGAGATCCGCACCGGCGTCGAATACCCTCTCGACCACGCCTGCATCGACCCGGCCTGGCTCCCTGACGGCTCCGCGGTCCTCGCCCACCGGGCCCCCGTCTGGGGTACCGAAGCCGACGTGGACATGGGCGACGAGATCCCGTTCCCGGTCAAGTCCTGGGCCGCCACCGAGTGGTACTCGCCCGAGGGCGGGCAACTGCCCGCCACTGTGGAGCTCGACCCGGAAGGCTGCCGACTGCGCTGGTACACCGCCGAAGACGGCACCGCCCAGGGGCTCTACCACGACGTCGGACTCAACTACCTCTATCGCGTCGACGCGAACGGCCGAGTGTTGGAGACGACCCCGGTCTCGAGCCTCGAAGGCGCTGACCCGGTCACCATCGGCCTCGTCAACGTGGACCCGACCGGCCGCTACGCCTGCTTCGTCGAGGGCTATGCGACCGACGGCGCCACCAAGGGCGGCTTCACCGGCCGCGCCGAATCCGGCACCCGCGTCGTCGACCTCGACTCGGGCGAGGCGGTCGGCCCCGACGAGTCCGGCTGCACGACCCTCCACGAGGACGGCTTCGTCTCCCGCGACAGCGCTTCCGTCGCGTTCATCGGCTACGACGGCGAGCAACGCTGGGCCACTGAGCTTCCCGCCACGATCGCCGAGTCACCGGTCCTCTACTTCTTCCCAGAGGGGTCCTGAACCGGGCGGCATAGGATCGCTGGCGTGAACCGCGTCCTCGGCATCCGCCGCCACCCGCTCAAATCCGCCGCCGCCGAACACATCGGCGACGCCTTCGTCGGCAAGCACGGTCTCGACGGCGACCGCACCTGGACCTGCCTCGACGCCGACGGCACGATCGGCAGCGCCAAGCAGCCGCGCCTGTGGGGCGGCCTGCTCGCCGTAAGCGCCGCCTTCGATCCGGCGAGCGGCGGCGTCCGCATCGCCGTCCCGGGCCGGTCGCCCGCCCCCGCAGGCAGTCCCGAAGCCGACGCCGCCGTCTCGGCCCTGCTCGGCCGCCCGGTCCGCCTCACCCGCACCGCGACCCAGCAGCTCAAACGCCACCACTGGTGGCCCGACGAGCCCGGCATGATCCCCGACTGGGCCGCCGACGCCGAACCCGGCGGCGACGACATCGTCAACGTCCGCTCCAGCGCCGCAGACGGCCGCTTCTTCGACTACGGCGCGCTCCACCTCGTCACCACCGGCGCCCTGGAACGCCTCGGCGCCGAACACGGCGGCCCGGTCGACCCGGCCCGCTTCCGCCCCAACCTGATCCTCGACCTGCCCGGCGACCCGCTCCCGGGACAGCGGATCACGATCGGCCCCGACCTCGTCGTACAGGTCTCGGTGCCCACGCCTCGCTGCGTCATCCCGTCCCTCTCCCACGGCGACGCCCCCGCCGACCGCGCACTGCTCAAGACCCTCGCGGCGCACCACCGCGTCGACGTCCCCGCCTTCGGCCGCGCCACCTGCTTCGGCTTCTACGCCGACATCCTGGCAGTTGGCGCCGTACGTACCGGCGATCGAGCGTCGGTCACCGACTGAGGCGAAGGCGGCCCGCGCGGGAGAGCGCGGGCCGCCTTAGGTCTGGCCGCCTAACAGGCGGCGACGGTCTTCGCGCTCTCGATCCGGTCGTTGAAATCCCATGAGCCGCTGAGGTTGCTCACACGCTGGCCCGGGTCGATGCATCGGGATTCGCCCGAGTAGTCGTCATTGTCGTAGACGCGGATCTTGTACCTGGTGTTATTGATGAACGAGGTGATCTCGTTGTCGCCGTCCCAGCCGTCGAGCTGGTACTTCTGGTTGGTCCCGGTCGGTGCCCAGTTGGCGTACCTGCTGCCCGAGTAGCTCGAGTCCTCCCACATGCAGAACCGGCCGCCGGAGCAGGTGTCCGCCTGGATCTCGACGTCGCCGTTCTCCTCGGCGTACGCCGGAGCGACGCTGAGGACGACGGCCGCCGTCGTCGCGGCGAGCCCGTACGCCGCGCCGCGGAGGGCCCGGCCCAGCATCGTCTTCATCTTGGCGTCTGCCATCTCGTTCTCCCAACCTTGTGCATTCGGCACCGGAAGCGCCTTTGCCGCGGGTCCGCGCGGCTTCGGTAGGCCGCCGGGCCGACAGGCCGCAGCGGTCCGAATGAGGCGAGTCGGGCCCTGTAATCGGATGCACGGCATGGGAAAGGCCACAACGCCCCCGGGGTTTCAGGCAGACACTAGTTGTACGCGGTCGTGTAGTACCGGGCCTTGTAGAACTCCGCGCCGTCGCGGGTCCGGTCGGCCGACTGCGAGAACACCACCGTTGGGCTGCCCCAGTCGCGCGAACCGGCGTTGTCGCCTCGCACGTAGAAGTACTCTCCCGTGCTCATCTTCACGTACGCCTTGATGCGCGTGGTCGTGTGCAGCGTCGTCTTCGCCAGCGTCGACTTGTTGATCGAGTACACGCCGTACGAGTCCGAGACCAGCAGCCGACCCGAGTTCGAGAAGTCGGGCTGCAGGTCGTGGCCGAGCCCCGAGAGTGCCACCTTCTTGGTCGACGCCGTCAACCGCACGTTCCGGTAGGTGCCCGACACCGTGTACGCCTGCACGACCTTGTTGCCGCTGGCCCACAGCAGCTTGTTGTTCGGGTCCCACACCACGCCGTGGGCGCCCGCGAGCGTCACCTTCTGCACCTGCGCGAGCGTCGACGGGTCCGAGACCTTCGTCGGCCCGTACACCGTCAGATAGCCGTCGGACGAGGCCGCGACGAACGCCCCGATGTCCGGGATGCGCTCCAGCGCATGCGGGTTCCCGCCCGGCGCCGCGCTCCACAGCACGTCGTTGAGCTCCTGCTCCCGTTCGTCGGTGATGTTCCAGATACCGACCCGGCCGCCCGACGCCGCCGCCAGCCCGATCGCCCCGAACTGCGCCGTGTCCCTGATGCGGCAGTCGGACAGGTTGGACCAACCGCCCGTGCCGGGGCTCCACGACTTGTAGGCGTTGGCGTTGCTGAAGGACTTGTTCTTGTCGAACACGAACACCTTGTTGGCGACCTGCTCGGTGACCATGATCTTGAAGTTCGCGGTGTCCGCCGAGGCGACGCCGACACCGATCGCTCCGGCCGCGGCCAGAGGCGCCCCGATGGCGACCGCTCGAATGAAGTTGCGCCTTTTCATTGCTGCTCCTCGTGGGGGTAGGAAAGCGTCCGCACCCGATCCGGGCCGCGAACCACCCAACAGTGTGCGACACCGAAACCAGCCTGAACGCCGCACACGGGCCTACGAGGTCGCGTAGGCGACCTCTGTGTAGGCCGCGTTGCACGGGGTGCAGGACGAGGGCAGGGAGAATTCGTAGACTCTGCCGTCGTTGATGAGCTGGTCTTCGACGTCGGTGACGCGGATCTGGAAGCCCGTGCCGGCCTCGGCGGTCGGTTCGAGGATGTAGGACTGTCCCATGTCGCCGTTCATCTCGGCCTGATGCCAGGCGCCGTCGGCGAAGTACTCCACGCCGTGGATGCCGTTGGCGAGCTGCGAGATCGACACGGCGCCCCAGTACTTCTGCGCGCCTTGGAGAAAGCCGATCTTGATGTCGCCGGTGTAGTCCGGCGCGGGAATGAACGACCAGGACACCTGGCGGTTGTTCCAGTGGTCGAGCAGGTCGCCGACCGGTTCGCCGTCGAGTTGGAACCGGTTGACGGAGGAGGTGACCAGGTCGAGGTGGAAGGGGTCGTCGCGGCACCAGGCGTTCGCGTCGCCGCAGCTGTCGGCGACGATCATGTTGAGTGTGGCGCCGTTGTACTCGTCGGCGGTCCAGGCCCCGTTGCGGCAGAACGGCTGGTTCTGGGCGCCGTCGTTGACGCCGGTGCAGTAATCGCCGATGCTCACGCTCACCCACCTGCCGCAGTTGCGCCCGTTGTCCCACAGTCCGATCTTGTCGGCCAGGTCGGGCGGGATCGGCCTCGGGTAGAAGTCGTAGTCGCCCGGGGTGTCGTAGACGTTGAGCGCGACGAAGTCCTGTGTCTCCAGTTCGGACTGCGGCAGTCCGCAACCGCCGTACGGCGATCCGAGACCGCTGAAGTGGGTCGCGTTCCCCGTGTCGCCCTCGCCGCCCGGCGGCGGTGTGGTTTCCTCCGGTGGTGTGGTGGCGCCGGTGGGAGAGTCGGTGGCTTCCACCTCGCCGCAGGCGATGCCGTTCACGGTGAACGACTCCGGCACCGTCGCGGGCCCGCTCACGATGAGCCCGAACAGCTCCCTGGTCTGACCGGGCGAAACGGCAGCGTTCCATCCGGCGTCAGCGCCGGTGAACGCATTCCCGGACTGGGTCCAGTCGACGTTCCAAGCGTTCTGGACCGTGCCGGGCAGGTCGAACCCGATCGTCCAGCCGTCGACGCCTTCGGAGCCGGCGGTGAGCGACACGTTCGCCTGGTGTCCGCCGTTCCAGCTGCTGACGACGCTGTACTGGACGGATTCGCACGCGGCGGCGTGTGCCGGGTTCGCCGCCACGATCGCCGCCGTCGCGGCGAGCAGCGCTCCGGACGCCGCTGCGACTGCGGTGAGCCGCCTGCGCCGTTGCGCTCCTTGGGCTTCCATGGACATGCCTCCTTCGACTCTGGTGCGCCCGGGTCGCGGATGCGGGGCTCCACCTTGACAGATGTATATAGATCTATCAATATGTAGGGACGATACTCTTGGGATCGCTCCCAGTCCAGTCTCACATCAGGAGCACCGGCATGCCGCACGTGCGAAGAATCCGCCAATTCCACAGAGCCGCAACAACAGCGGTGCTCAGTGTGCTCGTCGTGTTCGTCGCGGCAGGCCTCTTCGTGCTGGGCCTCCCCTCGGCATCCGCCAGCGCCCAGGCACAGGGAACCGGCAGCGGCTTCCTCAGCACCGACGGCAGCCGCATCGTCGACGCGAGCGGTGCGGAGGTGCGGCTCACCGGGATCAACTGGTTCGGGATGGAGACCGACAACCACACGTTCCACGGCCTGTGGGCCAACGCCCCGGCGACCTGGCGGGGTCAGCTCGACCGGATGGCCGAGCTCGGGTTCAACACCCTGCGCATCCCCTACACGGGGGATTCGCTGCGCCCGGACGCCCAGGCCACGAGCATCAACGACTACACCAACCCCGACCTGGTCGGCCTGCACCCCTTGGAGATCCTCGACCTCGTCATCGAGCACGCCGGCGACCTCGGCATGCGGGTCATCCTCGACCGGCACCGGCCGAGTGCCGCGGGCCAGACCGCCCTCTGGTACACCCCGCAGGTCTCCGAGCAGAGCATCATCGACGACTGGACGATGCTCGCGGAGCGGTACGCGGGCAATCCCACCGTGGTCGGCGCGGACCTGTTCAACGAGCCGCACGCCGAAGGGACCCTGCCGAACGCGACCGGCGCGTGCTGGGGCTGCGGCGTCCAGGCCCGGGACTGGCGCCTCGCGGCCGAACGGATCGGCAACGCGATCCTCGACGTCAACCCCGACTGGCTGATCATCGTCGAAGGCGTCAGCACCGTCTCGGGAGGACTCACGAACCAGTGGGACAACGATCCCTCGACCGATGACGAGAGCACCTGGTGGGGCGGCAACCTGAGCGCCGCGTTCGAGTTCCCGGTCCGCCTGGACGTGCCGGACAAGCTGGTGTACTCGGCCCACGACTACGCGATCTCGGTCTACGACCGGCAGCCGTGGTTCGAGGACCCGGACTTCCCGAACAACCTCCCCGCGGTATGGGACCACTTCTGGGGCGACCTCCAGAAGCAGGACGTGGCACCGGTCCTGGTGGGCGAGTTCGGCAGCACGCTGGCCAACCCGCTGGACAAGCAGTGGCTCGAAGCCCTCATGGACTACATGACCGACAACGGGATGTCGTTCACGTTCTGGGCGTGGAACCCGAACTCGGGCGACACCGGCGGCCTGGTCGGCAACGACTGGTGGACCCCGAACCAGGAGAAGTACGACATCCTCGAACCGCACCTGGTGCCGCCGGTCGGCAACGGCGACGGCAGCGAGACCTCTTCCCCGCCAACGGAACCCAATGGCGACTGCGAGGCGGTGTACGAGATCACCGGCGGATGGCCGGGGAACTTCCAGGCGAACGTGACCGTCGAGAACACCGGATCGACGGCGCTGAACGGATGGTCCGTGACCTGGACGTACGCGGGGAACGAGGCGGTCTACAACTCGTGGGGCGCCCAGCTGACCCAGTCCGGCAAGACCGTGACCGCCGTCGGACCACCCCAGAACGGGAGCCTCGCGGCCGGGCAGAGCGTCGTCTTCGGTCTCCAGGGAACCGTCACCGGCACGACTGCTCTACCGGAGGTCACCTGCACGGCCTGAGTCCGAGCGCGAGGATGCTCTGCGAACGAATCCTCAAGAGACGAGAGAAGCCGGGTCGATGACCCGGCTTCTCTCTGTATGGTGCGCCGCGAGGGATTCGAACCCCCAACCTTCTGATCCGTAGTCAGATGCTCTATCCGTTGAGCTAGCGGCGCAGGTCGGCTTGATCGTTACGATCAGGACCGGGCATAACCTTACCTGGGGCGAAAACCGATCTGCAACCGGGTAAGCGGATGTGCGCTGGGTCATTCCGCATGGTTTGGGCTGCCCGTGCGATTCGAACCCACGGTCATCGGCTGTGCGGCCGGGAGCCGTTCAGCAGTTGTCGAGGACCGTCCGCGCCAAAGTGCGCCAGGCCTCCGGGAGGCGCTCGGCCCGTTCGGGAAGCGGGGACTCGGCCGCGGCCCACACGGCCGCCTCGGCCGCAGGCACCTCGTCGCCCAGCAGGTAGCGCTCGACGAAGGCCGCGCGGTGCTCGTGGCCGGGGAAGAAGTAGCCGCCGGCCGCGAACAGCGCGACATAAGCGCGGTGCAGGCCCTCCGTGAGGGTCTCCGAAAGCTCCCACGGGTCCGCCGCGTCGCCCAGGCGCTTCGCGAGCGCCTCGACCTCACCGGCCACCGCCTCGCGCGACGCGTCGGCCAGCGCCTGCGGGAACTCGGTGACCTCGGCGCGGGCGCGCGAGCCCAGCTCGGAGTCGTCGGCGAGCAGCGTCCCCTCGGCGAACCGCGCGATCACGTGCAGGGCCTCGTCACCGGGACGCTCCCAGCCCTCCCCGCGGTCGAGGGCCTCCAGGTGGGCCTGGAAGCGCGCGACGGTGAGGTGGACGGCCTCGGCGCTGGCGTCGGCGGGGACCGTGTCGGTCTCCCACACGCAGACCAGTTCGGCGTCCTCCCCGAACCCGGACAGGGCGGGGCCGTGGGCGTAGGCGAACGCGAGGCGCTCGTCGTCGTTGATCTCGGCGAGGACGTCGGTGGAGAGCCTGAGGACCGCGTGGGGAAGGGACATGCCGCAATTGTGGCCGTTGTTCGCAACCGCGTCTACCCGTCCGTTCAAACGTGCATGAGGTGATTCGGGCCATGCGTCGCCGCAGCGCCGGACACGCGGATAAGGGGAGCGCTCATGTCGTAAGTGGCGGTTAGCATGTCCAGATGGCTACACCCACCGGCCGACTCGGCACGGATCTCGAGCCGGGCGCGGTCGCCGCCTGGCGGGCCCGCTCGCAGCGGCTCTGGGGCGAGCGCTTCGCCACACCCCTCGACGCGTTCAGGCATCTGGGCGCGGTCCAGTCCCAGGAGTACCAGCCCTCGAAGCTCACCCCGGCGATGCGCACCAGCCCCGACCGCGACGGGCTGCCGTTCGCATCGGTCGACTCGGTCGACGCGCTGATCGACAAGGGCGCGGTGATCCGCACGCACGTCCTTCGCGGCACCTGGCACACGGTGCCCGTGGAGGACCTGCGGATGATGCTCGCAGCCAGTAAGGATCGCGTCCTGCAGCTCATGGCCACGAACAACCGCGCCTGGGGCCTCGACGCCATCACGCTCGGGCGCGGCACCGAGGTGCTGGCCGAGGCCACCTCGGGCGGGCGGCACTTGACGCGTGAGGAGGCGGCGGAGGCATTGGCCGGGGCCGGGGTCGCGGACCCTGCGAGCACGCGGTTGATCCACCTGCTGATGCACGCGGAGCTGGAGTCGGCGATCTGCTCGGGAACCCCTAAGGGCGGCAAGCAGACCTACGCGAACTTCGACGAGCGCGTCCCGGCGGGGCCGATCGCGCAGGACGAGGCGATCCGGGCGCTGGCGCTGCGGTTCTTCACGTCGCGCGGCCCGGCGACGCTGAAGGACTTCACGCGGTGGGCGACGTTGAAGGTGGCCGACGCGAAGGCGGCGATCGACGGCCTGGGCCTGGAGGAGCTGCGGGTCGGCGAGCAGGTGTTCTACTACGCGCAGGAGCTGCCGGAGGCGCGGGACGCGGGCCCGGTGGTGGACTTCGTGCAGGGCTTCGACGAGATGGTGTGCTCCTACACGGACTCGAAGGATTTCGTGCTGCACCATTCGGTGCCGCGCACGCGCTTCCCGGGCCGGGCGCGGTTCACGTCGGTGATCCTGCTTGACGGCCAGGTGGTCGGCAGTTGGAAGGCGACGCCGAAGAAGGAGAGCGTGCTGATCGAGACGTGGCGGGTGCGGGGGTTCACGGCCGCGGAGATCGCGGCGCTGCGCCGGGGCGCCGACCGGCTGCGGGCCTGGTACGGCAAGCCGGAGATGGAGCTCGTGCTCGAGCACGAGGCGGCCTGAGTTCCGGCCCGGCGACACCCGAGGTGAACGTGAAACGGCCTCGGGCGCGCCCAGCGGCGGGCGCGGCCGGGGGTGGGGGGGCAGGTGTTGTGGGGGGGGGGGGGGG
>NZ_JAPZVP010000027.1:49324-58114 GCF_027622875.1 Glycomyces luteolus | reverse complement strand
CGGCCCCGGCCCCCCCGGGCTACAAGTCAAACCGCCCTGCCCCCCCACTGGCCCGCCCGAGGCCGTTCTGTCAGTTGACAGGTATTGCTAGAGGCGGCCGAGGGCCTCGGCGAACGGTGCGAGGCCCATCGAACCGAGGTTCAGCGCGTCGGTGTGGAACTGCTTGAGGCTGAAGTCCGCGCCCTTGCGCGCCTTGTAGTCGTCGCGGGCCTGCATCCACAGGCGCTCGCCGACCTTGTACGACGGGGCCTGGCCGGCCCAGCCGAGGTAGCGGTTGCGCTCGAAGTTGAGCATGTCGTCTTCGATGGTGCGGGTGTGGGCGCGCATGAACTCGTACATCTTCTCGCCGTCCCAGGTCTCGCCCGGCCGCCAGCCGAACGGGTTGTCCTCGGGGATCGCGAACTCGCAGTGGAGGCCGATGTCGACGACGACGCGGGCGGCGCGGAAGGCTTGCGCGTCGAGCATGCCGAGGCGCCCGGCCGGGTCCTCGTCGTAGTAGCCGAGCTCGTCCATGAGCCGCTCGGAGTAGAGCGCCCAGCCCTCGCCGTGGCCCGAGCACCACATCATCTGGCGCTGGAAGCGGTTGAGCAGCTCGATGCGGGCCATGGTCTGGCCGACCTGGAGGTGATGGCCCGGCACACCCTCGTGGTACACAGTGGACTTCTCACGCCACTTGCCGAACAGCTTCTGGCCCTCCGGCACCGACCACCACATGGCGCCCGGACGGGAGAAGTCCTCGCTCGGCCCGGTGTAGTAGATCGCCCCGTCCTCGGTCGGCGCGATCTTGCAGTCGATGGTGCGGATCTGCTCGGGGATGTCGAAGTGCTTGTCGGCGAGGTCGGCGATCGTGGAGTCGGCGAGGTCCTGCATCCAGTCGCGGAACACGGCCTTGTCGGTCATGTTCTCGTTGGGGTCCTGGTCGAGGAACGCCACGACCTCCTCGATCGACGCGTCCGGCTTGATCTTCGCGGCGGTCGCGCGCATGTCGGCCTCGATGCGGGCCAGCTCCTGCCAGCCCCACGCGTACGTCTCCTCGAGGTCGATCGCGGAGCCGATGAAGTACCGCGACGCGCGCGAGTACCGGTCGCGGCCGACCGCGTCCTTCTCCGGCGCCTGCGGGGCCAGCTCCTCGCGCAGGAACAGCGCGAACTTGGTGGCGGCGTACCGCGCGCGGGTCGCACCGTCGCTCAAGGCGATGCGCAGCGGCCCGGTCCTGATCGGCTCGCCGCCCACCGTCACCGAGTTGACCAGGTTCGCCCAGAAGTCGGTCTCGATGCCCTTGGCGCCGTTCCAGTTGTCGCAGTGCGTGGCGACCTCGAGGACCTGCCGCTTCGCGGCCACGCGGCCTTCGGCGGCCTCGGCGCGCAGCGTCTCGGTGTACTGCTCGAACGCGGTGGGGACGGCCTCGAGGCGGGCCGCGATGTTCTTCGCCGCCTCCTCGCCGTCCTTGGGCATGAGGTCGAAGATCTGACGCACACCGTGCACAGGGGAGGCCAGGACGTTGAGGCTCAAGTAGGTGTCGCCCGCTTCGTGGCGCTCCATCTGGAGGCGCAGGCGCTCCAGGATGGCGTCCTTGGCGACGCGCTCGCGCTCGTCGACCGGCTCGGCGGCCTCGAGGTCGGCGATCGCCTTGCGGGTCAGGGCGGCCTCGGCCTCGAGCCCGGCGGGCGAGAGGTCGTCGATCTCGTGGTCGTGTCCGGGGACGCCCATGCTCGTGGCCGTGAGCGGGCTCAGGGCGATGACGTCCTCTACGTACTGGTCGGCGATGCGATCGATGCTTCTCATGAAGTGGACTTTACGCGAGGGCGCCGGGCGCGCGCGACTTCGCTTTCGACCGATTCGAGCCATCCGCCGACCGCGCCGAGTTCCGCGAGCGCGGCCCTCGTGAGCGGGATGCGTTGGGCTGCAAGGGGTTCGGGAGGCCAGTCCGCGCGGCGCTCGCGGGCCCGATCGAACCATTCACTGATTGACTTCGGCCGATCAGTGAAGGCGTCGAGGTCCTGCCGCGCCGTGTCGAGCTCGCCGCGGAGGTCGTCGAGTGCCGCCATGAGCTCCGCCCGGTTGCCTTCGCACATCCCCGTGAACAGGGCGGTCGGGCTGGCCGCCACGCGGGTGCCGTCGCGGAACGAGCCGGCCGCGAGCGTGCGGGCCAGCGGCTCGTCGGCAACGCGCACGAGCGCGGCGGCGACCAGGTGCTCCAGGTGCGAGATCCGGGCGGCGGCCCGGTCGTGGTCGGCGGCGGTGGCGGGCACGACGTGCGCGCCGATCGACGTCCACAGCGCGGCGAGCGCCGTCCAGTCGCCCAGATCGGTGTCCGCCTCGAGGCACAGCACCCATTTGCGGCCCTGGAAGAGGCCCGGCTCGGCGGCGGCGAACCCGCTGGTCTCCTTGCCCGCCATGGGATGCCCGCCCACGAACCGATGCCGCGCGAACAGCCGCGCGGGCTCGGCCTTCACAGAGGAGACGTCGGTGACAAGGCCCGTGTAGCCGTCGAGCGTCTCGGAAGCGACGGCGGCGAGGTGCCGGAACGGGGCGGCGACGACCGCGAGGTCGGTGGCGGCGAGCGCGGCCGGGTCGCCGGTGACGGGGAAGCGCGCGGCGGCGGCGTCGCGGGTGGCCGGGTCGGGGTCGAAGCCCAGCACGTCGTGCCCGGCCTCGGCGAGGGCGAGCGCGGCGGAGCCGCCGATGAGGCCGAGCCCGACGACCGCGACGCGCATCAGAGGTAGAGCCCCGTGCCGTCGTCGTCGACGCGCTTGGCGGCGACCGCGTGGATGTCCCGCTCGCGCAGGAGGATGAAAGTGCGGCCCTGCATCTCGACCTCGGCCTTGTCCTCGGGGTCGAACAGGACGCGGTCGCCGGAGACGACGGAGCGCACGAGCGGGCCGACGCCGACGGCCTCGGCCCAGTGCAGGCGGCGGCCCATGGCGGCGGTGGCGGGGATGACGATCCCGGCGGCGGAGCGGCGCTCGGAGTCCGCGTCCTCGCGCACGAGGAGGCGGTCGTGCAGGAGCCGAACCGGCAGCCCGGTCGTGGAGTCCAACGGTGTATCGGTCACAACGCCCCAGCTTACCGGCAGCGGCGTCGCGGGGCGCAGAGCCAGCGGGGGAGTCACAGGACCGGCCCACGAGGTCGGGTGCGGCTGAACCCGCGCCCCCGTATACCCAGGGTCCGCTGCGGGTGCGACATCCGCGCCCGCGCCGCCGCGCCCCGCCAGGCCGCCCCTCCCCGTGGTGCCGACGGGCACTCGGTACAGCCTGCTGTATCGGAAGAGTCGCACCGAACCGGTACGGTACGTGTTGACGTTGCACCCACCTCCTTTCGGAGGAACCGTCCTTGGAGACACCGTGAGCCGATTCCGCCGCACCACCGCCCGGGCACGTCAACTGCTGATCGGCATGCGCGTCAACCCGGTCGCCGAGCGGGCCCTCGCCGGACGGCCCGAACCGGACCCCGACGAGCCCGAGATCCCCGTGGACGGCGGCGACATACCCGCCGAACTCGACCAGTCCGGCGACGGCGAGCACCCCGAGCGCCGCTTCGTCCCGACCGGACTCGCCGTCGGCGCGGCCTGGTCCTGGCGGATCCTCATCATCGGCGTCACGGTCGCGGTGGTCCTCTACCTGCTCAGCTACGTCACCATGGTGGTCATCCCCGTCGCGATCTCCTTCCTCCTCGCCGCCATGCTCCAGCCGCCCGCGGCCTGGCTGATCCGCCACGGCTGGAACAAGTCCCTCGCCTCGATCCTCATGCTCGTCGCCGGGCTCGCCGCCGTCGGCGCGATCCTCACCTTCGTCGTCCAGCAGTTCATCGCCGGCATCCCCGACTTCTACGACTCGATCGTCACCGGACTCAAGGACGCCCAGGCCTGGCTCGAATCCGGCCCCTGGGGCCTCGACGGCGCGCAGGTCGCCGAGATCGTCGCCGACATCCAGGACAACATCACCAACTGGTACAACGAGAACCAGCAGACCATCGTCCAAACCGGACTCGACGTCGCCGGTTCGACCGCCTCCGGCCTCGGCAACTTCGTCACCGGCCTGTTCCTGGTCCTGTTCACCACCTACTTCTTCATCCGCGATGGCCGCAAGATCTGGACCTTCCTCACCGGGATGCTCCCGCGCACCGCCTCCGAGCCGCTCCGCTACGCCGGCGGCGCCGGCTGGTCGACGCTCGTGCAGTACATGCGCACCATCGTGGTCGTCGCCGCCGTCGACGCGATCTTCATCGGCCTCGGCCTGTGGCTCCTCGAGGTCCCGCTGTGGCTGCCGCTGACCACGCTGATCTTCCTCGGCGCGTTCGTCCCGATCATCGGTGCCACGATCTCGGGCATCGTCGCCGTCGTCGTCGCCCTCGTGGGCACCCCCAACGGCCTCGTCACCGCGCTCATCGTGCTCGGCATCGTGCTCGCCGTGCAGCAGCTCGAATCGAACCTGCTGCAGCCCTTCCTGATGAGCCGCGCCGTCAAACTCCATCCACTCGCGATCGTCCTCGCCGTCACGGCAGGCGGCTTCGTGTGGGGCATCATCGGCGCGCTCGTCGCCGTCCCGATCCTCGCGATCGTCAACGGCACCGTGCGCGCCCTCAACCGCTACCGCGAGGCCCGCCGCGAAGCCCAGGCCCGAGGCCTCGAAGGCGAGGACGCCACCGCCGAAGCGGTCAGAGTCAGCGCCGGAGGCGCCGCCGCAGACGACAGCACCGACGCCGGCGAGCAGGCGGCCGAGGAGGCATGAGCACCAACGCAACCGCCACCAGAGCCGTAACCGAGCCCGCGACCAAGGCCGAACGCGACGCCCTCGCCATCCTTGACGCCGCCGTCGCCGCCACCCCCCACGGCCAGGCCCGCGAAGGCCAGCGCGAGATGTGCGCGGCCGTCGCCGCCGCCATCGAGACCGGCAAGCACCTGCTCGTCCAGGCGGGCACCGGCACCGGCAAGTCCCTCGCCTACCTCTGCGCCGCGCTCGCGGCAGGGGAGACGGTCGTCGTCTCGACCGCGACCCTCGCCCTCCAGCACCAGCTCGTCGCCGTCGACCTCCCGCGCCTGGTCGAGGCCGTCGCGCCGATCCTCGGCCGCACCCCGACCTTCGCTCTCGTGAAGGGCCGCCACAACTACGTCTGCAAGCGCAAGCTCGCCGGCGAGGAGGACGAGGACGACGGCGCCCTCGAAGGCACCGAGGAACTGAAATGGGCCGGGCAGCAGGCGTCCTTCGCGAAGCAGGTGAAGCGACTGTTCGACTGGGCGAACGACACCGACACGGGCGACCGCGACGACCTCGACCCCGGCGTGTCCGACCGGGCCTGGAAGCAGGCCTCGACTTCGGCGACCGAATGCGTCGGCGCGAACAACTGCCAGCAGGGACCGGACTGCTTCGCCGAACTGGCGCGGGGGCGCGCCCGCGAGGCCGACATCATCGTCACCAACCACGCCCTCCTGTCGATCGACATGATGCACGGCCGGACCGTCCTGCCAGACCACTCGGTGCTCATCGTCGACGAAGCCCACGAGCTGGTCGACCGCGTGACCGCCGCCGCCCGCGGCGAGCTGAGCCCGGTGCGGCTGCGCTGGCTGGCGCAGCGCGGCCGCCGGCTGATCGACACCGACGTCGCCGACCAGCTGCGCCAGGCCGCCGACGCGCTCGACGACGCCCTCGCCATGGCGGGGGAGCGGCGGTTCCCCGGTGAGCTCCCCGAGGCGCTCACCGAGGCCCTGCACTTGATCAACGGCGCCTGTGTCAAGGCGACGACGATCATCGGCACGCTCGACGACCAGACGAAGAAGCAGCTGAGCACCCAGCAGCTGAAAGCCGGGTTGAGCGAAGCGCAGACGACCGCCGGGCGGTGCGCCGCGCCGTCGCCCGGCGACGTGATCTGGTCCGAGCCGAACGGCCCGACACTGGTCGCGGCTCCGCTGTCGGTCGGCGGGCTGCTCACCGAGCGGCTGTACGAGGAGCGCACGGTGATCGCCGCTTCGGCGACGCTGACGCTCGGCGGCCGGTTCGACATCGTGGCGCGCAGCCTCGGCCTGTCCGCCCCGGCCGGCGACGCGGGGAAGCGGGCCGCGTCCGAGGAGCCCGCGGGCGGCGGCCACAACTGGTCGTCACTGGACGTCGGCTCCCCGTTCGACTACCGCAAGCAGGGCATCCTCTACGTCGCGGCGTCGCTGCCGCGCCCGACCGCCTCCGGCCTGTCCGAGGAGTCGGGCAAGGAGCTGCTGCGCCTCGTCGAGGCGAGCCGCGGGGCGGCGCTCGGCCTGTTCTCGTCGAAGAAGGCCGCCGAGGCGGCGGCCGAGCTCCTTCGCGCCCAGACCGACTACGACATCCTCCTTCAGGGCGAGGAGACCCTCGCGAGCCTCGTGAAGCGGTTCAAGGAAGAGGAGTCGACATGCCTCCTCGGGGTCATGAGCCTCTGGCAGGGCGTCGACGTGCCGGGCATGACCTGCAGGCTCGTGGTCGTGGACCGGATCCCGTTCCCGCGCCCGACCGAGCCGCTGACGGCGGCGCGCTCGGAGGCCGCGGACGCGGCGGGCCGCTCGGGCTTCACCGAGGTGTCGGTCCCGGCCGCGGCGATCCGGCTCGCGCAGGGAGCCGGAAGGCTCATCCGCCGCACGACGGACCGGGGCGTGGTCGCGATCCTCGATTCGCGGCTGGAGACGAGCCGCTCATACGGGAAGTTCCTGCGGGACTCCCTGCCGCCGTTCTGGTACACGACGAAGTCCGATTCGGTCGTCGGCGCGCTGGGGCGCCTCGCCGAGACCGCTAACGATTGATTAAGCGCGGCCCGCGCTGGGAACCCCTCTTGCCGACCCGGCAAGAGGCCCGCAGTGCGGTGCTCTGCGGGCGTCCCCGAAGTCAAAGATGAACGCAAGATGAATTCAAGTGAAACCTTTGCATAACCCCAGCTTGGAGCGCTTTCGTGGAGTCTCACACAGGAGACTTCACGAACTTGTGTCGCGTTCACCTGGATGTTAACTTCGCGGTGACGATTTCCACCCGTCCCCTGGGCCGATCGGTACAGTGAGGACAGTCAAAACGACCGAAAGCAGGGGTGCCCAGTGCGGTTCTCGCTGAAGCCTCAGGACGACACGTTCTACGCCTTCTTCAACGATGCGGCGGACAACATCCGCCGAGGCGTGTCGATCCTGGCCGAACTGGGGGACGAGTCGGCCGACTACCAGAAGATCTCCGAGCGGCTCGTCGACGTCGAGCACGACAACGACCAGCTGACCCACCGGCTGTTCAACAAGATCAACTCGACGTTCGTCACCCCGATGGACCGCACGGACATGTACCACCTCGCCGGCAAGCTCGACGACATCCTCGACCACATCGAGGCCGCCGCGAACCTCGTCTACCTCTACGGCCTCTCCGAGCTGCCCGCCCTGCCCCGCGAGATGATCGAGCAGATCACCGTCCTCGTCTCCCAGGCCGACCTCCTCGCCGAGTACATGCCCAAGCTCAAGGGCCTCAACGCCTCGATGAAGGACTTCTGGGTCGAGTGCAACCGCCTCGAGAACGACGGCGACCGCGCTTACCGCATGCTCCTGGTGCGCCTGTACTCCGGCGAGTACCCGGCCCTCACCGTCATGAAGCTCAAAGAGGTCGCCGACGAGCTCGAGGCCGCCTGCGACTCCTTCGAGTCGGTCTCCAACGTCGTCGAGTCGGTCTACGTCAAGGAATCCTGAACGTGGACAGTGTCCTCATCGCCGTATTCGGCTGCATCGCCGCGGCGCTCCTCTTCGGCTACACCAACGGGTTCCACGACTCCGCGAACGCCATCGCCACCTCGATCTCGACCCGCGCCCTCAAGCCCCGCGTCGCGCTCGGCATGGCCGCGATCGGCAACTTCATCGGCGCCCACCTCGGCGCGAAGGTCGCCAAGACCGTCGCCGAGGGCATCGTGTCCCTCCCCACCGGCCTCGACGGGCTCCTCATCGTGATGTCCGGCCTCCTCGGCGCCATCACGTGGAACTTCATCACCTGGTACTTCGGCCTCCCCACCTCCTCGTCGCACTCCCTGTTCGGCGGCATCGTCGGCGCGACCATGGCCGGCGGCTGGCTCATCATGGGCAACGCCAACGTCTGGGTGCTCTGGCACGGCATCGTCGAGAAGATCGTGCTCCCCACGGTGATCTCTCCGCTCGTGGGCTTCGCGCTCGGCTTCCTCGTGATGATCGCCGTCTACTGGCTCTTCCGCCGCGGCCGCCCCGACAAGCTCAACCGCGGCTTCCGCCACGCCCAGACCGCCTCCGCGGCCGCCATGGCCCTCGGCCACGGCATGCAGGACGCCGCGAAGATCATCGGCGTCATCGTCCTCGCCCTCTACGTGGGCGGCGTCCAGGACGACGCCACGCACATCCCGCAGTGGGTCTACTGGGTCTCCGCCGCCGTCATGGCCGCGGGCACGTACGCCGGCGGCTGGCGCATCATCAAGACCATGGGCCGCAAGATCATCGACCTCGGCCCGCCCCAGGGCTTCGCGGCCGAGACCGTGGCCAGCTCGGTGCTGTACGCCAACACCTACCTGCTCGGCGCGCCCATCTCGACCACCCACACCATCACCTCGGCGATCATGGGCGTCGGCTCGACCGGCGGCAAGCGCGCCGTCCGGTGGGGCGTGGCCCGCTCGATCGTGATCGCGTGGATCATCACGTTCCCGATCGCGGCGCTCGTGGGCGCTCTGTTCTACCTGCCGATCCAGTTCATCGGCTAGCGCGTTCTCCTCGGCGGCCCGGCGTGGGGCGGGGCGCCCGCGGTTGGGGCGGGGTGGACGTGCAAGGCCCGGGTCGGGGGGAGG
>NZ_JAPZVP010000027.1:0-49314 GCF_027622875.1 Glycomyces luteolus | reverse complement strand
CCCCCGGCCGACCCTGTCCCGGGGCGCGCGGGTCCCCCGGGGCGCCCCGGTTGGGGCGGGGCCGCCGTCGTTTCGGTCGTTGAGCACTGGAAAGGCCCGGTTCTGGGCTAGCGTGATGGCATGTCCATCCAGCGCTTCGGGAAATGGGACTTCAGGGCAGTCGAATCGGCGTCGGCCGCTCGCGCTCTCGCCCGCCTCCGCAAGCAGGGTGCCCCCGCCGAACCCGAGCCCGCGGCCGCGGTCGTGCTCCTCCGCGAGGCGCCGCTGCGGGTGTTCCTGCTGCGGCACGCGGCGAAGGAGCCGTTCGGCCTCCCCTCGAGTGGCCGCGCCGAGACGCTCCAGGTGCGCGAGCGGTGGGCGCACCTCGACGTCGACGGCTACGAGAACGCCATGAACGGGCCCCGAGGCGCCCAGTACGGCTTCCCGGGCGGCAGGCACAAGCCGGACGACCCCGACGTGGCGATGACCGGTCTGCGGGCCGTTGAGGAGGAGACCGGCGCGATGGTCGCCCTCCAGCGCGCTTGGGCGCGTTGGGTGACGCCGGAGTACGAGCCGGTGCGGTTCGACTCGTGGATCTATGTGGCGACACTGGCCGAGGGCTTCCAGCCGCGCATCAGGGTGCGCGAGCCGGAGTACGCGACGTGGATCGGGCCGGAGCAGGCGGTCTGCCAGTACGGCGGCCAGATGTCGATCCCGGAGGCGACGACGCTCGCCGAGCTGGCGCGGTACTCGACGGTGGGCGAGGTGTTCGCCGCGGCGGAGCAGCGCGACATGTCGCCGATCCTGCCGCGGGTCGCCGTCGACGGCGAGGACGCCCGCCTGGTGCTGCCGGGCGAAGAGGGCTACCCGAGGGACGCGCTCGCCTCGGCTTGAATCGGATCGCACTCCCAGCGTGCCGCGGCGACGCGTGCCCGGCTGCCCTCTCACGGCAGCGTCCGGCTCAGCGCAGGCGCTTCGCCCATTGGACGTCGGTGCGGACGATCGCGAAGCCCTGCGAGCGGTACAGGCTGACCGCCTTGGCGTTCGACTGGTCCGCGTAGAGGTCGACCTGCTGGATGCCGTGCGCCGCAAGGTGGGCGAGTCCGGCGAGGGTGAGGGTCCGGCCGAGGCCGGTGCCCTGGGCGCGGGGGTCGACGCCGAGGACGTAGACCTCGCCGATGCCGTCTTCCACTTTGGTCCAGTGGAAGCCGAGCAGGCCCGCTTCATCCTCCGCCACCAGCAGTCCGTCGGGGTCGAACCAGGTCTCCTCTTCGCGCGCCGCGAGATCCGCTGCGGTCCAGCGCCCCTGCTCGGGGTGCGCGGCGAACGCGGCCGCGTTCACCCGCAGCCACTCGGCCTCGTCGCTGCCGACCCTGAAGGGCCGCAGGCGCACTCCCGCAGCCAGTGCTGCGGCCGGGCCGTCGCCGACGGGCCAGTTCCGCCCGATGCCCTCCGGCCAGGCCGAAGGCCAGGTGAATCCGGCGAGGTCGCGCGAGAACTGGTACAGCACCCGGTCTCTCGTGAAGCCGCGCTTCACTGCAAAGCGTTGTGAAACGGGCAGATCGCCGTGCGCCCACACCCGCAATTCAGTGATGTCCGCCTCAATCCAATCCAAGACGCTGGCGAGCAATCTGTGGCCGACCCCCTTGCCGCGGTGCGCCGGATCGACCGCCAGCTCCGCCTCCGCGGCGTCCCCGACCTTCTCGGCGCCCGCATACGCGATGACCGTATCGCCAAGGCGCACAACGAAATGCCTGCGATGCTTCTCGGGATGGCGGGTCAGCGCGAGCGTCGTCTGCTCGTTGAACGGGGCGATGCCGTCGACCTCCTCGCAGCGGTGCGCCATCGTAACGATTCTGTGAATATCCCGACCCGGAAGTGAAGCATGTTGCGCCATGGGGTTACCCTAATCGTGGACTCAGCACCGTGCCGGGGTGCTGAGTCCTTTTTCATGTCCCGGGCACGGGGAGACCCCAGGCGCACAGCGGTGGCGAGGGGCAGTGCGAACGGGATTCAGGCGCAATGCGCCATTCGGCGGAAATGACCTGTGGCAACGAGATCGTGTGAGCAGCGCGTCCGTGAACGCTGCCAGGTGGCGGAGAGGGTGGGATTCGAACCCACGAAGAGCTTTGACACCCTTGGCGGTTTTCAAGACCGCTGCACTAGTCCACTATGCGACCCCTCCAGGGCCCGTTGAGGCAAGCGCCAATCTACCAAACGGCCGTCAGGGCCGCTCGGTCCGGACGCAGCAGGTGGAGCAGGTGCGATTGCCCTCGATCGTGAGCGCGAGGCAGCAGGTGCGCCGCCGGTAGACCAGCCGCCCCTCCTCGTCCGTGCTGATGTCGACCAGGTCGCTGACGTCGAACGCCTCCAGCAGGGTCTTGGCGAGGACGTCGCCCGGCTCCGGCACGACCTGCGCGATCGAGGCGACCCCGTAGGCGATGCCCGAGGCGACCGAGCCCATGAGCGTCCGGCGCCCGACCCGCGCCTTCGCGAGGAACGCTTCCAGTACTGGCAGCAGGTGGCCGTCGAACACGGTGGCGCGCAAGCGGTCCAGCAGCAGCGCCTCGTTCGCGACCACTGCAACGTCGGGGTGCGACGCGCACGGGTCGTGCGGCAGGGCGAGGAAACGGGGCCGGAGCTGGCGCACCGAGAACATCGGGGCTTCCTCGGCGACGCGGAAGACCGCGTTCGAGGCGTCAAGGACCGGAACGCGGCGGGCGGTGATGTAGCCGAGCACGACCGGCGCGAGCGTCCAGTAGCAGTAGGACTTCCAGGCGAGCGCCGCGTTCGCGTGGGCGGAACCGCCCCACAGCGCGGCGGCCGTGCCCATGAGCTCCTCGATCCGCTCGCCCGCGGCGAGCTCGGCGCCGCGGAACTCGATCCCGTCCTGCGCCGGTTCGCCGTCCAGCCAGGCGCGGACGCCCGCGAGCGGGTGGACGCCGACCTCGCGGTCGACCCGGTCGGCGGCGGTGCGGAGCGCGTCGATCGGCTGGAGGATTCGCGGTGCGGCGAGGGGGCGGCGGCCGAGCGCGGTGGTGCTCAGGACGTGAGCCTCCGCAGTCGCGAGCCGCATAGCGCACCCCTCTCAGGTAAGGACTGGCTAACCTTACCTGATTCGCATCAACGAATGTCAAGAAACCGACAGACATGGGATGACCACGGGGTGTAGAAAAGCGAGGTGCCGTGAGCGGTGAGCGTCGCCGAGTGGGATGAGATTCACAGCACCTCGCCTCGCAAAACGATCATGCCCGCGACGAGGACCGACGCGTCGCACACGAGGTGCGACCCCGCCGAAAACCGCGGCTCCTCGGCGTGTCGCCCGGCAGGTGCGCCCGCCCCGCGGTTCTGGCAGGCTGGAACGCATGTCGAACCGCCCCGAGACCGCGCTCGCCGATGAACCGGCGATCGCGCCGCTGCTCGCGCCCCG
Source organism: Glycomyces luteolus (assembly GCF_027622875.1). Lineage (GTDB taxonomy): Bacteria > Actinomycetota > Actinomycetes > Mycobacteriales > Micromonosporaceae > Glycomyces > Glycomyces luteolus. The sequence continues at coordinate 45,905 of NZ_JAPZVP010000027.1, read as the reverse complement.
CATCGTCCGGCGCGAGATCTGGATCGTCCTCGCTCTCTCCCTCGGCGCATCCGCGATCTGGTCGATCGTCGACATCATCGGCACCCTCACGGAACCGGGCGGCCTCGCCGACAGCGTCCAGTCCATGAACTCCGCGAAGGCGGAGGCCGAACGGCCCTGGTACGACCTCTCGCGGCAGCTCGTCAGTCTCGCCCTCGCCATGGCGCCTGTGGCCCTCGCACTGCACTTCCTCAGCCTCGACCGCGGCAACCCCTTCCGCGCGATCGGCCTCGACACCCGCCGCCCCGGCTTCGACCTGCTCAGCGGCGCCGGCCTCGCCTTGTGCATCGGCATTCCGGGCCTCGGCCTCTACTTCACCGCCCGCGCCCTCGGGCTCAACGCCGAAATCGCGGCCGCGAACCTCAACGACGTGTGGTGGGCCGTCCCGATCCTCGTCCTCGCCGCGCTCAAGAACGCGATCATCGAAGAGGTCGTCGGCCTCGGCTACCTCGTCACCCGCCTGCGCCAGATCGCCTGGAGCATGCCCGCGATCATCGTCGCCCACGCCCTCCTCCGCGGCACGTACCACCTCTACCAGGGCTTCGGCGGGTTCATCGGCAACGCGGTCATGGGCGCCGTCTTCGCGGTCTTCTACCTCCGCTGGAAGCGCACCGGGCCGCTCATCGTCGCCCACACCCTCCTGGACATCGCCGCGTTCGTCGGATACCTCCTGGTCGCACCTCACGTGAGCTGGCTCTGACTAACCCCAAACCCGCTTGGGCGAACCGGGACAGGCCCGGTATGCTCTGTGCTTGGTACGCGCTCCGGCGCGTCCTGGAGGATTCGCATAGTGGCCTAGTGCGCCCGCCTGCTAAGCGGGTTTCGGGTGATACCCGATCATGGGTTCAAATCCCATATCCTCCGCCATCAAGCCCCGCTGACCTGCGGAAATGCAGCGTCACCGGGGCTTCTGGCGTCTCTGGCAATCGAACATCCGCCACTATGTGCGAAATTTCGCCGTTCGATGCCACTAACCTGCGCTTACGCCGCCTGTCCGGATCGCCACCGCCAATGGCGTCCAGCCCTGTCCAGCTGTCGCCAACCAGTTTCCGGCCAAATACCGGCCAAAGTTTTCGGCCGAAGGCGACGGTGCCTCAACATCGTTCACTCCTGCGGGTGAAACCTTCCGCCATGATCCCATTCTCTGGGAGTTCGGGCGTTGGCGGGCTCTTTACCTGCGGATATATCCCGCACTATCTCATTGAGAACTTCCTGCTGCGTCGAAGGGCCGCGGTCGTCCGGTAGAGCGGGCATGCCCGGCAGCTGTTTGAACGGGTCGACCGTTGCGGTGTAGGTCCGCGCCCAGGCCAGCCATTCGCGGACTGATTTAGTTTGGTGCGCTTGGGGATCGGCTGCAGAAAGGCGCGCTTCGAGCTGGTCGCAGTAGGCAGTGAGGCGGCGCCAGCGCTCCAGCGCATGCGCCTGGCGATCGAGTTCGCCGGCGAGGAATCGCTCCCTTGTCAGGGCCCGGTCGTGTGCTGCAGCACGTTCGCGGGGCGCTTGTGCGGCGACCCGCGAACGTGCTGCAGCTTCGGTACGACCCAGGTCGGCTCCGGCGCGCTCGGCGAGCGCTTCGATCACCTCGGGCAGTCGCTCCTCCAGTGAGGCAGTCTTTCCGTCGGTCCATGCCGATTGGAGGTCGGCGTGGGAGGAGGGGAGTGCGAGTTCGAGGCGAGCGGCCTTGAGGGGGTCGGATGCCTTGGGAGACTTCTGGTCGAGGGTGACGGCGTATGCGAATTCGCCGATCCTGATCTCGATGGTGGCGGTGCGGCAGCGGGCTTCCTGCTGGAAATCGGTGTGGCAGCCCTCCAGACTGACCGGAAGACCCGCGACGCCCCAGCCGCGTTCGACCGCGGCAGCGACGAGGCCTTGCAGGAGCCGCAATGTGCGGTGGCGCACCTCGTCCGGCATCTCCATCCGAGCGCTGTCATCCCGCAGGCCGGCGATGACCGGATGGCATCGGTCGAGACGGTCGGGGACCGCGACCGGCGGCAGGCCCAACGAGCGATGTCGGGTCGCACTCGGTGTGGTGCCGCTTTCGCGGCTGCGCTGCTTCGGCGGCCGGGCCGTCGCGGTCGAGGCATCCGACGGGCCGAGATGTTCGCCGTGCTCGAGGTAGTACCGCCCCGCGTCGGTGATTGCCGCCCGCCAGATTCCATCGCGCTTGCTGACGGTCACCAGGCCCCGCGACTGCAGAGCTCGACCGGTGACCCTGCGCCCGACGTGCTCCCCGCCGCTGAGATCGTCACCGGCCCCGACCAGCCGCAAGGTTTCGAGCTGCCTGTCATTCAACGGACCTGAACGCTCCATCCACCTGACCCTTCACGTAGTCGCTGCGACGTTTGGTGCATCGGTGAACCTGGACAAGATTGCGGCCCGGCACGGTTCTTTCCTATCGGGCGTGCGCGCGTTCCGGATCGAGACGCGCCGGAGGGGATTCCTGCCAGGGATCAGGTACCTGCAGGATGCGGGACGCGCAGCGCAGGGATGACCCCGCCCAGCTTCGGCGAACGCTCGAGAAAACCGGTTATCAGAGATGGATTCATCTCCCCAATGGCCGCCTCTGGCAGAGGGCCGTCACATCAGCGAGCTGTCTCCGAGTTTGGGATCATCAGGAACTCGGCTGAGAAGCGGGCGATCGCGGAGGAATGAAAGGCGCATCTGGCGGTGCTTTCTGGAGGTGGGTAAGGAAAACCGCCACCTGGTTTTCCTTCAGGTGAAAGACACTGGTTGCCTCTTTGGGCTCCTGCATGGAGGATCGAGCGTGGAGCGCAGTGATGTTCGGAGGTGGGACGCCAAGTCCTTGGTTGTGAGCCGCAGTGAGTTCGGTCAGTTTGCACAGTAAGGGCAACGATTATCCCGAATATTGAGATTGTCACTTGATGTGAGCTATACTGTTGTATTCTGTTCACATGAAGTTCACTACCCCAAACCCCTCTGTTGTGTCTTCTGCCCAGCTCAGTGAGCTTTCGACCGTCAAGGTTGTTCGTCAGTCCGTCGAACGTCTTGCACTTCTTTCGAAACGGCAACGTGAGGTCCTGAAGCTCATTGCCGGAGGGGCGACGAACGCGCAGATATCAAACCGTCTCGGCATCGCCAGTCCTACTGTCGAGAATCATGTAAAGGATCTGAAGTACCGGCTCGGTGTGGATAGTCGCTGCCTGCTGGCAGTGGTCGGATACTTTGAAGTACTCAGAGCCGTTCCGGGTTCACCGATGAATTTCAATACTCCAGAATTCCTCGATGGCAGGGATAATGCCAATACGGCAGAGTCAGAAGTCGTGGCAGCAATCGTAGATTCTGAAGTGGGATCGGAGATGGCGCTGTTCGTAGACCGATGATGTACCTCTGTGAATGAGCTGCCCGGTATCGCTCATGGCATTGAGGTGCAGCCTAACCTATGAGCAACCGCACCGTTGCGAATCTCCCGTGGATTCCAACCCAAGGTGAATGACCATTGCCGCTTTCCCGGAAGTCTTGGAGACTCGACAGAGTTCGAGAGCTCCACGACCGCGAAAGGATGGGCAAATGGGATTGGACAGGCAAGCTGTCTTCGGCATCGCCGATCAAATTCGAGATCGAGCCAGAGAGACTGACCTAAATGGCAGATTCCCTGTGGAGAATCTCGAGTTGCTTCGTCGGAGCGGATTCATGGGTGCCCTTGTTGGGAAGGCATACGGGGGTCTGGGGTGGAGCCTCGGAGACTTCTCTTGGGCGGCCCGAACAATCGGTGCGGCTTGCATGTCTACGGGACTCATCTGGGCGATGCACTGCCAACAGGCGGATACCATCGCCAGGCTTGGAGAACCTCGGCTGATCGAACATCTCCTGCCGAGGATCGCGCGAGGCCAGGTGTACATCGCTTCGGTCACGACGGAACCGGGCACAGGCGCCCGCCTTCAATCCGCACAGGCGGCCCTCATTGAGAAGGACGACGGCTACAAATTCGAACGCCATGCGCCAGTCGTCACTGGCGGGATGAACGCGGACGGCTTTCTGCTCACCCTGCGTTCCCACCCTGAAGCCGGCCCGGGGGAAGTCCGCTTGGTGTACGCGGATCGTGATCAACTGAGCATCGAGCCCCGAGCACAGTGGTCGACCCTCGGAATGAGAGGCACCGCAAGCGGTGGACTGTACATCGAGGGTGCCGTCGACCAGTCGGCCGTTATCGCGGGTGACCGCGACTTCGGTGAGATTGCTGCGGAAACCATCATCCCGGTCGCACATGTCGCCTGGGCCGCTTGCTGGCTCGGGGCCGCAAGTGGAGCCTTCGCACAGCTCGTTGCATGGCTGCGGGATCCCGGCCGCCGAGGCGGACCGGACGTGAGCTCCGACCTCACCCGTTACCAGCTGGCGCAGATCAGAGCCCGGCTCGAAGCGGTCGGCGGCTACCTGAAACTCGCGGTCGACAAGGTGGAAAGCGCGCGCTGCGAGGATATCGCCACGCTTCGAGACGCACCGGCGCGCATCCATTTCAACACGTTGAAGCTGCTGGCCTCGGAACTTACCTTCGACGCGGTCAACCACATGGTCGAGGTCGCGGGAATGGCCGTCGGCTACACGGAAGACTCCCAAGTGCCGCTGGCGCGTTCGCTTAGGGACCTCCGCTCCGCCTCGCTGACCCACGCGAACAACCGGCTCTGGTCGGATACCGGGGGGTTGGCTCTCATGGACCGGAAGGTGACTCTGCTGTGAAGGACATCGTCGAGAATGCTCGCCAGGAATCCTTCCCGATGGGGCAGGTAGTCCTGGGCCGCCAGGCGCGGCGCACCTTGGCCACCCAACTGCGATTCCACTATCCAGGGGTCGCCCGAGTCGAGTTCGAAGGTGACTCGGTAGTGCTCACGGGCCGCTCAGCAGGAGCCGTAGGGGTCGCCGATCTTGTGCTCCGCCTGGCGAAGGAGTTGTCCTCGATCCCTGATCGCAGCCCTCGGGTCCGGTTCGACTCCAACGGCGAAGGTAGTATCGACCTCTCTCTCGTTGACTCGAATGCATTGGCTGCAGCCTTCTCTGGCCTTGTCGCTGAACTAGAGGAGCAGCGCGCATTGAGCCCGCGGGGCTCGTATACCGACCGGATCGGTACACGCACCGGCCGCGGACTGAACCTCTACAGCCACGACTTCAGCGTGCTGTGCGACCTTCTTGACCGGTTCATCGGCAACTACTTTCAGCGGGCCTATCGTGCGCAACGGATCGCGGTCCCGTCAATGATCAGGGCTGAGGACGTCGACCGTGCGGGCTACTTCGATACCGCGAGGCAGCACATCAGCTTCGTGTCCCCGTTCGACCCTCACCCCGCCGTGTACGACGAATTCCCCAAGTTCTGGAGCCAACGAGATCCGGCCGGCAGAGGTATCGCTGACTTCCTCAGCGCACCTGAGGAAGTCCTCACACCGGCGATGTGTCTCCACTGCTTCCCGGTGCTGGCCTCGGCGGCAGTGAGTTCCGAAGCACCGACCATCATGACGTTCAGCGGCCGCTGCTTTCGGGATGAGAAAGGGAACCTGAACCAAGTCGAACGGCTGAGGGAGTTCACAGTCCGGGAGAATCTGTTCATCGGCAGTGAGAAGGACCTTGAACGTCTGCATGGGGAACTTGCCGACTTCACGATTGCAGTGGCCGCACTGTTCGGGCTCGATTTCCGGCTCGAGACGGCGACGGACATCTTCTTCGGCGAGCAAGCTTCGCAGAGAACCGCCTCGCAGATGCTCTGGGACAGCAAGTTCGAACTGGTCGCACTGCACGACGATGCCCCCGACGGCGTAGCCGTGGCTTCACTCAACCAGCATCACTCGCATTTCACCCGCCCGTTCGAAATCAGTCTCGACGACGGGACTCCGGCTCTGTCGATGTGCCTGGGTTTCGGGATCGAACGGCTCGCGAGGGCTGTCGCCGCGGCAGCGGGAGGCCACGGACTCGAACTGATCCAGTCCCATCTTGACCGGATCGGGATCCTGGACGGCGTCGACTCCGAGCTCAAGTCGACACATCACTCCTCACTCGAGCAGGAATGAGAGCACGTTGGAACCTCTAATGACGGTCTTCCGAGACCGCTGGAACTTTCTCAGACTGCTCCGTCACAGCGATCCGGGGACCCTTGCAGCAATCATCACTATCGGTGTGCTGCACGCGGTGTTCCCCGCGATCGGCGCGGCTTCGGTGGGCCTGCTGATCTCGGGTGTGGACGCCGATCTCACAGTTCCTCTCGTGGTGTTCGGCGCGGTGTTCCTTCTCGGACAGGTCAGCAGCCTCGCATTTCGGTGGGCCAAGCACCTTGTCGTCAGCGGTGTCAATCTTCGGCACCGTGCCGAAGTTGCGCGGCTCGCCGTGGGCGCACCCACGGTCGACATGATCGAACCGAAGGCGACGCAGGATCTTTTCAAGACCGCGGCGGCCGATCCGACCGAGTGGGTAGAGAAGACCCCCGGGGATGGCGCAATCGGAGCATTGCGGATTATTTTCGAGTACGTCGGCCTCATCTCCTCGGCGATCGTGGTCTCGTACTGGTCGTTCTGGCTCGTCCCCGCACTCATCATCCCCGCTCTGGTGACACGCCGCCTGGCGACCCGGCTCTGGGTCCGGCACTACCGGATCTGGGTTGACGGAATCGAACACCATCGCCGTTACCAGTACTGGGGCGAGCTGACCGCCTCCCGCTCGGAAGCCAAAGAGCTGCGGATCTTCGGGCTCGCAGACTGGATCATCGGACGGCATCAGTACGACATGCGCGCCCACCTCGCGCCAGTCTGGGCAGACGACCGCGCTATGGCCCGTGCGCACTGGCAGCAGTTCGCCATCACGCTGCTGCCGCTTGGTGCCATCTTCGGAGCGGTCGGCTTCGCCACGGTGGCGAACGGCACCGACGTCGGGATCGCCAGCGCCGCACTCGCCGCCGGATGGGGCATCTTCACAGCCGCATCCGGCGTCGGCCCGATGATGGAGATGGAAGGCGCCCGTCCTGGCCTGGCCGCGTTCGCCGCCCTGAAGGACTCGCTCGAACGCAAGTCCGAGGTACAGCACCTGCAGCCGCTCTCCGTGACACGGGCACCCCACATCCGGTTTGAGGACGTCCACTTCCGCTATGAGAGGGGCGCCTCGGTCACCAAGGGCCTCGACCTGGAGATCCGACCCGATGAGTCTCTAGCCGTGGTCGGATTCAACGGTGCCGGCAAGTCGACGCTCATCAAACTCCTCGCCGGCGCATACCGACCGACCGCCGGGATCGTCACGGCCGACGGCCGCGACATCGGAGGAATCGACGACTGGGGATCGCACCTGGCCGTGGTCTTCCAGGACTTCGTGAAGTACCGGTTGACCATCGCAGAGAACATCGCCCTCGGACGCAGCGGTCCCGTCGACGAGGCGGCGCTGAAATCAGCGATCGCGGAATCCGGACTCCAGGCACTCGTGGACGGCCTTCCCGCCGGGGAGGACACCTCACTGGACGCGTCCATCGACGGCGGCGTCGATCTTTCCGGGGGGCAGTGGCAGCAACTCGCCCTCGCCCGGGCGTTGTACGCCGTGAAGTCGGGTGCGCGCATCCTCGTCCTCGACGAGCCGAGCGCCCACCTCGACGTCCGCACGGAGCAGCGGCTATTCGACCGGCTTGAGCAGCTGACCGAGCCGGTCACCACGATCCTGGTCTCCCACCGTCTTGCGACGGTCCGCCGGGCGGACCGCATCGTCCTCATCGACGACGGAAAAATCGCCGAGCAGGGGACCCACGAGGAACTCATGTCCCTGGGCGGCACCTACGCCCGGATGTATCGGCTTCAGGCAGAGCGGTTCGCCGCTGGATTCGATGATCGTCTCGAGGAAGGCGCGATCGTATGACGAACATCAGCAAGTATGCACGCCTGCTCGCATCCCTCTTGGGCATCTGTCTGCGTCGCGAACCGGCGGTCACCGCATTTCTGCTTGCGGCCATGGCCGTCAACGCCGTGGCGTTCGCGGGTATCGGCCTGGCGCTCAAGTACACGGTCGACTCGATGGCCGCTGGGGCGGCCGTGTCAGCGGCTATCGGGGGAGTCCTGGCCGCGCTGGCGTATGCGGCCGACCGCACGGTGAGCGGCGCCGCCAGTGCGATGCGGTTCCACGTGATGGAGAAGGTCGGCCATATCGAGATCGAGCCGGGCATCATGCGGGCCTCCGCTGAGCTGCCTGAGATCGACCATCTCGAGCACCAGGAGTACCTGGACCGCATTACTGCGATCCGCGGGAGGTCCTGGGCGATCGTAGGTTCGGCGTGGAACGCCGTCGAGGCGGTCTCCATGGGCGTCAGGCTCATTCTGACACTGCTCATTCTGGGCGCCGCCAGTCCTTGGCTGCTTCTGATGCTGCCGTGCGTGGTCCTCCAACTTTGGTTCGACCGGCGCGCACAGGTGAGGCTCAAGCGGTCGGAACTCGTTGCGGCTCGAAACCAGCGCGCTCAGATCCACTTCTTCAAGCTGTGCATCAGCGGCAGCGCGGGGAAGGAACTGCGCGTCTCTGGTGTCGGACCGCAGCTGGTCGATCGCCAGGTCGCTGCGGCCGAGCAGGTGCGTGCCAGCCGCTCACGGGCGCTGATCGCTAGTGGATGCTGGCGCGCCGTCGGCTGGACCGTCTTCACGGTCGGATACGCGTCGGTCATCGGCCTGGTGGCGGTGCAGGTGGCCGACGGCGCAGCGAGCGTGGGCGACGTGATGATGGCAGTGACGATCGGAGCGTTGCTCCGGGGAGTGCTCGACCGGGCACTGCAGTCTACTTCGGATGCCTCCGGCGCGGCGCGCGTCCTCGAGCCGTATCTGTGGCTTCGCGAATATGCGGAGCGTCGTGGGCTCTCGCGCACCGACGTCCCCGCGCCCCGTCGGCTGACAGATGGGATCACGCTGTCCAACCTCACGTTCTCGTACCCGGGGACCGATCGCAACGCGGTCGACGACCTGTCGGTCACCCTCCCTGCGGGGGCGGTCGTCGCGGTCGTCGGCGAGTACGGCTCAGGCAAGACGACGTTGGTGAAGCTGCTCGCCAAGCTCCACCGCCCGCACAGTGGTCGCATCCTGGTCGACGGGGACGACCTCGCGGAGATCGACACGGTCGCATGGCGTGAATCGCTCAGCGCCGCGTTCCAGGACTTCGGGCGCTACCAAACAACTTTCGCCGAGTCGATCGGCCTCGGCGACCTCAGGCACGGTACCGCGGCCTCCTTGGACGCGGCGGTGACCGCGGCCGACGCCGACGAGCTCCGCTCGCGGCTGCCGGACGGGGACCGCACCCAGTTGGGCAGCGCGTTCGGCGGCATCGATCTTTCGGAAGGTCAGTGGCAGAAGGTCGCCCTCGCCCGCGCGTGCATGCGTCCCGAACCGGTGGTGCTGCTGCTCGACGAACCGACGGCCTCCCTTGATGCGCCGAGCGAGCAGGCGGTGTTCGAATCCTATATGGATAGGGCGAAGTCTCTCGGGCGATCGATCGGGGCGGTGACAGTGATTGTCTCCCACCGGTTCTCGACGGTGGCCGGTGCTGATCTGATCCTAGTGATGAAGGAGGGGGCCTTGATCGAATCCGGCGACCACGACGAGCTCATGCGGTCCGGAGGTCTCTACAAGGAGCTCTTCGAGATCCACTCCGCTTCCTATCTCGGCGCAGGGAAATGAGGACATGACGATGGAATTTGCGCGTACAGGGAGCCTGGCTTGGGGGCAGCAGTCATTCTGGTTCCTCAACGAGGAGACCTTCATCCGCGAATACGGCATCGAGTTCCACCTGAGCCGTCCCTTGAGCGTCCCTCAAGGTCTGACGAAGGAGCGGCTGCAGCAGACGCTCAACGCCGCGGCTGCCGCCTACGAGGCCTTGAGGACGATGTACCGGGTCTTGCCCGATGGACAACCGGAGCAATGCGTGCTTGCGCATTTCGAGCCTCCGCAGGTCGAGCTGACCGACGGCCCCGTCGTACCCGTCGATGTCAAGGAACGGCCCGGCTTCCGGTGCATGGTGCGCACCGACGGCGACGTCGTGAGCGAAGCCGTGCTGCGGGCCAATCAGATCGACATCGACGGCTTTGCGTTCTCGCGCCTGGCTCGCGAGGTCGAACGACACCTGGTGGACGACGGCCAGGGTGCGCTCTTCGCGGGCGACGAGGCGTTCCAGCCTCTCGACTGCGCGGCTGCCGAATCGGAGGAGGCGATGCAGGCCGCGAGCGCTCGCGCCATTGAGGCGCTCTCGGGCCTGTGGCGAGAAGCTCCGAGGAATTTCCTGCCTCCGGCCGGGGTCGCCGGCAAGACCCTGCAGCTCACGCTCAACGATGCCGACCTCTATGCGAGCGTCCAGCGGTACTCGACCACGCACGGCGTCAGCCCGGCCTCGTTCTTCCATGCAGTGGTGGGCGGTGCGATTGCCGCCTGGACGCAGACGTACGACCTGTTCCTCACGACGGCGGTCTCCAACCGCTGGCGACCGCGCAGTGCCGGACTCATGGCCAGGATCGCGACAGAGGTCGACTGCCGACTCGAGTTCCCTCCGGGGGCGACCGGCGCCGATTTCGTGCGCCGCACGCACGGCCTGTTGCTTCGCGCCTATCCGTACGGCGTCCGTGACGAGGAGGCCGGCGTCGCGGCGAAGGACCGCATCGATTCGGAGTCGGGGAGCATCCTGCAGCGGCCCGTGCGCATCGAGTACCTCGATTATCAAGGGCGGCAAGAGGCTGCAGGTGTTGCAGGCTCTCGACGGATCGAGGAGCGGACGACCGACGGCGGCTTCGACCGGATGCTCTTCGCGTTCTATCCCGGCGATCGTGAGTTCAAGTTCTTCCTGAAATGCGGCGGCGAGGTGGCGGCGCCGGAGGAGTGCAGAGAACTCTTCGACGCCGTCATCGGATTCGCGGATGCTCTGCTCGGGAAACCGGAGGCCCCGCTGCAGGAGCTGCTCTCACGGATTCCGACGCGTGTCATTCCGGCGGAGGCCGACTGGATCGCCAACGGCAATTCGCGGCATCTGGGCGCGCGCATCCGAGCTGTCGCGCTGGCGCACCCGGAAGTCGAGGAGGCATGGCTGGAGGAGCGTGACGGGCTGCGTTGTGCAGTGGCAGGTGACCGTCCCGATCTGATCGCGTTGCATGAGCGGATGCTTCTCACTGCATCCCACGACCCGCTTATCCGAGTCCCGACCTCATACGCGGCGTTCACCTCCGATTCCCCTCGGGGAGACGAGCCGACCGCCGTGCTCGACGTTGATCCTGACTACCGTCCCGCCGCCGACGACGACCCCCGGATTCTCGCGATCGTCGACGTGTTCGAATCCTGCCATCCCGGTTCCGCTTGCGATCCTGCGCTGTCGTACGCGGCGGCTGGCGGAAGGTTCACGATGATCCCGAGCATGGTGTCTTCGCTCCGTAATGCCGGATTCGAGTCGCATCCGCTCGACTTCACCGGTATCGCATCGCTCGCCGCGATTGCCCGCAGCCGAGGCGAGTAGCGCAGGGAGACGATCGGCGATTCCGACCTCGGTGTAGTAGCGGACGGCATACCAAATTCCTAAGAGATGAGATGGAGACTGATCATGGAAAAATCTGAATGGTCGAGTGAGTTCGAGGCGATCCTGCGCGCCCACCTTCAGGGGGTCGATCCCACTCAGGAGATCTTCCCGACCGACTCGCTGGTCGCGTTCGGCCTCGACTCGCTGGCCACGGTAGGGCTCCTGGTCGCCCTGGAGGCACACCTTGGCAGGGCGATTCCCGATGAGCTCATCACACCAGAGGCGTTCAAGACGCCCGGCGGACTCTGGCAGATGATCGAAGCCGCTCAGCGCGCATGAATCCTCCGGACATCGACAAGACCGTTGAAGAAGCCGCGTTCAAAGACGCGATGTCCCAGGTTCCAGCGGCCGTTGCGATTGTTATGGCCGAGGGTGGGGAAATCGGGGCCGCCGGCTTCACTGCGAGTTCGGTATGCCCGTTCAGCGCGTCCGTGCCCTCGCTCCTGGTTTGCGTTGATCATGGAACCCAGTCCCATCGGGCGATACGCGCGGCCGAGCGTTTCACCGTCAACTTCCTTGCAGAGGACCAGCGCGACCTCGCCGTGCTCTTCGCGACTCGCGGCGCCGACAAGTTCGACGCGCCTGGTGTGATGCGATCGGTGGGCGGGCCCCCGTGGATCGAGGGAGCCCTCGCGTCGATGACATGTGTCAGGCACTTCGCCTCAGATGTGGAGGACCACCTGATCCTCGTCGGATTGGTGACCGCAGTGCGTTGCAAGGGTACGAATCCGCTCATCTGGTTCGATCGCGATTTTGCCTCGCCGGTCCGAGTCGGCTGATCACAGTCGACATAAGTCGTACCCGGCCATGGAATACATCCACATGATACCCAGCGGCTGAAAGACAGAGCTTGCACAGCACGGACGGGGTGTGAAGAATCATTTCCGTAAAGCATCGCCCAGTCGAATTGCGCGGTGACGCAGTGGAGTTCGAAGACTGCGGCTGGAACCAGCGGACGATATCCGCATGTGAGAGGTGGGGATGGAAGCACTCGGGAAGACCTGGAATCTGCTGAAGCGCGTTTCGGTCGCAGCGCCCGGAAATGAGCACTTCGAGCTCGCCCGGGAGAGCATCGAAGACCGGCGGTACAACGTCGACGTGCTGATCGGGCTTGCCGCCAGGCATGGCCTGGTGGGAGTGTTGGCGGACTTCCTCATCGACTCGGGAACTTCTGCGTTTGTGCCGCATCGGACTCGGAAATACCTAGTCGAATCGTTGTCGTTCGGACGCCATAAGACGGCTGACTACCTGAGGGAGGCGGCGTCCATCGCCAGAGCTGCGGAGGCTCAAGGGCTCGACATCGCCTTCACGAAGGGAATCGTCTGCCAGCAAGAGTTCTACTCCGGCCGAGGATCCCGAGAGTTCGCCGATATGGACGTGATGATCTCCCCGACTGATGCGGGAGCATTCACAGCCTTGATGGAGTCACTGGGTTACACGAACCGGAAACGGTACCGTGCGCGAACAGGCTCCTGGGAGGACTTCTCCGCCGCCGACCGGGCCATGTACCTCCTGCACCCCGACCATCTTCCACCGTTCTTCAAAGTGAATGGGGACGCGCGGCTGCCGCGAAGCCACAGCCTGGACGCGGCGTTCAGCCTCACCTGGCACGACAGTCCCTGGGAAGTGTCCCTCGACAAAGCGCTCGGGTCGATCCGAACAGTGTTCTGCCAGAACGAGAATGCAGAAGCCGGACTCCCCGCCTTGGCAATCGAGTACGACTATCTCTTCCACCTGCTGCACCTCTTCCGGGAAGGGTGGTTCGAGCGCTCAATCATCGAGAAGGACGTGAGACTGAGTCAATTCGTCGACCTATGGCGCGGATGGCACCTTCTCGATATGCCGACTCGCGCCTCCTTGGCCGCACTGGTCAAGGAGAACAAGATCGAAGCCCCTGTCGCCTGGGTCTGCCATCACCTCGATCGGGTCTTCGGCCTCGATACGGTCGGAACGCTGGGTCTCCGGCAGTACTGCGTGCATGAATGGATCGCCAGTGGAGCCCGACCCGGCGGGTATTTCCAGTGGGACGGCGATATGGACGGCCGTCTCCTCGGCCTCGACTTCGATCGGACACCCACCTCGGACGCCCCGACTCCCGAGCTGCGTCCGAGAAACGCATAGCCCGGTCCACGGCGAACGCCGCAGGAACAAACCACCCTCCAGAAAGGGACCATCATCATGACATCTTCGGCAGCGCCTGCCGGATTCGAGCACACCTCGGCGACACTCATGGGAAGAACGGTCGACATCCGATCGGACATCCCTGAGGTGCCCACCCTTCTCCGCAGGGAGCTCGGAGCCTTCTTCCAGGTGGAATCGGGTGAAAGCTCGGAGATCCCCCGGCTCGCGGCGATCGAGGCCTCAGCCGAGATCCCTGCAGTGTCGGAGGCCCGCGAACAGGCCCAGAGGTCGTCCTCCGGACATCCGATCTTGCTCCATTCCGGTAGCCACTCGTACGACCTGCGGCGAGGCCTGTCCTTCCAGGCGGAATCTGGAACCCTCATCCACTCTGCGGACACCGGTTCGTGGATACTCGCGGACCCCGGCTCACGACGTATCCGGGTCGCCAACCCCGATCCCGCGAACGCCGCCTCGGATGTTCGAAGGGTAGTACGGGACCTGCTCTTCATTCCCTGGCTCGAGTCGATGGGCGGCCTCGTCGTGCACGGCGCGGCGATCCTGGGCAAGGGCGACGAGGTCACGCTGGTGCTCGGCGACCGCGGAGCGGGGAAGACCACCTTCTTCATGGCCGGAGCGGGCGCCGGCGGCGGAGAGGCGCTGTCATGCGAGAGGCTCATCCTGGTCCCCGGCCCGTCGGGTATCCAGGTCCTCGCATGCCCCGAGCGGATCAGCACCTTCGCCGGAACACTGCGCTCCTTCCCCGGCACAGAGCACCTGTCCGGAGCATTCGACGAAACGACAGAGTGGACCAGGGCTGCCAAGATCAGGGTCCACTGGCAGGACATGTTCGCCTGCCTGGGCCTGGTGCCGCGGCTCGCGCCCGCCTATCTGAGCCGCCTGGTGTTTCCCACGTACAACGCGAAGGCTCCCTTGGACGTCGCCGATCTTGACTTCGCGTCCAAGAAGCTGTTCCTTGAACAGCACGTGGTAACCGGTCGGGACGTGAACCGTCCGGACTGGCTCGGATGGTTCGCCCCTCAAAGCACTGAAGCGACGCTGCTTGCAGCCGCTCGGCTCCCGGCGACCACGGCTTCGTGGAGAAGTCTTGAGGATGTAAGCCGGATTCTGGGTGCGTGAGTCCAGTGACACCCGCCGACACTGAAACGACCCGGACGCCGCCGTACAGCGGTCAACCCGGGGCAGCGGAGCACGGACGTGCCGCAGATCTTCGCCAGGACCTCCAAGTCCTCTACTCGGCTCCTCCGTTGGTGATGGACACCGAGGTGAGCCGTCTCAGGCGGAGACTCGGAGAGGCCGCCGCACGCAAGGCCTTCGTCTTCGCCGCGGCCAACGGGCTTCCAGCCGGGAACCCAATGTCCGCGCAATCGGTGCAGTCGCACCTCGAGATCATCCTCGCGTTCTCAGCGATCGTCATGTACGAAACGGGATTGCGGGTCGTGCGAGTGGCCTCTACCGACGGGGAAGGAGGCGCGGTCCAAGAGCGAACACTGTCGGACCGGTACCGCAGCGAGGTCGGCGTCTTGAACTTCGTGCGCGGATGCTCATCGGGAGGCCAGGCCGATCTACGAAACGTGCGACATTGGAGCCCGGAGTTCATCCGCGAAAGCCCTTCCGGACTGCGCTACGACCTCACCGTCGACGCGATCGAGCGGGCGTTGTCGTTCTTCGACGCGTGTCGAATGGGAGCGGACGAGGGAAGCCTGTTCTCGTCCGAGTTCTACGTATCGCACCAGGCGACCGACCCCGACTACGAGCAGGGTATGACGCGGAGGAGCCGCTCCGACGCCGACTGGTTCGACACCTCGACCCACATGCTCTGGGTCGATGCGGGTGAGCTCGCCGAACATCGCTTTCCGGAACACCTCATCACAGGGATCAACAACCCCGTCGGAACGGTGTTCGACTCCCGATCTGATCCTGAAATCCTCATCAGATTCGTCGAGGCCGTATCTGCTGGCGATCCGCATGGGCGTCTCGCCATCGCGGTCGCGGCGGAGGATGACGCCGAAGGCGAGAAGATCGCCGCGCTCGCACGCCGGATCTCGGACCTCGGTTGCACGCCCGTGTGGATGTGCGACGCGGTGCCGCAGGTATCCGGCATCGCGGCTCCGGTCGCATTCGGCCGTGTCCACCAACGCTTCCTGGCCACGGAAGCGGCGCTCGAATCGGCGGGCATAGCTCTATCCGGCATCAGAATGCCGCTCACCCATGAAGACGTGGACGAGTGCATCGGGGGAACCTGGCTGAGCGGCAGCGGCCGCTCACCCGCCATCTTGCCGAAGGCACCGAGGTTGAACGCGCGGCAGGTCATAGACCTGGCCTATCTCATCGCCGACCACCTGAAGACCAGATGACAGCCCTATCGGGGCCCGAACCGGCACTGCCGGGGACCGCCCGAACAGGTCCGTTCATTGACGATGTCTTCGAAACCGTCGCGAGAGAACAGGTTCGTCATGCGTTGCAGCAGCTCGGGATCGCTTTTTCTGAGCCGCTCACCGTTATCCCCAGCGTCACGAGCTACGTGTACATGTTCGAGTCCGATGTCGGGCGGGCGGTCGCGAAATGCTCGATTCTGGGCAAGGCGCGATCATCGCTGCGCCGGGAAGGCGGCGTCCGCGCCCGTGAACTCGGTGAGATCACTCGCGCACAGCGGGAGTACGCCGCCGCATCGAGTGCGTGCCTTGATGAGGCCAGAGGACTGAGGTTGCTCACCGGCATCCTGGGCACCGACGCCGTGCCGCGTGTCATCGGCTTGGTGGACGGCGTGCTCGTGGTCGCGGCCGAGCGTGCTTCGACGCCTTCCGTCGCCGATCGCGATGTCCCCGACGAGAAGGCATCGGAAGCTTCAGCTTACGCGGTAGGCCTGCTCGAGCGGCTTTGGGAGTATCCACCGGCGAGACTCGAGCCAACGGATGCCGATGCGGTGAACAGGGCACATGCACTCGGAATGGTCGGCACGTTCCGGCGCAAGTTCCTGCGGGGACGGCATCGCCGGTACGTCGACAGGGTCGTTCCCAGTGCCGAGCTCGCGCGCGGCATCTCCTCGCTGGTCGAAACGATCGCGCGAACCCCGTGGCCGTCGAGCAAGACGATGCGACTCGTCTACGGCGATTTCAAGCCTGAACATGTGCTCTTGCGGGAGGGAGCTCAACCGATGCTCATCGATCCGCTGCCCGCCTTCGGATGGAGGGAATGCGACATCGCCAGATTCCTGATGCGAATGGGCCTGCTCTCCATGAGCGACTCGTCGCGGCTACCGCTTCTGGAGCGGGTTTGCGCCATGCTCGCGGCACGGCTGCCGGACGATCTTGATGCGCGGCTCGTGCAGTGGTTCATGGCGATGGACTTCGTCAACATCTACACGACACGGGTCTGCTTTCAGGACCAGAACCAGCTTCCGGGCAGCTGGGACTCGGGCAGCGTCACGTTGGAGACCGTGGCGCAGATGGCTAGTGGCTTGCGGACGACAGGGGGTGCTGCGGACCCCTACTCCCTCGCAGTGACCACCGCCCGACTGGGCGATGCTTCGTGCCCTTCGGAGATTGGAGCCTGAAGGATGGGAATGACTTGGAGCCACCCGGGCAGGTCCCTGCTGATCTTCTGCGAGAAAGAAACGGATTCGACGTTCATCCCATCGGAGCACATCGGCGAGCAATCAGGGGCGCCGGTACAGCTGGTCGACGTCTTCGCGTTGGAGCAAAGCCTGCGAGGTCCGGCGTCCGGGACGACGGCCGCTGCGGCGCTTGCGGCGCTGGCGACCGCAGAGCATGATCTGATCGTCCTCTTCCAGCGGGACGGCCAGTATTCGGAGGAGGTGACGAATTGGGCGATCCGGCATGCCAGTGCCTCAGGCCGCTGTCGGATCCTCTCTCCGGTGGGCATGGCCGGAGCTGAGGGACCGAGCGGATTCGAACGCTTGCTCTCCCATTCCACGAAGGTCACCGCGTACAGCGGGGAAGCCGAATTGCATGCGGCCCTGCGCGCTTGGCGAGTGGTTCCGATGGGAAAGGCGCGGCGCCATCCGATTGAGGTCGGCGTGGAAGAGGTCGCACGACTTGCGGTCAACGCACTGCAACGTGCCGGCGCGCCCGAGCACGCCGCGTCGGACGTGGTGGGTTCCTTGGTCAACGCCGAGCTCGAAGGCTACCCTTCACATGGCCTGCTCAGGGTCCCCGAGTACGCGAAGTCGATCCGCACTGGGCGCATCGACGCGAACGCGACCCCCGAGAAGCATCGCATCGACGGTACTCGAATGGTCATCGACGGCCATTGGTCATTCGGCGAACTGGTCGGGCAAACTGTCGTTGAATCGGCTATCGCCAGCCGCGGTGTGAATGCGCCAGCCGTCATCGCCGTCAGGAGAAGCGGCCACCTCGGAAGGCTCGCGCATATCGCGAAGCCGATCGCCGATGCGGGCATGATCGTGCTCGGGTTCTCGAATTTCTCCGGCGGGGCTCAGAAGGTCGCCCCATTCGGCGGTGCCGAAGCGAGACTGGCCACGAACCCGCTGGTGTTCGGGTGCCCGGTTTCAGGCGACGCCCCCTTGGTCGTGGATATGAGCAGCTCCGCCTCATCGGACGGATCGGTACAGGCGGTGGCTCGGGCGGGTGGGGTCTTCGTTGAGAGCCCGCTTAGCGACAGGCTCGGCAGACCCGCCTCGTATCCGCAGGACCTGCAGAAGAAGCCGACCGAGACGTTCTTGACCGGAGCCGCAGGATACAAGGGGTTCTGCCTCGCACTGATCGCTGAAGTGCTGTCGGGAGTCCTGGCGGGTCCCGATTTCGTGGCATCTGGCAAGCGATCCCGCGGGAATGCCGCGTTCTTCCTGACGCTCCCTTTGGAGGTCTTCGAACGGAAGGCAGACGACGTCGCCGCGGATGTGGCCAGGCTTGCCGCGTATCTGACCTCTTGCCCACCCCTACCCGGCAGCAACGGAGTCCGGCTCCCCGGCTCCCGATCGAAGACCATGCCGGTGAGTGACACCGGGCGGCTTCGCATCGAAGCGGGCTTGCTGGAGGAGATCACCCGGCTCGCCGACGCGTAGAACCTCACGCGAGACTCGAAATCATCCCGTCAGGGTCGACCCGATAGACGATCTCGTTCGGCTGCTTTAGCTCGAGCGCATCCTCGTAATCCATTCCGGTCAGATGCTTCAGAAGCATCCTGCCTATCATTTCATGTGAAACCAGAAGGGGTGCCCTGGATCCGCTCCGCTCGACCGCCGCAAGTGCTTGATGCGCTCGAACGGAGGCGTCAGCGTAGCTCTCACCGCCCGGGAACCGATGACGGTACTTGTCGTTCGAACGGACTTCGCTCTCACCCGGCCATCGATCGTCGATCTCTTCGTCGACGAGTCCCGACCACACCCCGTGATCGACTTCGCTGAGATCGTCCAGGAACCGAATCGGGAGATGCAGCCGCTCGGAGACGATGCCGGCCGAAGCGCTCGCACGCCCTAGCGGGCTTGCGAAGAGCGAGTCGATCGGTTCCCCACCGAGCCGCTCCGCATATCGGGTCACCTGTCCGCGTCCCTCCTCGGTCAATGGGGAGTCGAGGCGGCCTTGCCGACGACCTTCGGTGTTCCATTGTGTCTGCCCATGACGGGCCAGATAGACGGATTCGAATCCAAAGCGGGTCACGTGAGCAGACTCTAGTTGAAGCGAACAGGAGATGCCATGGCTGTATCCCGATATACGGGAGCATTGCACCGGGGTCATGGTGGGCATCGTCTGCAGGTCTTCGGTGCCAGGAAAACAGCCATACGACTTCGAAGGAGTCGGCTATACGATTTTCGAGTGAACCCATTGCGGCCTGAATTGAGCAACCGCGGCCTCGCTCCGACCGTCATCGACGCGGAGGAAGCCGAGCGCTATCAGCTCGACGCCTGGCGGAACCTGCCCCGTGAGCAGGTTCCCCCCTGGGACGACTACGCCGAGGTCGAAGACGTCGCCGGAGTGCTCGCCGGGGTCCCCCCGATCGTCGCGCCCTACGAGGTCGAGCACCTCCGCGAGTCCCTCGCCGAGGTCTGCGAAGGCCGCGCCTTCCTCATGCAGGGCGGCGACTGCGCCGAGACGTTCATCGACAACACCGAGCACCACGTGCTCGCGAACATGCGCACCCTCCTGCAGATGGCGGTCGTGCTCACCTACGGCGCCTCGCTGCCCGTGGTCAAGGTCGGCCGCGTCGCCGGCCAGTACTCCAAGCCGCGCTCGGCCGCGCTCGACTCGCTCGGCCTGCCCGTCTACCGCGGCGACATGTTCAACTCGCTCGAAGCGACCGAAGAGGCCCGCGTCTGCGACCCGCAGCGGATGATCCGCGCCTACGCGAACTCCGCCGCCACCATGAACATGCTCCGCGCCTACCTGCGCGGCGGCCTCGCCGACCTCATGGCCGTGCACGACTGGAACAAGGACTTCGTCCGCACCTCCCCGGCCGGCGAGCGCTACGAGGCTATCGGCCGCGAGATCGACCGCGCCGTGCGCTTCATGGCCGCCTGCGGCGTCGAGGACGAGAACCTCCACACCGCCGAGGTCTTCGCCTCCCACGAGATGCTCGCCATCGAATACGACCGGGCGCTCACCCGCATCTTCAACGGCAAGGCCTACGCCTTGTCCGGCCACATGCTCTGGAACGGCGAGCGCACCCGCCAGCTCGGCGGCGCCCACATCGACTTCCTCTCCCGCGTCGCGAACCCGGTCGGCTGCAAGATCGGCCCGACCGCCACGCCCGAAGGCGTGGTCGAGATGTGCCAGAAGCTCAACCCGGACAACATCCCCGGGAAGCTCGTGGTCATCACCCGCATGGGCCACAAGAACGTCCGCACCGTCCTGCCCCCGATCGTCGAGAAGGTCCAGGCCGCCGGATGCAAGGTCGTGTGGCAGTGCGACCCGATGCACGGCAACACGTACGAGTCCGCCTCCGGTTACAAGACCCGCGCGTTCGACCAGGTCGTCGACGAGGTCCTCGGCTTCTTCGAAGTGCACCGCCAGACCGGCACCCACCCGGGCGGCATCCACATCGAGCTCACCGGCGAGGACGTCACCGAATGCGTCGGCGGCGCCCAGGAGATCCGCGACGACCAGCTCTCCGACCGGTACGAGACCGCCTGCGACCCGCGCCTGAACACGCAGCAGTCGCTCGAACTCGCGTTCCTCGTCGCGGAAATGCTGCGCAATCCGACCCGCACCTGGGAGGACTAGGGAAGATGTAGAGAGTCCGAATGTGCCAGGACTCGCACGATCGGACTCCGAGTTTGGCCGATCCCGCGGAGCCTAAACAGAAACCCTGGCATGCGTCGACTCGAGGTCTCACCTTGCGACAGTAAACTGCCTGGTGGGCGCACATCGTGCATACCGAACTTGAAACCCGCCTCTCAAGCGGGTTTCGGGTGGTACCCGATCATGGGTTCAAATCCCATATCCTCCGCCACTTTCGCGTGTAGCGACGTACATGACCTGCGGGGATACTGTCACGAAGGACAGTGTCCCCGCAGTCGTCTTCGAACATCCGCGACTATGTACGAGAATCTGACGTTCGCGGCCTCGCAACTGGCGAAATACCACTTGTCTAACTCTTCGCAGCCAGTTGCGTACAGTTCCGTCCAGTGGTCGCCAGCCAGTTTTCCGCCAAATACCCGCCAAGGTGAAGGTCGTCGGGCACTTTGGGCATGCTTGGTAGCTCCTTGAACGGGTCGACTGCCCGGGCTCGGCAGTCGAGCTCGCTTCCGAGGAAGATCTCGACTGCCCGCGCTCGCCGCTGGCGGCGTCGGCTTCCCGGGTTTCCTGTTGGGCGGCCCTTGCGCCTGCTTCCGCTGACGTCCGCTCCTGATCTGCCGCGGCGCGCTGAGCGAGTGCTTCGATCACTTCGGGCAGACGTCGCTCCAACGAGACGGTCTTCGCATCGGCCCACGTCGATTGCAACTCTGTATGCGACTGGGCAGGGCGATCTTGAGATGGCAGGCCTTGGCCAGATCAGGTGCCTGCGGGGACTTCTGGTCGACAGTGACCGTGTAGGTGAACCCGCCGATACCAATCCGGATCACTCCTTCACGGGCGAGGCGAACCCGCTGTTTGCCCGCTACAAGGCGGCGGTGGGATGCGTCGCGGCGACGAGTCGAACAGTCATCGTGCTGGCGGCTGGGTGGTTGCATTCGATCCGATGGCCCTCGGGCACTAGGCCGTGCCGTTTCGCGTAATCGATGGTCTTGCGCCACCGGTCGAGTTCGGCCTCGGACAGCGACAGCAGGTCCACGATCCGCTCCGCGCGAAGCCGCTCGACCAATTCGACGGCGTCGCGATACCGCTCACCCGCCGATGTCGGCCGCTTCAGCGCAGGCGGCCCATACCGGGGACTCGCGTCCGAAGAAGCATCATCGGCTGGGCGGGTGCGTTGTCTCGGCGTTCGGACCGCATCTGCGGATGCACGCCCAGCCTCGGGGTGAGCACCGTGCTCGAGGTAGAAGCGCCCAGCCTCGGTGATCACGGCCTGCCACCGGCTCCCGCTCCGGTTGACCGCGACCAACCCACGAGACTCAAGTGCTCTCGCCGAGTTCCGAAACTGCACCGACGCGCAGTCGCCGAGGTCGTCGCCACCACCGACGAGTCCAAGGACCTTGAGCTGCCGCTCGTTCAATGGACGCGTGCGCTCCAACTACGCCACCATCCCAACAGCAGTAGTGAGGTCAGTAGAGGTCATACCTCGATGGTGGCATCCTGTGGCCCGGCAGCTCGGATCCCGTGTCGTTCGGCCCGCCGCGACATCGGCCCTGTGTGGACGGGACCGGTCCCGGAAGGGGCGCCGTACCTTGTCCGCATGAGCGACACACCTTCCCCAGCACAGCCGAGCGAGGATGCTGCGACCGTGAGCCGTGCGGCGCAGATCTGGTCCGGCCTGATCGCCGCGTTGGCCATCGGCGGCGTCCTCGCCGGCGCCCTGATCTGGTGGAGCCCTTGGAAAGCCGCTCCCGCCCCTGCATGTGCGGAGGACGCAGCACACCTGGTCGACCGTGAGGTGGGCCTGTGTTTCAGCATTCCCGCGGATTGGGTGCAAGTCGAGAACGCCGAGCTGGAAGGCTCCGACTACACCAGTGTCGTCCAGTCCGATTCCGGGCACGTCTGGGTGGCTGCGGGACCGATTCCCGATGCGATGACGGCGACCGACACCGAGGACGCGGCGCGCCAGATGATGGCGTTCCTGACTGACGTCAGCCCGGATGCACCGGGGATTCGAGTCGAATCGGGGTCGGTTGAAGGCCTGGAGAGCACGATCGCAGAGTTCGACACGACGATCGCATGGTTCCGTGTGGTCGTCGTCGATGTCGACGGCAGCCTGGCGATGATGGTCGGGAACACCTTCAACGGCGAGGACGCGCTCAAGGCCCAGGTGGAGGAGGTCATCAGCTCGCTGAGCATCGCCTGACACCGGTGCGAGAGGACGGCCGCGCTTCCCCGGTTCCGTGACACGACTCGGGGACCCGCAGCCCCGCTCCCCTGAATCCTGTTCCGTTGCGACTCAGATCCCTCATGGAGAGGAGTGCCATGAGCGCACATGGCCTCGAGGACGAGAATGTCTGGCCGTACCGATTCGAAATCGGCGATCCGGACGTCGATCGGCAGTTCCTGAACCGCTACAGCGGCCCGCATCCGTCTCAGGACGACGACCGGCGTTCCAATTTCTACACCGAAGCAACGCATGAGGAGGTGCGCGGGTGGAAAGAAGCTCCTGGCAAAGCGAAGGATTCAGCACCCGCGGTTTTACCAGGGTCTCCCTTCGTTGCCCGCGACCGGAATCAGCGCAATCGCCATCAAACATGTTGCACGGCAACCGAACCCGCCAAGGTTGAAACGACCTCCATGTGGTGCAGGGAAGTGGGAAAGCCCCAGGCGGCCTGAATCGGTCGCGGACGGGTTGCTAGCCCAGCTCGCGTGGAAGGTCATCCAGGCCGTCATCGTCGATGGACACCACTGCCCCAAGGACTTCGGAGTTCAGCGCGACCTCGAACGCGGGAGCGGGCGCACACCTCAGAGGATATGCGCCCGCGTCACGCAACGGAACCTGGCTCTGACCGCTGCCGTCTCGCACAACGTTCAACCGGGCAGGCCTGCCCTTCGATCACTGACTGCATAGGACCGCTGAACGTCTGGGATCGAACATCTAGGCGTCGCGCGTTTTGAACAGGGTCCAGGCGGCGATGATGATCAGGGCTGCGAAGACGGCGAACACGCCTCCTGAGGCCCAGCGGTCGAAGAAGTCGTAGTCCGGGGCCGCGGGACCGAACTCCGCCGCGCTGGTCAGCATCAGCTCTGACCCGGCGGTGAACGGTAGGAACCGCACCACCGGCGCCAGCCAGTCGAGCGCCGGGACCATGGTGAGCCCGACGAACAGGGTCTCGATGATCAACGGCATCAGGAAGATCACCACCAGCGCCGAGGGGACGCCGCGGAACAGCAGCCCCAGGCCGAGCCCGACCAGTGTGTAGACCACGTTGTAGGCCACGTATCCCAACAGCGCCGAGCGCACCGGGTCGTCGAACAGTCCCGGCACTCCGCCCCAGAGCGCAAGCATCAGGGTCGCGTTGATCGCGATCGATACCAGCGTGACCGCGGCCGTCAGCCCAGCGACCGTGAGGATTTTCGCCAGGATCAGGCGCGAGCGCTGCGGCAGCGCGGTCAGGGTCGGCTGGATCGTGCCGTGCCGGTACTCGTGGCCGGTGGCAAAGATGCCGACGACGGCCATGAACACTGCCAGGAACGGGATCACGAAGGAGGCCCCGCCGTTGAGGCCGAGGTTCACGGAGTCGGCGTTGAGCGGCTCGCTGCCGGCGGCGATGCCGAGGGTCAGCGGGATCGCGGCGGAGGCCACTAGGCCGGAGCCGACCATCCAGTAGGTCGAGCGGAGCGTCCGCAGCCGGGTCCATTCGAATCTGAGCGCGTCAAGCATGCCGGGCACCTCCAGTGGTCGTGGCGGGGACGGGTTCTCGGGCGACGAACTGCTCGGCGGCGCCGGTGGCGGACATGAAGGCCTCTTCGAGCGAGGCGCTGCGAGTGGACAGTTCGGACAGCTCGACGCCTTCGGTGAACGCGAGGTGTCCGACCGCGCCGATCGCCATGTCCGAGACGACGAGTTCGCCGTCGCCGCCCTTGGTGACGGTCGCGCCCTCGGCTTCGAGGACGGGGACGAAGGCGTCGGCGTCGGGACCGCGGACGATCACGCTCGACTGCGTGAACTCGCGGACGAAATCGTCGACGTCGCCGTTAAAGATCATCTGGCCGCGGCCGATGACGACCAGTTCGTCGGCCATGAGCTGCATCTCCGAGAGGAGGTGGCTGGAGACGAACACGGTGCGGCCCTCGGTGGCCAGCTGCTTCAGGAGGTCGCGCATCCAGTGGATGCCGTGGGGGTCGAGGCCGTTGGTCGGCTCGTCGAGCAGGAGCGTGCGGGGGTCGCCGAGGAGCGCCTGCGCGAGGCCGAGCCGCTGCGCCATGCCCAGCGAGTAGCCCTTGGGCTGCTTGCGCTTGACAGGGCCGAGGCCGACCGTCTCCAGGACCTCGTCGATCCTGGCGTCGGTAATGCCGTTGGCCGACGCGAGCATCTTCAGGTGGTTGCGGGCTGATCGGGTGGGGTGGAAGGGCTTGGCCTCCAGCAGGGCGCCGACGCGGTTCATCGGCCGGCGGATGTCGGTGAACCGCTCACCGTCGAACAGGGTCTCACCCCCGCCGTGGTCGAGGCCGAGCATCAGCCGCATGGTGGTGGACTTCCCCGAGCCGTTGGGGCCGAGGAACCCGGTGACGACGCCGGGGCGGACTTCGAACGACAGGTCGTCCACCGCCACGGTCTGCTTGTAGCGTTTATGGAGGCCTTTCGCGGCGATCATGGTGTTCCAATCGGGAGTCTCGAACGTGATTCGAGCGTTGTGTCGAACATGTTGCGGCCCAATGAGGTCAACTGCCCGGCTTGAGGCGTGCGCGGCGGGCGTGGATGCGGACGATGCTGTCGTCATCGCGATGCCTTTCCCTCGATGGCGAGCCCTGGGGATCGACCTGGGCCCGCCAGTAGGTAACCTAATCATAGGTTGCCTAATGATTATCGATGATCTCGAAATGCCAGTGATGTCAGTCACCGAGGCCGGTCGGCTTACCATCGGCAGTCCGCGCCGATCGCCCGTCCCACAGCGAAAGCAGAACCGCATGTCCTCCTCACCGTCCGAATCCGAGCCGCTCATCCGGCAGCTGTGGCGCGCGCACCACTGGTTCCGAGCCGCCCTGACCGCGGCGTTCGAGACCCAGGAGGACGGGCCGACGATCAGCGCCGCGCACGTGACCCTGCTGAGCCAGCTCCCGTCAGCAGGGGCGAGCATCGCGGAGCTGGCTCGGCGACTCGGCGTCAGCGCCCCGACCGCGCACCAGTGGGTCCATGAACTCGTCGCGCTAGACGTGGTCACAGTGGAGAAGGATCCGCGGTCGGCCCGGTCGAAGCTCGTGCGCCTCACCGCGGCCGGCGCTCGGCGCCGCTCCGAGACGATGGAGATGCTCGCCGGGCTCGAAACCGCGCTCGCCGAACGCATCGGTACGGACACCGTCATCGCGCTCCGGGCCGCGCTGGAGGAACCGTGGGGATCTCCCGTATCGGCGGCGGCGGCACTCCCCGACCGTTCCGTCGAGTGACGCAGCCGACCCGCGGACGCGACGGCGGCCAGCCCCTCCCCGGCGGCAGGCGCCAGGCGACGGACGCCTCCGATTCCGCGCGCAGGGTCGCCGACGTCGATATCGTGGCCCCGAACGCCGTGCCACGCGAACGACCCGCTTGCGTGCCCGACCCCGCCGAGCCGATCCGTTCGAAGGGACGATCAGATGAACGACTCCTACTTGGTCGACACCCCCGCGGGCACGCTGCGCGGCACGGCGATACCCGACGGCGGCGCACGGTTCGCCGGAATCCCCTTCGCCGCACTGCCGGTCGGGCCGCTGCGGCTGCACCCACCGCAGCCGCCGCGACCGCGGCCCGGCGTCCGGGACGCCACCCGGTTCCGTTCCGCACCCGCGCAGCGCGTCAGCGCGCTGATCGGCGATACCCAGACCGCGTCCTCCTCGAACGACGACCTGTGTGCGGAGCCGGACGACCGTGACGAGGACTGCCTGTACCTCAACGTCTGGACTCCGGATCCGGGCGGCCGCCGCCCCGTGCTCGTCTGGATCTACGGCGGCGGCTCCGACAGCGGCTCCGACAGCGGCTCGGCCGCGCCGCCGGTGACCGACGGGGTGGCGCTGTCCCGGCTGACCGGCGCCGTCATGGTCGCGGCGAACTACCGGCTCGGCCCGCTCGGGTACCGCACCTGGCCGATCTCGGTGGCGAGGACTGGGACGACCGCACCAACCTGGGCCTGCAGGACCAGGCCGCCGCGCTGCGGTGGGTCTGCGACAACATCGCGGCCTTCGGCGGCGACGCGGACAACGTCACCGTCGCCGGGCAGTCCGCAGGGGCGTTCTCCATCGCCGCGCTCCTGGCCGCTCCCGCCGCTGCGGGCACCTTCCACCGGGCGATCCTGCAGAGCGGCAACGCCGGTCGCATCGCCAAGGCCGACACCGGCACCGCGATCGCCGCCGACCTGCTCGCCGCCCTCGGTCTCAGCAAAGTGGACGACCTCCTGCAGGTGCCGGTCGAGCAGATCCTCAAGGCGCAGAACACGGTCGTCGACACCGACATGGGCCGCCGCAGCCTGCCGGGCGGGCGTGCCCGGGGCATCGTGCTGGATGGGCGCGTCCTCCCGCGCGACCCTCTCAGACCGGGCTGCGAACGATGTTCCTGACCGATGCGGTCTACCGCCTCCCGGCCACCCGCCTCGCCGTCGCCCAAACGGCGGCAGGCGGCCGCACGCACACTTACCTGCTCGCTGCCGAGCCGATGGGACCGCAGATGGGCGCCTGCCACGGCGCCGACCTCATGATGCTGTTCGGCCGCATCGACCCCCACCGCCACCGAACTGGCCGACACCCGCGGCGACCTCGCCGCCGACGCTGACAGCCAGAAGGACTGTACGACTTCATGGCGACCAGCGGCTCCGATGCGGGCGCCTCCTCGCGCAGTTCGAGGGCCCACGAGGCCTCGTCCAAGACGTACGTCGCCGTGATGGAAAACCGGTGGCCCGCAAACTCTCTTCGCAGCATCCTCGCAGATTGTCACACCATCTGCGCAAACCTCCCGCGGGCATCCACTGGTGGAACGGTTGGCTAACAGCCAGCAACCTGGATTTCCGGTCAACCGGCCAGCACCCCGCCGCTATTTCGCAGTGGTCATTGCGAGGAAGTCGGTCAGCTTGGCCTCCAGGTAGTCGCGAAGGGGCGGGGCCGCACGGAAGGCCCACCACGTCAGTGACCCTTGCCAGTACGCGGCCATCGCGAAGCCGATGCCCGCGGGAGCTTCGGGGACCGTCGTGAAACGTGTTTCGAGTGCCGAGGTCAGCGCTGATTCCCATGCGGCGCCGCGTGCGCGGAGGATCGGGTCGCGGACGTCCTCGCGCAGGAGGAGTAGGCCCTCCGCGTAGGAATCGACGCCGTCGTAGCCTTCGGACAGTCCGATAAGGAGTTCTACTGCGCCGCTGGGGGTGAGCGGCGTGCTCGAGGCCAGTTCCCGGGTGCGGGCGTCGAGTTCGTCCCACGCGTGCAGCAGGGTGCGCTGAGTGAGCGCGGCCTTGTTCCCGAAGCGCTGAACGAGGGTGGCCGCGGAGAGGCCGCATCGGTTCGCGAGTGCCGCGAAGGTCAGGCCGGCGACGCCGCTTTCGCGGACGAGCAGGAGCGCGGCGTCGAGCACCCGGGCGTCGGTCTGGGTCTTCGGTCGAGTCATGCATATAGTATAACCGAACGTACGTTTATAATCTCGAGAGAGGGCTTGCATTGAACCTCAAGGGAAAAGTCGCGCTGGTCGCCGGCGCCACGCGAGGCGGCGGCCGAGGCATCGCCGTCGAACTCGGCGCAGCGGGAGCCACGGTGTACGTGACCGGCCGCACCACGCGCGACCGAGCGTCCGAGTACGGCCGACCGGAGACCATCGAGGACACCGCCGAACTGGTCGAGCGGGCCGGCGGCATCGGCATCCCCGTCTCCGTCGACCATCTCGTCTCGGAGGAAGTGAGGGCGCTGGTCGACCGCATCCGGGACGAGCGGGGCCGTCTCGACGTGCTGGTAAACAATATCTGGGGCGGCGAGCACCTGTTCGAGTTCGACAAGACCGTCTGGGAGCACGATCTCGACAACGGCCTGCGCCTGCTCCGCCTGGCCGTCGACACTCACCTCGTCACCGCCCACCACGCGCTCCCGCTGCTCATCGAACGCCCGGGCGGCCTCCTGATCGAGGTCACCGACGGGACGACTGAGTACAACGCCCAGCACTACCGCAACTCGCCGTTCTACGACGTGGCGAAGACGGCGGTCAACCGCATGGCCTGGGCGCACGCCAAGGACCTCGAGAAGCACGGGGCCGCAGCGGTCTCGCTGACCCCGGGCTGGATGCGGTCGGAGATGATGCTCGACGTTTTCGGCGTCACCGAGGAGAACTGGCGCGACGCCATCGCCAGGGAACCGCACTTCGCGATCTCCGAGACGCCGCGCTATCTCGGGCGCGCCGCCGCGGCGCTTGCGGGGGACTCTGATCGAGCGCGGTGGAACGGCCGGTCGGTTTCGAGCGGGGAGTTGGCGAAGGAGTACGGCTTCACGGACTTGGACGGTTCGCAGCCTGACGCATGGCGGTACATCACCGAAGTCCAGGACGCCGGAAAGCCGGCCGACACCAGCGGCTACCGCTGACGTGTGCAGCGGTTGGTGCGTCGGCCGGTCGAATCCGGCGGCGCAGCAGGAAGACGTCGAGCCCGGGGCCCCGCAGCCCCGGGCGCCGCTGAGCTTGAGCGACGTGCCCGGTCGGGCTCAGACGGCGGCCGCATGCAGGCGCTCGGCGAAGCGGCGAAACCCCTCCCGGAAGGCGTCGGGGGCCTCGATCGTGAAGTCGGCGTCGAGGAAGGCGAGCGTGACGAGCGGCCACTCCCATGAGTCGAGGCGCAGGGCCACGCGGGTGCGCCCGCCGTCGAGCGCGCTCAGCTCCACGGTGTCGTGGCGGAACGCCTCGGCGACGGGCCCCGGGTTCCCCTCGATGATGAACACGACGGGCTGCCGGTGCTTGCCGATGCCCTCGGTGAGGTAGTCGACGGCCGGCGGAGCGGGCCGCGGTTCGAACCCGGTCGTGGTCAGGCGCAGACCGGAGAGGCGGTCGGTGCGGAACACGCGCCAGTCGCCGCGGTCGAGATCCCAGGCGAGGAGGAACCAGCGCTGGAGGTGGTGGACCTGCCGGTAGGGCTCGACGCGGCGGGACGAGGCCGCGCCGTCCTTGCGCTCGTAGTCGAAGGTGACGACCTGCCTGGCCGCGATCGCGTCGGCGAGTCCGCCGAGGTCTCCGGCGCTGGTGCTCGGGGCGCGGACCTCGCTGGTTTCCAGGCTGGAGCGGACCCGTGCGATCCGGTGACGAAGGCGTTTCGGCAGGTACTGCTCGACCTTTCCGTAAGCGCGCGTGGCGGCTTCGTCGACCGAGCCCTCATCGGCGCTGCCGGTGGCCGCGAGCGCGGCGAGGCCGAGCAGGACCGCGATGGCCTCGTCGTCCTCGAGCATGAGCGGCGGCATCACGGTGCCGGCGGTGAGCCGGTAGTGACCGCCGGGTCCTGGGCGGGTCTCGACCGGGTAGCCGTACTCGCGCAGGCGGTCGACGTCTCGCCGCAGCGTCCGCGGGCTCACTCCCAGCCGCGAGGCGAGTTCACCACCGCTGAACGAGCGGCCGGTCTGCAGCGACGCCAGGAGCGAGAGCATCCTGCGGGTGACATCGGACATGTTCCCAGTGTGCCTGAAAATGCGGTCAGAAACCGGCCGCATCTGCGCCTAGCGTCGCAGGCATGAACGAACGCATGATCCGCATCCGCGGCGCCAGGTCCAACAACCTCAAATCGGTGGACCTGGAAGTGCCGCGCGGGAGCCTGACCGTGTTCGCCGGGCCCTCCGGCTCCGGGAAGTCGTCACTGGTCTTCGACACGATCGCCGCCGAGGCCGGCCACCAGGTCAACGAAACCTATCCGCCGTTCCTGCGGAACCGGCTGCCGAAATGGACGCGGCCCGAGGCCGACGAGATCTCGGGCCTGTCGCCCGTGGTCGTCATCGACCAGCGTCGTCTCGGCGGCAACACCCGATCGACCGTCGGGACGATCACTGACACGTGGACGTACCTGCGGCTGCTCTTCTCGCGGATCGGCGACCCGCACCTCGGCGAGTCGAACCGCTTCTCGTTCAACGAGACCGCGGGCATGTGCCCCACCTGCTCGGGCCTGGGAGAGGTCGTGGAGATCGACACCGCGTCGTTCCTCGACCTCTCCAGGTCGCTGAAGGAGGGCGCGATCCTCCTGCCCGGCTTCGTGGACGGCGGCTACTGGCTCTCCAAGTACACCGACCTCGGGTGGCTCCCGGTCGACGCGCCGCTGCGGTCCTGGACCGACGACGAGCGCGGTGCGCTGCTGTACGGCGGCGCGCACGTCACCCGGCTCGGCGTGAAGCCGCCGGCTGACTTCGAGGGCCTGGTGGCGTGGTTCGAACGGATCTAC
The DNA here is from genome assembly GCF_027622875.1 of Glycomyces luteolus. Lineage (GTDB taxonomy): Bacteria > Actinomycetota > Actinomycetes > Mycobacteriales > Micromonosporaceae > Glycomyces > Glycomyces luteolus. Next base: position 14,590 of record NZ_JAPZVP010000027.1, on the reverse strand, counting down.
CTGCACACCTCCGACAGCCTCTCGGACCGCAAGCAGGAGGCCATCGACCGGTTCACGAGATCGGGCACGTGCCCGGACTGCGGCGGCGACCGATTGAACGCCGAGGCCCGGGCGGTAACCGTGCTCGGGCGCACCATCGGCGAGATGGCCCTCATGGAAGTCGCCGAACTCGCGGACCTCGTTGCCGACGTTCAGGAGACGGCCGTCGTACCGGTGGTGTCGGCGCTGGTGGAGCGGCTGCGCGTGATGGACGCGATCGGACTCGGATACCTGCACCTGGGGCGGGCCACGACGAGCCTGTCTGGAGGCGAGTCGCAGCGGGTGAGGACCGTGAAGCACCTGGGCAGCAGCCTGATCGAAATGCTGTACATCTTCGACGAACCCACCGTGGGCCTCCACCCGCAGGATGTCCACGCCATGATCGGACTGCTGAAGCGGCTGCGGGACAAGGGGAACACGGTGCTCGTGGTTGAGCACGACCCGGCCGTGATGGCGGTCGCCGACCAGATCGTGGAGATCGGTCCCGACGGCGGGACCGACGGCGGCAGGGTGGTCTTCCAGGGGACGTTCGCGCAGCTTCGGAAGGCCGGGACGCCGACCGCGCTCGCCCTGGCGAAACGGGCGCCGGTCACCACGGCGCCGCGTGAGCCCGCCGACGCGATCACGATCAAGCACGCCGAGCGGAACAACCTCCAGGACGTCACCGTCGACGTCCCGGCCGGGGTGCTGACCGTCCTCACCGGCGTCGCCGGGTCCGGGAAGTCGAGCCTGGCGGCCGAACTCGTCGAGCAGCACGGCGCGATGGTCGTCGACCAGCGCCCCGTCGGCGCCAACCGCCGGTCGACGCCGATCACCTATACGGGGATCGCCGTGCCTGTCAGGCGGCTGTTCGCGAAGGCGAGCGGCCTGCCGGCCAAGTACTTCAGTGCGAACTCCGAAGGGGGTTGCCCCGACTGCAAGGGGCTAGGCATCGTCTACACCGACCTCGCGTTCATGGACGGGCAGGAGACCGTGTGCGAGACGTGCGGCGGGCGCCGGTTCACCAAGGAGGCGTTGCGGCACCGCGTCGACGGGCTCACCATCGCCGATGTGGACGGTCTGACCATTTCGGATGCGCTGCACCGGCTCGCGGACCCGGCGATCCGGAAGGCACTGCGCGATCTCGACCGGGTCGGCCTCGGCTACCTGCGCCTGGGACAGCCGCTCACGACGCTGTCGGGCGGCGAGTGCCAGCGCGTCAAGATCGCGAAGGAGCTGCGGGACGCCGCCGAGCCGTCGCTGTACGTGCTCGACGAGCCGACGACCGGGCTGCACCTGCGCGACATCGACACGCTCATGGAGGTGCTGTTCCAACTGGTCGAGGGCGGTCACACCGTCGTGGTCATCGAGCACAACGTCGAGGTGATCCGCCGCGCCGACTGGATCGTGGACCTCGGTCCGGGCGCGGGTCGCCACGGCGGACGGGTCCTGTACGAGGGTCCCGTGGCGGACATGCGAGGCACGGCGACCGCACGGGCGCTCGAGCGGGGCTAGGAGCATGCGGGGGCCCCAGGAGGGGAGCGGTGAGGATTCGGTTTGGGCTGCTTGAGGATTGGCCGCGTTGAGGTGTGTTGAGCCGATCGCAGTAGTTGGTGACCGATGGATCGTGAGTGGTGATTATCGTGCGGCGCGTTCGATCACGATGGAGGGCACTCCCTCAGGCCACAGGACCTGCATGATCCGCTGAAAGTAAGGAGGGGCGTGGTGAACCACGATCTGGTGTCCGCCGGTCAGGTGGTTCGCGGCTTCGACGAGCGCGGCGGCGCCTCGGGAGTCGATGAATTCGAGGCCGGTCAGATCCAGGTGGACTTCCTCGCCATGGCCGACCGCCCGCCGCAGTGCGTGGTCCCAGGCGATGTGGCTGCGCAGGTCGATGCCTCCAGTCGCGCGCAGACCCACGATCTGCGGGCTACCGTATTCGGTGATCCCCAGCGAATCGTCGAGATGTTCTACCTTTGCCGGCGGCGATGAGGGAACGGGCCTGGCTACGGTATCGGCTCTGGTGCTGATGCGCTTTGGCATTGTTCCGCCTTTATATGGCCACGAAGCCCCGACGGTACTCCTGGGAGCTGCTGCTCCTGTGGCACCTGCACGGCTGATCTGACAAATGCTACGCGCCGCGACGCATAAAAGCGAATGGGCAATCCATAGAGCAGTCGAATGTGGGGGTGTTCCGGCCCGTAAATGCGGGCGCGAGCCTCAGATGGATCTTGGTGGAGGTCTGCGGATTTTTCGCCGATGGACTTCGAATCCGTCGCAAGTTGCCGGTTCACCTGCAGAGTCAGTCCGCAGTATTTGATATTCCTGAATCCGAGGTTTGCTTTGCGTCAGGTCATTCGAATTTTCTGGGGATATTGTGAGAAGGGATGCGGCGCTTTTTCGGCGAATATTCTTGATTGGCACGCTTTTGAGGTTTAGCGATATCGCCTGCCTGCGAGCGAATGGCTTCATGTCATATCGTGATAGTGTCGATCTAATGATGGGAGTCGATGCAAATATTTTACGAGTCAGTTCCCGCGGCTGTGGTGAATCGCAAGTGAAGTGGTGGCACAAGGATCCTGTCTTCCCGTAGGGAGATGCGCACCGACACCGTACGGTGCCGATACCCACCGGAGGGGAGCTCTGGTTTCCGGGCATGCCCGGTCGCCAAGGCGGCCGGTCCCAGCAAGCCGACGATGCAGCCGGCGACCAGCAGCCAACCCGGCAGGACGGAATCCATGATGAACAAGCATGCCCCGGCACCCCGCTCCGCTCCGAACGAGTACGGCCATCTCGCGCCGATCTTCGAGGAGCTCCAGCTACTCGAATCCGACGACCCGCGACGCTCCCGGCTCCGGGACCGTCTGGTCACCGGATACCTACCGCTGGCCCAACACATCGCCCAGCGGTACTCAGGCAAAGGCATAGCCAAGGAAGACCTGGTCCAAGTCGCCTCCATCGGACTCATCCACGCGGTCGACCGGTTCGACCCCGGGCGTGGTGCCGACTTCTTGTCGTACGCCGTGCCCACGGTCATGGGAGAGGTGCGCCGCCACTTCCGCGACACCAGCTGGCCGATGCGGGTCCCTCGCCGGCTCCAAGAGCTGCGGGCGTCGATCATTCAGGCCAATGCCGAACTGTCCCAGCACCTCGACAGGGCTGCCACCGGCGCCGAGGTGGCCAGCTACCTCGGCGTCACCGAAAGCGAAGTGGCCGAGGGCTACAAGGCTGCCCAAGCCTACCGAGCGGTATCGCTCGACGAGTCGCCGTTCTCGGACGAGGAACGGGCGCCCCTCGCCGAAACCCTTGGGCAGGAAGACATCGCCCTCGAACGGGTCGACAACCACGAATCGCTGGCGCCGCTCCTGCAGGAACTCCCCGACCGCGAGCGCACGATCCTCGGGTTGCGCTACTTCGGCGACATGACCCAAACCCAGATAGCCCAAGAGGTCGGCATCTCGCAGATGCACGTCTCCAGGCTGCTCAAACGCACACTCACCGACCTGAAGGAGAGCCTGTCCAGCCCCGCATCCTGAACACCGTGTCGCGCTGGGCGCTGCGGCCACGAGAAGGAGCCGCGCCATGACCGGAGCACACCTCCCCACGGAGGTCTTGTTCGAGCACCCCGCACTGTTCTACTGCGGCGCCGATGCCTACCTGGCAGGCACGATCCCGTACATCGACGCGGGCCTCAGCGCCGACGAGCCGGTCGCGGTCGCCGTGCCCACGCCCAATCTCGCATCGGTGCGGGAGGCGCTCGGCGCCTGCGCCGAACACGTCCTGTTGATCGACATGGCGGAGGCCGGCGCCAACCCGGGGCGGATCATCCCGGGTGTGCTGCATGCCTTCGCCGACGCCCACCTCGATCATCGGGTGCGGATCATCACCGAGTCGATCTGGCCCGGCCGCACCGAGGCCGAATACCCCGCCTGCGCCCAACACGAAGCACTCACCAACCTCGCGTTCGCCGGCCGCGCCGCCACCATCCTGTGCCCCTACGACACTGCAGGACTCGACCGGCACATGATCGCCGACGCCCGCGCAACGCATCCGGTCCTCATCGATCACACCGGGCGCCGCCACAGCGACCAGTACGACCCCGAGCGCGTCTTTGCCGACCACAACCAGCAGCTCCCGACCCCGCCCCGGTCGGCGATCGAGCGCGCCGTCGACCCAGCCACCCTCAACAACGCCCGCTGGTTCCTCACCTCCTACGGCCGGAAGGTCGGCCTCTCAGCCGCCCAGCTCATCGACCTTGAAATCGCCGTCACCGAACTGCTCGCGAACAGCATCAAGCACGGTGGCGGCAGCGGCACCATGCGCGTCTGGGCCGACGACCGCCACCTGATCTGCGATGTCAGCGACGCCGGGCATCTCACCGATCCGCTCGCCGGACGCCGCCCTGCCAATGGCGATGAACGCCACGGCCGCGGACTGCTGCTGGCCAACCACATCGTTGACCTCGTCCGCGTGCACACCAGCAGCTCAGGCACCACCGTGCGGATCCACCTCCGGCTGCCCGCCCCGCACCAAACAATCGCCGACCGGTTCGATTGAGCCGGTCGGCTTCTTGCTGTGCCGCCCGAAGACCGCCGCTGCTGTCCGTAGCTACATAGGACAGATCCTGGGCATTGACCGTGCTCAGGACGGTGTCGCCACCTTGCCGAAGCCGACGACGGAGGCGGCGGCGCGCTCCCCGATCTTCGCCTGCGGTGGCGCCGCCGACCGCCACGGTCCGCTTCCGCTGCGGCGGTGACGTGCCGGGTCACGATTCTGAACCGGTGCGCCAAGCTCTTGCTTCCGCTGATCGGAGCCGGTACGTTGATCAGCGAACCGGTTCGCTGCTGTGGCACTGCCCGAATGTGCCGACGCGAGGCGGACTTCTCAATGTTGAGAGTGAGGCGAAAATGAACGTACGAACACGGCGTGCCGCTCGAATATGCAGTGTGGTCGCGGCTGCCGCGATCATCCCCTTGGCTGCGGTGCCCGCCGCCGGCCAGGAAGCGGGTGTCATCAGGGTCGACCTCGGCCAGACCACCGGCGACTTCCTCGGAGGAGCGTCCGGCTCCCTGTACGGCCTGTACGACGAGGGCCTTCCTTCCGAGAACCTCATCGACGGCATCGATCTGACCACGGTCGCCACCAAAGCGCAGGACGGCCCGCAGCACCCGGGCGCGGACGCGCTCGAAGTCCTCGGCTCGGCGGTGGAGGCCTCGAACGGCGACGTCTACATCTACACGACGGACATCTACCGCGGCTTCCCCTACCAGTGGCCCGGTGACACCCCTCAGGAGAAGCTCGACGGCTACATGGACAAGCTCCGCGTCCAGGTCGAGCAGGTCGCGACCCTGCCGGTGGAGCAGCAGGACAACATCGTCTTCCTTCCGTACAACGAGCCCGAAGGGAACATGTTCGGCACCGGCCCCTGGAGCTACAACCGCATCCACTGGCACACCGATCCGCAGTACTTCTTCGCCGCCTGGGACCGCGCCTACGAGGTGATCCACTCCGTCCTGCCCGACGCGCGCATCGGCGGTCCGAACACCAGCACCCTCTACAACCAGGTCGAGGGCTTCCTGGAACACACCGTCCAAGCGGGAACGGTGCCGGACGCGATGGTGTGGCACGAGCTGTCGAACCCGGCCACGATCCGCAGCAACGTCGACAAGTATCGCGGCTGGGAGACCGAGCACTTCGCCGGTACCGAGTACGAGGGCACCAAGCTGCCGATCAACATCACCGAGTACGCGTACAACTACCACACCTCGGTGCCCGGCCAGATGATCCAGTGGATCTCCGCGCTGGAGGACAAGAAGGTCTACGGCGACATCGCCTACTGGAACATCGACGGCAACCTGTCGGACTCGGCCGTGCAGGCCAACCGGGCCAACGGCCAGTGGTGGCTGCTGCACGCCTACAGCCAGATGCACGGTGGACAGACCGTCAAGGTCACCCCGCCGCGCCCCGGCGTCAGCTACACCCTGCAAGGCGTGGCGGCCCTCGACACCGACAAGCGGCAGGCCCGCGTCCTGCTCGGCGGCGCGAGCGGGGCGTTCAAGCTCGCGCTCGACAACGTCCCGTCCGGGACCTTCGGCCAGAAGGTACACGCGGTCGTGCGCGAGATCGGCTGGAGCGGCCAGCTCGGCGACTCGGCCCAACCCTCCACGGTGGCCGAAGTCGACCTGGCAGTCTCGGGCGGCACCGCCGAGCTCGCCTTTGGTTCCGGCGGACTGCCGGCACTCGATGCGGAATCCGCCTACGAGGTCATCGTGACCCCGAGCGTCTCACCCGGTGATGCGGCCGTCCCGCAGACGGCGTGGGAGGCGACATACGAGGCGGAGACCGCGACCTGGACCGGCACGGGCCTGCAGCGCAACGGCCCTGAAGGCTCCCCTTCGGCTCTGGCGAAGTTCTACACCTCCGGCGGTTACAACGTCGGCGGGATGCGGACCGGCGCGAACAACGCGATCGAGTTCAATGTCAGCGTCCCCCAGGACGGCGTCTACGACCTGAGCGTCTTCGCCAGCTCCCTCAACACCGATGCCGACGTGCAGGCCCAGGGGCCGACGAACATGTTCCTGCGGGTCGACGGCGACGCCGCCACCGAGCAGGAGCTCTTCCTGAGCCTGGGCTACAAGTGGGTGGTGTGGGACCACACCGACACCAAGGTCGAACTCACCGCCGGGGACCACGTCATCACCCTGGCCACCCGCAGCCTCGACGGGACCGGAGCCATCACCGGCGACGTCATCCTCGACAAGATCGACCTGTCGCTGCCCCACCCGGGCTCCACCGGCGACGTGTACGAGGCCGAGTTCGCCGAACTCGACGGCGGCGCGGCCCCCACCTACGCGAGCACGCACCGCGGCTCGGGCCCGGGCGCGGCCGCAGTACCGGGCGGCGGCGAGGCGACGTTCTGGGTCTACTCCCCGGACGACGCGTCCGCGCTGCTCGACGTCGCCACGCGCGGCGACCGCAAGGTCGAACTCGAGGTCAACGGCCAGACCGTGACCACCGGACAGGGCGGCATCGTCAACGCCTTCCTGCTCGGCGGCATCAACCAGGTCACCGTCAAAGGCGCCCAAGGGCTCGAGGTGGACCGACTCGTCGTGACGCCTTCCGGTGAAGCCACCGGGGCCGTCTACGAAGCGGAGGACGGCACGGTCGCCGGGAGCGCCCAGGACACGAGCCTGTCCCTCGCCTCCGGCGGGGCCGCGGTCACGGGCGTCGGCGGCGACCCCGGCAACGGGAACACCTTGACGTTCAACGACGTCGAAGTGTCGAAGGCCGGCAAGTACGCGCTGACCTTCCGGTACTCCAACGAGGAGCAGTCGCCCTCCACGCACTACAACCCCGACCCCGTGGCGCGGTACGCCCTGGTGTCGATCAACGGCGCCGAGCCGGTCCGCGTGATCTTCCCGCACACGTTCCACGAGAACAACTTCTGGGAGCTCACCGTCCCGGTCGACCTCCGAGCCGGAGTCAACTCGATCGTCGTACGCGGCGAGGAGAAGCCGCAGTTCGACGGCACGACCTACGCCTCCGACACCTGGCCCGGCGTGCCGCTGCGCTCGCAGTTCGCTCCGAACCTCGACCGGATCGCGGTCACCCCGCTGTTCGGCGATGTCGCCTGGCGCGAGCTGCAGTCGCACAACTACCCGGATCACCTGGTGCGGCATGAGAACTGGAACGTCCGGCTGGAACCGGACCCCAGCCCCGAGGCTGACGCGCAGTTCCGGATGGTCCCGGGACTGGCCGACGGCTCGGCCGGGTACGTGTCGTTCGAGTCGGTGAACCACCCGGGCTACTACCTGCGGCACTCGTTCTTCGAAATGGTGCTGGCCCGCGACGACGGCACGGCGCTGTTCGACAAGGACGCCACGTTCAAGATGACCGAAGGACTGGCCGACGAGTGGTGCACCTCGTTCCAGTCATACAACTTCCCGGCCCAGCACCTGCGGCACTCGGGCTTCGAGCTGCAGCTCGATCCGATCGAGGACGCGGCCCCCCGCCCCCCCCCCCCGTCGCCCACCCCCGTCTTCCCCCCCTGTGGGGCGCCCCCGGCCCGGGCGGGCGCCCGCCGCTCAGTCGATCGACCCTCCACAGCGAACCGGTACACTGGACCGAGTTCGAGCGAGGAGCGAAAGGAGCAGCGTGGCCACGATCGGCGATGTAGCACGTGAGGCCGGGGTGTCGCGCAGTACCGTCTCCTCGGTCCTGACCGGCCGCAAGTACGTCAGCCCCGAGACGCGGGCCAAGGTCGACGCGGCGGTCGCCAAACTCCAGTTCTCCGTCAACGCCGGGGCCAGGGCACTGGCGACCTCGCGCACCATGGCGCTGGGAGTCGTCGTCGGCTTCCACGAGGCCGAGTTCAGCCCGGCGCTGGCGGCGTACCTCATCGCCCTCTCCGACGCGGCGCGCGAGCAGGGCTACTCGGTCGTGCTGCTGACCGAGCCCGACGGTGTCGAGGCGGTGCGGCGGGCGATCTCCGGCCGCCAGGTCGACGGATTCATCCTGCTCAACGTGGTCGACGACGACCCGCGACTGGAACCGATCAACCAGGCGCGCTACCCCGCAGTCCTGCTCGGGATGCCCCAGGACACCCGCGGGGTCGACGCGGTCGACCTCGACTTCGCCGCCGGGGCCGCGATGCTGGTCGACCACCTCGCCGACGCGGGCCACCGCGAAGCGGTGTTCCTCAAATGGCCCGAAGAGCTGTACGACTCGGGCAGCACCTACGCGAACCGGTTCGCGAGTTCGGCCCGCGAGCGGGCCGAACAGCGCGGCCTGCGGCTCGTCCCGGTCGCCCTGCCGGTGGGGCCCGAGCAGGTGCGCGCGGCCCTCCGCGCGGTGCTCCAGGACCCCGAGAACCCGCGTGCGCTGCTGATCCACAACGACGCCGCCGTCGCGATGCTCCCCTTCGCGCTGTATGACCTCGGGCTCGAAGTGCCCGCCGACCGGAGCGTCGTCTCGCTGCACGCGGCCGAGCTCGCGCGGCTCTACGTCCTCTCGTTCACCTCGGTCGAGTCCGAGCCGGTGGCCGTCTGCCAGACCGCCGTCGAGATGCTCGCCAAGCGGATCGCCTCGCCCGACAGCCCGGTGCAGAAGCGGCTGATCGTGCCGCGTCTGGAGGCGAAGGGCAGCGTCGAAACCGTCGCATAGGCCCACGTTCGGGACTGTATCTCCCGGCGCTCGACCCCAGCTCACAAGCTAGCGAACCGGTTCGCCTTGACGGCGGCCACTCGGTCTGGCAGTATCGTCAGCGAACCGGTTCGCTGACTGTCGGAATCCCTCGAGCCAGCGAGTCACCGGCGATCCCGACTCGATGAAGAGGCCGATGAAAATGACCAACCCGACACTGCGCTGGTGCGTCGCCGCCGGCGCCGCCCTGACGATGGGCGCCCTCGCCGCCTGCTCCGGCGGCACGCCCGAACCAGGTGAAGACGGCAATGCGAGCGAAGGCTCGACGACCGCGGAGATCGTCTTCTGGGACCCGTACCCGCAGCACGCCGAAGGCTCCGCCTGGGACGAGCACGTCAAGTCCTGCGCACCCGAAGGATCGACGATCGTTCGCACGAGTGCCCCGCAGACCGACCTGTTCAACCAGCTCACGACCGCGGTGAAGGAGGGCGGCGCCCCCGACGTGGTGCTGCTCGACAACCCGATGATGCCCGAAGCCGTCGGCGCCGGAATGCTGGCGACCGCCGAGCAGGCGGGCATCGACACCAGCGGCGTGGACGAGAACCTGATGGGACCCGGCGTGGTCGACGGCGCCGCCTACGGCGTGCCGTTCGGCTCCAACGCGCTCGGCCTCTACTACAACGCGGACCTCCTGTCCGAGGCCGGCATCGACCCCGCTTCGATCACCGACTGGGACTCGCTGAACGCCGCGTTGACCAAGGCCGTCGCCAACGGCGGCAAGGGCATCACCTTCTCCGGCGTCACCGGTGAAGAGGGCGTCTTCCAGTTCCTTCCCTGGTTCTGGGGCGCCGGGGCCGACCTGTCCGACATCTCCTCGGACGAGGCCGTCGCGGCCGGCCAGCTCCTCTCGGGCTGGATCGGGGAGGGCCTGGCCCCCAAATCGGCGGCCACCGACAACCAGTCCGCGGCCTGGGACCTGTTCCTGACCGGCGAATACGCCTTCGCTGAGAACGGCTCCTGGTTCGCTTCGGCCGCGGCCGAAGCGAACTTCGAGGTCGGCGTCATCCCGATCCCGTCGAAGGACGGCGGCGTCGCGCCGGTGCCGACCGGCGGCGAGTTCGCCGTGGCGCCGATCCAGTCCGAGAACGCGTCCGACCACTACGCGAACGCCTCTTCCGTCATCGCCTGCCTGACCGAAGGCGAGGCCGGATTCCAGACCAACGAGACGCTCGGCTACCTCTCGGCCAAGCCCGAGGTCCGCGCCGAGCAGGCGACCCAGTCGCCGCTGTGGGAGCCGTGGGTCGGCGCCGTCGAGGGCGCGCAAGGCCGCACCACCGATCTCGGCAGCGAGTACGTCGACGCCTCCGCCTCGCTCTCCGGGGCGATCCAGGCGGCGCTCAACGCCGCGGGCGACCAGGCCGCCGTCGAGGCCGCGTTCCAGGACGCCGGCGGATTCTGAGGCATCGTCGGCCCGCCTTCGGGCGGGCCGACCGGCCCGGCAACCGGATCGGAGCAATTCGAATGACCACGCTGACCACGAGAACAGAGGCGCCGACCTCGCCCGAGCGCGGGACCGCGAAGCCGAAACGGCGCGCCGCCCACTGGGCGGCGATCGCGTTCGTCATCCCGCTGGTGATCTATCTCCTCCTCTTCTACGCCTACCCGCTCGTCCAGAACCTGACGATGAGCCTGCACCGCTTCGACCGCGGCACCTTCATCAACGGCGGTGCCCCGTTCGTCGGGCTCGAGATCTACCGAGACGTGTTCGCGCACCCGAAGTTCTGGGCGATCGTGTGGCAGACGACGGTGTTCACCGCCGTCTCGCTCGCCTTCCAGTACCTCATCGGGCTGACGATCGCGGTCTTCTTCCACCGCGGCGGGTTCCGGCTCGCCGCACCGCTTCGCGGCATGTTCCTCGTCCCCTGGCTCCTTCCCATCATCGTCTCGGGCACCACGTGGCAGTGGATGATGAACCCGGACGACGGCATCCTCAACACGTTCCTCAGCCTGTTCGGTGCCGATCCCGTGTGGTGGCTCAGTACCGACAACGCCCTCATGTCGGTGGCGATCGCGAACATCTGGCTGGGCATCCCGTTCAACCTCGTGATCCTCTACTCGGGACTCCAGGGCATCCCGAAGGAGCTGTACGAGGCCGCGTCGATGGACGGCGCCACCCCTTGGCAGCAGTTCCGGCGCATCACCCTCCCGATGCTGCGCCCGGTCACGCTCATCACCCTGCTCCTCGGCCTGGTATACACGCTCAAGGTCGTCGACATCATCTGGATCATGTCGATGGGGACCGGCACGTCCCAGACGCTCGCCACCTGGGCGTACGGCATGTCGGTCGGGAAGGGCGCCTCGGGGGTCATCCGCTACTCCGAAGCCTCGGCCGTCGGGACGGTTCTGCTGCTGGCCGCACTCGCCTTCGGGTTGATCTACATCGCAGCCCAACGGAAGCAGGAGCACTGACATGTCTCGCACCTGGTGGAAGAATCCCATCGCGCTCGTAATGACCGCGCTCATGCTCTTCCCTCTCTATTGGATGCTCAACGTCTCGTTCACGAAACGCGAGAGCATCCGCGGCGGCGACCTCGTGCCGGTCGACTTCACCTTCGACCACTACGCCGTCGTCTTCGGCGATCAGCTTCCCTACCTCGGCACCAGCCTTGTGATCGGCACGGGGACCGTCGTGCTCACCCTCGCGATCGCGGCGCCGGCCTCCTTCGCGCTCGCCAGCATGGCCGTGCCGGGACGCCGCGTCATCGGTTTCGCGCTGATCGTGGCGCAGATGGTCCCGGCCGTGGTCATGTCGCTCGGCTTGTACTCGATCTACAACACCGTCGGGCTGCTCGATACCCTCCCGGGCCTGATCTTGGCCGACTCCACGATCGCGGTCCCGTTCGCCGTCCTACTCCTGACCGCGTTCATGGCGGGCATCCCCCGCGAACTGCTCCAAGCGGCCCAGATCGACGGCGCCTCGCACTGGCGGACGTTCCGGTCGATCGTCCTGCCGGTCTCTCGGAACGCGATCATCACATCGGCGCTGTTCGCGTTCCTTTGGGCATGGTCGGACTTCATCTTCGCCTCGACGCTCAACCGCGAGGGGGGCCAGCTCCGACCGATCACGATGGGCATCTACAACTACATCGGCGCCCAGAACCAGGAGTGGGGCCCGATGATGGCGACGGCGGTGGTCGCCTCGATCCCGGCGGCGGTGCTGCTGGTGGTGGCACAGAAGTACGTCGCCGCGGGTGTGACCGCCGGCGCCGTCAAGAACTAGCAGAAACGAGTGACAACCTGATGAACACCTTCGAGTCCTCTGCGGACGCCATCACCTGGCGCGGTGACGGCGAAACGCTCGTCGTCCAGGCGTGGGGCCGCGATTCGCTGCGGGTGCGGAGCACCCGGACGGGGGAGGTGCTCGACACCGACTTCGCGCTTATCGAGCCTGAGCCGGTCCAGGTCGCCATCGAGGTCGACGGCGACACCGCGACGCTCACCAACGGCGCCATCACGGCAGTGCTGCGCGCATGGGGCGGTTTCGACTACCAGACCGGCTATGACGTCTTCCGATGCTCGGTGGAGTTCCGTGACGCGAGCGGCCGGGTGCTGCTTCGGGAGCTCGGCAGCGGTGGTGCGCTCAAGCTCAGCGCCCGCGAGTTTCGGCCCTTGGCCGGCGGCGCGCACCGGCTGCGGGCCGCGTTCGAGCCCGTGGCGGGGGAGAAGCTGTACGGGATGGGCCAGTACCAGCAGGCGATCTTGGATGTGAAGGGCTCCACGTTCGAACTGGCGCACAGGAACTCGCAGGCGAGTGTGCCGTTCGTGGTCTCCAGCGCCGGGTACGGGTTCCTGTGGCACAACCCGGCGATCGGTTCGGCATCCTTCGCGGCCAACCGGACTGAGTGGATCGCCGAGTCGACCGAGCAGCTCGACTACTGGATCACCGCCGGTTCGACTCCCGCAGCGATCAGCGCCGCCTACGCCGATGCCACCGGCCATGCTCCGATGATGCCCGAGTACGGGCTCGGCTATTGGCAGTGCAAGCTGCGGTACTGGAACCAGGAGCAGCTGCTCGAAGTCGCCCGTGAGCATAAGCGCCGCGGCCTCCCGCTCGACGTGATCGTCGCCGACTTCTTCCACTGGCCCAAGATGGGCGACTTCCGTTTCGAGGAGGAGTTCTGGCCGGACCCGGCCGCGATGGTCAAAGAACTCCAAGAGATGGGCGTCGAGCTCATGGTCTCGGTCTGGCCCCAGGTCTCGCTCGAGTCGGAGAACTTCGCGGCGTTCAAGAAGGACAACCTGCTCGTCCGCACCGAACGCGGCCTGGACGTCCAGATGGGGTTCCAGGGGCCGAGCATGTTCCTGGACGCCACGAACCCGCGGGCCCGCGAACAGGCCTGGGAGATCGTGCGGCGCAACTACCACGACCTGGGCATCAAAGTCTTCTGGCTCGACGAGGCCGAACCCGAGTACGGGGTCTACGACTTCGACAACTACCGCTACCACGCCGGACCGAACGTCCAAGTCGGCAACATCTACCCGCAGGCGTTCTCCCGCATGTTCTACGAGGGCCAACGCGAGGCGGGCCAGGACGAGATCGTGAACCTGGTGCGCTGCGCGTGGGCCGGGTCCCAGCGCTACGGAGCGCTGGTGTGGTCGGGCGACATCCACTCGACCTACGCGGACTTCCGCAAGCAGATCACCGCGGGCATCCACATGGGCGTCGCGGGCATCCCCTGGTTCACCACCGACATCGGCGGGTTCGCCGGCGGGAACATCGACGACCCCGACTTCCGCGACCTGCTCGTGCGCTGGTTCCAGTTCGGCGCGTTCTGCCCGGTCATGCGCATGCACGGCGACCGCCAGCCCAGTGAGCGGGTGACCGCCGCCGACGGCTCGGCGCGCAACAACTCCGGCGCCCCCAACGAGCTGTGGAGCTTCGGCGAGGACGTCTACGAGATCCTCGTGCGCTACGTGAAGCTCCGCGAGGCGATGCGGCCCTACACACGGCGACTGATGGAGGAGGCGCACACCGACGGCCAGCCGGTCATGCGCGGCATGTTCCACGAGTTCCCCGCCGACCCGGTCTGCTGGGACCTCGCCGACCAGTACATGTTCGGCCCGGACATCCTGGTGGCCCCGGTGGTGGAACTGCATGCCACGAGCCGCCGCGTCTACCTCCCTGAGGGCGCTTCATGGACGGAGCTGCGGACTGGAACGAGCCATGAGGGCGGGCAGTGGCTCGCGGTGGAGGCTCCGATCGAAGTCATCCCGGTCTTCGCGAAGAACGGCGCTTTGGCCGAACTCATCGGCGCGATCTGAACCGGGCGGCGCTCAGGGGAGGAAGGCCTCTCGCAGATCGCACGGTCTCGGTTGCGAGTTCGATTCGCTCATGCGCGAGGCGACGGCGGCCCGGACCACCAGGTCCGGG
>NZ_JAPZVP010000026.1 GCF_027622875.1 Glycomyces luteolus | reverse complement strand
CGGCAACCGCGAGTGGCCGAAACGGTCGATATAGGTAACCGACTGCACGCCACCGAATTCATACTTCGGTCATCCGCCTTGTCCCGAAACCCCTGCAGCGCACACCAAGAAGGTTAAAACGCAAGCTAAGAGCTTGTCTCAGTTGGCGAGCTTCTTGTAGCAGGTGATGGCGGCCGCGAGTGCGAGGAATGCTGCGAAGAGGTGGCCGTGGCGTTCGTATCGGATGGTGAGTCGGCGGTAGCCGCCGAGCCAGGCGATGGTGCGTTCGACGGCCCATCGGTGGCGGCCGATGCGGACTGAGGACTCGATGCCGCGGCGGGCAATCCGGTCACCGATCCGGCGTTCGCGCGAGGCCCGGTGGCAGTCGGGAATGTCGTAGGCCTTGTCGGCGTGCAGCTTCGCGGGTTGCGGCGGGCGGTGCGGACGTGTACGGACGGGATTGGTGAGTGTCGGGACCGGGCCGCCGTCGGGTCGGTCCCGACACCGCTCATTCTCCGGTGGTGCCGTCTGCCAGTTCGCGGATGATGTCGAGGTGCCCGTTGTGGCGGGCGGTCTCCTCGATCATGTGCAACAGGATCCACCGCAGCGAGCACGGCTCACTCCCTGGTGGGGGCCCTTGTTCCAGCGCCTCGAGCGGCAGGGCGTCGGCGATCTCGACCGAGCGGGCGCACTGCTCGTCGTACTCGTCGAGGAGCCGCACGAGCGGAACGTGTTCGACCCGCATCTCGGCGTCGGGGTCATCGTCGGTCCAGGGCCCCTGGTCGGGCAGACCGAGAAGGCTGACCTCGAACCAACTGTGCTCGACCCAGCGCAGGTGCGAGACCAGTCCCGCCGCGGTCATGAGAGGCGAGGGCAGGTATGACCGGTGGGCAAGATCTTCGGCGAGTCCCTCGGCCTTGCTACGGACGGTTTGACGCTGCCAACGCAGCCGCTCGTACAGCGCGGCGCGCTCGTCTGGTGGTTGCGGTTGGGCTTTGTCGCGTTTCATTGATGTACTCCAGGTTCGCGGGTGTCATCCCCGCCCGTGGAGGCATCGCGTCAGCGCACTCGACAGGAGGGGGACACCGGATCGTTCAATTTCGACACCGCGTCTCACCTCCTTCCTTTCGCTTGCGGTCCAGAGCAACCTATCAACATCCGCTATCGGAGCACCGACCCGGGGGCCCACGGGAGCCTGCAATGCAGCACCCTTCTCGTCTCCAGCCGAGGATCATGCCTACGCCGAGGACCGGTCCCGGGGACAACCGTCCAGCTTGAGCTGCATCGGTACTGGTCGGCATCATGCGTGAACGCATTCGCTCGATGCCTGGCGCCAGATGGGCTGTGGGACATCACTCATCAAGCGGCCGTCCGTACATGGCGGACAGCGAAACGGGGGCCGGTCCGATGCGGACCGGCCCCGCTCTTTCAGGAGAGAGGGTAAAGCCTCAAGATTCCTATAGGGTCTAAGCGGGTTGCAGCGCGGGCTCGCCCTTGCGAGGCGGCTCCTCCGAGCCGGCCTCTGCGGCACCGCCGAAGGCGGCCTCGGCGTCCAGCGGCACCGGCTTGGCGTCGTACACCTCGCGGTCGAGGATCCGCTCCGACTTCGCCACGATCACCGGCACCACCATCTGCCCGGTCACGTTCGTGGCCGTGCGGATCATGTCCATGATCGGGTCGATCGCCAGCAGCAGACCCACGCCCTCCAGCGGCAGGCCCAGCGTCGAGAGCGTCAGCGTCAGCATCACCGTCGCGCCGGTCAGGCCCGCCGTCGCCGCCGAACCGATCACCGACACGAACGCGATGAGCAGGTAGTCCTGCACGCCCAGCGGCACCCCGTACACCTGCGCCACGAAGATCGCGGCGATCGCCGGGTAGATCGCGGCGCAACCGTCCATCTTCGTCGTCGCACCGAACGGCGACGCGAACGACGCGTAATCGCGCGCCACCCCGAGCCGCTCCGTCACGATCCGCTGCGCCAGCGGCAGCGTCCCGACCGACGAGCGCGACACGAACGCGAACTGGATCGCCGGCCACGCCTTGCGGAAGAACTGCACCGGCGAGACCTTCGCGACCAGGCGCAGCAGCACCGGGTAGACCACGAGCATCACGATCAGCGCGCCCACGTAGATGTCGATGCTGAACACCGCGAGCGGCTCCAGCAGATCCCAGCCGTACGCGAACACCGAATTGCCGATGAGCGCCGCGGTGCCGATGGGCGCCAAGCGGATCACCCACCACAGGGCCTTCTGGACCAGCGCCAGCGCCGACTCGTTGAATTTCAGGAACGGCTCGGCCTTGGCCCCGAGCTTCGCGGCGGCCGCACCGACCACGATCGCGAGGAACACGATCTGCAGCACGTTCACGTTCACGAACGCGTCGACCACGTTCGTGGGGATGATGCCGGTGAGGAAGTCCGTCCACGAACCGGTCGTCTCCGGCGCGGCTGCCGAACCGGTCAGGGTCACGCCCTCGCCCGGGTTCGTGGCCAGTCCGATCGCGAGTCCGATCGCCACGGCGATGGCCGAGGTGAGCGCGAACCAGCCGAGGGTCTTGGCGACCAGGCGGCCCGCGTTCGCGAGATTGCGCAGGTTCGCGATCGAGGCGACGATCGCGGTGAACACCAGGAACGGGACGATCAGGAACAGCAGCTGCACGAACAGCGTGCCGATCGTCTCGAGGGTCGTGCCGAGCCAGGCCACTGACCATTCGCGGGCCACGTACCCGAGCACGAGGCCGAGGGCGAGGCCGATCAGGAGCTGCCAGGCGAACGGGATCTTGAAGCGCTTGCGCTGCTTCGTATCGGTTGCTTCCGCGGTTGCGGACATGGTGAACCTCTTGGATTCTGGGCGAACAGCACGGTGCGGGGACGCAGCGGCTGCGGGATTTCAGGGAGACGCTGGGGTGGGCTCAAGGCCAGCGAGAAAAGGGAGACATCGGCGAGCCCGCCGGTGAAGAGGTTCGGGGCTAACGACAGAGCACGGTCGACACGCGGCAGAAGTCGAGGTGACGCCTGCGTGTCAGATGCTGGTCCGTGATCGTGTAGCTCATCGCGAACCAAGGTTAGCGGCACTCGCATAACGGGCGCAAGGGTCAGTGAGGGACCGCATACGGCGCCGCGCGAGGGAGGGAATAACGGCGGCCCCGCCGCTCCGGATAGATTCAAGACGTGCCCGAATCCCCGCGCCCGCCGCTGCGCCACATGCTCCGCGCCGTGTCCAGGCCCGCCCTGATCGCGGTCGCGGCGGGCGGCGCGATCGGCGCGCTCGCCCGGCACGGGCTCAACGTCGCCTTCCCCACGGTCCCCGGCTCGTTCGACCTGGCCACGTTCATCGCCAACACTGTCGGCGGACTGCTCATCGGCGTCCTCATGATCACGGTCACCGAGGTCGCGCCCGGCCTCAGCATGATCCGCCCCTTCGTCGGCGTCGGCATCCTCGGCGGCTTCACCACCTTCTCCACGTACATCGTCGACATCGGCAGGGCCGCGAACGCCGGGGCGACCGCGCTCGCGGTCGTGTACGCGTTCGCGACGATGGCCGCGGCGCTGCTCGCGGCCGCCTTCGGCA
The DNA here is from genome assembly GCF_027622875.1 of Glycomyces luteolus. Classification (GTDB taxonomy): domain Bacteria; phylum Actinomycetota; class Actinomycetes; order Mycobacteriales; family Micromonosporaceae; genus Glycomyces; species Glycomyces luteolus. Next base: position 73,357 of record NZ_JAPZVP010000026.1, on the reverse strand, counting down.
TGTACGCGACCCGCCGCCTACTGGTGCGGAGCCGCGCATGACGCTCCTCCTCATCGCGACCGGCGCCGCCGTCGGCGCGCCCGCGCGCTTCCTCACCGACCTCGTCGTCGCCCACTACGCGGGCCGGTTCCTGCCCTGGGGCACCTTGGTGGTCAACGTGTTCGGCTCGGGACTGGCGGTGTTCCTCGTGGTCGCCGTCGCCGACCCCGGCTGGTCGGCGCTGCTCGTCACCGGCTTCTGCGGCGCGCTCACCACGTACTCGACCCTCTCGTACGAGACGCTGCGGCTCGTCGAGGACGGGCGCTGGCACCACGCGCTGTGGAACGTGGCGGCGAACCTCGCGGGCGGCCTCGGCGCGGGCCTGCTCGGATTCGGCCTCGCGCACCTGATCGCGGGCTGACGAGCCGCCGCGTTCGCGGCCGGTCGCGACCTCGCGTTCGAGTGCCCGTTTCGAAGGCTGACGCCTGACTCGTCCCGCTGATCCCGACACGCAACACGGCCGCGCGGCAAATGCGCGCTTCGCGCATCGCCATGCCCGACGATCGAGGTCCTGCCATAGCTGCCGGTCGGGGGCCCGGACGCCTCCGGAGCGCCCGACCGGCACAACGCGAAAGGGACCCCTGATGCCGGGCTTGCGCCGAAACTCACCTGACCGCCACGGTCGGCCGACCGGGCCACGCGGCACTCGGACGACCGCGTTCGCCGCGGCCGCGATCGCCCTTCCGCTGTTCGCCGCCTCGGCCCCAGCGGCCCAAGCGAACACCGAGGAACCGCCCCAGGTCTGGCTCGTCGAGCTCGCGCCCGGCGTGGGCGCCTCGGTTCTCGAGGCCGCCGCGCACGGCCTCGACTACGAGATCCGGCACGACTTCGAACGCGTCTGGAACGGCGTCTCCGTCGAGACCGACCCCGCCACCGCCCGACGCCTGGAACGCCTCGACCTCGTCGAAGAGGTCTGGTCCGACGTCCTCTTCATGGGCCCCGCCCGCGTCGGCGACCGGCCCGAGGAGGCGCAACCCGAACTGGCCCAGGCGATCCAGACCACGCGCGCGGCGGACGCGCACGACCGGGGCGTCACCGGCGAGGGCGTCAAGGTCGGCATCATCGACACCGGCATCGACTACACCCACCCCGACCTCGGCGGCTGCTTCGGCCCCGACTGCCGGGTCGCGTACGGCACCGACTTCGTGGGCGACGAGTTCGACTCCGACGACCCCGAGCACACTGAGCCGGTCCCCGACGAGGACCCGGCCGACTGCGGCGGGCACGGCACGCACGTGGCGGGCATCGTGGGCGCGGACGGGAACGTCACCGGCGTCGCCCCTGACGTCGAATTCGGGGCCTACAAAGTGTTCGGCTGCGACGGGTCCACCAGCTCCGAGGTCATCATGCAGGCCCTCGAAGCGGCGCTCGACGACGGCATGGACGTCGTGAACCTCTCGCTCGGCCAGTCGTTCCAGTGGCCGGGCTACCCGACCGCCGAGGCCGCCGGCCGACTCACCGAGGAGGGCGTCACCGTCGTCGCCTCGATGGGCAACGACGGCGAGACCGGGATCTACTCCGGTTCGGCGCCGGCCGTCGGCTCGGACGTGATCGCCGTGGCCTCCACCGACAATCCGCAGCAGCGCATGGACGCCGCGTTCGTCCCGGCCCTGGACCGTCGCATCGGCTACCGCAGCATCAATGACACGCCCGAACCCGAGCCGGGCGCCGCGACCGACCCGCTCGTGTGGTTCGGCCGCGCCTGCCCCGACGACGCGTCCGAAGGCGATGTGGCCGGGAAGGCCGCGCTCATCGTGCGCGGCACCTGCACGTTCAAGGAGAAGTACGCGCGGGCCGTGGCCGAGGGCGCGACGAGCGTCGTCATCTACAACGACCGCTCGGGTCCCTTCGGCGGCACCGGCATCGAGGACGGCCCCGTCCCGGCGCTCGCCCTCACCGACGCCGACGGCGCGGACCTGCACGACCTGGCCACTATCGGCAAAGCACCGGTCCTGGAGTTCACCGGCGAGACCGTCCTGGTCGACCTCCCGCGCGGCGGCCTCGCCTCGTCGTTCACCGCTTACGGGCCCGCCCCGGACCTGTCGTTCAAGCCGGACGTGACCGCCCCCGGCGGCGGCATCTGGTCCACCGTGCCGGTGGCCGACGGCTCGTACGAGTCCCTTTCGGGCACTTCGATGTCGTCCCCCCACGTCGCGGGCGCCGCCGCACTCCTGCTCGACGACGACCCGAAGCTCACGCCACGCGACGTGCGCACGCGACTCGCCAACTCCGCCAAGCCTGTCGCATGGGGCGAGAACCCGGACCTCGGCGAACTCGAAGCGGCGCACCGGCAGGGGACCGGCGTCATCGACGTGATCGACGCCCTCGACGCCGAGGCCTGCCTCTACCCCACGGGCGTCAACACCGGCGACGGCACGGGCCCGCGCACCTTCGAACTCCAGCTCACTTCGCGCGACAGCGAGATCCGCTCATACGAGCTCACCCACCGGTCCACGATCGCCACCACAGGCGACACCCGTGACCCGGGATTCACTGCGGCCGAGCCGAAGGTGACGTTCGAGCCGAAGCACCTCAATCTCTACCCGGGCCAGAAGGCCACCGTCACCGTGACGGTCGAACCGAGCGCCGACCTGCCGCTCGGCAGCGTCTTCGGCGGCCGCATCACCGCCCGCCCCGACAGCGGCGAGTCGCTGACCGCCGCCTACTCCGGCTACCAGGGCGACTACCTGGCAATCCCGGTCCTCGAGCACCCGGAGTTCCCGCGCCTCGCCGTCATCGTCGGCCAAGACCCGGAGACGCACGAGTTCGACTACCGCGACATCAAGGAAGGCGAGACCTTCAGCCTCACCGAAGGCCCGGACCTCGCCGCCCTCGTGTACCTCGGCCACCAGGTCTCCGCAATGGAAGTCAGCGCCGAGAACGCCGACACCGGCGAGATCATCGAATGGGAGCCCGAGCAGTACCTGCAACGCTCCCCAGGCCCGGACGACGCCATGGGCATCCACCTTGAAGACCTCGCAGCCGCCCGCCCCAGCGCCCTCGAACCGGGCCAATGGACGTTCCACGTCAAGGTCCTGAAAGCCCTGGGCGACCAAGCGAACCCGGCCCACTGGGAGCAATGGGAATCACCGGCTTTCACCCTGACGGACTAGCAATCCACACAAACCGAGGCCGGGCCCCTACGGGCCCGGCCTCACCTGCCTCCGTCGCTCTGCGGCTTCGGGAACTTCGCGGCATTGAACAGCCTCCTGAGGTGGCGTTCGACCTCTCCGACCGAGACATCTTCGGCCGCATAGGGATCGATCTCGACGCTGATCGTGCTGTCGGAGCGGACGATCAGGCGCAAGAGGCCGTTGTCAGCGTCGGTGTCGGAGACGACCTCGACTTTGGGTGTATCGACGCGGGCGAGCGCGGACAGCAGCTCGTTCATGCCGTCGCCGGGAATCCGGTTCTCAGACACTGGCACTGCCTCCTCCGACTGCCGCGAGCACTTGGACCCGGGCGTTCACGCACCCGGCACGCAGCGCGGTGAGCACAGCCCCGACCTCCTGAGACACGTCCTCGCAGTAGGAGACACCGCGGGCGAGATCGTGCGGGAGCCGGACGCTCTCCAGCTCCAGAGCCAGGGACGTAGTCACCTCGATCGAGAACTCCGTCGAAGACGCCACGACCATGGTGGCACCGAGCCCGGCCGCCACCGGGTCACCGCGGAAATGCGAATCGGCGGCGATCTGCCGCAACTGCCGAGCCGCCTCACTGAATATCTGATCGGCACTCATGAGGGTGACTGAACCTGTTTCATCGTGATCGGTGTTCGTAGTCGTTGAGGACTTGGATTGCTTTGGCGATCTGGGTGACTCGCTGTGGGGCGCAGCGGACCTGGTCGAGGATGGCCCAGGTCTTGAGCTGGGCGAACATGCGCTCGCCGGGGCCGCGGAGCCGGGCGTGGAGGCAGTTGGCCTCCTTCTGCCATGCCGGTTTGTTCTTCCCCTTGATCGGTGTGATCACCAGGTCGTGGTCGAGTCCGTCGTAGCCTTTGTCTCCCAAGGCGAACAAGCCGTGCTCGGCCAGCAGCCTGGGGATCTGCCAGATCCGGGCGGCCTTGGTGTCATGGATCGAGCCGCGGATCGCCCCGGAGACCCACAACAGATTCCCGCGCGCATCAGCGATGGCCTGCAGGTTCATCCCGTGCCGCTTGTGTTTCCCGGAGTAGAAGGGCCGGTCGATCTGGTTGCGGTCGATGTGGACCAGGGTGCCGTCGAGGATGACGAAGGCCGCACCGGTGCGCTTCGCGTGGCGCAGGGCGTCTCGGATGCCTGGGGCGTGGGCGGCGAGCAGGTCGATGGTCTCGCGGGTGCGCCGCCACGCGGTCGCGACCGAGATGCCGATCCGGCAGCGAGGTCGCGCAGTGGTTCGCCTTTGCGCAGATGGGCGAGGGTGAGCAGGGCCTGAGTGCCAGGGTCGAGGGCTCGCCAGCGAGAGCCGATGGTCTTGCGGTGGGCGCGGATGAGTCGGGCAACTCGGTCGAGGGTCGCGGTGGACAGCGGGAGAGCGGCAGGGTAGAACAGCAAAGGGAAGCTCCTGGCGGACAGCGGATTTCAGCACCTGCGTTCTACCAGGAGCTTCCTTGCTGCTCGCCTTCAGGGATCGCTGCGGTCATGCCAGAGACGCTGCACCGCAACAGAACTCATCCACCTTGAAACAGGCTCACTGCCATGTCGGGTTTCCTTCCTGCGCAGAGGGACTGGATCGCCAATGCGGCTAGTTGGTTTCGGGCCATCGTGCGAAGTCCTGGTAGTCACTTTCGGGCGCGATCCTGACATGCGGCGGCGTGTATACAGGTTCGTTGTCTTGGACGACGCAGTCCGTGCCGATGTCGAGCCCATAGAACGATGAGTACTGGACCGTGAGACCGTCATCGCGCTCGGCGCTGACCACGATGTCGGTATCTCCTTGCGGCTCTTTGGTAGGTTCCAAGCCCAGCTCTTCAAGTGCGTCGAAGATGAGCTGGGCGTGCGCGAGCCTCTGTTCAAGGTCGCTCTCGTGAACGTCGAAACCGTAGTTGACGGAGACAGATACGAATCCGTCCCAGGAAGCATTGTCATCCCAGCCCGACGTGCAAGTCCTGGTTATCCAGCCCCGACTGCCGAAGACGGTAAAGCCTTCGTCGTCCACGGGAAGTTCTGCAATGAGCTGACCTGCCAAGTCCTCTGCGACAAGGAGCGCTTCACTCGATGTGTATTCGGCAGTGAGTTCGGGCGGCCGCCCTTCGAGATCGTAGATGAACCAGCGGTATGCGCCGCAGCACCCGGCTGCCAGCACCAGTACGCTAATCAGGACGTAGGAAGGCCAATGATTCCGGCTTCGGCGCACTGGCTTCGGGGTGACGGGCGGATCGCCGATGGAGATCATGACAACCCAGCTTCGGTCCGCAGATCGACCGAGAGCGAAACAGTCGTCTCACGATCGCTGCTGCTGAACCAGACCAAGACGTTCCCGGCATCGACAAAATCCGCGAATCCCATGAACCGGCGACCTTGCGGAGTCGCCGCGTACTCAGCCTCTGCGAAGTCCATCTGCTCGTCAAGCCATGCCGAAAGCTCCTCGGAGCCGATGGCGTTGTTGCCGGACCCGGCGATGCAGCCCTGGAGGACCCGCCGAACCTCGTCGAACGGGATGTCCCACTCGCTCGCCGAATACTCGTAGTTGCCATAGGCAGCTTCGCAGTAGATGCTCAGCATGTTTTCCGAGGTGTCGGTCATCGCATGGGCGGAGAATGTGAGTTCAACGTCCTCCAGAGGGAACACCCCTTCCAATTCCCATGAGAGCCGATCGGCTTCGACGCGAGGGTCCTCTTGAGGTTCGGCGCGCGCGGGGAAATAGGCATCCGTGATGGGGCCCCCGGAGTTCAACCATTCACCGACCTCGAGCCCTTCGATCGCCTCGGTCCATGTGGTGATGTCGGCGCCCGGGATCGGGGTCAGCGGGATGGGTTCGGATGACACCTCGTAGGTCGCGAAGTCGTCATGCAGCTCCGGCCCGGTAGCGCAACCTGCGACCAGCGCGAACATCAAGGGCACCAATGCAACGCATCGGAGCAAGGACTTCATATCAGGGTCGCCCCGGAGATGACGGCGTCGATCTCGGTGCGCAGGTCGGGGTCGTCGGGGTGGACGATGCCCATGAGGAAGACCGAGCGATTGTCGTCGGTGAGGATGTGGAGGATGTGCCCGTACATCGGCTCCTCATCGGCTGTGCTGACCAGCCAGGTGAAGCGGTAGGCCTCCTGACCGTCGACTTCGGTGGGCTCGGAGAGCAGGATCTGGCGGTCCTCGGCGTAGGGATAGAAGTACTCGGAGTTCTCGCCCGCGATGACGGAGATGCTCATCGACATCTCCTCATCGGTCATCGCCTCACCGGAGAACGCGAAGACGGAGGCCCCGCCGATCTCAGTGGCGGTGCTCGCGCTTGAAGTAAAAGCGTCGATGAGGTCCTCGGAGGCGAGCTCCTCCCAGCCTTCGGGGAGGGTGTAAGAGATCCCGGACTCGGAGTCTTCGATGACCAGGCCTTCGGCCTCAGATGCACCCGGACCGTCGCCGCCGCGATCGGACAGGAACCACCACGCCCCGGCCCCGCCACCTCCGACGACGAGGAGCGCGAGCACGACGACGAACGCCACTGTGCCGCCGCTCCGCTTGCGGGGAGGCGGAGGCGGAGCATATCCGGGCTGAAACCCCTGCGCACCAGGCGAATACGGCGGCGGACCCGCCATTCCCTGCGGGTGATAGGCACCAGGCTGAACATACTGCTGCGGTGGCGGAACAGGCGGCCGCTGCTGCTGCGGCGGCTGCCCGTAGGGCTGCTGGGGGTTCGGATTGTGGTACACGAGGGGCCTTTCGACTGAGGGGCTCAGAGATGGTCGGCGTAGGGATTCGGTCCGGCTTCGGCGGAGTCGGGCTCACGAGCCCAAGGGACCATGCCGTTCGCGGTGGGAGACTCGGATTCGTCGGACGGCGATGCAGCCTCTTCTTGGGGCTCTTCGGGGTAGCCCTGGATTTCGTCCTGGAGGCGGTTCATGACGTCGTCAGAACTTCCCGGGACGACGCCACCCGCTGGCGGAATGTACTGGATCTCGCTGTGGTCGCTGGCGGGGACGCAGCCCGACTGGATCTTCAGTGAAACCGCCTGCGCGACGCTGTACCAGAGGGTGATGCCGTCGTCTCGGCGTGCCTCAAGCTCGAACCACTCACCGTCAGGGCTGGTGTAGTCCCAGGTGATCTCGTAGCCCTGGTCAGTCCACAGCTCGCGCAGTGCATCCACATAGGTTTCCCTGGCGATTGAATCCGTGGGCTCGCGAGCGCCCTGCGCCCGCGTGGCCCAGAATGCCGAGGCACTGGAATACGCCACGCGAAACGCGAACTCCTGAATGTCGATGCCGGTCATGGCATTAGCGACATCGTCGCTGTGAGAAGTGGTCGCGCTCCCGAACTCCTCCATTCAGAGAAAGGAGATCCTTCGAAGCCTGCTCGACCAGGTCCGGGTTGATCGACACGGTCTCTTTCACCGGGAGTCTCCAGCAGCCGTTCCGGTGGATTTCGGGTAGGGATGGCACCAGGGGTTTGATGTCATTTGTCGTCTCCGTGGGGATAGGAGGGAGCTCAGGACTGTTGGTCACTGTATCGAGTTGGTGGGTTACGTGGGGTACACGACTCGAATGCCGGGATCACAAGTGTTTGCGGTGCAATGTGAGTCGTGTCCGCCCGGGTGAGATTGCGACGGACCGGGCGGACACGCGTTCAGGGGTTGCGAGGCGGGACGCACCGGGGCACAGGGAAGACCTTCGGGGCGAGTCGGGCTTTTCGGCAACGAGACTCAGGGTACCGGGGAATCACACTCTGTGCGGTACACGGAAACAGGCGCAGGTGAGCGGGGGCACGATCGCGGGGGGGGGGGGGGGGGGGGGGGGCGCCGCGCCCCCCCCGCCCCCGGGGGGGGGGGGGGGGCGCCGGGGCGCGGGCGCCGCCGCCGGGCGGGGGCGGGGGGGGGCTGCCCCCGGCCGCCCACCCGGCGCTGTTTCGTCAGTGGTCGCAGGTTCTGGTGCTGGCAGCCCATGTCTCGGCGGCAGGCTGCGCCAGCACCAACTCGTTGGCGAGCGCCCATACGGTGTGGAGCGGTTCGGCGATTACGAGTCGCGGACGCGGTGTGTCGAGGTTGATGACGGACCCGATGAGGGCTGGGTGGGTGTGTCTGAAGGTCAAGCGGAACCGTGTTGGCCGACCGAGTGAGTACCGCACCTGGTGCCCGTCGATGGTTTCGACAGCGAGGATCGGGAGTCCGGCGAGGTCGATCGGGAATTCTGGGTCGGGCGGCTCGGTGCGGCGGACGGGCAGCGGGATCGCCTGCAGCGCTTTGATGTAGCGGGCGCGGATGCGGCGGGTGGTGTAGCGGTCGGGGATCATGCGGCCGCTCCGAACGCACCGCCGCTGGCGAGGATGATCGTGTGGCCGGTGTCGAAGGCCTGTTCCCAGTCGGTCATGTACGTACCGGCCGGTCGCGGCGATGGACGCGGGTGGTTCTGACGCGGCTGGATCCGCCAGTGGGCCGCGCGCCGTCGCGCGGCCGGTCGCTGCGGACCTCCGAGTCAGGCTGGGCTGCTTGTGGTTCGGGCCATTCGGCGGTGCCGGGGAACCACGCGTCCTTGGGCGGGACCCAGGCTTCGGCGGGGAGAGGATCGGGGGTTTCGTCTCGGCGGTGGCGGCCGGTGCGCTCGTCCTTGTACCAGCCGGGGGACCCGTACGGTCCGGGGTCAAACGGGTCGTAGGGCCGGTTGGCGTCGATGATCCAGGTGTCGCCGGGCTTGTGGCGCAGGTGCATCGGCTCATACCGCGGGCTGCGCGGGTCGGAGTCGGGAGCTTCCTCGTCGCAGCAGGCCGGGTGGTGCTGGTACCGGTAGGCGCTGGGGCACGTCGGGTCCGGCTCGCCGTCGGCGAGGAAGAGCCGTCGACCGGCCCAGTCGTAGTAGCCGGCCTGGTCACTCGTGCCGGTGATCGCGCGCAGCGGCGCGCCGGGACCGAGGGAGTCGTGGCGGTAGAAGGCCTGCTGGACCAGGACCATCATGCCCGCCTGGTTGCGGTGGGCCGCGAGTTGATGAGTTGCGCTACGCCTGTTTTCGCGTAGGGTGGAGTCTGCCATCGGAGGGCTTCCTTCCGTTGGGGAAAGGTGGGCCGCCAATCTGATTGGACTCTGAGGGGCGGCCCACCGGCCATATTCAGTTGGTGTTGAACAACGTGCGACTCGCACGTGAGTTCAGGCTGACACAGCTTTTCGCGGAACCGCAAGCGCGACACACCTTCGTGTGCAAAAGCGTCTAGAAACGCTCTGACACCTCACGCTCATCAGCCGTGTTCCGTTGTACCCCAGTGCAGGCAGCGCTCCACTACCCTGGGCCGCGCCCCTGAACATTCCCGGTTTCCTGAGGATGCCCATGTCCGATGACCTTTCCGATACCCCAGAACAACAAGTCCCTCAACAGCAGTTCGCTTCGGTCCCCGCATTCCAGGGAATGCTGATCGTCCACGCGCTGGCGGCTGGAATCATCGGAGTCCCCGCGTGGATGATCACGATCGGATTCGGCGTCATGGGTGCCGACAGCATGAGCGACTTCTACGCGATTCACTTCTTCTATCTAGTGGTCTTCGGCATGACACCGGGGTTGAACCTCTTGGCGACGATCCATCTGCCATCGCGTCCCGCGCGGGCCAAGCGATACCTCGCTCCGGTGTTGGTGTTCGCCTGGATACAGGTCTCCTGCGGCGCGCTGTTCGCGGTCGTGGCCGCGGCTTCGGCATTCATCGTTCCGCTGTTCTTCGCGATCTTGTACACCTTCGTTGTCGTTTGCATCGCGAAAGCTACAAGCGAGCTGGAGGCCGGGGGCGAAGGCGTGCGATCGGGGCGTCTGGTTGCAGTCGACCTCGCTGTCTTCACGCTCGCCAGCGCGGTACTCGCGATTCCAGTGGCAGTGTTCGGCCACCTGTACCGCGTCTTCTGACATCCGGTTCGAAAGCCGACCGCTGCCGGTGCCAGGCCGAACCCCTTCACGTGGAAAGGATCCTCCGTGGCTTCGAGCCCGACTCCTCAGACCTCCGACACTCCCGGCCCTGGCCAGGCGTCGTATCCGGGGGCAAAGGTGGCCTTGTGGGCGCAGGTGCCGATCCTGATCTTCATCGGCACCGCCGGATACCAGCTCACCGTCGGATTCGCCGTGATGTCCGGGTACTCCACCGCCCAATACCATCAACTGGCGCAGGGCTTCATCCTCTTCACCGTGCTGCCCGGAGCGCTTCATATGTTGGCGGCCGTGAACATCGGAGCGACGCACCGCGGCATGGCGTACTTGGCGCTTTCCACCTTGGCCGCGGCGGTGCAGACCATCGTCTTGGCGACCGCCTGGGCTCCCTACGGGTGGTGCATCGCCGCCCCTATAGCGGGCCTGTCGGCGTATGCGCTGTTCAGTACCTTGCGGAAGCGTGAAGACTCGCCTGCCGGACTGGAGCGTCCCTGGCACCGCCGCCTCGCATTCGACGGCGCCGTAATAGTCCTCACCGTCGCGCTGCTCATCACCCTCACGGGAGCGAACAACCGCGCGAACGATGCCGAACATCCTTTCCCCGCAAGCGAATTCGACAGCAGTGAGGCCAGTGACCGCCTTGCGGACGCGCTCGACCCGCTGCTTGCGGTGCTCGCAGGAGTGGAAGGGCTTCCCGAGCCCGTCGCCACCAGCGACAGCGCTGCCTGTCTGGACGGCGGGCACGAGGATGCGAATTGGATCGAGTTTGAGCACTCGTACCGGTTCGAGGACCCGGATGCGACAGTGACGATCTCCCCGAACGCCGGGGCCGGGGCGCGCGCGATCGTGGCGGTTCGCGAGCACGTGTCCGGGAACGGCTGGGACACTTTCAGCGAGAACCGCGCGCAGCCCTGGACCTACGACCTGTACGCCACCCACGACAACGGCATCAAGATCCACTTCCAGATCGGCGCCGGCATGACTCGCCTGACCGCCGAGACCGACTGCGTCGAGAAGGTCGACAGCGAATAGCCGGTCTCGGCGCACTCCGAAAGCCCGGTGTGCCTCTGGGTGAGAGTCCCTGAGCGCAAAGGTACGAGCCGGAACCTTAGGGGGAGCTGAAGTGTGGCGCTTCCCTCGGCGGTGGTCTCACTGGCGGCGGTGGACCTGCTGGGCTCCCGTTTGGTCGCGCGGCATGATCGTGATCTGGTCGACGTTGACGTGCGCGGGTCGCGTTGCGACCCAGGCGATCGTCTCGGCGATGTCGTCGGCGGTCAAGGGGGTCATGCCCGCGTATACCGCGTCCGCGCGTTCCTTGTCGCCTTCGAAGCGGACCAAGCTGAACTCGGTCTCGACCATGCCCGGGTCGATTTCGCAGACGCGGACCGGTTGGCCGAGGAGTTCGAGGCGGAGGACGCGGGTGACGGCCGCTTCGGCGTGCTTGGCGGCGTTGTAGCCGCCCCCGCCGGGGTAGGGCTGGTGCGCCGCGATGGAGCCGATCACGACGACCTGGCCGTTGCCGGAGGCGACCAGCTTCGGCAAGAGCGCCTTGGTGACTCGGATCGTGCCGAGCACGTTGACGTCGTACATCTGCTGCCACAGTTCGAGGTCGGCCGCGGCGATCGAGTCGAGGCCGAGGGCCCCGCCCGCGTTGTTGACGAGGAGGTCGCAGCGGCTGATGACTGCGGCGAAGGCGGCGACCGAATCCTCGTCGGTGACGTCCAGCGGCAGCGCCGTCCCCCCGCACTCCGCCGCGACCTCGGCGAGCCGGTCCGCCCGGCGGGCCCCCAGCACGACCTCGAAACCGGCTTCGGCGAGGGCCTTCGCGGCGGCGGCCCCGATCCCGCTGCTCGCTCCCGTGACTACTGCTACAGGTCTGGTGCTCATGGAGCCCGAGCCTACCCATTCGACAGGCGGCCTGAAACGCGCTCGTCCCACAGTGCGGCCTCGTCTGGGGCCCGTACCGGTGCGCGGCCGTACCATCGGATCCGACGCTGGTTCCGGAGCGGTGCACTACCGCCCCGGCTAAGAGGGAATCTGGTGGGAATCCAGGACTGCCCCGCAGCGGTGAGAGGGAACGAAACCCGCCATGAGCACTGGGCCCGGAACCTGGGAAGCGGTGGGGATTAGGTGCCGGAGACGGCGCGCCCTCGAGTCCGAATACCTGCCCGCGTACCGCGCGCGACCGCGCGCGGTCCCGTTGTCGCAAGTTCGAGGGAACTGACACATGAACACGACTACCAGCGTGCCCTCCAAGGGCCTCAAGGCAACCGCGCTCGGATACCCGCGCATCGGACCGAACCGCGAGCTCAAACGCGCGCTCGAAGCCCACTGGTCCGGCCGGCTCGACGCCGCCGGGCTGCAGGAAGCCGCGGCCTCTGTCCGCTCCGGGATGCTCGACGACCTCGCCCTGCTCGACACGGTCCCGACCGGGACGTTCTCGCTCTACGACCACGTGCTCGACACCGTCGTCGCCGTGGACGCCCTGGCCCCCCGCCACCGCCGTGAGACCGAGCTCGCCTCTTATTTCGCCGCCGCGCGCGGGGACGACGCGGCCGTCCCGCTCGAGATGACCAAGTGGTTCGACACGAACTACCACTACCTGGTGCCCGAGATCGGGCCCGAGACCGCGTTCGCGGCGAAGCCGGCCAAGACGGTCACGGAGTTCGTCGAGGCGAAGGAGCGCGGGCTGGACGCGCGCCCGGTGCTGCTCGGCCCGGTCTCGTTCCTGCTGCTCGCCAAGCCGAGCGAGGACGCGCCTGCCGATTTCTCGCCGTTCGACCGCCTCGACGACCTGGTCCCGGTCTACGTCGAGCTCCTTGCCGCCCTTCGCCACCACGGGGCCGGGCGCATCCAGCTCGACGAGCCCGCGCTGTGCGCCGACCGCACCGAGGCGGAACTCGCAGCGGTCGCCGCGGTCTACCGGCGGCTCGGGGCCGAGATCCTCGTCGCGGGCGGTTATGGACCGTTCGGAGAGTCGCTGCCGGTGCTCCTCGAAGCCGGCGTGGAGGGCATCGCCCTGGACCTCGTGCGTGGCCGCAGTGATCTGGAAGCACTTGAGGCACTGGATGTTTCACGTGAAACATTTTTCCTCGCAGGTGTGGTCGACGGCCGCAACATCTGGCGGGCCGACCTCGAGAAGGGCGCGGCCGATCTCGCACGGCTGCAGCGCATCAGCGACCGTGTCGGGGTGTCCTCCTCGTCCTCGCTGCTGCACGTCCCGGTCGATCTCGACGCCGAGCAGGAGCTCCCGGAGGCGCTGTTCGAGCGCCTTTCGTTCGCGCGACAGAAACTCCGCGAGATCAAGGCGATCGCCGATCCCGAAGGTTCCCGCGAGGCCCGCCCCGAGGCCCCGGCCGACTGGCGCGACGCCTCCGTGCGCGAGCGCCTCGCCGCCCTCGACGCGGACGCCGACCGTCGCGTGCCCTACCCGGAACGCCAAGCGGCCCAGGCCGAACGCGTGCCGCTTCCTCCGCTGCCGACCACCACGATCGGCTCGTTCCCGCAGACCGCCGAGCTGCGCAACGCACGCGCCGCGCACCGCCGCGGCCTGATGATCGACGCCGACTACAAGGCCCGTATGAAGGCCGAGGTCGCCGCCGTCATCGCCGAGCAGGAGAAGCTCGGCCTCGACGTGCTCGTCCACGGCGAGCCCGAGCGCAACGACATGGTGCAGTACTTCGCCGAGCAGCTCACCGGCTTCGCGACCACGGCCGCGGGCTGGGTGCAGTCCTACGGTTCGCGCTGCGTGCGCCCGCCGATCCTGTACGCCGACGTCACGCGGCAGGCCCCGATGACCGTCGAGTGGACCTCGTACGCGCAGTCGCTCACCGAGAAGCCCGTCAAGGGCATGCTCACCGGGCCCGTCACCATCCTGGCCTGGTCGTTCGTGCGCGACGACCAGCCGCTCGCGGACACCGCCGACCAGGTGGCGCTCGCCCTGCGCGACGAGGTCGCCGACCTCGAAGCGGCCGGGACCGCGATCATCCAGGTCGACGAGCCCGCCCTCCGCGAGCTCCTGCCCGTGCGCGCGGCTTCCCGTGCGGCGTACCGGGACTGGGCCACGCGCTCGTTCCGCATCGCCACGTCGGGCGTGCGGCCGGAGACCTCGATCCACACGCACCTGTGCTACTCCGAGTTCGGCGAGGTCATCGACGCGATCGCGGCCCTGGACGCCGACGTCACTTCGATCGAGGCCTCGCGTTCGAAGATGGAGGTCCTCGCCGACCTCGACCGCGCGAACTACCGCAGCGCGGTCGGCCCGGGCGTGTGGGACATCCACTCGCCGCGCGTCCCCGCCGCCGAAGACATGGCCGAGGCCCTGCGCCTCGCCGTGGACGCGCTCGGCCCCGAGCGGGTCTGGGCGAACCCCGACTGCGGCCTGAAGACCCGCCGCTACGAGGAGGTCCGCCCGTCCCTCGAAGGCCTGGTGGCCGCCGCGCGCGCCGTGCGCGAGCAGCTCGCCAAGTCCGCGTAGTGCGGGAGTGCGTGCCCGCCGACCCGGTCCTCGGCGCTGCCGGAGCCGGACGCGGCGGGCACGTACCCTTGCATATGTGGCGATCGACAACTACCGAGTCCTGACCGAACCCGAATTCGGCACCATGTCAGGCCTGGCCAAGGCCAGCGCCGACTGGCGCCGGCTCGCGCACAACGTCCAGGCGCTCGCGGCCGTCGCCGGGGTGCCGATGATGGCGATGGTGAAGGCCGACGCTTACGGGCACGGCATGGTCCCGGCATCGCGGGTCGCGGTCGAGGCCGGGGCGGCGAGCCTCGGGGTCGTGACGCTCAGGGAGGCATGGCGGTTGAAGCGCCTGCCCGACATGGCGGACACGACGGTGATGGCGTTCTTCTTCGCTCCGGATCAGCCGGGCCTGGCCGAGGTGGTCGGTGCCGGGATCGAGCTCGGCGTCTCGTCGATGCTGCAGCTCGACGCGGTCACCGCGGCGGCCGACAAGGCGGGCCGCCCGGCGCGCATCCACCTCAAGGGCGACACGGGCATGTCCCGCGGCGGTGTCGCCGAGCCCGAGTGGGCGATGGTGGCGGAGGCCGCGGCGAAGCATCAGGCGGCGGGTTCGCTGGTCGTCGTCGGCGCGTGGAGCCATATGGCCTGCGCGGACGAGATCGGGCACCCGGCCAACGCCGAGCAGAAGGCCGCGTTCGAGCGGTTCCTCGGCACTGTGTCCGCATCGGGCCTCGAGCCCGAGGTGCGGCACCTCGCGAACTCCGCGGCCCTGATCGCCGACCCGGAGACGCGGTACGACCTGGTGCGCCCCGGCATCGCCCTGTACGGCTACAACCCGGTGCCGCAGGTCGCGATCGACCTGCAGCCGGTGATCGAGATCCGGTCGGTCGTCATGTCGGTGAAGCGGGTCCCGGCGGGCACGGGCATCTCCTACGGGCACACCGTGCATCTGGAGCAGGACGCGAACGTCGCGCTCGTGCCGCTCGGGTACGCCGACGGCGTCCCGCGCGCCGCCTCAGGCAAGGCGGAGGTGTACCTGGCGGGGAAGCGCCGCCGGGTGCTGGGGCGGATCTGCATGGACCAGTTCATGGTCGACTGCGGCGACGACGCGGTGAAGGCGGGTGAGCCGGTAGTGCTCATCGGTGCTGGTGAGCAGCATCCGGATGCGGACGACTGGTCGGCGTGGGCGGGGACGATCCCGAACGACGTGCTGACGGCGATCGGTTCGCGGGTGCCGCGGTTGTGGAACCGCGGTCTGGTGCCGCGCGAGGATGCCTGAGTACTGAACGCCGCGTCTCGCACGGTGCGGCGGTTCGGGGCGGAGAGCTTGGTGTTCGAGAGCATTGCGAGGCGGCATGAGTGAGCAGCAGGCCCGCCGGAGGCGCGGTTTCGCGATCGCCGGCGGGGTGACCGGTGGAGTGGCGCTGGGTGCCGCTTTGGCGTGGGGGGTGCCGCGGTATCTGGCGCGGCGCACGAAGGCGGCGTCGAGCGATCCGTACGCGCATGAGCCCTTTGAACTGCCGCCGCAGCGTTCGGTGCTGACGGTGGAGTCGCGTGACGGGGTGCCGATCCATGTGGAGACGGCGGGTCCGGAGGACGCGGACGTCACGGTGGTGTTCGTGCACGGCTATATGCAGGACATGGCGACGTTCTACTTCCAGCGGAAGGCGGTCGCCGAAGCGAATCGCGGCGGCGTGTCGCTGCGGGCGGTGCTGTACGACCAGCCGGGGCACGGGCGGTCGGGTCCGCTTCCCCGTACGGAGTACGGGATCGAGGATCTGGCCGAGGTGCTGCACGACGTACTGGCGGCGGTGGCGCCGAGCGGCCCGCTGATTCTCGTCGGGCATTCGATGGGCGGCATGACGATCCAGGTGTTCGCGCGGCTCTACGAGGCGGATTTCCGGGAGCGGGTGAAGGGCGTCGCGTTCTTCTCGAGCAGCGCCGCCGGGCTCGACACGGTGGAGACGAAGCCGATGCGGGCGCTGCGGCGGCTGCGGCGGACCGTGCTGCCGATGCTGCAGCAGGTGGCGGGTTGGACGCCGGATCTGATCGACCGGTCGCGGCTGCTGGCGGGGGACATCGGGTGGCTGCTGACGCGCAAGGCCGCGTTCGGGCATGTGGATCCGCCGGCATCACTGGTCACGCTGGTGGAGCGGATGAACCGGCGGACGTCGATGCAGAGCATCGTCGGTTATGCGCGCGCTATTCTCGACCACGACGAGACGGCGACGTTGCCGCTGTTCGAGGGGCTACCGGCGCTGGTGGTGGTCGGTGACGAGGATCTGCTGACGCCGCCGGAGCATTCGCGGCGGCTGGCGGCGGCGCTCGGGGGGTCGCGATTCGCGCTCATAGCCGAGGCGGCTCATTCACCGCAGCTGGAGTACCCTGGTGAGATCTCACAACTGTTGTTGGAGATGATCGACAAAGTCGTGGCCGAGATCGGCAAGGGCTCCGCTGTGTCGGGCGCCCCTAAGGCGGCGCCGCAGGAGCGCGACACCTCGCGGTATCGCAGGTGGTCGCCGTTCTCACGTCACCACGGGCATCGTCTCGAGCCGTGACTCGAGCTTGACTGAGCTTTTATGGACCTGCTGCGCCGCGCCGACAGGACGCGGCCCAGAGCACTTGGAGGAGTGAAACGTGAGGCTGACGCTCCAGACGGCCGAAAACACCCATGAGTTCGGGCTGCGGCTGGCCGCGGTCCTTCGCGCGGGCGACCTCGTGATCCTCACCGGCCCGCTCGGCGCCGGGAAGACCGCGCTCACCCAGGGCATCGGCGCCGGTCTCGGCGTTGAGGGGCGGATCACCAGCCCCACCTTCGTGATCGCCCGCTCGCACCGCGCGGGCATCGCCGGGGTGCCGCTCGTGCACGTCGACGCGTACCGACTGGAGACCCTGGACGAGCTCGACGACCTCGACCTGGACACCGACGTCGACGCGGCGGTCACCGTGGTCGAATGGGGCGCGGGCCTGGCCGAGCGCCTCGCGGAGTCGCACCTGGAGATCGCGATCGAGCGGCGGGCCGACGAGGTCCGCGAAGTCGTGCTGCACGGCCGCGGCGGCGACTGGGCCGAGCGTCTGGCCTCACTCGAGTCCCCGGTGGGTGCGTCCGCATGAGGGTCCTCGCGCTCGACACGTCCACAGCCGCAGTGCAGGCCGCACTCGTCGACCTCGACGACGACGAGCTGTTCCTGACCGCGTTCCGCCGCGAGGTGGACGCGCGCGGGCACGTGGAGAAGCTGGCGCCGTTCATCGAAGGCTGCCTCGCCGACGCTCGCCGCACCGTCAAGGACGTTGACGCGGTCGTCTCCGGCGTCGGCCCGGGCCCGTTCACGGGCCTGCGCGTCGGCATGGTCACCGCGGCCGCGTTCGCCGACGGCGCGGGCATCCCCGTCTACGGCGTCTGCTCGCTCGACGGCATCGGCGGCAACACGCGGGGCCGCGCCCTCGCGGCCACCGACGCGCGCCGCAAGGAGATCTACTGGGCCGTCTACGAAGACGGTGTGCGCGAAGGCGAACCGCAGGTGTGCAAGCCCTCGGAGCTGCCCGAGACCGGCGCGGACTACGCGATCGGCGAAGGAGCGAGCAAGTACGCCGACGAGCTCCCGATGGACGCCGAGGCCACGCCGATCTTCCCCGACCTGGTGAAACTCGTCGAACTCGCCGCGCCTCGCCTGCTCGCGGGCGCGCCGACCGAGCAGCTCACCCCGCTGTACCTGCGCCGCCCGGACGCGCAGCCCGCCGCGGGAAACCCGTCGCCGACGTCCTGAGCCGCCGCGTGGTACAGCTTGATGCGATGAACGACTTGCGGATCGACCGGCTGCGCTGGTGGCACCTGCCCGCCGTCGCCGAGATGGAGATCGAGATCTTCGGGCCCGAGGCCTGGAGCGAGGGCCTGTTGTGGACCGAGCTCTCGGCCGGGAACGACTACCGCGCGGTCTTCGAAGGCGACCGGATCCTCGGCTACGCGGGCACCGCGCTGAACGGCACCGAGCTTTGGCTCAACAACATCGCCGTCGCCGCGAAGGCCCGCCGCCGCGGTGTGGCGCTGATGCTCATGGACGATCTGATCGAGCGCGCGCGGGCGCACGACGTGAAGTCGGTGTACCTGGAGGTCGCGGTCGACAACGTCCCGGCCCAGCGCCTGTACGACCGGTACGGTTTCTACGGCATCGGGGTGCGCAAGAACTACTACCAGCACACCGGCACGGATGCCGCCGTGATGAGGATGGATTTGTCACATTCTTCGCCTTGACGGAGCACTCGCGTCATACGCGCAGCCCGGCTGCCGCTTCACCTGCGCTAGTAGGCTCGAATGGAACCCGTTGGTGCGAGGGCTACGGTTGGCGGTCCAGGGTTGACTGCAATCCGCCCGGGACGCGGCAACGCGCCCTGCCATGCTCCGCATAGTCCAATTCCTCCCCGTCCCAAGGACGGGGCTTCCTTGGAGAAGATCAGGTGAAGAACGAACCCGTGGTGATGGGCATCGAGACCTCGTGCGACGAGACCGGTGTCGGGATCGTGCGCGGCCACGAGCTGCTGGCCGACGCCGTCGCGTCCTCGGTCGACGAGCACGCCCGCTTCGGCGGCGTCGTGCCCGAGGTCGCGAGCCGCGCGCACTTGGAGGCCATGGTGCCCACGGTGCAGCGCGCGCTCGACGACGCCGGTCTCACCCTCGACGATCTCGACGGCATCGCCGTCACCGCAGGTCCGGGCCTCGCCGGGGCGCTCATGGTCGGTGTGGGCGCGGCGAAGGCCTACTCGCTCGCCACCGGTGTGCCGCTCTACGGCGTCAACCACCTGAGCGCGCACATCGCCGTGGACACCTTGGAGAACGGCCCGATCCCCGAACCGGCGATCGGACTGCTCGTCTCGGGCGGCCACTCCTCGATCATGATGGTCGAGGACCTCGCCGGGAAGGTGACGCAGCTCGGCGCGAGCATCGACGACGCGGCGGGCGAGGCGTTCGACAAGGTCGCGCGCCTGCTCGGCCTGCCCTTCCCCGGCGGCCCGTACATCGACAAGGCCGCGAAGGAGGGCGACCGCGCGTTCGTGCGCTTCCCGCGCGGGCTCACCGCCGCGAAGGACATGGAGCGCCACCGCTACGACTTCTCGTTCTCCGGTTTGAAGACCGCCGTCGCCCGCTGGATCGAGGCCCAACGGGCCGAAGGCAACAACGTCCCCGTGAACGACGTGGCCGCCGCCTTCCAGGAGGCGGTCTGCGACGTGCTGACCCAGAAGGCGATCCTCGCCGCGAAGGAGCACGGCGTCGGCACGATCCTCCTCGGCGGCGGCGTGGCCGCGAACTCGCGCCTGCGCACCCTCGCGGTGGAGCGCGCCGAGGACGCCGGGATCACGCTGCGCTACCCGCGGCCGAAGCTGTGCACCGACAACGGCGCCATGGTCGCCGCCCTCGGCTCGCACCTCGTCACGGCCGGTATCGCCCCATCCGTGATCGACTTCCCCGCGAACTCCTCGATGGACGTCGAGATCGTGAGCCTCGCCAACCGCCTGTAACTCAGACCGCCTGGGCCGCAACCGGTTCGATCATTCTGCTCGCACGGCGGACGCCGACGAGGTAGAGGACCGACCCGACCACCGCAAGGATCCACGGCGAGGGCAGCAGGATCACGGTGTCGACCGCCGCCCAGGCGAGGACCGCCCAACCGAGGAACGCGGGCGGCACGATCCCGCGCCGGTCCATCCACAGCACGGTGAAACCGAGTGTCAGCATCGGCACGCCGAAACCGCCGACACTGAGCCAGTACCCGGCCATGGCCGGGCTCATGGCGATCACGCCCTCGTCCGGCCGCCACAGATCGCCGCTGAACCACGCGGCGGCGTGATCCGGCGCGACCAGCGCGAGGCTGAGCAGCGTGTGCCCGATGCCGAGGAAGGCGAAGATCCGTCCGGCCCACTTGATCATGACGACTCCTAATTACGGAACTGACAGTTTCAATACTCTTGGTTCCGTATCCTAAGGCCATGCCGGAACCGAAGCAACCCGTGGGCCGCCCCCGCGACAGCCAGATCGATCACGCCATCGCCAGCGCGACAAGGGCACTCCTGGCCGAGCGCGGCTACGCGAAGCTCACCGTGGACGCTGTCGCGTCCCGGGCCGGGATCGGGAAGGCGGCGATCTACCGGCGGTTCGCGACCAAGCAGGAGATGATCTTCGCGGCCACGGTGCACGACATGGAGGAGCAGCCACCGCCCGATTCGGGTTCACTGCACGGGGATCTCGAGGCGGTCTGCGAGGTCATCGCCGAGCAGCTCTCCACCGCGGCTCCCGACGTGCTGCACGGGCTCCTGGCCGACCTCCACGGCGATTCCTCGCTCGGCGCGCGGTTCACGGGGACGTTCATCGAGCGGGAGCGGTTCGTGATCGACACGGTGCTCGCGCGCGCGGTCGAGCGCGGGGAGCTGGCGGCGGCGCCGGACGCCGCGATCGTGCACGCCCTGCTGCTGGGGCCGATCTTCTACTGGCTGCTGATCCTCATCGGCGACCGCGACCGGCTGCCCGACCTGGTGCGGACCACGGCCGCCGCGGTCGCCGACACGTTGGCGGCTACCGCGCCGCCGTCCCGGTGAGCACGCGGCGGCCGGGCGCTGCGAGGCCCAGTGCCGCCGCGACGAGGACCGCGGCGGCCCAGAGCGGGCCGGTGTCGCCGGTGGCCAGTGCGATTCCGGCGAGGACCGGTCCGGCCGCCGCGCCCACGTTGAGGGCGGCGGTGGCATAGGCGCCGGCCATCGTCGGCGCGTCGGCGCCTTCGTGGAGGACGCGGGCGATGAGGGTGCTGCCGACCGCGAACGCCAACGCGCCCTGCGTGAATGCGAGCGGCAGCAGCACCGCGGGGTGCGCGGCCCAGAGGGCGAGGGCGCACCAGCCGAGCAGCAGGAGCGGGCCCGCGACGGCGACCGCCCGGCCGGGGCGGCGGTCGGAGAGGCGCCCGGCGGCCGTGACCCCGGCGAACGATCCGGCGCCGAACAGCACGAGGACGACGGGAATCCACAGGTCGCCGAGCCCGGCCGTCTCGGTGACGACGGGCGCGATGTACGTGAACGCGCCGAACGTCGCCGCGTTCACCAACGCGCCCAAGCCCATCACCAGGACCAACCGGGAGCGGCGGAGCACATTGAGTTCGGTGCGCAGCGGCGCTCCGTCCGTTTCACCGGTTGGCGGCAGGCCTCGGAGCACCCCGAGCGCGGCGGGCAGGGACAGCAGCGCGACCGCCCAGAACGTGGCGCGCCAGCCGAGCAACGCTCCGAGCAGCGCCCCGCCGGGCACCCCGGCGACGACGGCGATGGTCGTGCCGCCCAGCAGGATCGAGAGCGCGCGGCCTTTCCGGTCCGGCGCGACCATGGCGACGGTCGCGGTGAGCGCGACGGCGAGGAATCCGGCGTTCGCGAACGCCGCGACGATCCGGGTCGTGAACAGGACCGCGAAGCTGGTGGTGATCGCGCCGACGACGTGCGCGACCAGGAACAGGCCGAGGAATACGAGCAGCGTCGAGCGCGGCGGGCGGCGGCGGGCGAGGGCCGCGACGAGCGGGGCGCCGACGGCCATGCCGACGGCGAACGCGGTGGTGAGCAGACCGGCGGTGCCGACGGCGACGTCCAGGTCGGCGGCGAGGTCCGGTAGGAGGCCGGCGAGCATGAATTCGGAAGTGCCCATGGCGAAGACCGCCAGGGCGAGCAGATATACGGGAAGCGGCATCGGATGGCTCCGTGGTGTCGAGCGTTCGGTTGGGACGTCTCGTCACCGCGGCCAGCGGCCCCGGGTCATGCCTGAGCTAAGGGGCTGGCGGGTGACCGGCAGCCCCTGCCGTGTCCGATTCCGGATTCACCATGCGCGGGACTCTATGCGGGCGGGCCGGGCGGGCGCAACGCATTTCGCCCGGATGTCGGAGCCGCGGTCTACGGTGGCGGCATGAGTGAGAACGACTACTGGTGGGAGCCGCCGCTGGCGGGGACCGACGAAGCGCACCTGGTCGGGGCGCTCGACCGGCTGCGCGTGACGTTCCGATGGAAGACCGACGACCTCGATTCGGCCGGATTGAACACCCGGATCGGCGCTTCGACGCTGACCCTGGGCGGGTTGCTGAAGCACCTTGCGCGCGTTGAGGACGAGACGTTCAACTGGAAGCTGCGCGGCCGCGCGCCCGGCCCTGACTGGGACGAGAGCCTGCTCGACGACACCGATCACTGGGAGTTCACGTCGGCGGCCGAGGACTCGCCCGAGTTCCTGTACGACCTGTGGGACGCGGCGGTCGCGCGGTCCCGCGAGCGACTCGCCGCGGTCCTGGAGGAGGGCGGCCTCGACCAGCCCGCGCACCTCGAGTGGCCCGGTCGGGGTCATCTGAGCGTGCGCCGGGTGGTGTTCGACCTGGTGGAGGAGTACGGCCGCCACACGGGCCACGCCGATCTGCTGCGGGAGGCGGCCGACGGACGCGTCGGCGAGGACCCGCCGGCCGGCTGGCACCCGGTGAGCGGATCGGGCCGTGCCTAGGGCCGGCCTGCGGTCCGGCCGAGCCGCGCCGAACGCGGCCACCAGCCGTTTGCGCTGCCGTATCAGGGATCTCGGTGCTCACAATGCTTAACCGCTTGATCGCCGGCCTCAGCTCCGGAATGCTGGCGGCATGAGCGGCAACCCGACCTGGCCGAACGGCGAACTCCGGCTCGACCTCCCCGTCTTCCTGGCCCGCTTCGGCCTCGAAGCCCGCGGCGAAGCGGAGCCGCTGCTCGGCGGCGAGGACAACATCAACGCGCGCGTCGCCACCGACCGCGGCTACGTGGTCGTCCGCGAGTACGTCCGCTCGCCGCCCGCGAAGGTCGCGGCCGAACTCGCCCTCGTCTCGCACCTCGCGAAGCGCGGCTTCCCGACGCCCGCCCCGTTCACCGCCGAAGGCGGCGAACCCTTCGCTCTGGTCGCGGGCAAGCCGATCGCGGTGTTCCCCTTCGCGTCCGGCGACGTCCCACCCGCCATGTCCCCTGGACTCGCCGAGCAGTCCGGGACGCTTCTGGCCCGAATGCACACGGCCGCAACCGATTGGGCCGACGACCGCATCCCCGTCACCGACCGCGTCGGCGTCCTCGAAACGGGGGCCGCCGCCGACGTCGAGCTCGACGGGGCCGACCAGTGGCGCGAGGAGATCCGCAGGTTCCTCGACCGCCGGGCCGAGGCCCTGGACCTCCTCGCCGAACAGCCCGCAGGCCCGCTCCACCACGACCTCCACCGCCGAAACCTCCTCGTCGGCGACGGCCGGATCACCGCCGTCCTCGACTTCGACGAGCTCAACCACGGCCCGCTGATCCTCGACCTCGCCCGGCTCCTCCATTACGCGGCGCTTGAGCAACCCGACCGAGTGCTGCCGTCCGCAATCGCCGGGGCCGCGCTCGCGGGCTACCAGAAGGTCCGGCCCCTCACCCTGGCCGAACTCGAACTCCTCCCGGTCGCCTTCGATCTCGCGGGACTCGTCGACGCGACCGGATTCATCGTGTGGGCCGCCCCCTACCTGGGCGTCCGGCACGTCGAGGAGTGCCGCAGCTGGCTCGCCTACCTCGCCAACCGGGAGGACTCCTACTGATTACCCCTGACTTTCGTCAGGGGTAAGTCAGGAAATTCGACCGAAGGCGGCGGCCCCGAGAATCCATAGCCTTCAAACATGCACCCGATCGAACCGAAACACCCCGCGAGATCCAGACTCGCCAAGGGCGTCGCCGCCGCAGCGATCGCCCTCACCGCCTTCACCTTCACCTTCACCGCTCCGTCCGCCTCCGCCGCATCCGCGACCGAACCGACCCCCGAGTCGATCGACGCGTACCTGACCGACCTCTACGAGACCTCCGGCGTGCCCGGCCTCTCGGCGGTCGTGACCCGCGGCGACGAAGTGGTCCACGCCGCCGGGTACGGCCGCGATTCCAACGGCGAGAAGGTCACCGAGGACACGCCGTTCCGCGTCGCCTCCGTCTCGAAGTCGTTCACCGCCATGGCCGTCATGATCCTCGCCGAGGAAGGCGCGGTCGCCCTGGACGAGCCCGTCGTCGACCAGCTCCCCGGCTTCGACATGGCCGACGACCGGGTCGACGAGATCACCGTCCGCCACCTCCTCAACCAGACTTCCGGGTTCTCGGACACCACCATCGACGTCGTCGAACTCGAAGAAGCGACCTCCCTGGAGGACTACGTCGCCCGCCTCGCCGACGACGCCCTCGCCGCCGACCCCGGCACCGACTGGGCGTACGCCAACCCGAACTTCAACGTCGCCGCCCGCCTCGTCGAGGTCGCGAGCGGCCGACCCTTCGAGGAGTTCATGGAAGCGCGCGTCTTCAGCCCGCTCGGCATGGACCACAGCGCCACCCGGGACGAGATCGTGGATCCCGCGCTCGGATACAACTCGCTCTTCGGCGCCTGGATCGCCCGCGAGGAGGAGCCCGGGCTCCTCGACAACGCGGGCTCGGGCGGGATCATCACCAGCGCGGCCGACATGGGGCAGTGGCTGATCAGCCAGAACGGCCACGGTACGCAGCTGGTCTCGCCGGAGGGGCTGGAGGCGATGCACACGCCCACCGAGGTTCACGAGTACGGCATGGGCTGGGGCGTCGAGCCCGACGGCACCCTCGTGCACTCGGGGAACCTCACCACGTTCAACGCCGTCGAGTGGATCGACCCGGAGAGCGGCTACGGCATCGCGGTGATGACCAGCGGAGCGGGCTTGACCGACACCGCCTGGTCGGGTTTCGAAGGTCTGTCCGCTCTCGTCAAGGGCGAGACGCCGCCCGACCCGGGCCACGGGAGGCAATGGTTCGAGCTGGTGCTCGGGGCCCTGTCGCTGGCGGCCGTCGCGTTGGGCGCCTTGGCGGTCGCGCGGTCGCGCCGCTGGGCCGAGAAGCGGTCGGGCAGCCCGCTGTGGCGGATCGGCCTTCGCCTGATCCCGGCGCTGCTCCCGGTGGCGCTGTTCCTGAGTTATCCGTCGCTGGTGTCGCTCATCTCGGGCGGCCGCACGGTCACCTGGCGGGGGACGCTGTACTTCGCGCTGCCGCTCACGGTCACGCTGCTGATCGGGGCGCTCGCGGGAGCGGCGGTCGTGATCGCGCGCCTCGTCAGGCTGCGGTCGGTAGGCTCGGCCGCGTGATGAAGGGGATGCTGCTGGCGGCCATCGCGATGCTGGGCCTGGTCGACGGGGTGGCGACGTTCGCGGTGCCGATGTCCCGGCAGGGGGTCCTCATCCTGGTGGCCGCCGCGGCATACCTCTACGGCTGGCGGCTGGCGGTCCGCTACGGCTGGTGGATTCTAGGTTCGGTGGCGGCGTTGGGCGCCCTGCTCGCCCACAACTCCGATCGCGACCCGTTCAACGCCCTGCTCACGTTCGGCTCGTTCGTGGTGCTGCCGTGGCTGATCGGGCGCTTCCGGCGGCAGCAGGCCGACCTGATCGCCGCCGCGGCCGACCGCGTCACCCGGCTCGAACGCGAACGCGAACTGGTGGCGGGCCGGGCCAGGGCCCAGGAGCGGGCCCGGATCGCGACGGACATGCACGACTCGCTCGGCCACGAACTCGCCCTGATCGCCCTCCGCGCCGGAGCGCTCGAACTCGCTCCGGGTTTGACCGACGAGAACCGCGAAGCGGCCGCCGCCTTGCGGCGCAACGCGGTCGACGCCACCGACCGGCTGCGCCAGACGATCGGCATCCTCCGCGACGAACCGGCCCCGGCGGAACCGCTCGACGAGTCCATCGAAGCCCTCGTCGAGCGCGCCGCCGAAGCCGGCATGCGCGTCACCCTGGAGACCGACGCTGCGCCGCTCCCGCCGCTGGCGGGGAGGACCGTGCACCGGGTGGTCCAGGAAGCCCTGACGAACGCCGCCCGATACGCCCCGGGCGCGGAGGTGCGGGTCGGCGTCGCGGTCGCCGGCACGATCGCCGCCGTGTCGGTCCGCAACAGCGGCAGACGCAGCGAGATCCCCTCGGGCAAAGGCAGCGGCCTGGTCAGCCTGGACGAGCGGGTCCGGCTCCTGGGCGGCACGTTCAGGGCGGGACCGGTCGAAGGCGGCTTCGAACTGCGAGCCGAAGTGCCGCTGGAGCACTCGAAGATCGACGTGACATGGCAGGGGAGCCGATGATCCGCGTACTGCTCGCCGACGACGAGGCGATGATCCGGGCCGGAGTCGCGGCCATCCTCGCCACCGACCCCGGCATCGAGGTCGTCGCCGAGGCGGGCGACGGTGCCGAGGCCGTGGAACTCGCCCGCGCGCACCGCCCGGACGTCGCGATGCTCGACATCCGCATGCCGAAACTGGACGGCTTGGCGGCCGCCGCCGAACTCCGCAGGGTGATGCCCGAGGTCGCGGTGGTCATACTGACCACCTTCGACGAGGACGTGTATGTGGACCAGGCGCTTTCGCAGGGCGCGAGCGGCTTCATGCTGAAAGCCGCCGACCCGCGCGAACTCATCATCGGCGTCAAGGCGGTCGCCGACGGCGCCGCCTACCTCTCGCCGAGGATCGCCCAGCGGGTGATCGCCCGGCTCGGCAACGGCAGGCTCGAACGCGCCGCACCGGCGCGGGAACGCATCGGCGCGCTCACGCCGCGAGAGCGAGACGTCCTGGCCCTCATAGGAAAAGGAGAATCCAACCACGACATCGCCAAGCAGCTGCACCTGTCCGAGGGCACGGTGAAGAACCATGTGAGCACGATCTTCAACCGTCTTGAAGTGAAGAACCGCGTCCAAGCGGCGATCACGGCGTACGAAGCGGGCCTGGTGGACGGCTGAACGGCACCGCGACGCCCGGGGCCCACCTGAGGGGCGTGCCGCCAGCGATCCGCCCGCACCGCAGCCCGCGGAAGGCGAAGTCGCCGTCGAACTCCTCCACGTCGCCGACGGCACGGCGGTCATCCGCCTGAAGGCTGCGCGATCGTCGACCAGCGCTCACCCTCGGATTCGACC
The DNA here is from genome assembly GCF_027622875.1 of Glycomyces luteolus. Classification (GTDB taxonomy): domain Bacteria; phylum Actinomycetota; class Actinomycetes; order Mycobacteriales; family Micromonosporaceae; genus Glycomyces; species Glycomyces luteolus. The sequence continues at coordinate 45,890 of NZ_JAPZVP010000026.1, read as the reverse complement.
TAGCCGACGAGCCGATAGACCGATACGTGGTAGGGCGATTCGGCGGTGAACTCGCCGCCCTGCCAGTCGGCATGGCGGGCTTCGAGTTCGAAGCCCGCGAGTCTCGCCATGAGGTCGAGCTCGGACGGCCAGATGTACCGGTGGGGGCTGCGGCCCAAGCGCGCCCGCCGTGAATCGTTGAAGGTGAAGTGGTGGGAGACCACGTGCTGGTTGAGGGTGTCGTAGGTGTCGAGCAGGATGTATCCGTCCTCGACGACGCCGACGGTCGCCTTGCGGCCCGGCGGCAGCGCGCGCAGCTCGGGCACCCACAGCTCGATCACGAACCGCCCGCCCGGGACGAGATGGCGGGCCGCGTTCCGAAAGCACTCGACCTGGAGATCCTGGGTGAGCAGGTTCGAGATGGTGTTGAACACCAGGTAGGCCAGGTGGAACTCGCCCGGGGCCCGGACGGTCGCCATGTCGCCCTCGACTACCGGGAGCACCGATTCGTCCACTTTGGTGCGGAGCTGCGCGATCATGTCGGGGGACAGCTCGATCCCGGTCACCGGCACTCCGCGCTCGGCGAGCGGCACGCCCACGCGGCCGGTGCCGATCGCGAATTCGAGGGCGCGGCCGCCTTCGGCGAGCTCGGCGAGCCGGTCGATCGTCGGGTCGAGCACTTCCGGCGCGAACATGCCCTCGCCTGGGGTGTCGTAGCCGCGGGCCGTCTCGGCGTCCCAGATGTCATTGGATTCCATCGCCACAGGATTCCCCAGGCCCGCACTCATGTCGAGGGGTTTGCCGACCCCGTTCGCGGACGCAACGCAGGCGCGGGCATCGAACCGCGCCGGTCCCAATGCGGCGAGAGCGTCGTCGGCTCCCAAGCCGGGTCCGGCTTGAAGTCGGTCAGGGTGCCGTCGAAGGGGTACTTCCCGGCCTCGATCAGCGCGATGGCGCGCTCGCCCTCGGCGCGGATCGCGGCCGCCTCGTCCTCGGTCCAGTAGTCGGGGTGGCCGGTGCGCTCCGCGAACTCGTCCTCGTCCTTCCAGCGCCACTGCCGATCCGGCGTCACCCAGATGTCGAGCGCCAGGTCGCTCATGTCGAGCCCGCCCGCCCACCGCTGCGAGGGCGTCTCGAGGTTCACGTACCAGCCGAAGAACACACCGGCGGCGTCGAAGAACCACCAGACCGAATGCGAAGCGCCGGGCGGCGTCAACCACAGGACATTGGTCCCGGTCCATTCATGGGGCGTGAGCATCGTCGGCACCTCGGCCAGCTCGGCGACGCTGAACTTGCGTACCCGCTCCCCGGCCAGGGTGGTCCGCCACATGACCTGCGAGCCGGCCGAAGTCCACGTCAACACGCCGTGGGCGTCGTCGGCGATCACCCTCACCGCAGACGCCGAGGTCACGCGGCCGTCGGTGTGGATATCCCTGCGGACGACCGTCTGGCCGATCTGAAAGCTCATGGGCCCCAGCGTAGACAGCGATAATCTGAGCGGAACACGGTCGGGGCGTCTGAGCCGCGACCCGGCAGACGACCTGGAGGCTTCTTGACGCCCGTCCAACCCGACCACCCCGGCCTGCGATCGCACTACGAGCGCGAATGGAACGAAGGCCGGACCGCGTTCACCGACGGCACCTTCCGCCCCGATCCCGTTCCCCGCGACGGCGATCCGCGCTTCGGCCTCAGCCTCGTTGTCAGTACCGCCGGCGCTTTCGCCGATCAGATCGCCGCCGAAACCGAGACGATCGCCTCGCTCTGCCGCGGCACCCACCTGAACTACGTCCCAAGCGACCTGCACATGACCGTGCGGAGCGTCGAGGGCTACCAGGACACCGTGCCCCAGCGCCAGATCGACCACTACCTCGGCCAACTCAAGCAAGCAGTCACGGACCTCGGTCCCATCTCGGCCTCCTTCGCGGGCCTCGGCGGCTCCCCTGGCGGCCTCTACGTGCGCGGCTACCCGAACGCGGCCCTGCTGGAACTGCGCCGCCGCCTGCGCGACGCCCGCATCCCGTTCGGCAACCTCGGCCCAGCCGGAGGCGACGGCGACCGCTACCGCGACAACGCCCACATTTCCCTCCTCGTCCCACGCGAGGCCGTCCCCGAGCCGGAGGTCGCCGCCTACGTCGATTCCCGCACGAGCGTCGACTTCGGCTCCATCACCTGCTCCCAAATCTCCCTCGTCGTCTGGCGCCCCACCGTGCGGGCCGCGAACATCGAGGAGATCGACAGCATCACCTGGTAGCTCGAGGAGAGCTGATGTTCATCATCGAGTGGACACCGCATCAACGGAAGTCGCAGCAGGACATCGACGAGCTGTTCGCCGAACTCCAAGAGTCCATCGCGATCGACGGCCCGACCGATTTCGCCGTGCTCGTCTACGCCGCCCAACTGCTCGAGACCGACTACGTGCTCGCCGAGGCCCGCGGATTCGAGCACGTGCTCACGCTCGACTACGCCGACATCGTCGACTGCTTCGAGAGCATGGACGCGGCGCTGGAGTCGCTCGAGGCCGGGCGAACCGGAGTCATCGAGTTCTACTGCGGCCCAGGCAGTGCATGGCCCGTGTTCGAGTCGGACGCCGACGACGTCCGCCTGTTCCTGACGCCTTGGCTCGAGGCGGCGGGACTCGACCTGTCGCAACCGCTGCCGGACCAGGTCAAGACCTACTCGTCGGCCGCGACCGGACGCGCCCAGCTCATCGACCACTTCGGAGAACTGCGGCGCTCATTCGCGCGTTCCGTCGTCGCACACGATCCCCGATACGGCCAGTACGAACCGATCCGCCGCTGGTCGACCGACGTCAGCGACAAAAGCTAATTCCCCGACACGCCGTCGGGCACTAGAACCGGTTTCGAGTCGGCCGTCAGCGCGAAGCATCCGCGAGCCAAGGTGTTCGTAGAGGGCATCAGTTGAACCGGTCCGGGCGGCAGGCGGCGAGCTCGGGAGCCGGTACCCCGGAGACGATTTCCGCAGCCGCAAGGTTGCCGGCCGCGGCGGCCAAGGTGATCGCCGAGTGCATCACGGTGACGTACAGGCCCCGGCTGCCCGCGGGGCGGCCGATGACCGGTTCCCCGTCGGCAGGCATCGGGCGCCAGCCGATCTCGGCGGAGAGAATCTCCGTGCCGCCGGCTCCCGAGAAGCAAGCGGCGAACCGGTCCCGGACACGTCGGGCGGTCGCTTGCAGCGCGGCCTGGTCCGCCTCACCGCGATACGCCGTGGGGGCGAGGACCGTACCGTCGTTGAGCTGCCGGACCTCCAGCGACGGCGTCGCGACGATCGTCCGGACCAGGCGCGGCGTGGCGCGCAACCGGACCATGACGGCAGGCGACGGCTCGATGGGCAGCGTGATGCCGATGCCGGCGCACAGGGCGACTGTGCCGGTCCCTGCGGCCAGGACGACGGTCTCAGCAGGAACGACTCCGGCGGTCGTCCGAACGCCGGTCACCGTGCCCCCCTGGTGGACAAGAGCGGTCACCAGTACCCCCGTCAGCAACCGCGCGCCCCGGTCGCGCGCTGCGGCGACCAGGAGATCAGTCGTCGCGACCGGGTCGAGCGCCGCGTCTTCCGGGCGATGGATGGCGACTGTCGGTGGATCGAGCAGGTGCGGTTCCAGCGCATGGACATCGTCGGTGTGCGGCCCTGGGGCCTCGTCGAAGCCGTCCCAGCAGATTGAACCCGACCACTGGATCGACAATTCGGGAAGCTCCGCCTCCAGCCGCCGGTACTCGTCTAGTGCGAGGTAGCGCAGTGGCGCCGAGGGCAAGTCGCTGACGAGCGGGCGTCCGATCCAGGCGAAAGAAGCGCGGGTGGCGCCCGAACCCGGCAGGCCTGCATCGATCAACGTGACGGGTCGGCCGCGCCTGGCCAGGTGGTACGCCATTGACGCCCCGATGATGCCGGCGCCAACCACGACAACGCTTCCATCCGCCATCCCGGTTTTCTATCAGGTGAGACACTGCCGCGAAACCGAATATCAGACAACTTGAATCGAGCGCTTAGGCTTCCCGCAATGACCCATTCATTCAGCGCGCTCTCGTCGCGCCAGCGCGCACTGGTCGAAGCGTGGCTCCCCGGTCTCGAACTCGAAGCCGACATGAGCTGGGGACTCGTCGAGACCACCGTTTTGCGGGCGCGGGCAGGAGAACGGACCGTCGTCGTCAAGGCCGGCGGTGCCTCGGACCATCACATCGAGCGGGAGATCCGCGCGCACCGCGAGTGGACCGGGCCGTGGCTTCGGCAGGGCAGGGCCGCCCGGATGCTCTTCGCCGATGCCGACACCAAGGTCCTGGTCACGGAGTACCTTCCCGGGACGCTGATCCAGGGGACGGAGGCGGCCGCGGAGCTGGACACCTACGTGCAGGCGGGAGAGCTGCTGCGCGCCTTCCACGCGCAGTCGGCGATCGAGGATCCCGACTACGAGGCCAGGATGAACGCCAAGGCGCTGGCGTGGCTGGATGCCCCGCACCGGATCGATGCGGACGTCGCCGAAACGCTGCGGGCCATGGTCCGCTCCTGGCCGTCGGCCACCGCGACCTGCGTTCCGACGCATGGCGACTGGCAGTGCCGGAACTGGCTCATCGACGACGCCGGGACCCTGCGGGTGATCGACCTGGGCCGCGCGGGTCTGCGACCGGCGGCCGAGGACTTCGAGCGCCTGGCCGTGCAGGAGTTCGTCTGGCATCCGGGCGCGGAGGAGGCGTTCCTGTCGGGCTACGGCAAGGACCCGCGCGAGCCCGACGCCTGGTTCCGGCAACGCGCCCGCGCGGGTATCGGCACCGCCTGCTGGGCCTTCCAGATCGGCGACCGCGGATACGAAGACCAGGGCCACAGGACGCTCGCCGCCATTCTCGCGGAAGCCTCCTAGGCCGTGTTCGAGCGTTGAGGAAGCCTCCGGTTGCATCTGCCGCGCTGCAACACGATCCAGCCGGAGGCTTGTCGGGCGTGACGGCACGCAGGGACCTGACCGACGTACCGAACCCGGCCTAGTCGACCGGGGCGACCCGGATCAGGTTGCCGTCGGGGTCGGCCACGAGGAAGGTGCGACCGAAGGCGTCGTCGTACGGTTCGGTGATGACCTTGGCGCCCTTGGCCTTCCACTCCTCGTAGAGGGCGTCGACCGAGGCCGGGGCGTCCTTGACGGCGATGCACAGCTCACTGGTGCGGTGGTTGACCTCGGCGAGGTCGAACGGGACCCGGCTCCACAGGGCCAGTTGGATGCCGCCGCCGAGGTCGAAGGCGATGAACCCGGGCGTCTCGAAGACCGGCTTCAGGTCGAAGAGGTCGCCGTAGAAGCGGGCCGAGGCGGGGGCGTCGGCGACGTAGACGATGAACTGGTTCGGTGCGGGCATTGGCTGCCGTCCTTTCGATTCGCGTTGACCGGGCCACCGTAGGAGCGAAAGACGTCAGGAACTGTCGGGTTCCCGAGGAGAATCGGGGTGTGACTCCCGACAAGTTCTTCTCGCTCGTCCTGGCCCTCCAGACCCGCCCCGAGACCACGGTGGCCGCGATCGCCGCCGAGACCGGGTCGTCCGAGCGGACCGTCCAGCGCGACCTCAGATGGCTCCAGGACGCGGGCTTCCCGGTGGTGCTGCGGCGCGGCCGCTACGGCGGAGTGTTCATGCTCCCGGGCCGGACCCTCGACGTGACCCGGCTGACCCCGGGCGAGCGGGACCAGCTGGCGCTCAACGGACTCGACGACGAGCAGCGGCGCCGGCTCGGCGTCGCCGAGGAGGGCGGGCGGGCCCGCCGCAAGGTCGCGGCCCGCGCCGAGGGCGACCTGCTCGCCGTGAACGACCTGGTGGTCAGCGACAACCGGCCGTGGTTCGGCCGCGAACCCACCGGGACCTCCCCCGCGGCGCTCATCGGCGACTTGCGCACGGGTGCGCGCCTCAAGATCCTCTACGCCCGCGAAGGCGGGGAACCGCGCTGGCGCACCGTCGACCCGTACGGGCTGCTCGCGAAGGGGGGACGCTGGTACCTCATCGCCGACGAGCTCGGGAAGGCGCGGATGTGGAACCTCGCCAGGGTCGAGCGGTGGGAGGCGCTGCGGACGCCGCGGCGGCTGCGCCCCGGCGCGGGCCTCGCCGCCACCGCGCGCGAGCTGACCGAGCGGTGGGACGCCGGGGGCGGACTCGAAGTGCGCTTCGTGCTCAGGGACCGCCAGCGCGGGCGCGCCGAGCGGATCTTCGGTTCCCGCCTGGCCCTCGGCGAGGCGGCCGAACCGGGATGGACGCACGCCGTGCTGCGCTGCCACGTCCTCGAAGAGGTGTGCCAGCTCCTGTCGTTCGGCGACTCCGCGACGGTCCTCGACCCGCCCGAGGCCCGCGAGAAGGTCAAGGAGCTGGCGGCGAGCATCCTTGCGCACTACGGGGACTGATTTGCAGGGACCGGTCCCGCGCCGCCGCGCTTAGCATCGGTCCATGGACGCTTCAACCGCCCCGCGGGTCGTCGCCCCCGCACTGCTCCTCCTGCTCGCGGCCGGCTGCGCCGGCGAGACCGGGACCTCGAACCCGCCCCGGAGTCCTCGAACGCCGCGACCACCGCTGGGGCGACCGAACCCGAGCCGAGTCCGACCCCCGAGCAGCCGACCGCCGCCGACGGGACCGACTACGCCGCCTGCGGCGACGGCAGTTGCGAAGTGGCGGTGAGCGAACCGGTGGACATCGGACTCGACGGCTTCACGTTGCAGGTCACGGCCGTCACCGAGGACGGCGTCGACATCACCGCCGAACGCGGCGGCGGCACCACCTCCGCGGGGATCTCCGGCGGCTACTGCGTGGCCTTCCTGACCGAGAACGGCGTCCAGTCCGGCTGCTACGGCGCGTTCGTCGGCGACGAGCGCCCGCCGGTCCCCGAGGCCGAGGCGGGGGTGCTCATCGTGGAGCTGCTCGACTTCACGGCGGGAACCGCGATCGTCCGCATCACTTCGCTCTGAGCCTCCGGCCGGAACGTATTGCAGCACCACAGTTTCAAATGGCCTATACACGGTTCGACCGCCTGCGACCCGAACGGGATTGGGCCGCGTGCTCGATCGCCGCTGCGATCCCGATGCTCGTGTTGCTCTGGTCCATTGCGGTCTGAGGCGACACGGACAGGGTGGACCTGGGACGCTCGATGCCTCCGCGCTTCAGGTTGGTTCCGGATCAAGCAGGGTGTCTCGGAGCGCCGCCAGTTTCGCTGCGGCGGCCATGAAGCCTCGGTCGTGGCGTTCCCGGCGCTGCGCTTCGAATCGCGGGTCGCCGGCCTGGATGCGTTGGCGGAGGAACATGCCGGTCGAGTGCAGGCGGAGGATGGCGTCGTCGACGACGTCCTCCTGGTCGAGTCCGCCGTAGGCGTCGCACAGGAGGGCGAGCCGGGCGCGGCGGTCCGGTGGGCGGTCCCAGCCCCAGCTGGATATGTCGTCGCCCAGGTGGAATGGGACGAACTGGTGGGCGAGGTAGGCCATGTCCCAGGACCGGGTCATCGGCCCGGCCGCGTCCCAGTCGATGATGCCGGTGACTTCGGTGCCCGCGAAGACGATGTTCCATGGCGCCAGATCGCCATGCCCGATGATCTCCCCGCCGACCGGCCGGCAGGTCTCGAGCGGATGCCACTCGTAGGATTCGCGATCGGTGAACGACACCGAAAGGTCGTGGAGCGTCCGGGCGGCTCGCGCCACCGCGACGAGTGCTTCCTCTGACCGCAGGGCTTCGGTCAGCGGCGGATAGCCGGTGACGCCGGGAATATAGGAGAGCCGTTCGTGCTGTTCGGATGTTTCGAGGAGGCGAGGCGTAAGGCTGCACCCCTTGTCGGCGAAATGCCGAAGCAGCGCACGCGAACCCGAGTTGTCGACGGTGGGGTGCCGCACCACGGTGTCGCCTTCGCGGCGTACACCGGCGAACCGGCCGCGCGCCATTTCGTCGTCGCTCGGATCAGCCGGCATCGCCGATGGCCTCTCGATCCTCTGGGGCGGGAACGATCCGGCTCGTCGCCACGGTCTCGCAGTCTTCGGCGAACACGAACTCCGCGTGGAGCCGCTGCCCGGCCAGGACCTGCGGGAGCCAGTAGCGGTTGTCGTCCCACATGTCCTGGACCGGCAGGTCGTCGATCGGGTACCAGCGCGGGGCGATCTCCGCGGTTTCATATGCGTCCCCGGTGAACCGGTCGCCGACGAATACCGCGACCCGCATGTCCCACTCGGGTCTGACCGGGAACCGGAAGACCACGTTCGCCGCCTCGCGGAGGTCGCGTGCGGCGACGATGAGGCCCGACTCTTCGGCGGTCTCGCGCGCTGCGGCTTGGGCTGCGGTCTCGTCCGGTTCCACGTGTCCGCCGAGTCCGACGACCTTGCCGGTGCCCATGCCGAGCTTCTTGCGCCGCCCGAGCAGGACTTCCCGTCGCCCGTCTGGAGTTCGGCGGGTGAGGAGGCACAGGCACATCGGTGTCAAGGTCATACGGCATTCTCGCAGCCTCGCGAGTTGAGCGTGCGCAATCCGGTTGCCTCGTAATCGGTTCCGTCCTAGCCTGCGGTGATGTGGAAGCCCATGATCGATGCCGGCCTGGTCCGCGAGCGGATCGTCGAGGAGCTCGGTCCGGTCACCGCTTGGGAGGCGATCACCGAGGGCGAGAACTCGCAGGCCTACAGCGCCGTCACTGACGGCCGGGAGCTGATCGTCCGTGTGAACCTCCGGCGCGAGGGATTCGCCTTGGACGAGTGGGCGGGATCGCTGCGGCTCGGCGGCGGTGTTCTGGTTCCCGAGGTGATCGCCATCGGCGCGATCGATGAAGCGTGGTTCTGCGCCAGCACTCGCCTTCCCGGGACCAGACTCTGCGACCTCGAAACGCCAGCAGTCGCCGCGGCGGCGCCTGCCGTCGCCGCGGCGCTTCGCCGGATCAGCGGCCTGCCGTTGGCTGGCGCTGGCGGCTATGGGGGCGTCGATCCGTCGACGGGCAAGGGCCGCAGCCCTTCCTGGGCGGGTGCGGTAGCGTGGGGTGTCCCGCGCTCCTGGTCCGCGATCGCCGATCGCGCCGGAGGACTTGCATCGGCTGCGCTGCTACATGCTCGTCACCGGGCTGCGGTCGGCGTCCTTCTACCTCAGCGGAACGCGCGGGCCCGAACTCGACCTGATGATCGACCAGCTCCGAGCCGTCCCTGAAGCGCCCGAATCGATCGCGGACCTCCTGCCGCAGTCGGCCTGAACCCTCGGTCGCGGTGGCACCGCCTAGTGGCAGCTCCAGGAGAACTCGACCCGGTCGAAGCGCCGCGCGGCGAGGTCGTCGCGGCTGATGGACCATTCCGAGGTGCCGCAGTCGCCCCAGACCATGCCGGCGTCGGGGTCGAAGTCCATGCGGACCAGGAGGATCGGCAGGTCCAGCGCCTCGGGTCCGGGAGTGCCGGGGAGGTCCGGGATCTCGGAGGTCGGCGCGCACGGGAAGTCGTACTGGGCGCTGAACGCGTAGTGCCCGCCGATGCGGTGATCGCCGCAGGTCGGAGGCTCCGGATGGTCGATCTCGGTGGCGAGCATCTTGGCGAGACCTCGGTAGTAACCGGCCGGTCGGCCGCTGAGGTAGGGATGGTCCTCCGCGGGCCGGGTCGGTTCCACCACCGCTGCGAGGTCGATCCGCCCCGGCGGGACGAAGCCGAGGTCCTCCGGGCACTGCCGGTCCTGAAGTCCCGCAGTGTCCTCGAAGTACATGACCTCGGGCTCCGCGAACTCAGTGTCGAGGAAGAACAGCAGCACTCCGCTGTCGGGGAGATCGATGCCGATGCGGGGCAGGGCGCTCAGGTCCAGGGTCATGAGGTAGTCCTTCGGGCTCCCGGACTCGTCCCGAGGCCACGCGACCTCCGGAGGCAGCGCGGGCCTGCCCGCGACCGAGGCGACGACGGGCCGACCGTCGGCCCGGCGAAGGCCGATCGAGTCCCGCCAGAGCGCCTGCCATTCGGCGAGTCTGTCCGGTTCCACTGACACTCCAAAGGAATTGGGGATTCGCGGCCAGGGTATTGCACGGCGGCAGTAGGATCCCGGCGCATGAGTGATGCCACCGTGTTGTTGCATGCCGCTGAGCGCGAGGACGGCTCCGCGAAGCGGCGCCCGTGGTACCGGTGGCGGTGGCTTCGGGTGCTGTCGTGGGTCGGGACAGCCGGGGCGCTCGCGTACGGGGCGGTTCGGCTCTTCGGGTTGGAGAGCGGGTTCCTGCTGGTCACGACCGTGGCGTTCGTTCCTTATTTCGTGGTCGCGGCGTTGGTCGGGGCGGGGATGCAGGCGGTCATCCGGCACTGGCTCGCCGCGGCGGTCACCGCGGCCGTAGCGGTCGGGCTGGCGATCGTGCTGGTGCCCCGTGTCGTCGCCGACGACCAGCCGAGCGCCGGCGGGGCGGAGCTGACGGTCATGTCCGTCAACCTGTACGTGGGCAACGTGGATTTCGACGCCGTCATGGCGCTCATCGAGGAGCACCAGCCCGACCTGCTCAGCGTCCAGGAGCTCACCCCCGGCTCGCCCGACGCGTTCACCGAGCGGGGCCTGGACGAGCTCATGCCCTACTCGATCCTCGAACCTGAGGACCTCGCGGTCGGGACCGGGCTGTACTCGCGGTACCCCCTGGAGCGGATCGAGACCGTCGGGCGCGACGCCATCTTCTACCAGATCGCCGCCGAGGTCGACATGCCCGAGGGGACCGACTTCCGCTTCATGGCGGCCCACCCGGCCGCGCCCGCTTCGGCGGAGCGGATCCCCTTGTGGGAAGAGGACTTCGAGCAGCTCCCGCGCCCGGACGGCGGACTGCCGTGGGTGCTCGCCGGGGACTTCAACGCCACGCTCGACCACGAGAACATGCGCGAGCTGCTCGACTCCGGGTACACGGATGCCGCCGAAGCGACGGGTGAAGGCCTCGACGCCACCTGGCAGCCCGCCGGCGGCTACCTGGGCGGGCTCGTCAAGATCCCGGCCGTCACGCTCGATCACGTCATCGCCCAGGAGGGCATCGAAGTCCTCGACTGGGAGGTCCTCGACAAGGACGGCAGCGACCACGCCCCGGTGGTGGCCCGGCTGCGGCTTCCCTGATTTTCGGGAACGACTTTCGGGCTTGCGATGAATCCCGGCGTGCCGCCTCGTCATAGTGAGTGGAAGCAACCAGCGTTCACTACCGAAAGGGGCGGCACCATGCGCCAGCTCATCGTCACCGCGTTCATCTCCCTCGACGGCGTCATGGAGGCCCCCGGCGGGGAGCCCGGCTACCGCAACTCCGGCTGGACCTTCAAGGACATCGAGTTCGTGCCCGAGGCCTACGAGTTGAAGTCCCGCGAGCAGGAAGAGGCCGGCGCGCTGCTGCTCGGCCGGAAGTCGTACGAGGCCTTCGCGCCCGTGTGGCCGACGATGACGGAGGAGTTCGCCGGGTACAACGCCATGCCCCGGTACGTGGTGTCCACGACCCTGAAGGAGCAGGACGAACGCTGGCCCGCCACGATCCTCCGCTCGCTCGACGAGGTCGCCGCGCTGAAGGAGACCGAAGGCGGCCCCATCTCGGTGCACGGCAGCGCCGCCCTCGGGCAGAGCCTCGCCGACGCCGGGCTCGTGGACCGCTACCACCTGCTGGTCTTCCCGAAGCTCCTTGGTGCGGGCAAGCGCCTGTTCAGCGAGGCCGACAAGGACGCGACACTGCTGGACCTGGTGGAGCACGAGGTGTACAGGAACGGCATCCAGAAGCAGGTCTTCAACGTCGTCAAGTAAGCACGGAATGCCGTGGGCCGGAAGCGATTCCGGCCCATAACGCTGCCCCGGGGTCAGTCGGCGATGTGATGGTCCTTGGGGAGCGTCAAACGCGCGCACGGGAGCGCCGCGCCGCTGATCTCCTCGGTCCTGCGCTCGCCGTCGGGGACGAAGCCGTAGCGCGTGTAGAAGCGGCGGCTGACCTCGTTGCCCTCGAGCTCCCACACCCGGACCGGCAGGAGCCCCTGCTCGGCGAGCCAGCGTTCGCCCTCGCGCATGAGGGCGCGGCCGGTGCCGCGGCTCCAGTGGTCGGGGTGGACGTAGAGCATGCGCACGTCGCCGGGGACGCCGGGTCCGGCGTCCTCCTCGTCGGCTTCGGTCCTGTCCCAGGTGAAGACGCCGAAGCCGATGACGTACGGGCCCTTCTCGGCCACGAGTCTGAGTTCGAGGCGGGGCGGCTCGGCGAGGTGGCGCACGTAGCGTTCGGAGGCCTCTTCGGGGAGCCCTGCGAGCACTTCGGCGTCGACCAGGCCGGCGTAGGCCGCGCGCCATGCGGCGGTGCGGATTTGAACCATCTCATCGGCGTCTGCGGGGGTTGCCGTTCGGATCCTCATGTCTACCAACCGTGCCCGAAGGTCCACAAGAAAGCAACCATTGACGCGCGGTGAATTGCCGGAGCAACCCGTCTGTGCAAGAAACGTCTAGACGACGGGCGATTCCAGGAGTCGCAGCGTCCGGGCGGTGGCATCGACCTCGGCCAGGGTGCCTATGGGCATCGGCAGGTTCGGACCGGTGTGTCCGAAGTCGACACCCGCAAGGATCGGGAAGCGGTAGTCGCCCAAGACGTCGAGCACGATGTCCTTGACCGAGAGCGGTCCGAACGGGGAGTCCGTGGGGAGGTCGACGTCGAGGGGGATGCCGACGACCATGGCGCCGATCCGGTCGAAGACGCCCTGCATCCGCAGGAGGTGCAGCTGGTTCCAGACGTGGCCGAGGTTGCGGCCGACGTCCTCCCAGAAGTAGAGCGCACCGTCCCAGGTCTCGGGGGCGAGCGCGTACGGCGAGGCCTGGACGTTGATGAGGCGGTCGAGGAGGCCGCCGACGAGTCGGCCGGTGGCCCGGCCGGGTTTCCATGTCTCCCAGGCGTTGTCGGCCGGGAGGCTCACCTCCTCGAGTTTGCCGGTGAGGAGGTCGCGGTAGAGGGACCGCAGCTCGTCGCGCCGCTGCGGGGTCGCGTCCTGCCACGTGCCGCCGATCCCGGGTCCCGCGATGTCGGCGTGGAAGCCGATCAGGCCGGTCTGGGAGTGGAGGGCGAGGTGCAGGGCGGTGATGTCGCTGTAGCCGAGCAGCGGCTTGGGGTCGCGGCGGACCGCCTCGTAGTCGATGCGGTCGAGGTAGGCGGTGGTGGCGTTGCCACCGGTGAATGAGATGATCGCGCGCACTTCGGGGTCGTTGAGGAGCGCATTGAGCTCGGCGGCCTGCACTTGGGGCGGCGCGGCCCGCCAGTAGTGGTGGTCGCCGGATTCGACGAGTGTGGAGCGGCGGACGCGGAAGCCCATGGCCTCGAGTTCGGCGGCGCCCGATTCGAGCTGGTCGCGGCGTTCGGGGAGCGCGGGCCCGGAGAGGCCCGCGATCGCGATCGTGTCGCCGGGCTGGAGTCGCTTGGGGCGCAAGGGTTCCATCTGGTCTGCCTCCATCGGGACGAGAGCGGGGCCGCCCCACAGCCTACGGCTGGGGCGGCCCCGGTGCAATGCCTGAGTGCAAGCGTTATCGCTGGGACAGGGCGGGTTCCCGAACCGCCGGTGCGAGCTCGGCCGGGATCGCCTTGCGCGCCTTGCGGACCGTCAGCGCGATCCCCGCACCCGCGACGAGGATCGAGGCCGCGAATCCGGCCAGGGTCGCCGCGTCGGGGGCGATGAAGGACTGGCCGCGCACCGCCTGGACCACCGTGGTAGCGAAGATCCCCAGGTAGCCGAGCGAGAACCAGCGGATGAGGGCGGCGCGGACGCGCTCGTCGCGAGCCCAGCCGCGGCTGACCGCGACAAAGCCGAGCAGCATCGCGAGGCCGATGAGCACCTGGATGCCGTGCAGGCCGATGAAGTGCGGGACGCGCATGTCGCCGCCGGTGGTGGACCAGCCGGTGAGGAACATGCCGTTGCCGTCGAGGTCGCCGACGCCGTGCCCGGCGTTGAGCGGGACCTCGTTCCCGTTGGCGTCCACCGCGGTGCGCTTGCCCTGGCCTCCCACGGTGACGATGAAGAACGCCGCGAACATGCCGAGGCTCGACAGGAGCAGGCCCCAGCGGACGACCGCGGTGACGGCCTTGTCGCCGATGCGCTGGAACAGGACGATCACGGCGATGACCAGGTTGGCCAGGAACATGACCGGCACGAACTGGAACGCGAGCTGCACGACCTGGTTGAACGGGTCCTCGGAGGCGTTGAAGTGGCTGTAGGTGCCCGCGGCGGCCGCCGCGACGATCACGCCGACCTCGGCCGCGCTGATCACGGCGAAGAGCGTGCCGAAGACCCAGCCGGTGCGGCGCAGCTTCGTCATGTGGGAGAGGAGCCAGGCGAGGCTCAGGCAGTAGGTGAAGAAGGAGAAGCCGAACTTGAAGGCCTTGAGCCAGACGCTCTCTCCCTGGATCGTGCGGTCGTCGAACGGGATAGCGAGCAGGGAGGCGAGGGCGACGACGCCGCAGGCGATGCCGAGGACGAGGAGCGGCCGGTGCCAGCGGCGACCGCCCGTCGTGAGGGCGAGGCCGGAGGCGGCGGCCTTCTCGGTGACGCGGCCTATCGCGCTGCGACTGGCGGCGTGGCGGGCGGCGGGGCTGACCTGCGCGGCCTCGGGGGTGTGGTCCATGGATACGACGTTATTGGCATTCGCGTTGCGGCACATTGACGTTGGCCGCCGAATAAAAGGTGGGGACAGCCTTACCCCCGCCGCTATGCTGCGGCGATGGGAATCGTGTACGTCGTGCAGCACGGCGAGAAGGAGCGGCTGCCGGGCGATCCGGGCCTGACCGCACGGGGCCGGGAGCAGGCGGCGCTGGCGGCCGAATGGCTGCGGGACAAGGGCTTGCGGGCGGTGTACGCGAGTCCGCTGCTGCGGGCGCGGCAGACCGCCGAGGCGCTCGCGGCGGTCGCGGGCCTGCCGGTGCTGATCGACGCGCGGGTGACGGAGCGGATGAACTGGGACGGAAGCGTGCCAGCGGAGCGGTTCTTCGAGGACTGGACGCGGGCGAGCGCGGACCGGGACTTCGTTCCGGCCGTGGGGGATTCGTCGCGGGCGGCGGGGGCGCGGTTCCGGGAGTTCCTGAAGGAGCACGGCCTGGAGGAGTGCGGGACGGACGGGCCGATCGCGGTCGCCTGCCACGGCGGGGTGACCGTGGACCTGCTGCGGACCCTCGTGGGGGACGAGAAGGTACCGGAGACGCTGCTCGTGGATGGTGTGCCTTCGGGCGCCATCACGGTGTTCGACGGCCTGCGGCCGGTGTCGATCGCCGAGACGGGCCACCTCGCGGGACTGGAGACGGGGCACCGGCCGGGATAATCGCTGGTAAGGGGTGGTGAGCGGCAGCTTGTGGCCCGGGCCGTTACGGACCATCCCTATCCCCCACCCACCCAAGAGGGGACCGAAGTCTTGGGACGATCGTGGCAGAGGGGTACGACAGGAATCGGCCTTAGACCGAGCCGCGGGCCCGAAAAGTCACCCGAGAGGCGGAACCGGAGCGAGGGTGCCTCGCGAAAGCGGGCGGCTGGGACGAACCGGTATTCCCGAGGTTCACGAGGCGTCCGCTCCGATCATGTTTCGCATTGCGCAGCAGTGAATCGTAGACGAAGTGCGCGCTAACGCTTGCGCGTTCACCCAGCTGTAACGAGGATGTGACGCATGACCTCTAATCTCAGTCGCATCTTGGACTCAGTGGACCCCTTCATCGGCACCGAACCGGCCGATCTGCCCGCGGCGCAGGGGCTGGCCGCCACTTGGTGGTGGCCGAAGGCGCAAGTCGGGAACACCCACCCCGGCGCCTGCCACCCGCTCGGCATGGTCTCGGCCTGCGCGTGCTCCGGCGCCTACCCCACCGGCTACGGCCGCTACGGCATGTCCACCGAAGGCGCCCCCGCGCCCCTCTACGACGACTACCTCGCCAGCGGCTTCACCCACTTCCAGCAGTCCGGGACCGGCGCGATCCGCAAGTACTACAACTACTTCCGCGCCACCCCCATGATCGAGCCGCTCGACGCCCTCGGCACCCGCTGGAAGCTCCGCGACGAGGTCGCCGAGCCCGGCTACTACGCCGCGACCCTCGAGAACGGCATCCGCTGCGAGCTCACCGTCGGCGAGAAGACCGCCGTCCACCGCTACACGTTCCCCGAGGCGTCCTCGGCCCGCGTCGTGCTCGACTTCTCCTACGGCGGCCTCGCGATCGAGCACGGCACCACCGTCCCGCTCCGCGCCGGCCTCGAGAGCCTCGGCCAGGGCTGCGCGCAGGGCACGGTCGTCATGGAGGGCATACCGCTCTCGGTGTACATCGACTCGGACACGCCGAAAGCCTGGCGCCAGCTCGTCTGGTACGACCGCCGCCGCGTCGACGGCGGCACCCGCCTCGACTTCGACTACATCCGCCGCACCACGCTGCGGCCGTTCGGCCTCATGTTCATGGGCCCGGCCCGAGCGGGCCAGACCGTCGAGATCCGCATGGGCTTCTCCATGCGCGGCACCGACCAGGCCCGCGCCAACCTCGAGGCGAACCTGCCCGGCGGCTTCGAGAACGGGTTCGAACGCGTGCGCGCCCAGACCCGCGACGCCTGGGCCGGCTACGCCTCCCAGGTCGAGGTCGACGGCGGCACCCCCGAGCGGCGCACCGTGTTCGCCACGAGCTTCTACCACTCCCTCATCAAGCCGTGCTTCGCCGAGGACGAGAGCCCGTTCTGGCCTTCCAAGGGCCACTTCGTGTTCGACATCGCGACCATGTGGGACATGTACAAGACCCAGTTCCCGCTGCTCACCGCCCTCGACCCCGTCAAGGGCGGGGCGATGCTCGAATCGCTCGTGCGCATCGCCGAGGAGGAGGGCAACCTCCCCATCGGCTACCGCATGTCCCGCGGCTCCGACCGGTTCTTCCGGCAGGCCTCGGCCCTCGCCCACACCGTGCTCGCCGACGGCTACCAGCTCGGCCTCGAAGGCCTGGAATGGGACTGGGCGCTCGTCCACATGCAGGACGACCTGCGCCGCGGCTACGGCGAGGACTTCGCCGAGCGCGGCATCGTGCACCCCATCAGCCACACCCTCGACCTCGCGACCGGCTACTGGTGCACGGCGATCATCGCCCGCGGCCTCGGCGACCATCGGCTCGCCGACGAACTCGAGGCGAAGTCCCGCTCCTGGATGAACGCGTTCGGCGGCGACGGCCTCCTGCGCGACTCGAGCTTCTACGAGGGCGGGCGCTGGAACTACTCGTTCCGGCTCCTCCACGACATGGCCGCCCGCATCAAGCTCGCGGGCGGCGACAAGGCATTCACCGCGATCCTCGACCGCTTCTTCGGGTACGGGGCCGGGCCGGTCACGCAGCTCGGCACCCCTCCCTTCGGCCCCGAGTTCGCGATCGGCCAGGACCTCAACCGCTTCGAGGGCCTCAACAACGAACCGGACATGGAGGCCCCCTGGGCCTACCACTACGCGGGACGGCCCGACCGCACCGCCGAGGTCGTCCACGCCGCCCTCGCCTACCAGTTCGGGACCGGCCGCGGCGGCCTGCCCGGCAACGACGACTCCGGTGCGCTGTCCTCCTGGTACGTCTGGGCCTCCCTGGGGCTCTTCCCGGTCGCGGGCCAGAACCTGTTCCTGGTCAACGCCCCCGCGTTCGGCGGAGCCAGCCTCCGCTTCGGCGGCAACGACTTCGAAATCGTGACCACCGGCCACATCGAGTCCGGCATCGGCGAGGACGCCGCCGGGTACACAGCGCAGTACGTCCAGTCGGCCCGCTTCAACGGCAGACCACTGGACCACGGGTTCCTCACCGGCAACCAGCTGCACGGCGGCGGGCGGCTGGAGATCGAGCTCGGACCCGAACCTTCCGACTGGGCGACGAAGATGCGCCCGCCGTCCGCCTCCGACCGGCCCGACTCCGCTCGGGGCGCCGGGGCCCGACTCCAGGAGTTCCTACCGTGACCCAGCAGCCCCGCCGCCAGCAGCAGCACCCGACCGACCAGGCGGCCCAGCGGCGCCTTGTCATCGTGGTCCGCGCCGACCCGGTCATCTGCGGCCACGCCACCGAGGCGCGCGGCCTCGCCGAAGTCGCCCTCACCCGCGGCTTCGACGACGTGCGCATCGTGACCTGGCCGATCGAGGCGCTGCAGGCGGCGGGGCTGCCGCTCAAACCGCTCGACGAGCTCCTGCCGTATTCGGCGGGCATCACCGTCGAGCGGCCCGGACCCGTGGGCGACTACCGCGTCCCCACCGGCCGCCACCTCCTCGGACTCGCCGGGCGGCTCTTCGAGCTGTTCACCGACGGCGTGCCCACGGTGTGCATGTCGATGTACCTGACCCCGCACGCGAACGCGGTCGCCGAGGCCCTGCGCTCGGTGCGCGCGTCGGGCCTGGACGCGGACGTCACGACCATCGCCGAGGCCGTCGGCTCGGACATCACGAACGTGGTCCGCTCGTGCATCGCGGAGGGCGCGATCGGCGCGGCCGCATCGCTGTTCACCGCATACCTGTCGCATGACAGGTGCGTGGCCGTCTCCGCGTACACGCGGGAGCTGATCCTCGAATCGGCCGCTCAGGTCGACCTCGCGTGCGGCACCAGGTTCGCCGACGAGGTGGCCGACCGCGTCGAGGTCTCCTACCCTGCCGTGGACGCCGGCGCGTACCTCGACCTCGATCCGTCCGCAGTGGACAACGCACTGGCGGCGCGGGGACTGAGCCGCGACGGCTACGTCCTCTTCCTCTCCCGCGTCGCCGCCGCGAAGGGCGCGGACGACCTCATCGCCGCCTACCGCGCGTCGGCCGCTTCGAGCACCCACCGCCTCGTGATCGCCGGGAACGGCCCCGCGCACGCCGAGACCAGGGCCCTCGCCGGGGACGACCCGCGCATCCTCTTCCTCACCGATGTCAGCGACGACGAGAAGCCGCTCCTCATGAACGGCTGCGCCGCATACGCACTGCCGTCGAAGCCGCGCCCCGAGTTCGTCGAGACCTTCGGCATCGCCCTCGTCGAGAAGATGCTCGCGGGCGGCGGCCCGGTCATCACCACCCGCACCGGCGGCATCCCCGAAGCCGTGGGCGACACGGCGATCGAGGTCCCGCACGCCGACCCGGCGGCCCTCGCGGCCGCGCTCGACCGCGCGCTCGCGATGAGCCCGGCCGAGCGGGAGGCCGCGGCCGAACGGGCCCGCGCGTACGCGATGCGGTTCGACCGCACCGCGGTCTTCGACAACCTCTTCGCCGGGCTCCTCGACGAGCCGGCCGGGCGCCCGGTCGACGCGCACGTCACCATCAGCTGAGGCTCTTTCCATTCCCTGACCTGTGGTTCCATCGCCGCGCCGAAGTTTCTCAAAAACTCTTCGGATTCGGGGCAACCTTCGCGGTGCCCGCGGCAACTAGATGACGGTGCGGCAACCCGGCTCCGTCGCACCCACCAACCACAATCAGGGAAAGGACGTCATGTCCTCACCGAATAGCAAGAAGCGCAGGACGCGTGCGGCGATCGCGGCAGCGGTCGCCGCCGTGCCCGGTCCCACCGGCATCGGCCTCCAGTACGGCCTCGGCGCCGCAGCGGCGTCCGCCGCCACCCCATCGACCGGCGCGTCCCAGGCGACCAAGGCGCGCACAGGCGGCGAACTCCCGCCGGTCACCTTCCGGACCACTGGGTCCACCGCCATAAGCGCGTGCATGACCTGCCTGTAACGACGACAGGTATTCGAAGGGGACTCTCCTGCCATGGACGGTCAAGGGCGCGGGCACCGGGGGTGCTCGCGCCCGCCCTGTTTCGGGGCGGCGCTTCCGGCTGCGCCGCACAAGACTGCGCCGCACAAGAAAGTGAGGGTGTGTTGGTTCGGCTGCTAGACTCTCCGCCTCCCCGAATTCGACCCGCGACCGGAGGCCCCCCGTTGGACGTCCCCGCCCAGCTGGAAGAGGACGCGTTCCGCGCCTTCTTCGAGCGGCATCACGCCGAGCTGGCGCGCTTCGCGTGGCTGCTCATCGGCGAGAGCGGGACGGCCGAGGACATCGCGGCGGACGCGATGCTCGCGGTATGGCGGCAATGGGACCAGGCCAGGCGTGCCAGGTCCCAGATCGCGTACGCGCGCGGCATCGTCGCCAACCTCGCCAAGGCCCGCATTCGCGCCGCCGTGCGCGAACGCCGACGGAACACCCTGTTCTGGCAGCGCCCGGGCGAGACCCACGACGGCCCGGACTCGGCCGCGGTGGTGGACGTGCGCGCGGCTCTGGAACGACTGCCGCTGCGACGGCGCGCCTGCGTCATCCTGCGGCACTCGCTGGAACTGTCCGAACGCGAGACCGCCGACGCGCTCGGCATCTCGATCGGCACGGTCAAGAGCCAGACCTCGAAGGGCCTGGCCGAACTGCGGCGCATCCTCGGACCCCAGGAGGGATCGGCCTGGGCGACGATTCGGAAGGAGGAGCAACGGTGAACGACGACATCAACGACCGGCTCCGGGTGACCGCGGAGGAGTACGAACCGGACCGCGACCGCATGTGGTCGCGCGTGTCCGAGGGCATGCGCGAGCCGCGGGTGCGGGCCGAGCCGGTGCGCACCGGCTGGCGGATCCCGCAGCTGGGGCTGGCGACCGGTGCGGCGCTGGCGCTCATCGGCGCGATCGTGTTCTTCGGGCAGTTCCTGGGCTTCGGCCCGGTGATCGGCCCGACCCCCGAACCTCCCGCGGCCGGTCCCGGTACCCGGTCTGCCGAGGCGACGGACCCCGCGAGCAGCGGCGGCGACGATGCCACGACGGGCGGGGAGGAGGAGACGAGCGCGGACGACGGCGAGAGCGAGGGCTCCGAGGAGGAGACGACCGAGGGCGAATCGAGCCCGGAGGTCATAGACGCGCCCGAATGGCTGTGGACTGACGGCTCGATCGACCCGAACAGCAACGACTACTGGACGCAGTCGACCCTCACGCTCAAGAACCAGGAGGCGCTCACCGGGCTGAGTGTGGAGCTGCGGGTGGCCGAGGGCGCGGGCGTGGAGTACACGGACGCGTGGACGAGCGGCGACAGCTGGTTCACGGAGGCGACGGTGACCAAGGAGGACGGTTTCCTGGTCTACCGCTGGACTCTGCAGGAGGGCAAGGTCCTCCCGGCCGGCGAGTACCAGCTCGCGGGCCAGTACAACCACGGCGCGGGCGCGCGCAGCGCGGACGAGGACCGGTACACCTTCGACGCTGAGACGGAATCGGGCGGGACCGGCTCGGTGGAAGGCGACTTCGCATGATCTGCCCGGACAGGCCGCGGAACGCCGCACCGACCGATCGCGCTCCGATCGCCGCCGCTGCCGGTCGAACTCCGACCGGCGGCGCCTCCGCCCGGCCGCTCCGGCCCCGGCCGGACTGATTGACTCCGCCGCGCCTGACCACCGCGGCGACCCCAGAGCGAGAGCGGGGACCGAGCCATCGGCTCGGTCCCCGCTCCGGGATATGAAGCGGGTGCGATCCCGTAATATCAGTATAAATCCCCCCTAAGGGACCCCTGGCGCAAAAGTACTCCCTGGGTACGACAGGAAACGCCCAAACGACCGATCCCCACCATCATTGCCGCCGAAAATCCCGGACCCGCCGAGGCGGATGTCAGAAATTGATCAGCTCGAACGTGGTCGCGTACCGCGTTCCGAAGCGCTCGCCGGCGCCGGCCGCGAAGTTGGTGAGGAAGCCGCGCACGTACGTCTCCGGGTCCTCGTCGGTGAGCGCCGAAATGTAGGCGCGGTGCTCGAGCAGCGAGGCGATGCCGGCCTCCATCGTGTCGGTCACGTCGACCGCGTGCGTCGACTCCGGCGAAGCGGCCAGCGCGACCCACCGCACCCCGCCCCAGGGTTCGAGGCCCTCATCGGCGAGTTCGGGGAAGATCCACCGGTTGCCCGCGTCGTTCGCGGCGTCGAGCACGGATTCGGCGACGGCGCGGTGGTCGGCGCTGTTCCAGTGGCCGGGCATGAAGTGGTCGCGCCGGTTCAGGGTGATCACGAGTTCGGGCCGGTGGCGGCGGATCGCGGCGGCGAGGTCGCGGCGAAGGGCGATGCCGGATTCGATGACGCCGTCGCGGTGGTCGAGGAATTCGACGGAGGAGACGCCGACGACGGCGGCCGAGGCGCGCTGCTCGGCGTCGCGCACGGGGGCGCATTCCTCGGGCGGCATGGTGTCGATGCCGGCTTCGCCGCGGCTGACCATGAGGTAGGCGACGTCGCGGCCGCCGCCGGTCCAGCGGGCGACGGCCGCGGCGGCGCCGTATTCCATGTCGTCGGGGTGGGCCACGATGGCCAGTGCCTTGGTCCAGTCCTCTGGCATGGCAAGGAGTTCGCTCATGGGTCGATTATGTCCCGCGGTTCAGCAGGCGCAGGAGACGCCGCCGACGGGGACCGTGAGCGGGTCGGGCTTGCCGCGTTCGACGCCGGCGTCGGTGGCGACCGGGAGTCCTTCGCGGATCCAGTACTCCATGCCGCCGATCATCTCTTTGACCTGGTAGCCGAGTTTCGCGAACTCGACGGCGGCGCGGTAGGCGCCGTTGCAGCCCGGGCCCCAGCAGTAGACGACGACGGGCGCGGCGGGGTCGGCGAGTTCGGCGGCGCGGGCGGCGATCTCGTCGGTGGGGAGGTGGACGGCGCCGGGGACGCGGCCCTGGTCCCAGGCGGCCTTGCCGCGGGAGTCGATGAGGGTGAAGCCGGGCTCGCCGTCGTTCAAGGCGGAGTAGACGTCGGAGACGTCGGTGCGGAAGGCGAGTTGGCCGGTGAAGTAGGCGAGGGCGTCGGCGGGCGCGGCCGGGGGTACGCGCAGGACGGCGTTCGATTTCGTTTCCATGCCGCGAATCTATGTGCCGGTACAAAGATATGAGCGCTTGACACAAATTCGGCCAGGATGTGGGAACGGCGACCGGGCCGGGTGTTTCGCCCGGTTTCGCGGGTACTCGGGCGGCGGTAGGTTTGACCGCGGCGCCCCTCACCGCCTTGCATACAGCGCCGCCCCCCGGCGGCGCCTCCGAAAAGAGAGGCTTCCTCCATGGCACCCACAGCACCCACCGTCGAACTCGCCCACGGCGCGGCCATGCCGCTGCTGGGCCTGGGCACGTGGCCGATGGACGACGCCGAGGCCGAGCGCGTGGTCGCCGAGGCGATCGGACTCGGCTACCGGCTGGTCGACACGGCCGAGAACTACCGGAACGAACGCGGTGTCGGCTCAGGGATCAAGGCTTCCGGCGCGGCCCGCGAGGACCTGTTCGTCACCACGAAGTTCAACAAGGAGTGGCACGGCGTCGATCTGGCCGCCGAGGCCTGCGAGCGGGGCCTCGACCGCCTCGGGCTCGACTATGTCGACCTGCTGCTCATCCACTGGCCGAATCCGCAGCACGGGCGGTACGTCGAGGCCTGGGAGGGCCTGGTGCGGCTGCTGGAGTCGGGGCGGGTGAAGGCGATCGGCACGTCGAACTTCAAACCGGCGCACCTGGACCGGGTCATCGAGGCCACCGGCGTGATTCCGGATGTGAACCAGATCCAGTTGAGCCCCTTGACGACTCGGCTCGAGGCGCGCGCCTACCACAAGGAGCGGGGGATCGTGACCCAGTCGTGGTCGCCGATCGGCGGCCAGGGCGGCGAGGTGCGGAACGAGCCGAAGGTGCTGCAGCTGGCCGAGAAGTACGGGAAGACGCCGGTGCAGGTGATCCTGCGCTGGCACCTGGACTCGGGGCTCACGGCGGTCGCGAAGTCGAGCGACCCGGAGCGCCTGACGCAGAACCTGGACGTGTTCGACTTCGAGCTGGAGCCGGACGACGTGATGTCGCTGTCCGCTCTGGACCAGGGCGAGGCCGCCGCGGCGGACTCGGACGCGTTCGGGCACTAGCGCCAAGGGCGGCATCGGGATCCGGTGCCGCCTTCCTCATTTCGCGTCGGGCACCCAGCGCAGGATCTCGCCCGGCTGGCAGTCGAGGGTGCGGCAGATGGCGTCGAGGGTCGTGAAGCGCACGGCTTTGGCCCGGCCGTTCTTGAGCACGGCGATGTTCGCGGGCGAGATGCCGACGGCCTCCGCGAACTCGCCGACCGACATGCCGCGCTTGGCGAGCAGCACATCGATTTCCACGACGATCGCCATCAGATCACCTCGGACATCTCGGCTTTGAGCTCAGTGGCCCTGCGCAGCAGTCGGCGCAGGACGAGCATGAGGATCCCGAACCCGATCCCCGCACCGAGCAGCAGGAAGGCGATCCGGAATTCGTCGGCGCCGATGCTGTTTCGAATCGTCGGGCCCGTGGTCAGCAGGTGCCCGCTGGCCGCGGCCGCCAGGAACGTCGCGACCGCGGTCGCGGCGATGATGGCGTCGACCCAGCGGCATGCCCGCCCTGTGAGCAGTTCGCCGCGCCGGACCATGCCCAGCAGCACCCATGCCGAGGCGAGGACGACCTCGACGCAGGCGAGCCCGATGATCGCCCCCGGGACGTAGACGGCGATCCATTCCACGCCGTCGCCCCGGTTCCATCGGAGGTCGCCGCCCAGGAAGCCGGGGAGGGCCACCACTTGGACGTAGAGCACGGCCAGGAAGGCGGCGACGAGGCCGATGCGCGCGAGGAGTGTGAAGAAGGAGTTCATCTCTCGATTATCGATCGGTAGCTATCGAAAGTCAATAGATGACGATCGACAATCGAGAGATGATCCCGTCAGCTGTCGAGCAGGGTGAGTTCCATGGCGCGCACGCGGTCCGGGTCGGTGACGCCCTCCATCGCGATGATCCTGTCGCCTGCCACGGTGAACACGAGCACGCGGGTCGGGAGGTCGGGCAGCGAGGAGACGACGCCGATCTTGCCGTCCGCGAGCACGAGCTGCGCCGCGGTCGCCATGGCCGCGAAGGTCATTGCGCCGCCGGCGATCTGGGCCGCGCCGCGGATGATCTGGCCGACCTCGGCCGCGTCCGTGCGCAGCGTGATCTCGGGGTCGAGCACCGACACGAGCGACTCGAAGTCGCCGTCGCGCGCGGCCGCGAGGAAGGCCTCGACAACCGTGCGCTGCTTCGAGACCTCCTGGCGCTGCGGCACATCGGTCCCTCGCACCCGCGCCCGGGCGCGGCTGGCGAGCTTGCGGGCCGCCGCGGGCGTGCGGTCGACGATCTGGGCGATGTCGTCGAAGGGCACGCCGAACATGTCGTGGAGGACGAACGCGAGCCGCTCGGCCGGTTCGAGCGTCTCCAGGACCACCAGCAGCGCAAGACTCACCGAGTCCGCGATGACGGCGGCCGATTCGGGGTCGGCCGCGACGTCCGCCGGGCCCGGCAGCGCCGTCGGCTCCACTGCGACCGTGCCGTCGAACGACGTGGGCATCGGCTGCTCGGCGCGGGACTTGCGGCGCCGCAGCTGGTCGAGGCAGACGCGTCCCACCACCGTGGTCAGCCATCCGCTGAGGTTGTCGATGCGCGCGGTGTCACTGGCGGCCAAGCGGAACCAGGCCTCCTGCACCGCGTCCTCGGCCTCGCCCGAGGAGCCGAGCATCCGGAACGCCACGGCCTCCAGTCGGGGCCGGTCGGTCTCGAATCGCTCCGCCAGCCACTGGTCGTCGTTCATGATCGCGCCTCCTTCGACGGGGTTGTCGACCTTATGACGTGTCCGCGGTCGGAAACGTGACCGTCCCGCCGCCCGCCACGCCTGGCAAGTGATCCAAGACACGTTCGACTCCTGGGCGGTCACATCGCCGCGCCGCGATCCGTCAAGCCGGCATAGGAGCAACCCTGAAGGAGCACACCATGGAAGCCCGCATCGACTACTACGGCAACCCCATCACCGCGAAGTTCGCCAAGTACATCAACTCGGCCGGCAAGTCCCTCGCCGACGCCTCGCTCCCCGAGGGCCTCCACAACCTGATCCTGATCCGCGCCAGCCAGATCAACGGCTGCGGCGTCTGCCTCGACATGCACACCAAGGACGCCGCGCACGAAGGCGAGACCGCCGTCCGCCTCGCCATGGTCGCCGCCTGGCGCGAGGCCACCGTCTTCACCGAGGCCGAGAAGGCCGCCCTCGCGCTCACCGAGGCTGGCACGCGCCTCGCCGACGGCGAAGGCGTCCGCGACGACATCTGGGACAACGCCCGCAAGCACTTCGACGACGACCAGCTCGTCACCATCATCTCGGTCATCGCGCTCATCAACGCCTACAACCGGATGAACGCCATCGCGCAGATCCCCGCGGGCTCCTACCAGCCCGGCCAGTGGGGCTAGCGCACCCGCGCACCTGGACACCGCTGGAAACACCCCGACAGGGCGCGGCCGAACGGCCACGCCCTGTCGCGTTCCCGCCGTTCAGAAGTCGACCGGGTCGCGGATGATCGGGCAGGTCATGCAGTGCCCGCCGCCGCGCCCGCGCCCCAGTTCGGCGCCGACGATCGGGATGACCTCGATCCCGGCGTCGCGCAGCAGCGTGTTCGTCTGCGTGTTGCGGTCGTACGTCATGACCACGCCCGGCTCCAGCGCCACCGCGTTGTTCCCCGAATCCCACTGCTGCCGTTCGGAGGCGTACACGTCGCCCCCCGTGGCGATGACACGCAGGCTCCGCAGCCCCAGCGCCTCCGCCACCACCTCGGTGAACGCCGCCGAACCATGGTCCTCCAATTCCAGACCCGGAGCTCTGTCGCCGGGCCGCAAGGAGAACGTGTGCACCGCGTCCATGATCTTCGGATACAGCGTCACCAGGTCGCGGTCGGCGAACGTGAACACCGTGTCCAGGTGCATGGCCGCGCGCAGCTTCGGCATGCCCGCCACGACCACCCGCTCGGCCGCGCCCCGGTCGAAGAGCGCCTTCGCGACCTGCGTGATCGCCTGGCGCGACGTGCGCTCGCTCATCCCCATGAGCACGACGCCGTTCCCCACCGGCATGATGTCGCCGCCCTCGAACGTCGCCTGGCCCCACGACTCGTCCGGGTCGCCCCACCACACCGTCGACCCCTTGAACTCGGGATGGAACGTGTACACCGCCTTCATCAGCAGCGTCTCGTCATGGCGCGCAGGCCAGTACAGCGGATTGAGCGTCAGCCCGCCGTAGAGCCAGCACGTGGTGTCCCTGGTGTACAACGTGTTCGGCAGCGGCGGCATCAAGTACTCGCGCGCCCCCGTCGACTCCCGCGCCAGCTCCACATACCCCGGCCGCAGATCATTCGGCAAGTCGTGTGTGGACAGACCGCCGATGAGGTGCTCGGCGAGCTCGGCCGGGCCCAGCGACTCCAGGAACTCACGGGTCGGCTCCAGAAGCCCCAGCCCGACCTCGTTCGCGGTGATCTTGCGATCGAGCAGCCACCCGCGGGCCTCCTTGTCGGCCATGGTCTGCGACAGGAGCTCGTGCAGCTCAACGACCTCGATACCCCTGTCGCGCATGTTCTCGACGAACTCGGCGTGGTCGCGCTGGGCGTTCTCGACCCACATGACGTCGTCGAACAGCAGGCCCTCCGCGTTCGTCGGCGTCAGGCGGCGGTGCGCCAGGCCCGGCGCGCACACCAGGACCTTGCGGAGCCTCCCGACCTCGGAATGGACGCCGTAGGACTGGACTCGCTCGGACATGGCGGTACTCCCCCTCAGATCGTGATCCATCCCGCGGCCAGGGCGACGACGCCGAGGACGGCGCCGGCGACCGAGACCGCCAGCAGGGCGGCCTCACCGGGGCTGAACAGGCGGCGGCCCTGCTCGCGGCGGGCCATGACGAACAGGATCGTCGCGGGGGCGTAGACGAGGAACGAGACGAGCACGAACTTCAAGCCCG
This sequence comes from Glycomyces luteolus, assembly GCF_027622875.1. Taxonomy (GTDB): domain Bacteria; phylum Actinomycetota; class Actinomycetes; order Mycobacteriales; family Micromonosporaceae; genus Glycomyces; species Glycomyces luteolus. The sequence goes on along the minus strand of NZ_JAPZVP010000026.1, from coordinate 18,264 downwards.
CGGCGAACAGCAGGAACAGGGTGTACGCGGAGGCCAGGAGCGCCACGGTCAACTCGGTCGAGGTGCCGCGCTCCACCCCGCCGCGCCCGGAGGCGACCTTGGCCGCGAACAGGGCCGCCAGCAGGAACGGGATGAGCGTGAGAGCGCTGGTGAGGTCGAGCGCGAAGTTGAACGCGTCGTCCGAGAAGTAGGTGATGACCAGGACGATCTGGCTGAGCACGGTGGTGAGGACCAGCGCCGGGACGGGCACGTCGGCTTTCGTGGCGCGGCTGAGGAACCGCGGCATGTCCTTGTCCTGGGCGGCGACGAACAGGACCTCGGCTGCCATGAGCGTCCACGCCAGGTACGCGCCGAGGACCGAGACGATCAATCCGATGGACACGAACACCATGCCCCAGGTGCCGACGGCCGCTTCGAGGACGCCCGCCATCGACGGCTGGCGCAGCTCGGCGATCTCGTCCATCGGCATGATCCCGTACGACACGACCGTGACCGACGCGAAGACCGCGAACACGGAGAGGAAGCCGGTGATCGTGGCCCGCCCGACGTCCTCGCGGCGCTTCGCGTGCCGCGAGTACACGCTGGCGCCCTCCACGCCGAGGAACACGAACACCGTGACGAGCATCGTGCCTCTGACCTGGCTGAACAGTGAACCGGCGTAGTCGGCGCCGCCGAAGTTCTCGGCGAACACGCCGGGGTCGAAGAAGAACAGCGCGAGGATCACGAACACGCCGATGGGGATGAGCTTCGCGACGGTGACGATCCGGTTGATCGCCGCGGCCTCCTTCACGCCCTGCTTGATGAGCAGGAAGAACCCCCACAGGCCGGCGGAGGAGAGCACGATCGCGAGCACCGTGTCGCCTTCGCCGAGCGCGGGCACGAGCGCGCCGGCGGTCGACATGATGAGCACCCAGTACGTGACGTTGCCGACGCAGGCGCTGGCCCAGTAGCCGAACGCGGAGAAGAAGCCGGGGTATTCGCCGAATCCGGCTTTCGCGTAGGCGTAGACGCCGGCGTCGAGGTCGGGGCGGCGGACGGCGAGGTTCTGGAACACGAAGGCGAGCATGAGCATGCCCGACCCGGCGACGGCCCAGGAGATGAGGGCGCCCGCGACTCCGGTCTGCTGCGCGAAGCGGGCGGGGAGGGAGAACACGCCGGCGCCGACCATGGAGCCGACGACCATCGAGGTGAGCGTCCAGAAGGCGAGCTTGGCGGCACGGGGGGCTTCGACCGTGTTCGCGGTTTGGGCCATGGGAGTCCTCACAGGTCGATCGCCCGTGCGGGCACTGGAGCCCTGAATATATCGCCGCAGCGGCGGCCGGGACCCGGATTCGGGGAACGTCCGGGCGTCGGCGGTCCCGCCCGCCGACGCCCGGACGCCGCTCCTCGGGCGTCGCCCGGCGGCCCGCTCCGGCTCCCGAGCTGGCGCGCTCAGCTCTCCTCGACGGCGCGGCCGTCCTTGATGCGGAGCACTCGGTCGGCGAGGCGTTCGGCGACGAACGGCTCGTGGGTGATGAGGAGGATCGTCATGCCGTCCTTGCCTTTCAGGGCCGCGAGGAGGTCGAGGACGCCGTTCCTGGTGAGTACGTCGAGCCCGGAGGTGATCTCGTCGCAGATGAGGACGTCCGGCCCGGCCGCGAGGGCGCGCGCGAGTGCGGCCCGCTGGAGCTGGCCGCCGGAGAGTTCGCCGCGGCGGCGGTTCGCGGTCTCGGCCGGGAGTCCGACCTCGTTCAGGACGCGTTCGGCCTCGAGACGGGCCTGGTCGGGAGGCAGGCCGCGCAGGCGGACGGCGCTGCGCGCCACCGAGGCGGCGATGCTCCGGTGCTCGTCGAAGGAGGCGCGGGCGTCCTGGAAGACGTACTGGACGCGGGCGCGTTCGGCGCGGGAGCGGCGGCGGCCGCGCACCGGCAGCGGTTCGCCGTCGAGGCTGAGTTCCCCGGCGGTGGCCTGCTGGAGCCCGGCGATCGTGCGGGCGAGGGTGGTCTTGCCCGAGCCGGAGGCGCCGAGTACGGCGAGGCATTCGCCTTGTCGCGCTGCGAAGTCGACGCCGTCGAGGATGCGGGTGCGGCGGCCGACCGCGACCGTGAGGCCTCGGCCGGCGATGCGGATCGGGGCCTCCGCACCCCCGGCCGGGGCGGGCTCGGCGGTTCGCGCGGCGAGCAGACGGCGCGTGTAGTCGTGCGCGGGTTCGGTGAGGACGCGTGCGGCGGGGCCGCGCTCGACGACGCGGCCGGCGTGGAGGACGAGCATGTCGTCGGCGACGGCTTCGACGAGGTCGAGGTCGTGGCTGAGGAGGACGACGGCCATGCCGTTCGCGGCGGCGAGGCGGAGCTCGGCGGCGATCCTGTCGCGGTTGCCGAGGTCCTGGCCGGTGGTGGGTTCGTCGGCGACGAGGAGCCGCGCCTCGGACAGGAACGCTTGGGCGAGTACGAGCCGCTGCTGCTGGCCGCCGGAGAGCTGGTGCGGGAAGCGGCGCAGGTAGGCCGGGTCGTCGAGGCCGACGCGGCGCATCGCGTCGGCGATGCGGTCGGCCGTCGCTTCGCGCGCGAGGGCGCTTCCGGCGGCACTGCGGCACTGGCGCACCCGGTCCGGGGACGCGCGCGTCTGCTTGCGGGCGTTCGCGATGTCGGCGAGGACGCCGCCGATGCGGCGGACCGGGTTGAGCACGGCCGCCGGGTGCTGGGGGAGATAGGCGGCGGGCACTTCGCTTGGGGCGCAGTGCAACACTGCAATGCCTGCGACTTCGACGGTGCCGGTCGCGGTGACGCCGGGCTTCACCGCGCCGAGGAGGGCGGAGCCGATCGTGGTCTTGCCCGAGCCGGAGGCGCCGACGATGGCGAGGACGCGCCCGGCGTCGAGGGTGAAGTCGACGCCGTCGACGAGGGTCTTCCCGGCGGCTTCGGCGCGCAGCCCGGTCACGTTGATGACGCTCATGCGGCGGCCTTTCGGGCGAGGAGCCGGTCGAACAGCAGGTTGAGGCCCACGGAGAGCGCGACGAGGAGGGCCGCGGGGAGCACGACGCCCCAGGGGGAGAGGAAGATCCCGCCGCGGTTGACGTCGACCATGACGGCCCAGTCGCTCGCTTCGGGGCCCGCGCCGACGCCGAGGAAGCTCGCGGCGGCGACGAGGTAGAACGCGCCGACGAGGCGCACGCCGGCGTCGGCCGCGACGGTGGGGAGGATCGACCGGGCGATGTAGCCGATCGAGGTGCGCCACCAGCTTTCGCCTTGCAGCCACATTGCTTCGACGGCGGGGCGGTGGGCGGTCTCGAGGGCGGCGGCGCGCACGATCCGGGCGATGTCGGGGAGGTTCACGAGCGCCACGATGAGGACGAGCATCCAGGCCGTGGGCGGGGCGATCGACGCGAGCAGCAGCATGAGGAGGAGGGAGGGGAGCGCGAGGAGGAGGTCGAAGGGCCGCATGAGCATCTCGTCGAGCCAGCGGCGGCGGGTCGCGGCGGCGACGAGGCCGATCGGGAGGCCGACGAGGAAGGCGAGGGCGGTCGCGGCAGCGGCGGTGACGACGATGCCCCAGCCGCCGTCGAGCACGCCGTCGAGGACGCTCGTGCCGAGGTAGTCGGTGCCGGGCCAGGGCGCGGCCGGGTCGAAGGGCTGGGTGCGGTCGCCGTCGGCGACGGGCAGGAACGGCCCGGCGAGGGCGATGCCGAGTGGCAGGGCGAGGAGCGCGGCGAGCGCGAAGCGCTCCTGGAGGGCGAGCGCGATGCGCTCTCGGAGGGATCTGCGGCGACCCGGGGGTCGGGTGTGTCGGGATTCGACCGCCCCCGATGGCAAGGGGGCCAGGAGGGTGCGACGGTTCCGGGGGCTCGGTGCCCCCGCGGTCGGGTGTGTCGCTGCGCGAGCGCCCCCGGTTGCAAGGGTGCCAGTGGGGTGCGACAGGTCGTCCGGGTCGAGGCGGCGAGGACCGCTTTCGGGCCGTTCCGGCTCGGGCGATCGGGGACTGACCAGGCCGCTCGCCGTCGTGTTCGGTTCAGGCGGTTCGGGGCTCATCGGGCAACCTCGAGTCTCGGGGCGAGCCGAAAGGCGACCAGGTCGGCGGCCAGGTTCACGAGCACGGTGGTAGCGCCGAAGACGACCGCGATGCCTTGCACCACGGGCAGGTCGCGCGCGTTCACCGCATCGACCAGGGCGGTGCCGAGGCCCGGGATCACGAAGACGCTTTCGACGACGATCACCCCGCCGAGCAGCCAGTCGGCCGTCCGGGCGATCTGCGCGGTCGCCGGGGTGATCGCGTTCGGCAGGGCGTGCGCGAACACGACCCGCCGCTCCGAGACCCCGGCCCGCCGCACATGCGCGACGTACTCCGAGTCGAGCGCCTCGATCATCCCGGCGCGCACCAGCCGCGCGATCGAGCAGATCGGCCGCGCCAGCAGGACCAGCAAGGGCAGCACCAGGACAGCGGGCTCCGCCAGCAGTGACGGCACTCCGACCGCCGTGGGCGGCAGCCACGCGAGGCCGATCGCGAAGACGCTCACCAGCAGCACCGCCAGCGCGAACTCCGGCACCGAGTACAGGCCGACGGTGAACGTGGTGATGAGCCGGTCGGGCCAGCGCCCGCGTCGCCGGGCGGCGGCGATGCCGAGGCCGATGGCCAAGGGCAGCACCAGGATCAGCGTCAGTCCGGCGAGGATGAGCGTCGGTTCGAGGGCGGTGGCGAGCAGGTGGGCGACCGGCCGCCCGGAGACGAGCGAGGCCCCGAAGTCGCCGGTGGCGATCGCGGCGAGCCAGTCGCCGAGCCGCGCGAGGGCCGGTTCGTCGAGGTGCATCTGCTCGCGGATGCGCGCGATGTTCGCGGGGTCGGGCTGGTCCCCGGCGAGGGCGACGGCCGCGTCGCCGGGGAGCAGTTCGACCAGCGCGAACGCGAGGACCGCGACGGCGAGGACTTGGACCGCGCCGAGCCCGATCCGCTTGGCCGCGTAGGGGAGCACTAGTCCATCCAGACCTTGTCGAAGCGCGCCCAGTCGAGGGTGTTCGCCGGGGCCTGTTCGACGCCGTGGACGCCGGGGAGGGTGCCGATGATCCAGTCGGCGAAGCCCCAGACGAGGTAGCCGCCTTCGTCGTGGAGGCGCTGCTGGATCTGCTGGTAGAGCACTTCGCGGTCGGCGTCATCCGCTGTGGATTGGAGTTGGAGGTACAGCTCGTCGAAGTCGGCCTGGTGCCATTGGGTGAGGTTGGTGGGGGAGTCGGTGAGGAGCCGCTGGGAGATGTGAGAGGCGATGGGCATCGCGCCGGAGCGGTAGGAGGCGATCTGTCCTTCGGTGAGCACGTCGGCCCAGTAGGTGTCGGCGTTGCGTTCGTTGATCTCGACTTCGATCCCGGCTTCGCGCACCTGCTCGGCGAAGATCTGGGCGGCCTCGGTGAAGCCGGAGCCGACGTCGGCGGTGTCGAGGGTGATGCTCTGGACGCCCGCGGCGGCGAGGAGGGTCTTGGCGGTCTCGAGGTCGCGTTCGCGCTGGGGGATGTCGGCGGCGTAGTGCTCGAAGCCGAGGCCGAACAGGTCGTTGCCGATCTGGCCGCGCCCGGAGAGGACGGACTCGACGAGTTCGTCGCGGTCGCAGAGGAGGAACATCGCTTGGCGCACTTGGGGGTCGTCGAAGGGGGCGCGGTCGGTCTTCATGGCGAAGCCGAGCATGTTGGAGCCCGGGGAGGAGACGAGGGCGACGGCGTCGTTGGCTTCGTTGGCGCGGGCGGTGGTCGCCGAGAGGTCGTGCGCGTATTCGACCTGTCCGCCGAGGAGGGCGTTGATGCGTGCGGACTCCTCGTCGGCGACGACGATCTGGAGGCGGTCGAGTCTGGGTGCGCCGTCCCAGTAGTCGTCGAAGCGTTCGGCGGTGAACTCGCTGCCGGGGGTGAAGGACGCGAACTTGAACGGGCCGGAGCCGACGGGGGCTTCGAAATCATCGGTCCCTTCGGGGACGATGTAGGCGCCGAAGGCGGCGAGGGAGTTCGGGAATTCGGCGAGGGGGTGTTTCAGGACGAACTCGACGGTCAGGTCGTCGACGGCCCTGCTGGCTTCCAGGTCGATCGGGGCGAGGTCCTGCTTGGCGCGGAAGGTCTCCTCGGGGTCGGCGATGCGCCGGTAGCTGTAGAGCACGTCGGCGGCGCGGACGGGGCTGCCGTCGTGGAAGACCGCTTTGCGGAGTTTCACGGTCCAGACGGTGAGGTCGGCGTCGGGCGTCCAGGATTCGGCGAGGCGCGGCACGGCCGCCATGTCGGAGCCGAGGTCGGCGAGCTTGTCGTACACGGCCTTGGCGCGGGCGGCGTCGGCGAAGAGGTTGACGCGGTGCGGGTCGATGGTCTCGTCGGCTCCGCCTCCGGCGAAGGCCGCGCGCAGCGTGCCGCCGGTCTTCGGTTCGGTTTCGCGGTCGGCGTCGGAGCCGCACGCGGTGAGCACGGCGGCCGAGGTGCCGAGGGTGAGGCTCGCGGCGCTGAGGACGACGCGGCGGCTGAGGTGCGGGTTGGCCGATGGGTGGCTCATGAGGGTTCCTTAGTGGTTGCGGTTCAAGAGGTTCGCGCGGCGCTGCGCGGACGGCTTCGGCGAAGCGGCGGCGGGCGGCTCGGTCCCGGGGGTCGGGCCGTTGCGCGAGGCGGTGTCCTGCGGCTCGGCCCGTGGCGCGGTTTCGGCGGACGCCGCGTCGTGCGGCGCGCGCCGCTGTTCGTCGCCCGGGCCGCTCGGCGACTCGCCTTGCGGGGCATCGCCCGGGGTTCGCTCTGACGCGTCCGCCGACGACGCGGCAGCCTGCGGCTGTGCGGCGGCGAGGGACCGGGAGCCCCGCAGGCCGATGACGGCCGCCGCCGAAGCGAGTCCGAGCAGCGCGCAGCAGGTCCACGACGCCCAGGCGGCGCGCTCGGCCGCCATGTCGGCGACGAATCCGACCGCGCTCGTGCCGATCGCCGCCACGACCCCGGAAATCAGGTAGTAGAGGCCGAAGTAGGTGCCGGTGAGTCCTTGCGGCGCAAAGCCGGGGATGAGCTCCATGACGAACGGCTGCGCGACCATCACCCCGATCGACAGCGCCAGCGCCGACACGAGCACCGCCGCGAAGTGCAGGCTCGGCGTGCTCGCGGGCAGCAGGGCCGGCGGCAGGAACGCCGCGCCGATGAGCGCCATGCCCAGCGCGATCGCCGCCACCCGGCTCAGATGCCGCTGGCACCAGTCGGTGCTGCGCACCTGCAGTCCGAGCGTCGCGATCGTGGAGGCGCCGAAGACGGCAGCGGTGGCCCAATCGGTGCCCGTCGAGTCCACGGCGGCCTTGGGCAGCAGCAGGTACAGCTGGTTCTGGAGCGCGAACAGCGCGGCCGTGGCGAGCGTGAACGCCAGGAACCCCTTGTCCGCGAACGCTTCCCGCCACCCGCCGAGCACTGTAGTCCTGGCCTTGGCCGCCCGGTGCGGCGGCAGTGTCAGGATCTGGGCGACCGCCAGGCCCAGGAACACCAGCGCCGAGACCAGAGCCCCGAGCCGGAAGTCGACGATCACGAGCGCGCTGCCCACCACCGGTCCGAGGCACATCCCGGTGTTGGCGGACAGGTTGAACAGGGCGAACGCCTCCGCCCGCCGGTCACCTGCCGCTTCGGCGACGTACGCCCGCACCGCCGGGTTGAACAGGGCCCCGGCGACGCCGCTGACGACCGCAGCGGCGATGAGCACCGCGAACGAGGGCGTCAGGGCGAACAGCCCGAACCCGAAGGCGCGCAGCAGGCATCCGGCGATGATGACTCCGCGCGGCCCGAGCCGGTCCGAGGCCGTGCCGCCGATCAGGTTGAGCCCCTGCTGGGCGAGGTTCCGCACCCCGAGGACGACGCCGATCGCGGCCAGCGACATCCCGGCCGAGGTCTCGAGGTGCACTGCCAGGTAGGGGATGACCATGTAGAAGCCGAGGTTGACTCCGAGCTGGTTCACCAGGAGCAGCCGCACGGGCAGCGGCTGCTCCGTGAAGGACCGTATGGTGCGCAAGGGACCTCACCGGGGCAGGGCGCCGGGGCGCCGGAGGGCGATCAGTTTTGACAAAGATAACGGAACTCGTTTTCATTACTACGGTCGAAACCCGGGATGTGACCTGCCTCCGCCCATGCGATCATCGGCATACGCGCACGTGACCTCGGAGGATGCCGTGAAGACCCCAGGCGAAGACCAGAACCGCCGCCTGCTGCGCGCCCGCGACGCCATGGACCGCGACTTCGCCAATCCTCTCGACGTGCCCGCCCTCGCCCGTGTCGCCCTCATGTCCCCCGCGCACTTCAGCCGCACGTTCCGCGACACCTTCGGCGAGACCCCGCACCGCTACCTCCAGCGCCGCCGCATCGAACGCGCCTGCGCGATGCTCCGCGACACGGACGCGACCGTCACCGAGATCGCCCTGGCGGTCGGCTTCGACAGCCTCGGCACGTTCAGCCGCACGTTCTCCCAGATCATCGGCCGCCCGCCCACCCAGTACCGGGCGGAAGTGCCGGCGTTCAAAGCGCCGGTGTGCTTCGTCAAGTCCTGGACCAGACCGAGCAGTTTCGACTGAGCACGTTTGGATAAGCCCGCGGCACCACCCGGCCCATAGGCTGAGTGCATGTTCACAGGAATCAGCATTCACACCGTGTTCGTCCTCGACCAGGAAGAGGCGATCGACTTCTACGTAGGCAAACTCGGCTTCCAGATCTCGACTGACGCCGACCTCGGCTTCATGCGCTGGCTGACCGTCGCGCTCCCGGAGGACCCCGAGCGCCACATCCTCCTCGAGGTGCCCGGCCCGCCCTCGCAGAGCGAGGAGACCGCTGCCCAGGTCAGGGACCTGCTCACCAAGGGCGCCCTCGGCGCGACCATCCTCAACACCGACGACTGCCGCGGCACCTACAAGCGGCTCAAGGACCTCGGCGTCGAGTTCACCGAGGAGCCCACCGAGCAGCCGTACGGCATCGACTGCGCCCTGCGCGACCCCTTCGGCAACCACATCAGGATCACCCAGCCCGGGGGCTGAGCCGCGCTTCGGAGCGCCCGGGTCCGCCCGGGCGTTCCGCGGCGCGCCGGGGCCCTCGGAAGGTTCGACCGCTGCTGAGGCGGGTACTCCAGAAGCTCGGACCGAGCCCTAAGGAGGGGCGATGGACGGGATAGAGGAGCACAAAGAACGCATCGTCGTCGGCGTCGATGGCTCCGGGCCCTCGATCAAGGCCCTCGAATGGGCAGTCGAGCAGGCGCGGCGCACCGGCGCGAAGGTCGAGGCCGTGCAGGCCTGGGAAGTGCCGACCATGTACGGGAGCGGCATGATGGTCCTGCCCGGCGGCGAGGAGTTCGACAAGTCCGCCAGGCAGTCGCTCGAGTCGGCGATCAGCCACGCGCTCGGCGGGAGGATGGACGTCGAGGTCGAGCACCACACCGTCGGCGGCCACCCGGCCAAGACGCTCATCGACATGTCCGATGGCGCTGACCTCCTGGTCGTGGGCAGCCGCGGGCACGGCGGTTTCGTCGGGTCGCTCATCGGCTCGGTGAGCCACTACTGCGTCAACCACGCCAACTGCCCTGTCGTGATCGTCCGCGAGACCGATTGAGCCGCAAGGCATCACGCGGCGACACGGGGCACCGATCGCACCGGAAGGCGCGAGCGGCGCCTGCGCGCGCACGTCGACCGGCGACACCGCCAGGGTGGCGCTGGACTTCAGTCTGCCTGCCGCACTTCCGAAGTCCTCACTCCGTCGGCGCCGACTCCGTTGCGGCGTACCGGAAACTGCGCAGCCGCGAGACCTCCCCCGCCGCGCCGACGCCGAGCACCCGGCCGGTGAAACCGGCCGCGACCTCGGTCGACAGGTAGCGGCCGTCGAGCCGCGCGAGTTCGGTGACGTCGCCGCCGTCGACCAGCGCGAGCACGATGTCGTCCGGGCCGTAGGCCGTCATGGTCTCGGCCTCGCAATCGACCGCGGCGATCCGCAGCACCACCGATCCGGCGGCCACTTCGGCCGAACCGAGATCGGCGCTCACTCCGCCGATGCGCGCCTGCGCGCGCACCGCGCCGTCCTCGAAGACCAGGCCGTAGCGGTGGCGGTCGTCGATGCGGACCTCGAACCGGCCTGAACCGGCGAACTCGGCCTCGGCCTCCCACCGCAGATCCTCGACGCGGGTGCACAGCAGCCCGGGTGACCCGTCGCCCGGAGCGCGGAGCCGAAGGCCCCCATCGGTATCCGGCGAGGCGATCGCCTCGGGTTCGCTCGAGGGCGAGACCCAGCGCGGGTGCAGCGCGTCCGCGGTGAAGTCGTCCTCGAAGGAGGTCGCATCGGGCGTGAAGTCGTAGCGGTGCTCGTCGAACACCGGCCAGCCGTCGACCCAGTCGACTCCGGCCAGGAAGGTCTCGCGGCCGAGGACGTGGTAGCTCGGGGTGAACCCGGCCGGGCGCACTGCGAGGTAGACGGCGGCCCATTCGCCTGACGCGGTCTCGACGAGGTCGGCGTGCCCGGTGTTCTGGACCGTCCGCGACGGCATCGAGCGGTGGCTGAAGACGGGGTTCGCCGGGCAGGACTCGTAGGGGCCCTCGGGCCGTTCGGCGCGGGCGATCGTGACCGAGTGGCCGCGTTCGGTGCCGCCCTCGGCGATCATCAGGTACCAGTAGTCGCCGATCTTGTAGAGGTGCGGGGCCTCGGGGAAGTCGAGGCGGCCGGTGCCCTGCCAGACCTTGTAGGGCTCGCCGGTGAACTCGCCGGTCTTGAGGTCGACGCGGCCCTGGAGCATCCCGTGGAGGTCGGTGCCGGCGACGCGGCCGGTCCAGGTGAGGAGGAGTCCGCCCTCGTCGTCCCAGCAGATGTCGGGGTCGATGCCGACGGCTTGGGGGATGAAGATCGGGTCGCTCCACGGACCGGCGGGGTCTTCGGCGGTGACGATGGTCTGCCCGGAGTCGGCGTCGCCGACGTTCGTGGTCACGAAGTAGAAGCGGCCCTCGCGGTGGCGGAGGGTGGAGCCGTAGATGCCGCCCGAGGGGCGGCCGTCAGCGCGGAGGAACTGGCCGCGGCGGTCGAGGATGTTGCCGATCTGCTTCCAGTGCACGAGGTCGCGGCTGTGGAAGATCGGTGCGCCGGGGAAGTACTCGAAGCTGGAGTGGGCGAGGTAGTAGTCCTCGCCCACTCGGCAGATCGTGGGGTCGGGGTGGAAGCCCGAGACGATGGGGTGCTCGGCCCCGGACACGGCAGTTCGGCTCACAGTGCTCCCCTTGGTTGGCGCGGAAGCCCAAGATTAAGTTGTGTCGCCAAACTTTGTCAACCGGATACGATCACGCCAACCGAACTTGTGTTGACACAAGTTCCCGGAATTTGTATCATGTGTTTGATACAAATTCTGCTTTCGGAGGAACACATGCCCCTACTGCTCATCGCGGGACTCGCGACCGTCCTGCTCGCCGCCGCACTGCTCGCGACCCGACGCCGCGCCACCGTCGGCGCTGGCGTCGGCGGGACCGACGTATCGGCCGCGATGCGGCCCATCGTGAGACGTTCGACGATCACGCGATTCGCCGGATTCGGCATCGGCCTCGCCGCCGCGGCGGCGATCCTGACAGCCGCACCGCCGAACTGGCTGGGCCTGGAAGCCGCCCTCGCCGCGCCGGCATTTGCACTCTGCCTGCTCGCGGGCGTGCTCATCGGCGAGATCACCGGAACGGTCCCGACGGGACCCGACCGTGCCGCGCCGATCGAAGTCCGCTCCGTGCGGTCCTACCTGCCGCGCTTCATGACCGGAGCGGTCATCGTGCTCGGCGCCGTGCTGGCGGTCCTCCTCACCGCCACGAGCCTCATGGGCAGCGCCGACGACATGAGCAGGGCGGGACGGTTCCTCACCCTCAACTGCCAGGACCTCACCGCGAGCACCGGCCCTTGGCCCGGCGTCTACTACAGCCTGCCGATCGCAGCATCAGTCCTCATTGGAATCGCCGCCGCCGCACCGACACTGCACGCGGTGACGCGCCGCCGCCGCCCCGCATCCGGCGATGCGGTCCGCGCCGCCGACGACGACGCCCGCCGCGCATCGGCACGCGCCATCGTCGCCGCCTGCGGCGTCCTGGTGGCCGCGCCGCTGACCGGAACCGGGCTCTACACGGGCATGGCGATGACCGGCAACGCCTGCGCGACCGCCGCCGTGACGGCCTTCGGTTGGACGGCCCTCGCCCTCGGGCTGACGGCGTTCATCGCCAGCTGCTGGTTCGCGGCCATGGCGGTATTCCCCTACCGGGCGGCACAGCGATGACGTTCGAGGTGCGGGTCGACACCGCCAGCCCCGTGCCGCCGTACGAGCAGATCCGCGCGCAGTTGAGCGAGCTCATCGACCAGGGGCGGCTGGTTGCGGGTGACCGCCTGCCGCCGGTGCGGCAGCTCGCCGCCGACCTCGGATTGGCGGTGGGGACGGTCGGACGGGCTTACCGGGAGCTGGAGGCGGCCGGAAAGGTGAGCTCCCGCCGCGGCGGCGGCACCCGGGTCACGGCGGAGGCCGCGCCGCGGCCCCCCGCCGAACTCGCCCGGCTCGCCGCCGACTACGTCGAGGCGGCGCGCCGCCTCGGCACCGCCGACCGCGACCTCATCGCCGCCGTACAGCGGGCACTCGCCCCGCAGTAGCCGTCGACCACCCGGCGTCCACGCACCTCGACACCACCGCGCGCCGGCTCTCAGCGTCGCTCGCACCATGAGCGCCGCATCCCACACCCCTGCGACAACTCGGGCCCGCACCTGTTTCCGCAGGTAGCGGGCCCTTGTCGTACCCATGTGGGAGGGTTTCCTTTTCACTGGTAGTGGTGAAGGTGGGAATGGGCGGGTACCCGGGGCCACCCGTACGCCCTCCCGGCGGCGACCCGACGCCGGCCGTCGCCACCCCGCCCGGAGCGCCGACCTCAAGCCGCCGCGTGCTGTACGCCCCAAGTCCGCGCGTACCGTCCCGAACGCGCCAGCAGCTCATCATGCGTGCCCTGCTCGATGATCTTCCCGTGCTCGAGCACCACGATCACATCCGCGCTCCGGATCGTGCTCAGCCGGTGCGCCACGACCAGCGTCGTCCGCCCGCGCATCAGCGTCTCCAGCGCACCCTGGATGTGCCGCTCCGACTCCGAATCGAGCGCGCTCGTCGCCTCGTCCAGGAACAGGATCCGCGGGTCGCGGATCAGCGCCCGCGCGATCGACAGGCGCTGGCGCTGCCCGCCCGAAAGCCGCGCGCCCCGGTCCCCGACCACCGTGTGCCACCCGTCCGCAAGGCCCTCAACGAATTCGAGCGCGTTCGCGTCGCGCAGCGCCTCCCGCACCCGCTCATCGTCGATCGGCCCGAGCCCGTACGTGATGTTGTCCCGCACCGAGCCCTCGAACAGCACCGAATCCTGCGGCACCACCGACACATGCCGCCGCACCGACCGCATGTCCAGCGCCTCCATGTCCGCCCCGTCGAGCAGCACCTTCCCGCCCGCGGGGCGGATCAGCCCGAGCACGGTGTTCATCAGCGTCGACTTGCCCGAACCCGAGGGCCCCACGAGCGCAACGGTCTTACCCGCCTCGATGTCGAGATCGACCGCGTCCAGAGCGGGCGCGCCGCCGTCCGGGTAGCGGACCGTGACCTCGCGCAGCGAGATCCGACCCTCCACACTGTCTACAGTGGGCTTTCCTTCGTTGTACTCGACGTCGGGATCCTCGAGCACCTCCGCGATCGACCGGGCCGACTCGGTCCCGCGCGCGGTCACCGGCACCAGGTTGAGCACTGCGCCCACCGAACCGGTGAGCATAGAGAAGTAGGTGCCGAGCACCACGACCTGCCCGGCCGAGATCGGCGCCCACTCCATCACCGCCACCGTCGCGGCGAGCAGCAGGCACCCGACGGACAAGAGCTGCATGGTGACCCAGCTGGCGGCACCGAACCGGCCGTTCACGACGTCGAGCCGCAGCCCCCGGTGCCGCACCTCCTCCGCGACCTCCGCGACCCGCCCGGTCGCCACGTGCTCGAGCCCGTGCGCGCGCGTGATCGGCATGAGCGCTGCCATCTCCCCGACCCGCGCGGAGAAGACCTCCATCTCGCGCCGGAACTCCTCGTTGCGCTCGCGCGAGCGGCGCCGCGTGAACCACCACACGCCGAATCCGCAAGGGATCGACAAGGCGAATACCGGCAGGAACTGCGGAACGGTCAGCGCGGTCATGGTGATCGCGCCCGCGAACACGAACACGGCCGAGAGGAACGGCCCGCCCGACTGGGCGAACATCATCTCCACGTTCTCGACGTCGCGCACGACCTTGCTCTGGATGATCGAGGCGTTCGACCGCGAGTGGAACCCGATCGACAGCAGTTGCAGCCTCGCCGCGAGCGCGTTGCGGAAGCCCGCGCCGAGCGACCGCACCGCGCCCATGTACAGCCGCGTGAACCACACGTGGGTGAAGGCGTTCTGGATGACGAGGACGGCCGCGCCGATGGCGAGCCAGCCGAGTGTCGAGATTGGACCGCCGCGCACGACCGCGTCGACCGCGGCGCCGGTGATGACCGGCATCAGCCAGGTCGGACTGTCTTTGACTACGAAGATGCCGACGGCGAGGGCGAGCTGCGCCCTCCGGGGTCGGAGCGCTCGGGCGACCGAGGCGAGAGGACGTTTCCCGTCGAGGGTGATGGATTCCATTGCAGCAATGGCCCCGTGTTCGATTAGAGGGTTCTGGTTGGGACGCAACGGGATTGATGGGTTCCCCGCCGCTTGGTGCCCCGCGACGCGCCGGTCACGCGAAGTCACCGCCCCCGACCATAACCCCGGCATCCGCAAACCGCCTCCACTTTACGGGCAAGTCACAGACCGCCTCCGAAAGGCGGCGTCCTGCCCTCGACTTACCAGGTCACGGGCGGCTCATAGACCTCGTAGACCGAAGCGTCGTGCTTGAACGGGAGGTCCGCGATGTCTCCCGCGAGCCGCATTTGTCCTCGCAGACGGTGATCGTCGTGGTGTTCTCCTGCTAATTCCTGAGCGTGGTGCGGGGCTTCGAGCAGGCCGACGATCGCGTCGATCAGTGCGCCTCCGGCTTCGCGCCAGGAGGAGCCGTAGACCGGCTCCCCCTTGGCCAATGACGCCTCGCGTGAGGCAGGGGTGAGCACCATGAGCATCTGCATCATCCGGAACCGTTCGGCCACAACGTCTTCCGGCAAGGAAGGCATGAACCGGCTGATCCCGTCCACCGTGCGGTCCAGCGATTCGGCCCGCAGCGCTTCATCTTCGACAATTGACCGCAGTTGCGGGTCGAACTGGATCTGCGCGGTGAACCGCGCGAACCAGGACGGCTCGCCGAGCGAGTCGTAGTGGTCGCAGACGGGCACTACCAGGCACTCGACCCAGTCGCGCAGTCGCTTCGAGTCCTTGATCGAGGCGTACATGCGTTCCCGGAGCGGTTCCATCTTCTCGACGTGTCTGCGCACGATCTCGCGGATGAGATCGGCCTTCGTGCCGAAGTGGTAGCCGACGGCGGCGTTGTTGCCCTGCCCGGCGGCCTCGCTGATCTGACGGTTCGAGACGGCCTGCACGCCCTGCTCGGCGAACAGCCGCTCGGCGGCGTTGACGATGGCGTCCCGAGTGCCCGCGACACGTTCGATGCGCTTGGTGCTCGTTGTGTTCATGTCACCATTTAACTGGGATGGCGACCAATCCGCCGACGAGCAGGCCCTGGCCGGTGGCGATGAGCGTCGCGTCGTGGCCGACGACCGATACGAGGAACCGGCAGGCTGAAGGGCGATACTCGTCGTATCGCGTGATGCGGGAGTCGTGTAACCATGGTGCATGGTTCTCCCTGCTGAAGTCATCGCGCCGACAATGATCGAAGTTCGCCAGGGGCATCGCCTGGCGGTGCGGCGCCGTGGGAGCGGCGGTGTGCCGCTGCTGCTCGTCCACGGCTTCCCTTGCACCAGTGGGATCTGGTCGCACAACCTCATTCCCCTGGCCGAGGCCGGATTCGACGTGGTCGCCCCGGACCTGCGCGGCTACGGCGACTCCGATTTCGCACCCGACGAGTACTACGACTTCAACGCGTTCAATACCGACCTGACCGGACTGCTCGACGCGCTCGGGTGGGAGAAGGCGGTCGTGGCCGGGCACGACCTGGGCGCCATGATCGCCATCGACATGGCGAACCGCCACCCCGACCGGGTCGACAGCCTGGTGATCCTCGACGACTCCATGCCCGACCTGGACGAAGCGTTCACGGCCGCCGGCATCCCGGCGGGACGGCCGAAGCCCGCCGTCTACGACTATCAACGCCGCCAAGGACTTCACGCCGATGCGCTGGTCGCCGAGCTCGATACGCCCGAGCGCCGCCGACGATACGTCGGCGAGTTCTTCGGGCACCGAATGTGGTGCCCGCCCGACGCGTTCGACCAGGACGACCTGGCGTTCCTGACCGAGCCCTACGGCGATGCGGCGCGGCTGCGCGCGTCCTTCGCCGACTACGAAGTCGTCATGGGCACCAGGAAGCTCTCGGCCCCCGAGATGATCGACCGCCCTGTCCAGCAACGGACTCTGATCCTCATCGGCGCCGACCAGGTGACCATCGGCGACCACTTGGAGGAGAAGTGCGCCATCGCGTTCCCCGCCGGGGTAGGACCGTTCTGGGTCAAGGGCGCCGGGCACTTCATGCCGTGGGAGCGGCCCGAGCTGGTCAACCGCAGCATCATCGCCTTCTGCGGACGCTGAGCCGGAGCGTCGACCGACGCGTCGCGATCTTAGGCCGCGGCGAGGAAAGCCAGTACCGGCGGCGACGCCCCCGCCGCCCGTTCAACCGGATCCTCGACCTGAGCGAAGACCCTCCATGGGAACCGTTGCATGCCAATCACAACCATGCACGAGGCCGCTAGCTTCTGCGTTCAGTGCGAGAAAGGGTCCACACGTAGTACCACGGCCCTTCCTGAAGCGTTCGCGGACTGTGATCGGCACCTGCCTGGACGGCGGTCCAGAATCCGCCCGTGGCGCCCCCAATGAAAGCCGCCACCGCGGACACCAACTCTGAGGTGCCCATGACGGCGGTCAGACTGGCGCTGATGCTCCCAACCACGGCACCCGTTGCCGTCACGGCCCGTTTGCGGCGCACTTGTCGCATCTGCGCTTCCATGCCTCGCACTTCTTCTTTGATCTGAAGGCCGATCCGCATGAGCGCGCGCTCCGAATCTTCCGCATTCAACGCAGTATCCACGCTCAGCAACTGTTGCTGAAGCCAAAGTTGAAAGGCGCGATACGACTCAAACTCCTCGACAGTAACCGCACTGAACACGTCCAACGGGACGCCGTCAATGAAAGGCAACTCGAGGTCCTCGATCACAGGCCGAACCACGGCCGTAACGGCTGGAGCTGTGTCATCGAGTGCCACAATCCGTTGCCCTACTTGCAGGAAATCGAGCAACTCCGGCACGTTGCTGAACTCCACCTGCTCCGTCGCGCGGTCGTAAGTGAGACCCACGAGCGGAGCAGACAACCCTTCCGTCTTCGACACCGACGATATGGAATAGGTCGGCAGATACCATGCCAGCCCAGCCCTCAGCAGTGGCTCCGCCCGCAATAGCCAAAGCCCTAGATTGTGAAGGTGCGGTGCGTGAACATACAGATCCTCAACAGACTCTATCCACCCAGGATCTATAGGGCCGTATGTATCCTGGGGGTCGTAACCGATAACCTGGGGACGATTCCGCTTTGATATCCGACGCACCCGATGGCCGGGCCCAACGCGGTCATGCGATAGCAGGAGCGCGTCAGAAACCAAAGTGGACCTTTTGGTCAAGCGTTCAAGCCCGTTCAGGCCACCGGTACCTATGCCAATTCCAACATGGAATTTAGAGCTCGCGAATCGCTTCTCATCAATCAACTCACGTCGGCGCCGATGAAACAGGTGCGCAGCGTATGCCAACGCCACCTCGGTCGGTACCTCCCTCGCCGCCTGCGGCAACGACCGATAGAAGGCTTTCATATGGCCCGCGACTAGCGCGTTGGCGGTGACCTGACGCTTCCATCTCATAAGCTCAGATCTTCTCACGTCACCGCGACTTCTGTTTGACACGAAGTGGCAGAGGGGCTCCGCAGTTCGACCGCGTTGAAGGAGCTCGCGGCGGCCTGTCAGATCATAAGCACCTCAACGCACACGACAACCTCCTCGTATCACGTCGAAGCAGCGCTAAGCTTGCGTTTTAACCTTCTTGGTGTGCGCTGCAGGGGTTTCGGGACAAGGCGGATGACCGAAGTATGAATTCGGTGGCGTGCAGTCGGTTACCTATATCGACCGTTTCGGCCACTCGCGGTTGCCG
>NZ_JAPZVP010000025.1:75950-82944 GCF_027622875.1 Glycomyces luteolus | reverse complement strand
ACGGGAAAGTCGAACGGTTCCACCGCACCCTGACCGACGAATGGGCCTACGCCCGCCCCTACCGGTCAGAACACGAGCGACGAGCCGCCCTCCCGGCATGGCTGCACTGGTATAACCATCACCGCGGCCATACCGCACTCGGAGGCAACCCACCCGCCACCCGCGTTCCCAACCTCACGGGGCAATACAGCTAGGCCTCGGCCATCCGCGCCTGCGCCCCCGCGCGCGCGAGCACGGCGTGCGCCTTCGTCGCCGTCGAGTGGTCCACGCCGGTCACCACGGTCGACGGCACCCCGTCGATCATCGCCTTGGCCGGGGCCGGGCCCAGGCCCGTGAGCGCGCGGATCTCCTTGATCACCAGGATCGGCCGCTTGCCCGGGTCGTCGAGGACCACGGTCCACCGCGCGTCGAGGCGCGACTCGCCCTCGGCGCCGGGGTAGACCACCCAGTGCTCGGACTTCTCATCCTGCTTGTAGCTGCGCTGGGTGATCGTGACCATCAGCGCGACCAGGCCCCCGCCCACCACGAACAGGGCGAGGACCAGCACGTTGATGAGCGAGATGTTCATCGGTCTAACGATAGTTCGTGAACTGCAGGGCGACCTCGAGGTCCTTGCCCTTGAGCAGCGCGATGACCTCCTGCAGGTCGTCCCGCTTCTTGCCGGTGACGCGGAGCTTGTCGCCCTGGACCTGGGGCTTGACGCCCTTGGGGCCCTCGTCGCGGATGATCTTGCCGATCTTCTTCGCGTCCTCGGTCGAGATGCCCTGCTTGAAGGTCACATCGATCTTGGTCTCCTTGCCGGACTGGCGCGGCTCGCCGGCGTCCAGGGCCTTCAGGGAGATCCCGCGCTTGATCAGCTTCTCCTTGAGCACCTCGAGGGCGGCCTTGACGCGGTCCTCGGTCTCGGCTGTGATCAGCGCCGCCTCGTCGCCGGAGCGCTCGACGCTCGCGCCGGTGCCCCGGAAGTCGAACCGGGTGGCCAGCTCCCGCTGGGTCTGGTTGATCGCGTTGTCGAGTTCGGCCAGGTCGATCTCGGAGACGATGTCGAACGAGGCGTCAGCCATGGCAGTCCGGTCCTTCCCTTGCAGGTTCAAAGCGCAGTACGGGGGCGGCGCGAGGGGCGCGACCGCCAAGCTTAGTCCTGCCCCACCGGGCGGGGCGGGCGCATTGCGGACCGGCCGTAGTGAACGCGGTCTCAACTGGGGATAACCCGCTTGCGCGCCCCCGTGGAGGGGAGGCTATTCTTGCTCTCGCTACAAGCCGCGGCAGGTTACCCAAGCGGCCAAAGGGAGCTGACTGTAAATCAGCCGTCATCGACTTCGCAGGTTCGAATCCTGCACCTGCCACCAGTAGCGGAGGCCCCCGATCATCGATCGGGGGCCTTCCTCGTGTCCTACGGGACGGGCTGCGCTCACTCGGCGCGCTTTATCCCGGCACCGTCGTCACGCGGGGGAGCCACGCGGCCGTCTCCCAGCCGCCTTCGGGCCTCGCCTGCGCCCTGAGCTGGCCGCCGACCGCCTCGATGCGTTCTCCGAGACCCAGCAGGCCCATCCCGCCTCCCGAGTCGGCGAGCCTGCCGCGCGCCGCCCGGCCGTCGTCGCGCACCGACACCTCGAGGCCGTTCCCGCTCGCCGCCGCCACGACCACCCGCACCCGGGTCGCCCCGCGGGCGTGCTTGCGCACGTTCGTCAGCGCCTCCCGCACGACCCGGTGCGCCGTCGCCGCGATCTCCGGCGCGACCGCGCTGCCCGCCAGCTCCGGCGAGATGAAGCAGGTCGTGTCGGTGCCCTCGCGGTTGAACCGCTCCACGAGGTCCTCGATCTGCGCGAGGTCGCCGAGTGGGTTCGTGCCCGCGCCGCCGTCGTCGTTGCGGAGCATCTTCACCATGCGCCGCATCGAGGTCAGCGCGGCGAGCCCGGCCTCCTCGATGTCCGCGAACGCCTTCTTCGGGTCGGTGTCCGTCACCTGCGCGGCCTGCGCGAGCACCACCATGCCCGTGACGTGGTGCGCCACGAAGTCGTGCATCTCGCGCGCCAGCTCGAGCCGCTCGGCCTGCCGCACCTCTTCCTGCGTCTCGCGCCGCAGCTTGTCGAGGCTGCGCAGGTACGCGCCGAAGCCGATCATGGTCATCATCGCCAGGAAGATGAGGACCGTGCCGCCCACGAAGGCGGTCTCGAGGTTGTCGGCGAACACCCGGAACCCGATCAGCATCACCGCAGCGCCGTTGGCGAAGGCCACCCACCGGCCCGGAAGCGCGTCCCAGTGCCGCACAGAGAAGAGCATGAGCAGGCCCAGCGCCAGCAGCTCGGCGGTCCCGACCCCGCGCACGCCCTGGTCGTAGAGGAGGTCGAGACCGGTCACCGCGAGCGAGACGATGGACGCGGCCGCGATCCACCGCTTCCGCCCGGGCCGGTACAGGACGTACACGCCGATCACGAAGATCGCGGTCGCGAACTCCAGCCACGAGAACCACGAGATGAACGGCGGCGGCTTGTCCGCGCCGTTCGAGAACATCTCGGCCGCGAGCGACAGCAGCAGGCTGCCGATGATGAAGATCTTGAGGAGCAGCATCATCAGCCGGTTGAACCGGCCGTGCAGCGAACGCGCGGCGGACGTCGAGGTCATGCCACGACGGTAACCGGCTTTCCAGGACCCTCGGCCGAACGGCCGACCCGCTCCGCCCGAAACCGGCCCGCGAGCCGAGGCGGGAGAGCACCGAATCCGGCGAAGCTGGCTCCATGAACGGATTCTTGGAGATCGCACTGGTCCTGAGCTTGGTGCTCACGATCGCATTCCTCATCGCGGGCACGGCGCTGCCCTTCATTTCGCCGGAAAGGAAGGTCCGCCGATGAGGCCCCCGATGCTCACCGCCCGCGCCCTCACCAAGCACTTCGGCACCGCCCCCGCCCTCGACGGCGTGGACTTCGCCGTCGGCCCCGGCGAGTCCGTGGCCGTCACCGGGCCAAGCGGCTCGGGGAAATCGACGCTCCTGCACTGCCTGGCCGGGATCATGCGGCCCGACTCGGGGGAGGTGCGCCTGTTCGACGAGCGCATCGACACCCTCTCCGAGCGCCAGCGCAGCCACCTGCGGCGCACCCGCTTCGCGTTCCTGTTCCAGTTCGGGCAGCTCCTTCCGGAGCTCCCGGCCGACGAGAACGTGGCGCTGCCGCTCATGCTCGGCGGCACCCCCCGGAAAACCGCGCTCGAGCCGGCCCGCGCCGAACTGCGGCGACTCGGCTTGGAGGGCAAGGAGGGACGGCGTCCCGGCGAGCTGTCGGGCGGCGAGGCCCAGCGGGTCGCGCTGGCCCGGGCACTCGTGGTCCGCCCGGCGGTGGTGTTCGCCGACGAGCCGACCGGCGCGCTCGACCGCGCCACCGGCGACCAGGTGATGGGGGTCCTGCTCGACACGGTCAGGGAGCTCGACGCGGCGCTGGTCGTGGTCACGCACGACCCGCGGATCGCCGCGCGCTGCACCAGGACGATCGAACTGCGTGATGGGCGCGTTCCGCGCGGCGACGGGCGCCTGAGCGGGACTCCGCGGACCGGGGACGGCGCGGGGAGCGGTTCCGACGGGTTCGGGGACGAGCCGGTAGCGGTGGGATTGCGGGCCGGGTCGGCGCGGCAGGACGCGATCGGGCTCCCGGTGCGGAGTGGAGAGGGCGCTTCCGGATCGGGCTCGGTCGGGCCGGTTTCGCCTGGGGCGCAGGGCGGCTCGGTGACGAGCCCGGTCGCGTTCGCGGCGGGATCGGTCCCGGCGGGTCCGGTAGGCCGCGGCAGTGACGCGTTCATGCAAGGTCCCGGAGCCGACGCGTCCGGCATGGGCCGGAACGGCGACGCCGTTTCCGGCGCGCCGAAGAGCGGTGGCGCCGTGCGCGGCCCGGCCACCGCCGGGCCGGACTTCGGTCCCGAGTCGGTCGTGGAGGTTTGGCGATGACCGAGCTCGCCTGGCGGCTGACCCGCCTCGGGGGCCGCAGCGCCCTGCTGAGCACCGGCTTGACCGCGCTCGCCGTCGCCGTCGCGACCCTGCTGCTGCAGTTCGCCGTGGCCGGGAACTTCGCGTTCGACGAGCGCGCCGACCGCACCGCGTGGCGCGATCCGGCCGAGACGACCGGCACCGCCGAGGCGGTCATCGCGACGGCCGACGACTTCTTCGGCGCCGACTCGATCAACCGCGTGGACCTCGCGGCACTGGGCGACGACGCGCCGGTGCCGCCCGGCATGGACGCGTTCCCGAAGCCCGGCGAGGTGTGGCTCTCCCCGGCCGCGGCCGATCTCCTCGAAGGCGTCCCGGCATCGGACTTCCTCGCCCGCTACGGCGACGTCAGCGTCGCCGGTGAACTCGGGCCCGAAGCGCTCGCGCACCCGAACGAGCTCGTGGCCGCGGTCGGCCGCGACGCCGCCGACCCGGCGATGACCGCCGAGCGGACCAGCGCGGACGGCGTGTCGCCCAGGGCGATCGACTCGTTCGCGGTCGGCAGCGCCGACACCGTATACGGCTTCTACATGATCCTCATGGTCTTGGCCGCGATCCTCATGGCCGTGCCCGCCGCGGTCTTCGGCGCGGCCGCCGCCCGGCTCACCGTGGCCCGGCGCGATGAACGGCTCGCGACGCTGCGCCTCGTCGGCGCGACTCCAGGCCAGGTCATGCGCCTGACCCTCATCGAAACGACGCTCGCGGCCGTCGCGGGTGCGGTCGCGGGCACGCTCGCGTGGATGGCGGTGACGCCGCTGGTGGCGCTCATCCCGATCGACGGCGGCCGCTGGTACGTCAGCGACCTGTGGGCCGGGGCCCCGTGGATGCTCGCCGTGGCGGTCGCGGTGCCCGTCCTGGTCGCCGCCTCGGCGCTCATCGGGTTGCGCAGTGTCGTGATCAGTCCGCTCGGGGTGGCGCGGCGCGTGAAGACCAAGGGCCTCAAGGCGATCCGCCTGGTCGTGTTCGCTGTGCTCGCGCTGGCGTTCATGATCGGTTCGAACCTGGTGGGCGGCGACATGATCGCCGTTGCGATCCTCATCGGCCTGTTCGCCGGGACGCTCGCGGCGGTGAACCTCGTCGGCCCGTGGATCGTCCAGAAGCTGGGGCGGATCCTGGCGCGCACCGCGAGGGGCCCGGCGCGGCTGCTGGCGGCACGGCGGCTCGCGGACGACCCGAAGGCCGCGTGGCGCGCGGTCGCCGGGGTCGCGATCGCGGGGTTCGTGGCCGGTTCGGTCGCGATGTTCCCGATGCTGCAGGCGGACACGAGCGCGCAGGCTACGGAGTCGATCGCGGCGACGGTCCCTGCCGCCGAGGCCGACGCCCTCGCGGCCGACCTCGGCGACAGGCTCGGCGGCACTGCGGAGGTCGCGGTGGTCGAGTCGAGCGGGTACCTCACTGCTGATGCCGATCGCGCGGTGATCGAGGCGACCACCACGGGCGCGCAGCTCGAGGCGGTGCGCAGCACGATGACCGCGGCGCTGCCGGGCGACCCGCCCGAACGCGAGGTCGATTCGAGCATCATGTCGAACCGGATCGTCGGCTCCGTCCGCACCGGCGTCACCGTGGTCCTCGCGGTCGTGTTCCTGACGGCGGCCGTCTCGGCGGCGATCAGTGCGATCGGCTCGGTCCTCGACCGCCGCCGCACCTACCGTCTCCTGCACCTCGCCGGGACGGAGCAGCAGGTCCTCGACCGGGCCCGCCGTCAGGAGACCCTGCTGCCGCTGGGTGTCATCGGCGGCGCCTCGATCCTGACGGGCATGGTCCTCACTTCGCCGGTCATCGGCGCCATGGGCTTCGACGCGAGCGGCGCGCTCATCCTCGGCGCCACGGTGGCCGCCGGTGTCGTCGCGGTGATCGCCGCCGGGGCCCTGTCGCGGCCGCTGCTGCGCTCGGTGATGCAGGACGTGAGTCCGCGACCCGAGGGGGAGATGCTCCGGGGCCGCCACGCTGGGGGTGTGGCGGCCCCGGTTCACGGCCCGGCCCACTGGCGGCTTCCGGTTTTCAAGTGTGATAGTTAGGGAAACCTAAGTAGCTCGTGCTGAAAGTGCCGGACGGCTCGCAGGCGCCGTCGGTGGGGAGCACGGGCCATGTACCGGAGGAGCCGATATGGCTGAAGGCCGAGCACGCCGGACCCCCAGGGTCACCAGCGCCGAGGTGCTGCGCACCGAGCGGATCACGCCGCACATGATCCGCGTCGTGCTCGGCGGCGAGGGCCTCGCTGAGTTCGATTGCGGCGATTACACCGACCACTACCTGAAACTCCAGTTCCCCGTCCCGGGCGTCACCTACCCCGACCCGTTCGACCTGGCCCGCATCCGCGAGGAGCTCCCGCGCGAGCAGTGGCCGGTCACCCGCACGTACACCGTGCGCAAATGGGACAAGGCCGCCCGCGAACTCTCGATCGACTTCGTCTACCACGGCGACGAGGGCATCGCCGGTCCCTGGGCCGCGAACGTCCAGCCCGGCGAGCTCGTGCGCTTCGCCGGACCCGGCGGCGCCTACGCTCCCGCCAGCGACGCCGACTGGCACCTCCTCGCGGGCGACGAGAGCGCCCTCCCGGCGATCTCGGTCGCCGTCGAACGCCTCAACCCGGGCGCGCGCGCCCACGTCTTCCTCGAAGTCGAAGGGCCCGAAGAGGAGCAGCAGTTCAAGTCCGCCGCCGACCTCCACGTCACCTGGATCCACCGCGGTGACGCCCGCATCGGCGAACGCCTCGTCGAGGCCGTGCGCGGCTTCGACTTCCCGGCCGGCGACGTGCAGGCCTTCGTCCACGGCGAGGCCGCTTTCGTCCGCGACCTGCGCCGCCTCCTCCGCTTCGAGCACGAGGTCCCGAAGGAGCGCCTGTCGGTCTCCGGCTACTGGCGCCTCGGCCTGAACGAGGACGGCTGGCAGTCCAGCAAGATGGAGTGGCGCAAGGTCGACGACGAGGACGAGGCCAAAGCCGCAGGGCAGTAAGCGAACACGAGGGGCGGGGGGGGGGGGGCCCCGGGGCCCCCCCCAGCGGGTGGGGCGGGTGGGGGG
>NZ_JAPZVP010000025.1:0-75940 GCF_027622875.1 Glycomyces luteolus | reverse complement strand
CGGCGCGCCCCACCGCCGCGGGGCAGTACGCCACCCCGCGGCGGGGGGCCGGGCGCCCCCCGCCCCCCGCTCCTCGTGTTCGCTCTAGTCGGTCGTCGCGCTCGCGCTCTCCTCGGCGGCCCCGGTCGGCGTCTCGGTCGAAGTCTTGCCGGGCGTCTTGACCCACTCGGGGTACTGCGTCATCCACTGGTCGAGCGTGTCGTTCTGGAGTGCGGCCCACAGTGCGTCGGCCGCCTCCTGCTCCGCACCTTCGTGGGTCATGACGATGTCGACCGGTGTCCCGTCCAAGGTCGTCTTGTCCGGTGTCGAAGGCACCTGGACGCTGGTGATGCTCTCCGGGTCGATGTCGCGCAGGTTCACCGCGAGGTCGGTGACGGTCCACTCGTCCGGCTTGTCGATGGTCAGCGAGTCCCCGAAACCCTCGAGGATGTCGGTGAGCTTGCCCGGATCGGTGAGGTAGCCCTCTTCCTTGAATGCCTTGAGCAGCGACTTGATCGCTTGCTGCTGCATGGCCTGGCGCCCGTAGTCGCCGCCGCGGCCCTCTTCCCAGTCCGAGTCCCAGTACCACCCGTATCGCTGGCGGATGAGGTCGAGCGACTCGTCCTTGTCGTACATCGCGCAGCCCTCGGGGAAGGTCCGCTTCTCCCCGTGGATCGACTGGATCTCGTGCCACGGGCACAGCTCGATCTCGCCGACCATGTCGACCAGCCCGAGGAAGCCCTCGAAGTCCACCGTCGCGCCCATATGGAACTCGACGCCCGTCAGATCGAAGATCGTCTGCACCACGTTGGGGCGCGTCACCTCCCAGTCGCCGCTGATCGACGCCGAGTGATTGATCTTGTTCTCACACGGGTTGTTGCTGTACCCGGGCCCGCAGTCGGGGATCTCCACCCACAGGTCGCGGGGGAGCGACACCATCGTCGTCTCGGTGAGGTCCTCGTTGATGTGGACCAGGATCATCGTGTCCGACCGGGTCGAATCGCCCTGCTTGTCGACGCCGAGCACGAGGATGTTCAACGGGCCCTTGATCTCCTCGACCTCGGCCTGGGCGTCCCCGAGAATGTTCTCCTGAGGGACGGCGTTCTCGGCCGTGGTCGAAGCGAACTGCGCCACGGCCGCCGTCCCGCCGGCGACGACCATGGTCAGGCCGCCCGCGTACATCATGAGGTGCGCCCACCAGGGCGCTCCGGTCTTGACGGCCATGTCACTCCAGTGGTGTGCGGTCCACATTGCCATAGGAGTGACGCTCCGGCGCGGGCGCGCGGTTGCACGCGGGCCCGGTGGCCTTGTCAGCCGCCGCCCGTCTCGTCGGCGGTCCCGTCAGCCGTGCCGTCGGCCGCTTCGTCGGCCGTCCCGTCGGTGGTCCCGGTCGGCTCCGTCGCCGAGCTGCCGGTCTGCTTGACCCACTGCGGGTACTGGGCGATCCACTGGTCCATGGTGTCGTTCTGCAGAGCGGCCCACAGCGCGTCGGCCGCGGTCTGCAGCTCGCCCTCGGTGATCACCTCTGAAGCGCCGACCTCCGTCTGCTGCGACGTCGCCGGCACCCGGATCGACGTGATGTCCTCAGGGTTGAGATCGCGCAGGTTCATCGCCAGGTCCACGGCCGTGAGCCCCTCGGGCAGGTCGAGCGTGAGCTTGCCCTCCAGGCCCTCGAACAGTTCCGTCAGCTTCCCGACGTCCTTGTGGTACCCGTCGGCCTTGAGCTCCTTGATGAGCGCCTTGATCGCCTGCTGCTGCATGGCCTGGCGGCCGTAGTCGCCGCCCAGGCCGTTCTCCCAGTCCGTCCAGCCGTACCGCTGCCGGATGAGGTCGAGCGAGTCCTCTTTGCCGTAGTAGGCGCAGCCCTCCGGGAAGACCTTCTTGTCGCCGTGGATCGACTGGATCTCCTCCCACGGGCACAGCTCGATCTCGCCGACCAGGTCGACCAGGTCCATGAAGCCGTTGAAGTCGACCGTGGCGGCCATGTGGAACTCGACGCCGGTGAGGCCGTCGATCGTGCTCACCACGTTCGGGAGGGTCACGTTCGTCCAGTCGTCGCTGATGGACGCGGCGTGGTTGAGCTTCTGCATGCAGGTGTTGTTGCCCCAGTCGGGGCCGCAGTCGGGGATCTCGACGTACAGGTCGCGGGGCAGCGACACCATCGACACGTCGGTCAGGTCCTTGTTGACGTGCACCATGATCATCGTGTCGGACCGGGTCGAACCGCCCTGCTTGTCGACCCCGAGCACCAGGATGTTCAAGGGCCCTTCGATGTTCTCGACGTCCATCTCGGCCCGGTTGTCGAGGATCTCCTCGCTCTCGACCGCGCCGTTCGCAGTGTTGTAGCCGATCTGCGCCACCGCCGCCGCACCCCCGGCGACGACCATGGTCAGTCCGCCCGCGTACAGCATCATGTGCGCCCACCAAGGCGCGCCGCTCTTGCCAGCCATGCAACTCCAATGGTCAGGTCAGCATTATTCACTACATATCACGCTTCGGTAAACGCGAGGGGTTGCGGGAGTGTCGGCCGGCGGCGGGACCTCAGTTCACCGTCGGCTCGTCACTCGCCGTCTCCTCGCCGGCGCCCTGCCCGCCGTCGACCGGCGCCACCGCGCAGTCCGGCTTCGAATCGCCGCTGAGCCACTGGTCGTTCGCGCAGGCCCACTCGTCGATCGTGTCGTTCGCGATGGCCTCCCACAGGGCGTCCGCCGCGGCCTCCTCGTCGGTGCCCTCGTGGATCAACACGTACGAGGTGCCGTTCATGTTCCCCTCGGAGGAGGGCGTGCCGATGGAGATGATCTCGTTCGGATCCACGTCGCGCATCTGCGTGATCATGTCGATGAGACTGTAGGAGCCCACGTCCAGCGTGAGCGCGTCCCCGAAGCTGTTGAGCAGGTCCACCGCCTTCGTCGGGTCGGTCGCGTAGCCCTTCTCCTTGGCGCGCTCCAGGATCTTCTTGATCGCCTGCTGCTGCATCTTCTGGCGGCCGAAGTCGCCCCACGTGCCGTTCGCGTAGTCCTCGTCGGAGTCCCACCCGTAGCGCTGGCGCACCAGGTCGAGGGCGTCCTCCTTGTTGTACTCGGCGCAGCCCTCGGGATAGGTCTTCTTGTCCCCGTGGATGGAGGTGATCTCGTGCCACGGGCACAGCTCGATCGTGCCCAGCTCGTCGACCATGTCGAGGAAGCCCTCGAAGTTCGCGATCGCGCCGCCGTCGAACTGGATCCCGGTGAGGTTCGTGATCGTCTCGGCCGTGTTCTGGAACGACTCGCCCCAGTCCTCGGAGTACGCGAACGCCTCGGTCAGCTTCGTCTCCGACGCCGGCACGCCCGACGGGATCTCCACATAGAGGTCGCGCGGCAGCGAGATCATGCTGACCTGCGTCAGGTCCTTGTTGACGTGCACGATGATGTCCGCGTCCGTGCGGGCCTCGCCCCCGGCGCCCACCCGCTCGTCCGTGCCGAGCACCAGGAAGTTCAGGGGGCCGGTGATCTGCTCGCCCTCCTCGGCCTCGACCCGCTGCTCGCCGAGCAGGTCGGCCTGGTTCACCGAGTCCTCGAGTACGTTCACGCCGACCTGGGCCGCGATCGCGCCGCCGCCTGAGATGACCATCACCATGGCGCCGCTGACGACCATGGCCTTCGCCCACCAAGGCGACGACGCCTTCGCGACGGCGTGTTTCATCGGGCTGCCCATTGCCTCTCCCGGAACTGTCTGTGGGGTGTCCGAGGCGCAGCCGGGGGAGGCTGGCGCGCTCTGAGGGATACACGCGCCGCTCAGCTGGCGCGTTGCGTTCCAGGAACCATAGAGCATGTGCAACGGGTGCGCGTGTCGTCTACTGCCCGGCTGTCTTGCAGGACAGGACGAAAGGGATAAAAGACAGAAATACAGTATGGCCCCCGCCACAGCCAACGCGAGGACCGCCGCAGAAAGCAGCTTCGGCCCGCTCAACGGCCGCTCGCCCACCACCCGGCCGCTCTCACCGTGCACCGCGACCATCCGCCGCCGCCCCCGGTGCGGGAACGACACCAGCCACACCGGCAGCAGCACCAGCCGGTACCCCAGCCCCGCGTACGCCGTCTCGATGCTCGGCACGTGCTGCTCGTCCCCGCCCACCCGCGCCCGGACCCCCCGCTCCACCTCGGCCGCCATCCGCGCCTTCGCCGACTCCAGGCCCGCCTCGGGCTCCAGGTCGTACGCCTGCGTCCAGTACCCGTCGAGCATCCGCGGCTCGAACGCCACCGCCCGGCCCAGCCTCCAGTCCCGCCACAGATCCGCCAGCGCCGCCCCCTCCAGCAGCGACGTCGCCGCCACCGGCACCGCCGGGAAGTCCCGGTCCACCACCCCCGCCGCCGGCGACCACCGCACACTGCGCACCCGGCCCCCGCCGCCCTGCGCCCACTGGTAGTCGCCCCTCGCCGCCTTGTACCGCGACCGCGTGCGCGCCTGCCACACCCAGAACGGCAGGTAAGCGCCCCTGAACGACTCCGATTCGTCGATCCGCCGGAGCGCCCGCGGCGCGAACCATTGCCGCCGCGCCCAATCGCGCAGCAGCCGCCTCGCGGTGGCCCGCTCCACCCGGAACGGCACGAGCCCTTCCGGAGCCGTCAGCAGCGCCGGAGTGTCGTCGGCGTACCGCAGCTTCGCCTTGGGCGCCAAAGCGATCCAGTCGGGGTCGACGAGCCGCCGCGAAGCCGGGCGGCCGTGCAGCTCCGTGCCGCAGGCCTCGCACGCGAGCACCGTGGCACCGGGCGCCGTCGGCAGGAGCTCACCGCAGGCGCTGCACGGCCGCGCACTGTACGGACGTGTAGGGAGCAAAGCCCACCATCCTTCCATTTCGGGCACTGCTCCCACTTTATGCGCCGCGAACGGTCCACGGAGGAAAACGGTTCGGGCACTTGCCCATTCGAGAACACAAGGCGAATACGGCCACGACGTGCGCCACTGGATATATCGGCGCGGCGGTGGCAGGATAGAGCGCGTGACGCCACGGAGGGGGATCACGTCTGCGCGTGATTATGCCGATCAGTACCGGCGTCTGCGTGCCCTCATGCGGTCCGGGCAGGTCGCCGAGGCCGTCGCCGAGGCCACCTGGATCGTCTACAACTCCGACACGGTCCACCAGCGCGCCCAAGCCTGGCTGTTCATCCTCCAGGGCCAGATCAGCCAGCGCGCCACCGACAAGATCCCCGGCACCATCGACCAGGCCGGCGCCGCCGTCTCCCGCTGCCAGGACCCCCGCCTCACCGGCAAGTACCACGCCCTCGCGGCCTGGTACTACCACCACTACATCAAGGCCCTCGGCCTCACCGCCGAGCAGCTGGTGCTCTCGCGCCGCGCCCTCCAGGCCATGACCGAGGAGAGCCAGGCCGCCGTCGACGCCTGGTACGACCTCGCCGTGATCCTCTCCAACTGCGGCTACCAGCAGCAGGCCTCCCAGGCGCTCGACGAGTGCCACACCCTCGCCGAGGGCACCGGCGTCGGCCGCGCCTCGGTGGAGGGCGTCGAGGTTCGGGTCCGGGACGCGCTCCTGCGCTACTACACCGGCGACGCCCGCGCCTGCAACTACCTGCTGCTCAAGGAGCTCCGCCGGGTGAAGCCGAGCCTGCACGAGCTCGACACGCGCGAGATCGAGTGGATCCACTACGCGCTGGCGCGGGTGAGCCTGCTCGGGGTGGGCGAGAACTGGACCGTGGAGCATCTGCTGCCGGACGAGACGTCGTCGGTGGAGGCGATGGACCTGCGCACGCTCGCGCGGGCGTCGCGGCTCATCGCGCTGGCGCGGGGACTGGAGGCCCTGGAGGTGCTGGAGGCGCGGGAGATCGGGGACGAGACGCTCGGGGTGATGGAGCCGCAGCATCTGCGTTCGCTGGCGCTGGTGGCGAAGGGCGATCACGCGGCGTCGATCCTCGCGGCGCACGCGACGACTTATGCGCTGTACAAGCAGATCAACGAGTTCCACACGATCTATCTGGATTCGGCTGGGGCCCTGGTGGACCGGGACCAGCTGCGGCGGGCGGTCGCGGGCTGGGCGGACCGTGCGAACACCGATGACCTGACGGGCCTGCCGAACCGGCGGCGCCTCGACGAGTTCCTGTCCGACGTGGATGGCGACGGGATGATCGCGGTGCTCGACCTGGACGGGTTCAAGGCGGTCAACGACACGCACGGCCACCAGGCGGGGGACGTGATCCTGCAGCGGGTCGCGGCGCTCCTGTCGAGTGTGGTGCGGACGGGGGACCTGTTGGCGCGCACCGGCGGCGACGAGTTCATCCTGGTGCTGCCGGGGGCGACGGAGTACGACGCGGACGCGGTGTCGCAGCGCATCCGGGTGGCGGTGTCGAGCGAGAACTGGGAGTACTCGGTGCCGGGTACGCCTGTGGACGTGTCGATCGGCTGGGCGCGCCTGGCGGCGGGCGGCAACCCGTCGCAGACGCTGTGGGCGGCGGACCAGGCGATGTACCAGATGAAGCGCTCGCGCAAGAACTTCTGGGAGGGGAGCGGCTCAATGGCTCCGCGTCAGGGGCACGGTTCGTAGACCGTGTCGAGGTCGACGCCGGCGACGGCGCCCGCGAAGCCTTCGGTCTCGTAGCGCTCGCAGGCGGCGGCGGTGTTGGCCGCCTCGGCGGCGTAGTCGACGGCGAGGACGAGTTTCCCGGCGTCGCGGATCGCGCGGGTGTGGTCGAGGTTCTCGGCGCACCAGTCGTGGTCGCAGGGCTCGTCGGCGTTGAGGAAGAAGAGCTCTTCGATGCCGATCCCGTCGACGGCGTCGAGGTAGCCGGGGTATTCGCGCAGTTCGGGGGAGTTCTGCGGGAGCACGGCGAGTGATTCGCCGGCGTATGCGTCGACGGCGATGACGAGGTCGACCATCTTCTGCGCCAACGACTCCCGGGTCTCGCCGGGGACGAGCGCGAGGTCGATCTCCTCGTAGGCGTTGGGCACGTCGAGGTAGACGCCGTCGAATCCGGCGGTCATGGCCTGGTCGAGGCGGGGCTGCATGACGAGGTCCCACCAGCGCTGGTCCCAGTACTTGACGAAGTACTCGTCGGGCCAGTCGCCCCACTGGTTGAGGACCATGTCCGTGTCGGCGACGGCGGGGTGCTCGGGCCGGTAGGTCTCGATGGAGCCCATGGTGAAGTAGGCGTAGACGGTCTTGCCGGAGTCCTTGAGCGCGGTGATCTCGTCGGCGGTGAAGTAGTCCTCGCCGCCGTCGCGCGCCAGGTCGATGACGGCGGCGTCATGCGGGGCGGCGACGAGCGCTTCGAGTCCGTCGTCCTCGTACCCGGAGAGCTGATAGATCCAGCTGGCCGGCTGCTGTGCGGGCTCGGCGGCGTCGGTCGCCGCATCGTCCGCTGCAGGCCCGCCGGTCGGATCCGCTTCGGTGGCGCCGGTGCACCCCGCGAGGAGCAGGGGCATCACGAGGAGGGCGGTGCGAAAGCGTCTCATGTGGTGCAGCATAGGCGACTCGCGCCGCGACCTGACCGCGCGACGATGTCGGACCCGCCGCGTACCTTGGATACCGGGGGCGCCTGCGGGCGCCCGATTCGCCCCGGACGCTCCGTTCACTTTCTCGTCGTTCAGATGCCCTCGCCGATCGCTTCCGCCACCGCCTCCACCGCGAGGGCTCGCACCACGTCGACCGACGCTTCCAGGGTCCCCGTGGAGGCCGCGACAAACGCGTCGCCGTCCATCCTCGTGTGCACCGGGCTGATCGCCTTCGCGAGGCCGTCGTGCGCGCCCTGCGCGACCAGTGCGCATTCGACCTTGTCGAGCCGCGCGTTCGTGACGACGGCCCCGATCGTCGTGTTCCTCCCGAACGAGCCGGTCGCGAAGCCCTCGGGCCGCAGCAGCTCCCGGTCCAGCGGCCCCGGTTCGCCGAACGCGTTCACCGCCGCTAGCGCGCACACGGCGACCGGCCCGGCCCACACCGTGGCCGTCCGCAGCCCCGAGGGCAGTGTCACGCCCCGCCATTGGCCGACCGTCGCGCCCCGGCCCGCCCCGATCGGTCCGTCGAGGGCCGGCTCGAACGGCGCCATCGCCGCGTCGCACGCCTCATATCCTTGGGGCGCCCCCGGAACCGTGCCCGAGCCGTCGAGGTCGAAGAGCCCGAGGGTCGGCACGATCGGCACTTTCCCGCCCGGGGTCGTAATGCCCCGGTCGTGCTCGGCCAGCCACTGCATGACGCCGTCGGCGGCGGCCAGCCCGAAGGCGGAGCCGCCGGTGAGGAGCACCGCGTCGATGCCGGTGTTCGAGCGCAGCGGGTCGAGCAGCTCGATCTCGCGGCTGGCGGGGGCGCCGCCCCGCACCTCGCCTGAAGCGGTCGTGGCCTCCTCGAACAGCAGCACCGTGCAGCCGGTGTGCTCGCCGGTCCAGTGGCCGACGCGAACTCCCAAGTCCCGCATCCGGACAGACTACCGCCATGCCCCCGCGAACCGCTCCTCCAATTCGATAACCGAACGGTAACTAAGGTCTTTGTGGACAGTGTTGCGGGACACCTGTGACCCACGCAAAATCCCTGGCTCAACCGGACGCGCACGCCTTAGCATTGAGTACGAAGCCGAGGGAAGCAGGAGCGGGACGGTGAACCCGCAACCGCTCTCAAGCCCCGGCCCGGAGGCGGTCCATCGCGATCGCACCGGATTCCCGCCGTCGACAATGGCGTCATCGACGAGCGGTTCCCCAAGAAAGATCCACGAACCGGCTTACCCTGCCGGGAAGGAATCATCATGAACGAGCTCGTAGGTGCATACCTCGCAGTCGACGCCGCCAACACCGTTGCCACCTCGGCCCTGCCGAACGCCCCGGTCGTTGACGACGGGCGTGCCGACAAGCCTTACGCTTTCGGCGTCACCCGCCCGGAGAAGGTCCGCCTCTCGACCGCCGGCGTCCTGCGCCGGGCGGCCAACCGCATCGAGGGCCGCGCCCTCGCCGGTCTGGCCCGCTAAGGATCGAAGGCGAGCGCGCCCACAAGGCGCCGGCCAAGACTGCAAACTCGACATCACTAGAACGCGACGCGCTGCGGCTTCTCAAGAGCCGGGCGCGTTTCGCTCTCCCGGAAGGCGGGCCCGGCCGAAAGGCGGGGCCCGCCTCCGGCGTCGTTCATGCCTCGGACCCGGCATCAGCCTTGCGGCGACGGGCGACCGCGAACAGCGCTACACCCAGCGCCGATGCGACCGCTGCGGCGATCAGCACCGTGGTCATCGACATACCAGTCGCCGGGAGCTGGGGCCGGGCCGCGTCTTCGACGTCGACGAGGATGTCGGCCCGGTTGTTCTCCAAGTCGTTCTCGAGGACCGGGGGCCAGCCGTCGGCGTCGGTGACCACGTCGGTCTCGATCCGTCCGCCGTCGACCGCGTCGGCGTCGACGATGTCGAGCGCCAGCGCGAACCCGCGCTCGGCACCGGCGTCGATGTACAAGGCGAAGCAGGCGAAGTCGAACCGCTCGAGCTCGGTCGCGGCGCCGACCCGCTGGTACTCCTCCGCGAGTTCCTCCTCGGATTCCAGGCACGTCCATTCCGGCCATGGCTCACCGGGGCTGGTGATCCCGGTGAGCTCGAGTCCGTCGGGCAGTTGCCCGCGCAATGCGATGGAGCCGGGCACTTCCTCCGTCCAGAGTGTGTCCGCCGTGCCCAGGTTGGCGACCGAGACGCCCGTGTCGACCTCCTCGCCTTCCCGGCCCGCGACCTCGATGTCTTCCACCACGAGGTCGTAAGGATTCTCGGTGGTCTCGACGAGGATCTCACCGGATTCCTCGGGCCTCTCGCCGGACGAGGGGCCGTCCCACGAGTCCGTCGCGGTGAGCCCGAGCAGGTTGTCGGAGTCGGGGTCCCAGGTGGGCTCGCCGATGTCGCGGTCGAGTACCTCGGCGTTGACCGCGAACACGCGATAGTCGCACTTGCAGATGTCGACCGGGCCCGCCGTCTTCGAGTCGATCTCGTAGGTGACCGGGTCGGTGATCGTGACGGCGGAGCCGACCAGGTCCTCGAAATCAGTGATGACGCAGTACATGGTCTGCGGATAGTGCTGGCCCCAGCCGCAGTTGTCGTAGGGGGCGTCGATGCCGACTTGCGGGCGGATGAAGCCGGACCCGGATGAGCCGGAGAAGTTGACGATGAGCGCAGCCGTGTCCTGCGGCAGCGGGTCCTCCTGGAACAGCGTGGGCGTCATCGGGATCGACTCACCCGGTTCGACTTCCGCGAAAGGTAGGTCACTGTGGATGAACGGGAAGGCGACGCCGTCGTCCTGCGCGGTCGCGGGCTGCGCGAACACGCCGATGCCGACGGCACTAAGGATCAGGACGGCCGCGCTTTCCACCGCGCGTCCGAGTAGGGGGTTCGCTGTGGCCATCAGATGGGCTCCCTCTGCCGTCCCCGCCGGGCGCGGGGGAGAAGAACAGGTTCGCAACGGCAACGTGCGGCCGTCGCCATCTGATGCGGCTTCGAAGGTGAACTTCCGGTGAACGAGTGGGACGCGAAGGGGGCCCCGCCGGCCCGCCGGGGGCCCGACCCCCCGGGGTTGGGTGGGAGGGAGGCCGGTGGGCCGACACCCCGGCTCCCATGGTGAACCCCGGTGCACCGCGTGGGCCGCCACGGGCCCCCGGCCGCCCGCCGGGGGCCCCTTCGCCGCTGGTTTCCTTGCGAGTCAGGCCGTTGCGCCTACTCCGCGGCGTCGGCCTTGCGGCGGCGCGAGGAGAGGACGAACAGCACCACGCCGACCACGAGCACCAGCGCCGCGACGCCGATGATCAGCCCGAACGAGGTGCCCGTCTTCGGGAGCTTCGGCGAGCCGCTGCCGTTGACGGTGATGTCGGCCCTGTTGTTCGTCGCGACGGCGTCCGCGACACCGGGGTAGCCGTCGTTGTCGATCGCGGCGACCTCGAGCGTGCCCTTGCCGCTCGCGTTCGCGTCGGTGATCTTCACGGTGAACTTGAAGTCGAACGACTCACCGGAGTCCAGGCCGTAGAACAGGCACACGAAGTCGGCGTTCTTCAGGTCGGACTTCGGGAACGAGTCCTTGACGTACCCGTCGTCCGGCTCGAAGCAGTTCACGGTGTCGCCGTCGCTGTCGACCTTCACCAGCTCCAGGCCCTTCGGCAGCTCGCCGATGAGCCCGTACGAGCCGGGGCCGTCGAAGAACGACCACGCGTCGGCGGTGCCCAGGTTCTTCACCGGGACGGTGAGGAGGACCTGGTCGCCCTTGGCGCCCTTGGCATTCGAAGCGGCCACGGACAGGTCGAACGGGTGCGGCGCGGTGGTGATGCCGATGTACCCGGAGTCCGGGTCCTCGAACTCCGATTCGGGCTCGGTGACGACGCGGAGCCCGAACAGGTTGTCCGAATCCTCGTCCCAGAACACGCCGCCGTAGTGCTCCTCGAGCTCGTCGGCGTTGACGGTGCGCACCGAGTAGCTGCAGCCGCACACCTCGACCGGGCCGGGTGCGGACCCGCTCACCTCGTAGGTGATCGGGTCGGCGAAGCCGAACACGGTCTCGGGCAGGTCCTCGAAGTCGGTGACGACGCAGGAGACCGAGTCCTCGTACGCGGTGCAGTTGTCGTAGCCGGCGGTCGCCCGGGTGAGCCCGTTGAGGACGTAGTCGGAGCCGAAAGCGGTGACGACCACCGCCGCGGTGTCCTCCGGGAGCGGCTCCGCCTGCAGGAAGTCGGCCGCGACCTGGACGCCCTCACCGGGCTTGATGTCCGTGTACTCGGTGCTGCCGTGCAGGTAGGGGCGGTCCTCGGTCGGGTCTTCGCCGTTGTCGTCGTCGCCGTCGACCTCGACGGTGCCGTTGATCGGCTCGAGGTTCACGCCGTCGATGCCGATGAGCAGCGCGTAGTCGTACTCCCCGGAGGGCATCTCGGCGCCCGCCAGGTAGTCGAACGCGAAGTCGATCTCGGCGTCGGCGTCCGCGGCGGTGCAGTTCACCCACTGCTCGGGGGTGCCGCCGAGCGCGCAGGCACCGTCGTCGGTCGTGCCGCCGGCGAGCTCCCAGCCGTCGCCGTAGACGCTCAGCTGGGCGGTCACGTCGTGCTCGCCGGGTTCGAAGTCGTCGCCGAACACGAGGTGGATCGCGCCGGTCGCGAGGTCGGCGCCCGCCTCGACGGGCTCGTCGAAGACGACGTCGGCGGCGGGCTCGGGGGTCTGCGCGGCGGCCGGGAGCGCGAACGCCCCGACGCCGAGTGCGGCCGCGCCGAGCACGGCCAGCGCGCGCCGTCCAGCGCGCCGAGGGTATGACGAATGCATGGGTGGTTTCCTTTGAGGAGTGACCGTGCCGCCGTGGTCAGGGGCGCCGCCGATCGGGAGGACTTGATATCAACTAGACGCAGCCGGCCCGTCACCTGTTGCAGGCGGATTCGAGAAATCTACGGATGTGCTTGAGGGCACAGCGAACAGGGCGCCCGACCGTTACGGTCGAGCGCCCTGAGGCTGCAGTGTCGTCAGTGGACCCGCTAGGCCTTCCAGCCCGGGATGGGGAACGCCTTGGTGTGCTCGCGGATCTCGCTCGCGATCACCTCGAGCTCGGCGTCCTTGCCGTCCTTCGCCGCGGCGACGGCCCGGTCGATCCAGCCCGCGATGAGGTCCATGTCGCCCTCGGTCATGCCGCGGGTCGTCACCGAGGCGGTGCCGATGCGCAGGCCCGACGGGTCGAACGGCTTGCGCTGGTCGAACGGCACCGAGTTGAAGTTCAGCTCGATGCCGGCCGCGTCCAGGGCCTTCGCCGCCGGCTTGCCGGGGATGTCCTTGCTGGTGAGGTCGACCAGGATCAGGTGGTTGTCGGTGCCGCCCGAGACCAGGTCGAACCCGCGGGCGGTCAGGCCCGCCGCGAGCGCCTTCGCGTTCTTGACGATCTGCGCCGCGTAGTCCTTGAAGGAGTCCTTCGCGGCCTCCTTCAGCGCCACCGCGATCGCCGCCGTGGTGTGGTTGTGCGGGCCGCCCTGGAGGCCCGGGAAGACCGCCTTGTCGATGGCCTTCGCGTGCTCCTCCTTGGTGAGGATCATCGCGCCGCGCGGGCCGCGCAGGGTCTTGTGCGTGGTGGTGGTGACGACGTCGGCGAGCCCGACCGGGGTCGGGTGCGCCCCGCCCGCGACGAGCCCGGCGATGTGCGCGATGTCGGCCATGAGCACCGCGCCGACCTCGTCGGCGATGGCCTTGAAGCCCGCGAAGTCGACGGTGCGGGGGATCGCGGTCCCGCCGCAGATGATCATCTTCGGACGTTCGCGGCGCGCGATCTCGGCGACCTCGTCGAGGTCGATGCGGCCGGTGTCGCGGCGGACCCCGTACTGCACGGCGTCGAACCACTTGCCGGTGGCCGAGACCTTCGCCCCGTGGGTCAGGTGCCCGCCCGCGGGCAGGCCCATGCCGAGGACCTTGTCGCCCGGGTTCAGGAACGCCATGTAGACGGCCAGGTTCGCGGGGGAGCCGGAGTACGGCTGGACGTTCGCGTGGTCGGCCCCGAAGAGGGACTTCGCCCGGTCGATGGCCAGCTGCTCGACGACGTCGATGAACTGCTGGCCCTCGTAGTAGCGCTTCCCGGCGTACCCCTCGGAGTACTTGTTGGTCAGGATCGACCCCGTCGCCTCCATGACCGCCTGGGACACGTAGTTCTCGGACGCGATGAGGCGGATCTTCTCGGACTCGCGGCGACCCTCGTTCTCGATGGCCTGTTCGATCTCGGGGTCGACGGCCGCCAGTGACGCGGTGAGGGCCTCGTAGGCGTCGGACATGCAATGCTCCTCGCTGATCGGCATGATCTCGCACGGCGACCGGGCAGGTGGCCTTGATGCCCCGAGCATAGCCGGGTCCTCTGAGCTGGGCACCCCGCATTTCCTCACCTGTGAGACGGGTTCCCCGGTGAGGCCCGCGGGCCGCTGGCGCGCGCCCGCCGGCGAGGCTCGCGAGACGGACAAACCATGCCGTTCGGCGACGAGTGCCCAGGTCGTCGACGCGGGGGGCGCCTTCCGTATTGCGAGCCGTGAGCGTGATCGTCCCTTCTCACTCGATCGGCCGTCCGAGACTCCATTGCGTACACGCAGTACGGTGCGACGTATGTCACCTAGATACGCCGCGAAGACCGTCGGCGCCGGGTTCGCGGTCGCGGCGCTCGCCGCCCTCGCGCAGCTCGGGCTGGCCTACGGTTTCGGGCTCCTCTCCTGGGCGGACGCCGCACCCGGCGCCGCCGACCCCGTCCTCGACTACCGCTCGAATGCCAACCTCGCGTGGGTGGCCTGGTTCTCGGCCGCCTCGTGCGTGGTCGGCGGCCTCGCCTCCGGCGCGATCGGCTCCCGCGCCTCGGCCCGGCTCGGCCCCGGCATCCGGGTGACCGCAGTGTTCGCGAGCGCCCTCGGCGCCTTCGCCGTCGGCCCGCTCGTGTCGCTCTCGGCGGAGCAGGGCGCGGTCTTCAACAGCTTCCCCATCGATCCGCTCATCTCGGCCGGGCTCGGCGCCGCGGTCGGCTTCGCGCTCGCGCTCATCGGGCTGAGCTCCCGCTCGGTCGCGGTCAACGTCGGGGCCTCGGTGGTCCTGGTGTGGGTGCTCGCGATCCTCGCCGTGTTCGTGGAGATCGGCGACCGGGCGACCCCGGTCAACGAGCTCGCCGTGTGGGGCTCGTGGGCCGGGCCGGACACGTTCCTCGGCACGCGCGGCTTCGCGATCTCGGTCCCGTTCGTGGTCGGTTCGGCGCTGATCGGCGTGGTCGTGGCCGTACTCGCGCGCCGCGGCCCGATCACCAGCTCCGGCTACCGCATCGCGGCGGCCTCGGGCATCGCCGGCCCGCTCATCGTCACCGTCGCGCATCTCTACGCCGGGCCTTCGCCGGTCGACGGCGCGGACGCGATGTCGGTGATCCTCGTCGGCCCGTACGCGGCGATCGCCGGGCTCCTCGGCTCGCTCATCGTCTGCGCGCTGCCGAAGGCGGGCGGCCAGATCGACGACGCCCCGCAGCCCGAACCCCGGGAGGACCGCACCGGCCTCGTCGAGACGGCGCCGGGCTGGACCGTCCCCGAGCCCGCCTCGGCCTACGACGACACCCGTACCGGCGACACCAAGGACCTCCCCGCGAAGGGCCCCGATCCCGAACTCGACTGGGTCCAGGAGCTCAAGCCCGTCGAAGGCGGCGCGACCCTCACGGCCGACCCGGAGGCGAAGACCGAGGAGAAGCCCAAGCGCCGCGCCCGCAAGACCGCGCGCACCCGCCGCAAGCTCGGCTCAGACGAGACGACGCCGGAGACCGACCCCGAGGCCTGACGGCCGCCGCTGCCGGCAGCGGCGCACGACGCATCCTCGCGTTCGCCGGAATGTCGGACCCGTGTGGGACAGTCATCGCATTTCTTCGGCTGGTCGGAGGCGGATGCGGGTGGGAAGGGGCATGCCCTATAGCCGCCGCCGGCGGCATCGCCGAGGCGGCGCAGCCCGGCAGACGCGAATCGGAGGCCGGGACCCCAGGTCCCGGCCTCCGCCGTCGTATCACCGCAGATTCGCGGGCGATCCGCCCGAACCTCCGAGCCGAGCGCCAGCGATCCGCTCGACCCGCTCAGTCGAGCGTGGGCGGGCCGCTCAGACCTCCCAGTCGTGCACCGGCTTGCCGTCCGCCGAACGGGCCGCGTAGTCGAGCACCATGGCCCGCAACGCGTCCCGCCGCTCCAGCCGCTGCCGGTGCTCGGCCACCTGGACGCGCGCGACCTGCCAGGTCGCGCCGTTCACACCACGGCGGCACCGCGCCTCGATGACCCCGAGGAAACGCCCGATGTCCCGGCTGACCACGCCCATCGCCGCCAGACCCTCGGCCGCCTTCGGCAGCAGGTCCTCCAGCACCAGCGTGCGCGCCGGGACGAGGCCCCGGCCCGGCCACCACTGGTCGGCATGGATGCCGTGCCGCGCCGCCGAACGGAAGTTCGCCGCCGCCTGAGCGAAGTCCATCTCCTCGCACAGCGGGACCGGCGCGTTCGCGTAGTGCACCACCAGGCCGTAGAACAGCGCCATGTTCGCGCAGATGTCGGCGGCCGTCGGCCCCGCCGCGACCACCCGGTTCTCCACCCGCAGATGCGGGCGCCCCGAGGAGACGTCGTAGACCGGGCGGTTCCACCGGTACACCGTCCCGTTGTGGTACCGCAGCTCCCGAAGCGACGGCACCCCGCCGGCCGCGGTCACCGCGAGCGGGTCCTCCTCGTCGCACAGCGGTAAAAGCGGCGCGAAATGCCGGTAGTTCTCATCGAACAGGTCCAGCACCCCGTCGATCCACCGCTCGCCGAACCAGGCCCGCGGCCTCGCCCCCGCCTCGCGCTGGTGCGCCCTCCGCGTATCGGTCCCCTGCTCGAACAGGATCACCCGCGTCTCCGCCCAGAGCTGCCGCCCGAACAGGTACGGCGAGTTCGCGCCCATCGCCACCTGCACGCCCGCAATCGCCTGCGCGGCGTTCCAGTAGCGGGCGAAGTCCTCAGGGGACACCTGCAGGTGGAACTGCACCGACGTGTTCGCCGACTCCGGCGCGATCGACGACGACGTGAAGTCCACCGACTCCGCCCCGCGGATGTCGATCCGCAGGTCCTCCCCGCGCTGCGACATGATCTGCTCGTTGAGGATCCGGTACCGCCGCGCCGTCGACAGCGCCTCCACGTGCATGTGGTCCGTGGACAGCGTCGGCATCGTCCCGATAGGACACACCCGCACCCCGGCCTTGTCCGCGGCCTCCCGCACCTCGGACAGCACCGCCGCCAGATCGCTCTCGTACCAGGAGATCCCGGCCCCGTCCAGGAGCCGCGGCGGCAGGTTCAACTCGATATTGAAGGCGCCCAGCTCATGCTGGGCGCCGTAGAGCGCGTCCTCCTCGCCCGAGGTGTGCAGATGCTCGAGCACCGCATCGTTGGCGAACGCCGGATCCCCTGTCGGCTCAACGAGGTCGAGCTCGAGCTCCAGGCCCGTCATGGGCCTGTCGCGGTCGAGCCGCCGGTCGGCCAGCAGCTGCGCAAGGGCTGTCCGACCCGC
Organism: Glycomyces luteolus; assembly: GCF_027622875.1. Classification (GTDB taxonomy): domain Bacteria; phylum Actinomycetota; class Actinomycetes; order Mycobacteriales; family Micromonosporaceae; genus Glycomyces; species Glycomyces luteolus. The sequence continues at coordinate 58,988 of NZ_JAPZVP010000025.1, read as the reverse complement.
CTGGAGTCTCGCCGTGTACGCGGGATGATCCCAGTGCCGCAAGGCAGAACCGGTCACCTCGTCCCCCATATTTTCCTCCCCAGGAATGAAGGTCCATCAACCTTAAGACGTTCGGTCATGTGCTGGCTACCAAGGGAGAAGCACTTTCGTCCCAAATGGTGTGGATCGCGCTCATATTAGGGACCGGCGGTCGCTCGTAGTGTCGTGATCTTGACACAACCGGGTTTCCGAAGTTCACTATCGGTATCAGGGCAGCTCATGACCGGCGTCATCCACGCCGCGTTCCGCTGCCGAACGGGAACGGAACGTGCGCCCTATAGGATGCCCGCGTGACTCCGCAGCGCCCGCCCCACCGCCCCGCCGACTTCCTCGCCGCCCACCGCGGCGGCGGCCTGGCCACCCTGCTCGACCAGCGCGGCGCCGCCTACTTCGCTTACGCCGCATGGCGAACGGGCCTCAAGCCCACCCACCTCTCACTCGCGAACCTGGTGATCGGCGTGGGCGTGAGCACCGGCGTCATCGCCTACATCCCGGCGGCCCAGGACGGCGCACCGTGGTGGCCCGTCGCCCTCGCCGCACTCGTCCTCTGGCAGATCGCCTACATGCTCGACTGCGCCGACGGCCAGCTCGCACGCGTCACCCGCACCGGCTCCGACGCGGGCGCACGCGTCGACATCCTCTGCGACATCGCCATCCAGGCCTCCGTCGTCGCCGTGGTCGTGGCCGTCACCAGCGCCTACACCCCCGAAATGCCCGCCTGGTGCGGCGCGGCCTTCGCCGCGCTGTGGATGACCAACCTCGTCACCGCGGTCATGGCCAAGGAGGACGACGGCGTCTCGATGGTCAAGAGCACCAGCATCGCCGTCCGCCTCATCAAGCTCGTCCGCGACTACGGCGCCGTCATCGCGGTGATCGCGCTGGCCCTGATCTGGCCCGAGCTGATGTGGGTGGTCCTGGTCGGCTTCGGCGCGGTGAACGCGCTGTTCCTCCTCGCGAGCATCGCGAGCAACGCCCGCGCGACCCTCCGCTAGGGCGGGCCTCAGGCCTCGATGAGCTCCTCGTAGATCTCGATGAGCCGCCGCAGCGTCACCTCGGGAGCGAACACCGATTCATAACGCGCCCTGGCGTTCCCGGCATAGGCCGGGTCGTTCGCGACCGCTTCGAGCCCGCGTGCGAGTGCCGCGGCGTCCGGCTCGACCGCCACGCCCGCGGGCGCCTCGGTGCCGGCCCCGGCGATGAACGGCGCCCCGCCCATCCGCGTCGCCACCACCGCACGCCCGGCCGCGAGCGCCTCGATGCCGGTGGTGGGCAGGATGTCCTGCCAGATCGAGGGTATGACCACCGCGGCGGAGGCGGCGAGGGCCGCGTCCCGCTCGGCGGGTTCGAGCTGGCCGAGGTATTCGATGTCGCCGCGTTCGGCCGCGGCACGCTCCACGAGGGACCGCAGCGGCCCGTCGCCCGCGATGCGCAGCACCTGCCCGGGCAGGTCGGCCTGCCGCCACGCGTCGAGCAGCAGCGCCACGCCCTTCTCCGGCACCAGCCGCGCCCCGAACAGGAAGCCCTCGCCGAGCGGCACGGCGCCGGGGTCGGCCACGGCGTTCGGCTTCACCTGGATCTGGTCGTCGCGGATGCCGATGCTCCGCAGGTAGTCCGCCATGGCGTCGGTGAGCGCGATGAAGCGGTCCACGCCGCGCCACGTCCCCTGGTGCACGCCGAGCGCGACCGCCATCACGGCGCTCTGCGCCCGCGAACCCCGGTAGCAGGCGTGGATCACGCCGGGCGCGTTCCAGCGCTTCCCGTGGCAGTCGCGGCAGTCGTGGCCGTCCCTGAAGTAGAGCCCGTTCACGCAGTCGTGCCGGTAGTTGTGAATGGTCTGCACCACTTTGACCCCGTGCTTGTGGGCGGTGCCCACCACCGACGGCGACAGCAGCGGGTACGGGTTGTGCAAGTGCAGCAGGTCGGGCCGCTCGCGATCGAGGAGCGCCGCGAGCTCCCGCTGCGTCCCGGCCGCGTGGACCGGTGACGCGGCGAGTACTGCTTTCTTATGCGCCGGAAGCGAGGCGATCTCGTCCGAGGACCGCAGGAACGGCACCACCTCGACGCCCGCCTCGCGCAGCGCACCGATCTCGTAGTCCACGATCGTGTTCTCGCCCGACGGCTGCGCCGAGGAGTACCGGTTGTGGGCGATGACGATCTTCACAGGGCGGTCCTTCTGCGGTGCTGTGTCATGCGGTGGCGGGGTGGCGTGGACGGCTTTCAGCTCGGCCGAACATACCGCAGGAGCGGAATAGGTGTAGGTTGTCGGGTACCGTGTCGGCGGGCCGCCCAGCTCGAGAAGGCGCAGTCAGAGACGCAGCGCTGATCTCCGCCCCCGACACTCACCTCCACCGTAAGCTGACGACCGCAGGGATGTGCAGTGGCTACGAGCCTGGAACGCCCAGCAAAGGATCTCCACGGAAGTGGGGGTGCTCCGTACGGACGGACGGGGACGCCGGTGGCCCGAACTCGCGAATCCGGTGACCCGCAGCTCGTGACGAACGGGGTCACCCGCTCCACCTGGCGCCGCCTCGTCCGCGCCTCCAACTGGCACCGGTACTACCAGGCCGCCCTCGTCGGCGCGGACCTGCTCGCCGCCCTCCTCGCCAGCGTCATCACCGTCAACCTCACCGCCTCCCCCAGCGCCGGTTTCGACACCGACAACCAGCTGCACTTCTTCTACCTCACGGTATGGCTGCTCCTGCCCCTCGCGTGGCTGCTCGCCCTGTGGGGCACCGGTTCCTACGACCGCCGCTACTTCGGCATGGGCAACGAGGAGTTCAAGCGCACCATCCGCGCCTCCATGTTCATGCTGGCCCTCGTCTCCTTCGCCGCGCTCACCTTCAAAGCGGACGTCTCGCGTGTCGCCGTCGCGGTGATCCTGCTGGCCGCGGCCGTCCTCGTCTGCGCGTTCCGCTACGGGGCCCGCTACGGCCTCCACCGGATGCGCGCCTCCGGGCGCGGCGTGCAGCGCGTCCTGCTCATCGGCTCCTACCCCGAGGCGCTCGAGGTCTACCGGACGGTCCGCCGCGCCTCCGCGGCCGGCCTCGTCCCCGTGGGCATATACGTGACCGAGGGCGCCTCCTCGGTCCGCAACCTCGACACCCCGGTCCCGGTCTTCGCCGGGACCGACGTCGTCACCTGCGCCGAGCAGCTCGAGGCCGACACGCTCGCCGTGTGCGGCTCGGCCTCGGCCGACGCCTCCGACCTGCGCCGCCTCGCCTGGCAGCTCGAGGGCACCGGCCGCGACCTCGTGGTCGCCCCGCAGCTCACGGACATCGCGGGCCCGCGCGTGCACATCCGCCCCGTCGAGGGCCTGCCGCTCCTGCACGTGGAGGAGCCGAAGATCTCCGGCATCGGCTGGCTGATCAAGAACGTCCTCGACATCTCCTCCTCCGTGCTCGGCCTGATACTGCTCTCGCCGCTGTTCCTCGGCGTCGCCATCGCCATCAAGATGGACAGCCCCGGGCCGGTCTTCTTCCGCCAGAACCGGGTCGGCCGCGACGGCGAGACCTTCTCCTGCTGGAAGTTCCGCACCATGTACATCGACGCGGAGGAGCGCCAGGCCGCGCTCATGATGCACAACGAGACCGACGGCCTGCTGTTCAAGATGAAGGACGACCCGCGCATCACCAACGTCGGGAAGTGGCTGCGCCGCACCTCCATCGACGAGTTCCCGCAGCTCATCAACGTGGTCCGCGGCGAGATGAGCCTCGTCGGCCCCCGCCCGCTCCCCGCCGAGAACGGCGACTTCCTCGGCGACGTGCGCCGCCGCCTGCTCGTCCGCCCCGGCATCACCGGCCTCTGGCAGGTCTCGGGCCGCTCGGACCTGTCCTGGGACGACGCCGTCCGCCTCGACCTCTACTACGTCGACAACTGGTCGCTCACGACCGACCTTCAGATCCTGTTCCGCACCGTCGCTGTAGTGTTGCGCCGAAAGGGCGCGTACTGACGGGGCACAGCGGGGTGCTTGGAGCGAATTCTCAGCTTGCGCCCAGGTGAACGCGAGGCCAACCCTGATAATCTTGGATCTTGATGACTACTTACGGAACAGGCAGCCGCATCCTCGTCACCGGCGGCGCGGGCCTGGTGGGAAGCCACCTGGTCGACGCGCTCCTGGCGAAGGACTGCGACGTGACCGCGGTCGACAACTTCGTGACCGGCTCGAGGGACAACCTCGCCGAGCACCCCAACCTGACCGTGGTCGAAGCCGACGTCACCGAAGGCCTGCCCGTCGGGGACGAGCCGTTCGACGCGGTCCTGCACTTCGCGTGCCCGGCCAGCCCGGTCGACTTCGCGACCATCCCGCTCGAGATCCTGCGCGTCGACTCGATCGGCACGTTCCACGCCCTCGAGCGCGCGCTCGCCGACGGCGCCCGCTTCCTCATGGCCTCGACCTCCGAGGTCTACGGCGACCCGCAGGTGCACCCGCAGCCGGAGTCCTACTGGGGCAACGTGAACCCGATCGGGATCCGCTCCTGCTACGACGAGGCGAAGCGCTTCAGCGAGGCCGCCGTCGCCGCCTACCACCGCCACAAGGGCCTCGACGCGGCGATCGTGCGGATCTTCAACACGTACGGCCCGCGGATGCGCCCCGACGACGGCCGCGTCATCCCCAACTTCATCTCGCAGGCCCTCGCGGGCGAGCCGCTCACCATCCACGGCGACGGCACCCAGACCCGCTCGCTCTGCTATGTCGACGACCTGGTGCGCGGCCTGGTCATGCTCCTTGAATCGGGGGAGTACGGCCCGGTCAACCTCGGCACCGAGTACGAGCTCACCGTCCGCGAGATGGCCGAGATCATCCTCCGGCTCACCGGTTCGCCCTCGACGATCGAGTACACCGACCGTCCCTCGGACGACCCGGAGCGCCGCCGCCCCGACCTCACCGCCGCCCGCGAGCTGCTCGGCTACGAGCCGCAGGTGCACTATGAGTCGGGTCTCAAGACGACGATCGACTACTTCGCGACGGAGTCGCGCCCGAGGTAGAGCGCGACTCGCCAGCGAGCGCAGTGCCGCCAATCCGCAGGGTGCTCGGACTCACCGTCACCTGAGAGGATTCCGAGGTACGACTGGGGCTTCCACGCCCGAGGTCCTTGGCGGTCACCACGTAAGCTGGGGCCATGACGCAATATGGCTCCAATTACCGCGGCAGCGCCTCGGTGCCGCCCGCAGGCGGCAGCGGCGGCGGAGCCCGGGTCGCCCAGGCGGCGGCCGGCGGCCCCACCCGCCGGGGCCTCATCGGCTCCGGGATCGGCCTGGTGGCCTCCATCGCGGCGGCCGGCGGCGGCTTCGCCGTCTGGTCCACCGCCAACAGCACCAACGCCGACCTCGACCGCGCGTTCGACCTCGACGCGATCCCCGAAGAGGACCGCCCCGAGCGCACCAACCAGGCGCTGAACCTCCTCGTGATCGGCTCGGACCACCGCGAGGGCGAGGACGAGGCCGACGCCCGCTCGGACACCACGATCCTCATGCACGTCAACGAGGACGGCAACGCGGCGTACGGCATCTCGATCCCGCGCGACCTCTACGTGTACATCCCCGAGGACCCCGACGCGACGGTCTCGGACACCACCGACAAGTTCAACGCGGCCTACGCGTGGGGCGGCGTGAACCTCACGGTGCGCACCATCGAGAACCTCACCGGCGTGCGCATCGACCACATCGTCGAGATCAACTTCAACGGCCTTATCAAGGTCGTCGACGCCCTGGGCAACGTCACGATGGACATCCAGGCGGCCGACGCCGACGGCTACATCACCGACCCGCCCGGCATCGAGTCGATCCACGGGGAGCACATGTTCTACCCGGCCGGGCCGACCGAGCTGACCGGCGAGCAGGCCCTCGACTACGTGCGCCAGCGGTACCAGTACAACGAGGGCGACTTCGCCCGCATGCGCCACCAGCAGGAGCTCATCAAGGCCATCATGGACTCCGCGCTCAGCGCCGGGGTGCTCACCGACGAGGACAAGCTCACCGCGTTCATCGACTCCACTTCGGATGCGGTGAAGGTGGACACCGAGTTCAACGCGGTCTCCACCGCCATCAACCTGATGGACATGCGCAGCGACGACCTGGTCTTCATGACCACCCCGAACCTCGGCACCGGCGAGCAGGGCGGCCAGTCCGTCGTCATCTACGCCGACGACCCCCAGGACCCCGAGCCGAGCAACCCCGAGGCCGTGAGCCTCTGGGAGGCCGTGCGGGACGACAAGGTCGAGGAGTGGATCGCGGCCAACCCCGAGGACGAAGAGGAATAGCGACAGCGACCGAAGGGCCCGTGCGAAAGCGCACGGGCCCTTCGCCGTTCCCCGGCCCCGCGAGCGACCGCAGTGGACCGTTGTCACCAGAAGTGCTTGCTGTGGTTGATGATTCGTCTGAAGCAAATGTGAGCACTGTGGCCCGATGGGGTGATCCCCACGTTCGTCCATGTGATCCAGGTCGTACGATATTTTCACCGTTCCTTCGACGAAGAGGCTGCACCGATGGCAGAGAACGCAGAAGAGTACGTCCCCGACTTCGACATCTCCAAGCCCTCCATTGCCCGTGTCTACGACGCGACCCTCGGCGGCAAGGACAACTTCGCGGTCGACCGCGAAGGCGCCGCCATGATCGCGAAGCACGTGCCGAAGATCAAGGAGGCCAGCCAGGACAACCGCCTCGGCCTCACCAAGGGCGTGGACTACGTCGTCCGGCAGGGCATCGACCAGTTCCTCGACATCGGCGCCGGCCTGCCGACGATGGAGAACACCCACCAGGTGGCGCAGCGGATCAACCCGAACGCCAAGGTCTGCTACGTGGACAACGACCCGATCGTGCTCGCGCACGGGCGGGCGCTGCTGGCCACCAACGACTCCACGACGATCGTGACCGCGGACCTGCGCGACCCGCAGACCATCCTGGACCACCCCGAGGTCAACAAGTTCATCGACTTCACCCGCCCCGTCGGGCTGATGGTCGTGGGCCTGATGATGCACTTCCACCCCGACGAGGAGCCGGGCAACTGGATCAAGACGCTGCTCGACGCCTGCCCGAGCGGGTCCTACCTGCACATCACCGACTTCGCCGACACCGGCTACCCGGAGCAGAAGGCGATGGAGAAGTCCTGCATCCAGGCCCTCGGCAACGGCTGGATCCGCACGCCCGAGCAGATCGAGGCGCACTTCCAGGGGCTGCCGCTCGTGCCTCCGGGCATCGAGTACCCGACCCGCTGGTTCCCCGGGGAGCCCGACCGGGAGGTCCCGGCCGTGGAGGACCTCGAGGAGCACCAGCGGATCATCATGGCCGGCCTCGCCTACAAGCCCTGACCTCCGCGACACCGAAGGCGCGCGCCGGGCCGGCGTGCGCCTTTGTCGTCTCCGCGAACCGGGTCTCACCCGATAGGGGCTCACCCGATCGGGTGAGATTTGGTTTTCGGTGCAGAACCGTCCAGACGCTCCGGCGGTTACTAGCTGTAACGATCTTTGATGATCCGGTGCAGGAAGTCCTGGGTCCGGTGCGGCTGGGTCGCCTGCACGCACAGGTGCTCCATGGCCGCCTGGTAGGCGTCGATCTCGTTGTCACGCTCGAGGTACAGGCCGCCGGTGAGGTGTTCGAGGTAGATCACGTCGCTGAGCTCCTCGTACGCGAACCGCAGCCACGTGAAGGGCGCGCCCGCACCGGAGTGGGCGCCGGCGGTGAACGGCACGATCTGCACGCGCACGTTCGGCCTGTCGCAGATGTCCATGATGGACTTGATCTGCTCGTGCATGACGTTCGCGCCGCCGAACGGGCGGTGCAGCGCGGCCTCGTCGATCACGGCCCACAGCTCGGGCCGCTTCTCCTCGCGGTAGAGGATCTCCTGGCGCTTCATGCGCACTTCGATCCGCTTGTCGATCTCGGTGAGCGGGGTGTGGCCGTAGCCCAGCATGAGCACCGCGCGGGCGTACGCCTCGGTCTGCAGCAGACCGGGAATGACCTGCACCTCGTAGGTGCGGATCATGGAGGCGGCGCCTTCCATCTCCAGGTAGTTGCTGAACCAGTCGGGCAGGAAGTCGTTGTACCGCTTCCATTTGCTCGGCCGGTTGGCCTCTCGGGCCATCTCGACGACGCGCTCGATCTCGTCCTCGTCCGTGACGCCGTACATGACCATGAGGTCGCGCACGTCGCGCAGCCGGAACGAGACGCGGCCCAGCTCCACGCGACTGATCTTGGTGGCGTCGGCGCGGATCTCGTAGGCCGCCTCCTCGCGGGAGATGTCGGCGTCCTGGCGCAGTTGCCGGAGCTTGCCGCCGATCATGACGCGCAGGGTCGTCGTCCCGCTCGGCAGGTCTTCCGAGCTCACCTTCGCCATCGCTCACCTCCCTTCAGGATCAAGTCGCCGCAGACCAAAAACTCACCCTGACAGGGTAGCCGTTCGACCGGTCCCGCCAGGGTGAGTGTGCTGCCCAAGGGCTCTCGCCCGAAGGGGGCTAGCCGATCATGTCGTCGAACTCGCCGTCCTTGGCGCCCTCGACGAGCGCCCGGATCTCGGCGACCGTGTAGATGAGGGCCGGGCCCTCGGGGAAACGCGAGTTCCGGACTGCGATCGATTCCCCACCGGGAAGCGTCGCCAACTCGACGCAGTTGCCGCCGTTCGGGCCGCTGCGGACGCTCTTGCGCCAGTTCAGCGTCGAGGGGAGTTCCCCTGCCGGGATGCCGTTGCGTGCGTTGTCCATTCGAGATCCTTCCACCAGTGGCCGGAGTTTCCGGCCGGATCTTTCGTAAATGTGACCGGCATCCGGTTCGGCCGGAAATTCCGGGCACGGACCTACCAGAGCGGCCGTGCGGAGGAGATATCCGACATCCCCATCGCTGGTCGGACTAAGTGTCCCACATTACACAGAGTGAGTGCACATGAGGATGCTCGCGCAGATGCACGTGCATCTGCCCCGTGTCGATGCATGTTACGATTCATGTGACAATGCACATAGACACGGACGCAGAAAGTGTGCGACCGTTGTCACGGACTCGAAAAGCCGTCAAACCGGCGCTCGTGTGCGCGACGACGCAGTGTCGACCAAAGAGGCTAAATCTCCGCGGTCGGCGATCGCCTTCGCCTCGCGGCGGCCCGCATCGCATAACCGGACAAGCCAGTGGTTTTGCAGAGCCTGGCCGGGCCTCGTCCGGTGAGGTCTGATCGTCGCCGAAGAGGGGTGGGGTCCATGGAACGTCTCGAGGCCCAGACGTTGCTGGGTGCGGCTGCGGCGGGCAAGCTGCGGAGCTCGATGTGCCAGCAGGTGATGGCGATCGAATACGACCGCAGCGGACACGTGCTCTACCGCTGCGCCCGCTCATGCGGGAAGCACACCGCGGACGCCGCCCAGGTCCAGGCAGGACTCCTGTGGCACTACCGCGGCCGGAGCCTCGGCGAGCACTACGGGCTCCCCGATGAAGAGATCGTCGACGACATGTTCGCGTCGCTCCAGCTCGCCTGGATCCGCGACGGCGACATCTACACGGCGCGCTTCCGCTGAGAACGCGCCGTCGCGGCGTCGGCAGGGTCGCCGCGCGACCGAGACTTTGTTCTGTTTGGTGGGATAGAGCCTCGGGGAGGCCGGTGGGGGCCTCCCCGAGCTCTGCAATCGATCTTGATAGTCGCGAACAGTGCTGACACACTGAGAAACAGCGGGCGGGACCTCGGCCCCGCCCGCTTCCCCGTCACTGGGACTGGTTGCGCTGCACCAGATCCAGCAGCTTCGACACCAGTTCCGCGAGCGCCGCGAAGGGACTCGCCAAGCGCTCCATGGCCTTCAACTTGCTGTGGATCCGCGGCACCGGGTTCGCCTGGGCGACGGGCCGCGCCTCCCTCTTCGACTCGGATCAGCTGACGGTGATGTTGGAGCTGCCGGTGGACTGGTAGCCCTCGGTCGCCATGATCATGTAGTAGCTGAAGGCGCCCAGGTTCATGCCGGCCCGGGCCCACGCGTCGAAGTGGGCGCCGGTGTCGATCGTGCCGGTGCTGCGGAGGTTCTGGCGGACGCTCCAGTACTGCGCGAAGGTCTTCGTGCCCTCCACCGACGGGGCGTTGTAGCGCATGGAGTGGCCGAGCGTGTAGTTGCTGCCGTTGATGTAGGCCGTGCCGCGGTTGGCGGCGCCGCTGCTGGGGTTGTACGGGCCGTGGGATTCGACGATGTAGTACTCCACCAGCGGGTTCGAGGTCCAGCCGTAGAGCGCCAGGTAGCCGTTGCTGCCGTGGTTGACCCACCCGTTGTAGTTGACGGTGCGGCGCCCGCCGTTGGCCCAGCCCTTGCCGCCGACCCAGTTGTTGGCGCCGTTCCAGGTGCTGCTGTAGTTCCCTCCCGAGCCGAGGGTCATCGAGGCCCGGCCCTGGGAGTCGGTCCAGAACGAGTAGTAGTACCCGTTGTGCGTGCCGGTCGCGTTCTGCGTCAGCGTCTGCGCGTTCGCGGCGCTCGGCACCACGAGCGCCGAAGCCGTGCCGAGCGCGAGCGCCCCGCCGCCGAGCAGGAGCCCCCTGCGGCTGAACGGCGTCCCCTGGGCCTGGTCCTTCGGTTCTGCGGACATGCGTCCTCCAAATCGCATCGAAGTTTGTCGATTTGAGAAGTATGCGAAGGATATCAACGCACGTCAATAAGTTTCGAAGAACTTTCGGAATTTTCTCCGGAACTTCCGGAATCCGGGCACGGCGAACCCGGTACAGGAGTTGCTGGAGCTGCGAAACGATATCGCCGAGCAGAATGGTGCCCCCGGCAGGATTCGAACCTGCGACGCACGGTTTAGGAAACCGACGCTCTATCCCCTGAGCTACGGGGGCGGCAGTGCACGAGTTTAACGCATCGCATGGTCCCGGGCTGGCGGGCGTTCTGCGATGCCTGACGGTCCGGTCCAGTACCTCGTCACGTGCAGTGTTTCCGTAGATTGGAGTGGTGACCCCTTTGCCCCCTGGGCGTCCCGACAAGCTCACTGTGTTCGCCCGCTTCCTGCAGTTCAAGCTGCGGCTGCCCGTCATCGTCGCGGTGTGCGCCTCGGTGCCCGCGGTGTTCCTCACGCTCTGGTCCGACGGCGAGATGGCCATGGCGGGCAAGGTGATCGGCTGGGCTGCCGGGATCGTGCTCTGGGCCGAGTCGGTCATTCTGCTGCTGGCCGCCGAACGGAAGCGCGAGTGGTTGTGGCGGCACAAGTGGATGCTCGTGGTCTGCCTGCTGACACTCGTGAGTCTGGTGGTGGCCGCCGGGGGCGCGCAGGTGCTGCGGCTGGTCACTTTGGTGGGGTCGATCCGGGTGCTGCGGGCGAAGCGGATCTTCAACGCCGCGCAGGTGCTCGGGCGCCGGTTCGGGATCATGGGCGGCTGGCGGTCCTGGGCGGTCATGGCGGCCGGGGGGATCGCCGCGTTGTTCACGGCGCTGGTCCTGGTGGATCCGACGTCGCAGTACCTGGAGCTGCTGGACTGGCTCGGGGGCAATCTGCGGCTGATTCCGATCCTGGTCGCCGGGGTCATTCTGGCCGTCGCCACATGGCTTGTGGTGCGCGCCAGGGAAGAAGGCGGAGAGGCCGACGCGGTGGAGCGCGAAGCCGAATAGCCTGCGCATCGTCCTTCCTCGACGCGGCCCCCCGTTCGAGTAGGCTCGGGCGCGTGGATACCGACCTGATCACCTTGACCGGCCTGCGGGTGCACGGTCGCCACGGCGTGTTCGACCACGAGCGGGAAGCCGGGCAGGACTTCATCATCGACGTCGCCCTGCGCACCTCGACCACCGAAGCCGCCGCCAGCGACGACCTCAAGCACACCGTCGACTACGGCGCGCTCGCCGACACCCTGGCCGACATCGTGGCGGGCGAACCCGTCAACCTCATCGAGACCCTCGCCGGGCGCCTCGCCGACGCCTGCCTCGCCCTCGACCGCGTGCACTCGGCCGTGGTCACCGTCCACAAGCCGCAGGCGCCCATCGCGCAGCACTTCACCGATGTATCCGTCACCATCGAAAGGTCAGTGCGATGACCCGCGTCGTCTTCAGCATGGGCTCCAACCTCGGCGACCGCGAAGCCGCGCTCACCGCCGCCATCGCCGCCGTGAACCCCGACGCCGTCTCCGAGGTCTACGAGACCCTGCCGTGGGGCGGCGACGACGAGCAGCCCACGTACTACAACATCGCCGTCATCGCCTCCGACCCGAACCGCACCGCCGAGGACTGGCTCGCCCTCGGCCAGCGCCTCGAGGCCGAGTCCGGTCGTGTCCGCGACCCGGAGCGGCCTTACGGTCCGCGCACGCTCGATGTCGATCTGATCGCGGTCACCGAGGACGACGGCGCTCCCGTTCTCTCTGATGAACCCCATTTGATGCTGCCGCACCCGCTCGCGCATTTGCGGGCGTTTGTGCTGGTCCCATGGTTCGCGATCGACCGTGACGCGGAGGTCCCGGGCAAGGGTCGGGTGAGGGAGCTGCTACGCGACGAGTCGGTGGCGGCGGACGCGCGCGCGCTTCGCAGGCTCCACCCGATATGGTCAGGAGCAGTATGAGTAGTGACGACGAGCACGGTCCCCGACCGAGCCTCAGGCCAACCTCGCCGTCCACCCTCGCGGTGGTCGGTCTGGTCGGGGCCGCGCTGACGCTGCTGCTCGTTGCCCGGTATTACCAGCAGGCCCCCGACCTCGGCTGGTACAACTCGGCGGTCCTGCTCGCGCTGGCGGCGCTGCTGGCGTGGATGGCGTGGACTACGCGCAAGACCCTGCGTCCGAGCCGCAGGCAGGCGCAGGGGACGAATGCGGGCGGCTTGCCGTCCCGGGCGTCCGGCGGCCTGGAGGGTCCGGAGCACGCGCTCCAGATCGCCCGCTTCGCGGTACTGGCCAAGGCCGCCGCGATCGCCGGTGCCGCTTTCTTCGGCGCCTACCTGGGTTTCACCGTGTGGCTCGCGGTGCAGTCCGGGCGTTTGACCGCCGCGGCCGATGACCTGCCCAAAGCGGTCGTCGGCACGATCGCGTGCGCCGCGCTCACGGCGGCCGCGCTCTGGCTCGAGCACTCCTGCCGCATTCCCCCGCAGGACGACGAGCATCGCGAGCGGGATGCCGACGAGCCGACCCGTCCCTGACCGACCCCGATTGCTGGACCCATCCCCCCATATCCCCAATATTTCGCGCGTTTAGAGGTGCGCCCCATGAAGTTTGACTCCCCAAGTCGAGACGATTCGACGACTCTCATCAGAACTGACGCAGGGAAGTCGGCGCCGTCGGGCGACGACGAGACCCCGTCCGACCGCATGGCCGTCCATGTGGTCTGGGAGATCGGCCTGCTGCTCCTCGCGGGCGGCGTCCTGTTCGCCCTCACCCAGTCCGATGGCGGGCCCTTCGCGGAGGGCTCGTGGACCGGCCTGTTCGCGGCGCTCGCGCCGGTGGTCATGCTGACCAGCGCGATGGCCGTCTCGCTGCGGGTGGGCGCCGTCAACCTGGCGGCGGGCCCGATCGCCTTGATCGCCGCGTGGATGTTCGTGGACGCCTCCGGTTCCGGCGCGGCCATGGCGCTGGGCGTCGGCCTCGGCGTCGCGGCGTTCGTCGGGATCGTGCTGGCGACCCTGACGGCCTGGCTGCGCGCTCCCGGTTGGGCCGCGAGCGGCGCGGTCGGCGGCGCGATCGGCCTGTGGGCCGGGCAGGCCGGTGATCCTTCGGCGTTCATGCTCGCGGAGCTCCCGCGGACCGGCGTGCTCGCTGCACTCGGTGCCGCGGCGGGTGTGTCCCTGTTCTTCGGCCTCGTCGGTTCGTTCGGCGGTGTCCGCGGGCGGCTGGCGCCGATCCGCGAGACCCCGGTGGGGGAGCGGCACGGCCGGGGCGGGCTCGTCTTCTTCGGCGTGCTGCTCTCTTCGACGCTCGCCGGTGCGGCCGGTGTGGTGGCGGCGTGGACCGCTGTTCCCGAGGGCGGCGCCGCCGCGCTCCCGGATCCGATCCTGCTCACGGTGGTCGCGCTCGGTGCGGCGCTCCTGGGCGGGACGAGCCTCATGGGCCGCCGTGGCGGCGTGTGCGGGACGGTGTTCGCGTCGGCGCTGGTGCTCGGCCTGATGTGGCTTGCGGAAGGCCGCGGCTGGTCGTTCGATCCGAGCTGGATCGCGTTGGGCGCCATTGTCGCCGGGTTCCTGGTGACGCGTCTGGTCGAGGTCATGAACACCGCTGACGAGACGGAGGTGGCCTCCAGTCGCCGCGCCGGCTCCCTCGACGATCTCCGCGAGGACGACCCGCCGCCCGTCGAACGGGACCGCACGGACTCGTTCGACCAGTACGACGAGGACTTCGCGGGTCTCGGGTCCGGTGGCGACCCGTGGTCCACCACGGGCGGCATCCGCACTACGGGCGGCATCCCGAAGCAGGGCGCGGCCGCCGATCCCTTCGGCGCGTCCGGCGTCTTCGACGACCTGCGCGACGCCCCGCGCGACGGCCACGGTTCGCCGCGCCACGGCCGCTGACACCCCGAAAAGGACGGACGCATGACCTACGTACCCCCTGACCGCGATGAACCTGCCCTCGACCAGACCCGCCAGCTCGAGTTCACGCCGCCTCCGACCGCTCCTCCCGTCGGCATGCCGACCACGGGCGACGGCGGCCCGATCGATCCGTTCGCGGGCCAGGGGCCCGCGGCGGTGGAGTACACCGAGCCGGCGGTGCCGCGCGACCGGCTCGCGTTCCAGTTCATCTGGGAGGCGATCCTGCTGCTGCTGACCCTGAACGCGCTGTTCCTGGTCTACCGCCGCGAGGACGAGCTGTTCGGCGAGGAGTTCGGCTCCCTGGCGGACGCGTTCGACCAGCACGCCCTGTATCTGGCCCCCGTGCTGTTGGCGGCCTTGGCGATCGGCCTGTCGCTGCGCCTCGGCGCGGTGAACCTGGCGGTCCCGGCGGTCGCGATCACCGTGGGCTGGGTCGCCCGGCCGGTCGACGCGAACCTGTGGATCTGCGCCGGGTTCGTCGCGGCGGCGGCCGTTGTGGCCGCGCTCGTGTTCGTGCTGCTGGTGGCGGCGTTCCGGGTGCCGCCGTGGTTCGCCGGTCTCGCGCTGGCGGCCGCGTTCGTCGCTTCGGCGCAGGCCGTCGAGCGGCTCGCGGAGTCGCGCGGGATCGACTCGGTCGCGATGTGGGATCCGCCGAACGGCCTGTACGTGTTCGCCGGGGCGGTCGTCCTCGCGGTCGCGGGCGGGCTCATCGGCCTCGCTCCCGGTGTGCGCGACGGCCTCAGCGGGGTGAAGCGGATGGCCGACGGCGGTGAGCGGAGCGCGGGAGCCGTGTTCCTGCTCCTGGGCGGCACGGTCATGTCGATGCTGCTCGCCGCGGGCGCGGGCTTCCTGATGTTCGCCTACACGCTCGCGCCGAGCACGGAGCCGACCTCGCTCGGCTTCGGCCCGTATGGACTGGGCTCGGCCTCGATCGACTTGCAGCTCCTCGCGTTCGCCGCGGTCCTGCTGGGCGGAACGAGCCTGTGGGGCCGCCGCGGCGGCGTGCTCGGCACGGTGCTCGCGGTGCTCGCCGTCTGGGCCGGGGCGGTGCTGTGGAACCACGCGATGGTCGAGGCCGGAGACGCCTCCTGGCAGGACGACTTCGCTCCGCTGATCGATGTCGGCGTCCTGCTCGTGGCACTCTTCGTCTCCTTCGCCCTCGACCGCCTGGGCCGTCCGAAGGAGGCGGTCGAGGCCGACAACGGCATATACACGCAGAAGATGCGCCCGTTCGAGCCGGCCGACGGCCCTGAAGGCACCGGCCTGTTCGAACCGACCCTCCCGGATGCGGTGTCCCCGCAGCGCTAGCGGGAACGAAACGGCCGGCCGCCCGAGAGGGAGGCCGGCCGTTGCATCTCACCGACAGCGAAGGCCAGTATGAGCAGCCAGCAAGCACATCCGCGATCGCACGGTTCCTGCCCTCACGACGGGGCGCCTCGCCCGTATTCGCCGAGATACCCGGAGGCGCTGTGCGGCGGCTGCGCCGACCGGGCGACCGACCTGGCGGAACGCCCGGTCAGGATGGGCAACGTCAGCCTCAGCGGCGGTTTCGCGGCGGTCCACGCCGACGACGGCACGGTCTGCGAGCAGGTGACCGAGGACGGCCGCGTGCTGGTCGACGGAATCGTCTACCGGGCCGGCGAGGCGCGGTTCGGCGGCGTCGTGGTGCAGCCCGCTCCGTGAGCCTCGGCCGGCTTCCGGGCGATCGCGGCATTCCGGATGCATCCGCCGCTGCCGGGGTTTCTAGGGTTGCGGCATGGACATGGATGAGTACCAGCAGGCGGCGCTGCGGACGGCCGCGCCTCGAGACAAGCTCAATGAGCTGTTCCACCTCCTGCTGGGGCTGGTGGGCGAGACCGGCGAGATCGCCGAGAAGGCGAAGAAGATCATCCGCGACAAGGGCAGCGACTTCTCGCAGTGGGACACCGAGGACGTCAAGAAGGAGCTCGGCGACACGCTCTGGTACCTCGCGGTCATCGCCGACCACTTCGATCTGTCCCTCGAGGACGTCGCCAAGCACAACATCGCGAAGCTCGCCGACCGACAGCGGCGGGGCGTGCTCGGCGGGAGCGGCGACGACCGCTAGCACCGCGAGCTTCGGCGGGTCGCCAGCGCGGACATGAGGCCGGGGTTCGCCCTTGCCCGTACTTCTG
Organism: Glycomyces luteolus; assembly: GCF_027622875.1. Classification (GTDB taxonomy): domain Bacteria; phylum Actinomycetota; class Actinomycetes; order Mycobacteriales; family Micromonosporaceae; genus Glycomyces; species Glycomyces luteolus. The sequence goes on along the minus strand of NZ_JAPZVP010000025.1, from coordinate 42,352 downwards.
CTCTCGCCGGTGGGTCCGTCGAGCCTGTCGGCTAGACGACGATGACGCGGATGCCCGCTTCCTCGAAGCCGCGCAGCTGCTCCGGCGGGGCGTTGCCGTCGGTGACGAGGGTGTGGACGCGGTCGGTCGGGCAGATGCGGGCGAAGGCGTGGCCGCCGATCTTGGAGCCGTCGGCGATGACCACGACCTTGCGGGCGCGGGCGGCCATGAGGGCGTTGATGGCCGCTTCGCCTTCGTGATGGCTGGTCGCGCCGAGTTTCATGTCGATGGCGTCGACGCCGAGGAACGCGATGTCGAGGGTGATCTCGCGGAGGATCGGTGCGGCGAGCGGGCCGATGAGCTCGTAGGACTGGGGGCGGACCACGCCGCCGACGACCACCACTTTCAGGTGCGGGCGGACGATCAGCTCGTTGGCGATGTTGAGGGCGTTCGTGACGATGGTCAGACCGGTGGAGCCGGGTGTCGCGACCAGGTCGGTGCGGGTCGCCAGCGCGCGGGCCACCTCGGTGATGGTCGTGCCGCCGTTGAGGGCGATGACCTGGCCGGGGCTGACCAGGCCTGCCGCGGCGGTGCCGATGCGGTGCTTCTCTTCGACGTGGCGGGCGGTCTTGTAGCGCAGCGGGAGGTCGTAGGAGATGCCGCCGGCGACGGCGCCGCCGCGGGTGCGGGTGATCATCTGCTGCTGGGAGAGCTGGTCGAAGTCGCGGCGGATGGTGGCCTGGGAGACGCCGAGCCGCTCGGCCGCTTCCTCCACGGTGATGCGTCCGGTCTCTGCGAGGATCTCCAGCAGGGTGTTCCACCGGGCATAGCGGTCCACGTCGCTCCTCGGGTCGGGATCGCGGCGGGCGGGCCGCGGTCTGCGCGATAGTGTTCGTTGTACGTCTTCCGGCGCTCGAGTGATGCTCAAGTCATGCTCGCGCGCTCACGATCATTGTGCCGCACCGGGGTGGGCCCATACACGCCGGATTGATTGGAAGGAGCGCCGTGGACGGCGTTTTGCTGCCGGCCGTGGGCCGAATCGTCACTCCCGACGGGATCGTCAACGGGACCCTGATCGTCGACGGCGACCGGTTCGAGGGGGTTCTCGAGCGCGAGGGCGAGCCGACAGGCTGGGTCCTGCCCGGTTTCGTGGACGTCCACTGCCACGGCGGCGGGGGTTTCTCGCTGGCGAACGGCGACCCGGAGTCGGCGCGGGGGGCCGCGGCGTTCCATGCGTCGCGCGGGACGACGACGCTGGTCGCCTCGCTGGTGTCGTCCACGCACGGGTTCCTGCTCGATGCGACGCGGGCGCTCAAGCCGCTGGTCGCGGACGGGACGCTCGCCGGGGTCCACTACGAGGGGCCTTATATCTCCGCGGCGAAGTGCGGGGCGCACCGCGTTGAGGTGCTGCGCGATCCGGACCTCTCGGAGCTGACGGAGCTCATTGAAGCGGGCAGCGGCGCGGTGAAGATGGTGACGATCGCGCCTGAGCTGAACGGCGCTCTGGAGGCCATCGAGTTCCTGGACCAGCGCGGGGTCGTGCCCGCGATCGGGCACACGAACGCGAGTTACGAGCAGACCGCGGCGGGAATCGACGCGGGCGCGCAGGCCGCGACGCACCTGTTCAACGCGATGCGGGCGTTCAATCACCGCGAGCCGGGCCCGATCCCGGCGCTGCTGGACGATGAGCGGATCTTCTCCGAGATCGTCGCCGACCCGGTCCACCTGCACCCGGGCACGATGCGGTTCGCGTTCGACACGTCGCTGCCGGCGTGGACGCTGCTGGTCTCCGACGCGATGGACGCGGCGGGACTCGACGACGGCCGCTACATGCTGGGCCGCCACGCGGTCGAGGTGGCCGACGGCGTCGCGACGGTGGCGGGGACCGACATCATCGCGGGATCGACGATCACGCTGCTGGACGCGTTCCGCAACACGGTGCGCCTGGCCGGGCAGTCGGTGGAGGCCGCGTCGCAGATGGCCTCCGCGACGCCCGCGGAGCTGCTGGGCCTGGGCGATGTCGGGGCGATCGAGACGGGGAAGTACGCCGACGCGGTGGTCCTCGACGACGACCTGAACCTGGTCTCGGTGATGCGCCGCGGGGCTTGGCTGCAGGTCTGAGCGGTATGCGAACGGGCCGGGCGCGGAGGCGCCCGGCCCGTTCTCGCCGTCGCGGCTAGAGCATCGTCGCCGCGTCGTACTGCATCCCGCCGCTCGCGCCGATGAGGACGTAGATCAGGCAGAACGTGAAGAACGAGACGATGCCGAGCACCAGGCCGGTGACGGCGAACGGCTTGTTCGTGGCGATCCCCTTGTTCGCGCGGGCCCAGCCGACCGCGCCGAAGACGACCGCGAGGACGCCCAGTGGCCACGTGAAGGTGTTGATCACCGGAACGAACGACAGCGCGATCGCGATGATGCCGCAGACCAGGGCCGCGGTGCCGAGGCCGTTGCGCGGTTCCTGGCCGCGCAGCGGGCCGTCGCCGTTGTAGGCCGGGGGCGGCGGTGGCGGCGGCGGGACCGCACCGCCCGCGTAAGGGCTGTAGCCGCCGCCGGCGGGCGGCGGTGCGCCAGGGCCCGCGCCGGGCGGCGGGGGAGCGGGCGGGATGCCGCCGAACGGCTTGTCGTCGGGGGCTCGCGGGGTCTCGCCGGGCGTCTCGCCGTGCGTCGGGTGCGGTACGTTCTCCGGCTGCGCGCCCGGCGGGGTCCAGCCCGGCTCGGGTCCGGAGGCGGCCGGGCCGGGCTCGTTGCCGGAGAACGGGTGCCCGCCCTCTTCGGTCTCGTCCTTGCGTTCCGGTTCGGGCGGTTCGGGTTCGGGTGGCCCCGGGGTCGGCGGGTACGTCGTCATGGCGGCCTCCTCGGCTCTGTTCGGGCGCTCGGCCCCGATGTCCCGCAAGGTAGACCAGATACCGCTCGCCGCGTGGGGATTCGGGGGAACCGGCGGGCCCGGTGCCCGGTCGGCCGCCCATTCGAGAACTCCGTTCGGATTTTTTGCGCCTAGGGGTTTACTACCCGTCAGTAGACGAGTAGAAATGAGTTACGGATCCGGAAGGACTTCCCGGGGACATGGTCTCCGCAGATCGGAAGGATTCGGGCACCGCCGCCGAGCACCCACGTGCGACCTGAGCCGTCGGGAGGCACAGCGGGACCAGCCACCTAGGGGCCAGTCACCGCTATTAAAGACTTCACGCTTGGTAACTCGGTCGGAAGTGCAGTGAGTTGCGAGCGGCCCAGTCGAGGCATCAACCGACTGGGCCGTGTCGTTGTCCGCAGCCCGGTTCGCAGCGCCCCGCAACGGCTGTGGCCGAACTGACTGGGAATGTCGGGACGAGGCTGCAAGAATGGCCTCGATGACCACGATCGAACCCGGCTGGTACCCGGACCCCGCCGACCCGGCCACCCAACGCTACTGGGACGGCGGCGCCTGGATCGGCAAGCCCGTCCCCGCCGACGCCGAACCCCCCGCCGATCCCGAGCCGCTCGATCCCGAACCGCAACCGCTCCCCGCCCCGCGACCGGACGCCTCCACACCGGACCCCGCCTTCGAGACCCTCCCGGCCGACCGCCGCTACGGCGACGGCCCGCCGCCCCGCGTCATCCAGCGCACCCCCGGCGCCGTGCAGCCGCCCGACACCGTCCCGATCCGCTCCCTCGGCGTCACCGTCGGCTGGATCACCCGCCACGACATCCACCGTATCCTCGGCGGCCGCGTCCTCGCCCACCCCGGCCAGCGCTTCGTCGCCCGGATAGTCGACGTGCTGTGCATGCTGGCGCTCAACGCGGTCGTCAACGGCTACTTCATCTACCAGATGCTGCAGACGTTCTGGCCGTACTTCCTCGAGGCCGTGGCCTCCCCGAACGCCGGGGACGTCCCCGTGCCCTCGCGCCTCTCCGACCAGCTGTGGGTCGTGCTGCTCATCGCGCTGGGGCTGTGGTTCGCCTACGAGGTCCCGGCGACGCTCAACACCGGTCAGACGATCGGCAAGCGGCTCATGGGGATCAAGGTCGTCTCGCTCGCGCCCGTGAACCTCGGCTGGGGGCGGCTGCTGCTGCGCTGGTCGTACTTCGCGCTGCCGCTCATCTGCTTCCCGTTCGGCGCGGTGCTGTGGATCCTCGACGGGATATGGTGCATCCGAGACCAACCCTTCCGCCAATGCCTCCACGACAAATCCCCTGGCACCGCCGTCGTCGATGTGAGCGGCGAGAAGGCCGACCCTGAGAAGGAGCCCTCACGATGAGCGATCCTCTGCGTGAAGACCTCGAGTCCATCCCCCGCTATGTTCCCGGCAAGGCGATCCCGAATGCCGTGAAGCTCTCCAGCAACGAAGTGCCCTACGGCCCGCTTCCCGGTGTGGTGGAAGCGATCTCGGTTGCGGCCGAGAACGTGCACCGCTACCCCGACCTCGGCGTCGTCGAACTGCGGGGCGTCCTGTCCGAGCGGCTCGGGCTGCCCGCCGAGCGGATCGTGACCGGCACCGGCTCGGTCGCCCTCATCGGGCACCTGATGCAGGCGATCGCGAAGCCCGGCAGCGAGGTCGTCTACTCGTGGCGCTCCTTCGAGGCCTACCCGATCGCCGCCACCGTGGCCGGGCTGAAGAGCATCCAGGTGCCGAACACGCCCGACCACCGCCACGACATCGACGCGATGCTCGCGGCCGTCGGCCCGGCCACCCGCGCCATCGTGATCTGCAGCCCCAACAACCCGACCGGCCCGGCCGTCACCGGCGAAGAGCTCGACCGGGTCTTCGCCTCGGTCCCCGAGGGCGTGCTCGTCGTGATCGACGAGGCCTACCGCGAGTTCGTCACCGACCCGGCCTGCCCGGACGCGATCGAACGCTACGCCGACAGGCCGAACGCCGTGGTCTTCCGGACCTTCTCGAAGGCCTGGGGCCTCGCCGGGCTCCGCGTGGGCTACATGGTGGCCCGGGCCGAAGTGGCCGACGCGGTGAGCCGGTGCGTGATCCCGTTCGCGGTCAACGCGGCCGCGCAGCGGGCGGCGCTCGCGGCGCTCGAGGCCGAAGGCGAGATGCGGCGCCGGGTCGCCCTGGTGACCTCGGAGCGCAAGCGCACGGTGATGGCCGCAAGGGAACTGGTGCCGGACGTGCCGGACTCGCAGGCGAACTTCTTCTGGCTGCCGCTGGGCGACAGGGCCGTCGCGTTCGCGGCGCACTGCGAAGGACGCGGGATCCTGGTGCGGCCCTTCGGAGGCGACGGCGTGCGCGTCACCATCGGGCTGCCGGAGGAGAACGACGCCCTGCTCGACGCACTGCGGGCGTTCATCGACGCCGCTTAGGCCGGACAGCGAGTGAACGCGGCACCGAGACCGGTGCCGCGTTCTTCATGTTCGGGAGGGAGTCCGGGCGCCCCACCGGCGCCCGGCTCGGCTACTTGGCCGCGCCGCGCTCGTTCTCGCTGCAGAAGGCCTCGTACATCTCGGAGAGGGTCTGCTTCTGCCTCGAGGTGAGCTCGCGGTCGGTGGCGATGGCCAGCGGGGTGGCGGAGCCGTTCTCGGGGGCGAGGTTGGCCCGCAGGTACATGATCGGGGTGGCCACCCGGAGCGCCAGCGCCAGCTGCCGCAGGACCGCGCCACTGGGGCGGCGCACGCCGCGCTCGCCCTGGAGGTAGGGGTTGGAGACCCCGGCGGAGTCGGAGAGCTCGCGGAACGAGACGTGGGCGCGTTTGCGCACGTCCCGGACGAATGAGCTGAAGTCGCGATCTGTCACCCGCGTCACCCTACGCGCCTTCGACCGGGACCGCCACCCACCCCTGCCTGGCTCTCCCGTCATTTGGTACCACCGGCTGACAGCGGCCTCACCCGATCAGACGATACGAATCGGACTCGGGGAAGGGTTGCGTCTCAACCGCTCGCCGTCGCTGGAACCCAGCCGATACCATCGGAGGACGACGCGGCTATTCAAGGGAGCGTCACGGTCCGGATGGCGTCTGACGAGGAGGAGAACCGGTGAGCGTTCTGCAACGCTTGGAGAAACAACTGGAGGGCCTGTTCGAAGGCACCTTCAACAAGATGTTCAAGGGCGTTGTGCACCCGGTCGAGATCGCCAGCGCCATGCAGCGCGAGGCGGAGACCCACAAGGCGGTCCTCGCCGGCGGGCGCGTGCTGGTGCCGAACCGCTACGTCATCGACCTCTCCCCGCCCGACCACGACCGCCTCGCCCCGTACGCGGCGGCGCTGGCGCAGGAGCTGGCCCAGTCCCAGGCCGAGTTCATCGGCGAGAACGGCTGGACGGTCTACGGCGACGTCATCGTCGAGATCGAGCGCGGTGAAGGCCTCGACACCGGCATGTTCCGCGTGACCGCCGAGGTCGCGGCCCTCAACGAGGGTGTGGACCAGCCGGTCTCCGGCGGCGGCTACGGCCCCGCCCAGCAGCAGGCCCCGACCGGCCCGGTGCTGGTGACCGCGGACGGCCGCCAGTTCACGGTGGCCCACGGCGCCACGATCATCGGCCGCGGCGAGCAGGCCCAGATCCGCCTCCCCGACGTCGGCATCTCGCGTCGCCATGTGCGCGTTGACTTCGACGGCCGCCAGGTCTCGGTCACCGACCTCGGCTCGACCAACGGCACCCTGGTCAACGGCCAGCGGATCGCCACCGTGAGCATGCAGCCCGGGGATGTCATCCAGATCGGCACCACTTCCCTTACGCTGCAAGCGGGTTAGCGCCCGCGAACGCGTGACGCCCCGGTCCCTCGGGCCGGGGCTTCGCACTATCCGGCGCAGGTGTCCCCGATGGCGCTGGGCCCCATGCCCGTAGCGGTGGGATGACCGGCTGGGCTCGGCGGCTCGCCTCTGCGGCCGCGCCACGGTGGGCTACCGTGTCTGGGACCGATCGTTCATTCGCTGGGAGCGCCGAATGCCTGAGATAGTCCAGACCGTCGCCCGGTTCGGGTTCCTCGTGCTGCTGTGGCTGTTCGTGTTCGCCGCCGCCCGGACGATCACCCGCGACCTGCTCGCCCAGCGGCGCCCCGCGACTGCCGGCCCCGCGGGCCCCGTCTCGGCTCCGCCCGCCCCGGGCGGCCGCGGCGGCCGACCGCAGGCCCCGCAGGCGGCGCAGTGGCTGGTCGTGACCACCGGCGAGCTCCAGGGCCGCCGGTTCGTGCTCTCCGGGCAGCCCATCTCGATCGGCCGCGCCCCCGACTCCACGATCGTCATCCGCGACGACTTCGCCTCCAACCGGCACGCGCGCGTGCGCCCGCAGGACGGCCAGTGGGTGGTCGAGGACCTGGGCTCCACGAACGGCACCTACCTGGGGCGCGCTAGAGTCACTGCACCCACGCCGGTCCCGCTCGGAGTGCCCATCCGGATCGGGCGTTCCTCCTTCGAGCTGCGCCCCTAGCAGCCCGCGGAACGAGAGACGGCGATGTCGACATCGAACAGCGGGCGTGCCCGCGCTACGGCGGTTGATTCATGAGTTTGCACCTGCGATACGCGGCCATCTCCGACCGCGGGGTGGTGAGGCAAGGCAACCAGGACTCGGTGTTCGCCGGGCCCCACTTCATCGCCGTGGCCGACGGCATGGGCGGCATGGCCGCCGGTGACCTCGCCTCGGCCATCGTCATCAACACCGTCGCCCGGCTGGACGTGCCCCCGCCCGCCGACTCGGTCGTCGACGAGCTCGCCGACGCCGTCGCCGACGCGAACCGGGCCATCCGCCGCCAGGTCGCCGACGACCCGCAGAAGGAGGGCATGGGCACCACGCTCACCGCCCTGTGGTTCGACGGCGAGTGGTTCAACCTGGTGCACATCGGCGACTCCCGCGCCTACCGGCTGCGCGAGGGCGGCTTCGAGCAGATCACCGTCGACGACACGTACGTGCAGATGCTCGTCGACGAAGGCCGCATCACCGCCGAGGAGGCCGAGCGGCACCCGCAGCGCTCCCTGCTGCTGCGCGCGCTCGGCGCGGCCGAGGTCGAGCCCGCGTTCCAGACCATCAAGGGCGTCCCGGGCGACCGCCTGGTCCTGTGCTCGGACGGCCTCTCGGGGCCCGTCTCCGACGCCGACATCGCCCGCACCCTCCAGAACGCCGCGTCCCCGCAGGAAGCGGCCGAGACCCTGGTGCAGCAGGCGCTGGACGCCGGGGCGCCCGACAACGTGACGGTGCTCGTCGCCGACGTCGTCGCCGAGCACCCGGGGGAGCAGCGCCAGCTCATCGGCGGCGCCGCCGCCGACGCGCGCCTGGCCGAATCCGACACGGCCGTGCTGCGAGCGGTCAAAGAGGCCGACGAAGCGGCGGAAGGGGACGGCGATTCCGACACGACCGACCTCCAGCCGAAGGCCCGCAAGAAGGGCCGGGTGTGGCGCACGATCCTGGCCTGCCTCATCGTGCTCACCCTCATCGCCGGGGGCGGCGTGTGGTGGGCGCGCACGCAGTACTTCATCGGCGTCTCAGAGGCGGGCACCATCAGCCTCTTCCGAGGCCTCCCTTTTGAGGTGGCGGGGTACCGGCTGGCGTGGCTCGACACGGACACCGGCCGTCCCGCCGAGGACGCCGTGGACTCGGTCGAGTCCGACCTTGAGAACGGGATCACCGTCGACGGCGGCACCGCCGCCGAGGACGAGCTGAGCGCCCTGGTCGACCCGGACGCCGGGAACGAGAGCCTCGACCCGCTGTGCGCCACCGCGGAAGGCGGGGCGGAGACGGCTCCGGCGGCCGCAAAGGACTGTCGCGACGACTGAGCGTGGCCGATATAGGCTCGCTACGCATTCCGTATTGAGACGCAAGGGGAACTGATGGCCCAGCCGATGTCGGCGACCGCCCGGCCGGCGGGACCGTCCGAGCCGCCGCTCACCCCGTTGACGGGCATGCCGAAGCGGGTCTTCCGCGAGATCGTCATGCTCGTCATGGGCGGCGTCGCGGTGTTCCTGCTCCAGCTCACCATCGACGTGGCGCTCACCGAGACCACCACCTCGGTCACCTACGTGCTGCCGCTGCTGATCTTCATCGTCTCGATGTGCGCGTGGACCTCCGTCAAGATCCTCGCCCCGTACGCCGACCCGCTGTTCGTGCCCATCGCCGCGTTCCTCACCGGCATCGGCATCGTCTACATCCGGCGCATCGACCGCACCGCCATGACCGACGACCCGCTCCCCCCCGACGCGGGAGTCTTCGCCGGTCAGGGCGGCCGCCAGCTCATGTACTACATGGCCGGGGTCGTGCTGCTGACCGTGCTCCTGGCCGTGGTGCGCAACCACCGGGTGCTGCGCGGGTACGCGTACATCCTGCTGTTCGCGGGCATCTTCCTCGCGGCGATCCCGGGCTTCCTGCCCGCGTCGATCTCGTCCTCGGGCGGGTCCAAGAACTGGATCCGCTTCGGCAGCTTCTCGGTGCAGCCCAGCGAGTTCGCGAAGCTGATGCTGCTGATCTTCTTCGCCGTGTACCTGGTGCGCAAGCGGGACATGCTCTCGGTGGCGGGCAAGAAGATCCTGGGCCTGCAGCTGCCGCGCATGAAGGACCTCGGCCCGATCGTCATCGTCTGGGCCGCCAGCCTCGTCATCCTGGTCATGGAACGCGACCTCGGCACCTCGCTGCTGCTGTTCAGCATCTTCCTCTCGATGCTGTACATGGCGACGCGCCGCGCCTCGTGGATCGTCATCGGCCTCACCATGTTCGTGGGCGGCTGCGTCGCCATCTACCCCTTCTTCAGCCACCTCCAAGTGCGCGTGGCGATCTGGCTCGACCCGTGGAAGTACGAGTACGTCTACAGCGACGGATCGACCCCCTCCTCGTGGCAGCTCGTGCAGGGCCTGGTCGCCATGAACTCGGGCGGGCTCATCGGCAACGGGCCCGGCTCGGGCAACCCGAACATGATCCCGGCGTCCGAATCGGACTTCATCCTCGCGGCGATCGGCGAGGAGGTCGGCCTCGTCGGCCTCATCGGCATCCTGCTGCTGTACGCGATCCTCGTCCAGCGCGGCTTCAAGACCGGCATCATGTCGCGCGACCTGTTCGGCTCGCTCATGGCCGGGGGCCTGGCGTTCCTGGTGGCCTTCCAGCTGTTCGTGGTGCTCGGCGGTGTCACCGGGCTCATCCCGATGACCGGCCAGACCACGGCGTTCCTCGCCGCGGGCGGCTCCTCGCTCGTCGGCTCGTGGCTGCTGATCGGGCTGCTCGTCCGCGTCTCCGACGACGCCCGCAAACCCTGGCAGGCCTCGTTCGGCCTGCAGAAGACCGAGGCCCCGCCGGAGTTCCTCGCCGAGCAGGCCGCCAAGCGCGCGGCCGAGCAGGCCGCGCTCGCCGGGGTCATGGACTCCGGCCCGATCCCCGGCGGCGACCAGCCGACCGAGCTCATCATCCCCGGGCACCTCCAGGGCGGCGGTCCGACGAAGGGCACCATGGAGGAGGACGTGCTCAGCCCGCCCCCGGGCGGCCCGGTCTCCGGCCCGCCGATGTCCCCTCCCGTGTCGCCGCCGCAGGGCGGCGGGCAGACCGGGGGCCCGACCGGCCAGCCCGGCAACCCGACCGCCCGCGGCCCCCAGCAGCCGCCGCAGACGCCGCCGCCGCCACCGCCCGGCTCCGCGTACGGCGCTCCGCCCGCGCCGCCTCCCGGCAACCCGACCCGCCCGGGCCCGCAGACGCCGCCGCCTCCGCCGAGCTCGGCGTTCGACTACCGCCCGCAGCCCCCCCAGGGCTACGACGACAGAAGGAAGGAGGGCGGCGAATGAATCCGGCCCTGCGCCGCATGGGCGTCATCGCGCTGATCCTGCTGGGCGCCCTCATCGTCCAGGCCACCTGGGTGACGTTCTTCCACCACGACGACTACGAGGGCCTGGCCAACGCCCGCACCCTCATCGCCGAGTACGAGGTCCCGCGCGGCCAGATCCTGGCCGGGGACACGGTGATCGCCGAGTCGATCCCCACCGACGGCGGCTCCTACGGCTACCAGCGGAACTACCCCGAAGGCGACTACTTCGGCAACATCACCGGCTTCAAGTCGATCAACTACGGCGCGTCCAATCTTGAGGCCACCGAGAACGCGCTGCTCAACGGCACGAGCTCGCTCCTGGCCTTCGACGACTTCTGGGCGACCCTCCTCAAGGAGAACAAGCCCGGCGGCAACGTGGTCACCACCCTCGACCCGGACCTGCAGAAGGCCGCGTACGACGCGCTCGCCGACACCGGCGTCGAGGGCGGCGCGGTCGTGATCGACCCGCGGACCGGCCGCATCCTCGCCCAGGCCTCCTTCCCGGGCTGGAACCCGACCGAGGTCTCCTCCAACAACGGCGAGACCGCCGAGGACGCGAAGATCGCGCTCGACGAGTCCGGCGACATGCTCGACCTCACCCGCCAGGAGTTCTTCCCGCCGGGCTCGACGTTCAAGACCATCGTGGCCGCCGCGTACATCGAGAACGGCGGCAAGGCCGACGACATGGTCCCGGCCGGGAACGGCTACACCGCGCCGGACACGAACCACGAGATCACGAACTCCTCGGACCAGTGCCCCAACGAGGAGTACACGCTCGAGGACGCCTACCGGCTCTCCTGCAACACCACGTTCGCGAAGCTGTGCGTCGAAGAGCTGACCACCGAGCAGATCACCGAGATGACCGAGGCGTTCGGCTTCGGCGAGGCCTACGAGACCCCGCTGTCGACCGTGGCGTCGAAGACCGGCGACATCTCCGAAGACGCCTTCCGCGCCCAGGCCTGCATCGGCCAGCAGGAGGTCGCCGAGACCGTGCTGCAGAACGCGCTCATCGCCGCGACCGTCGCGAACGGCGGCGACCGGATGGCCCCGCAGATCGTCTCGGAGCTCACCGACTCCGAGGGCAACACCGTCCAGAAGTTCGCGGAGGACAACCTCGGCCGGTCGATCGACCTCGACACCGCCCAGGAGCTCCAGATTCTCATGGAGGCTGTGGTCGAGAACGGGACCGGCGACGCCGCGCAGATCGAGGGGTACACCGTCGGCGGCAAGACCGGCACCGCCCAGCACTCCGACTCCAGCGACAACCCCGAGCCCGACCACGGCTGGTTCCACGGCTGGGCCATGGACAAGGACGGCGAGCCCGCCGTCGCAGTCTGCGTGTTCCTCGACTCCTACGGCAAGGGGGCCTCGGCGAAGGCCGCCGAGATCTCCGGCGACCTCATGCAGCAGGTCCTCGAAGGCGGCGGTGAATGAGGCGCCCGGGGTGACTACCGTTCGGTAACTATTGCGGCAAAGACACAGTTTCCTCACGATCCCCTGAGGCGGCAACCCAACGGCGCACCCGAACGTGGATCCTCGGGGAGGTCGCGGCCGGGTGTCGCGCGGCAGCGCCGCCGCCCGACGAACCTGGAGCTGGGCGGCCTGACAGTAGACTGAAGCGCCGAGCGCCGATCCCCCGGAGCTGATACTCCCAAAGAAATGAGGAGACGCCGTGTTGAGCCCTGAAATGCTCCTCGGGCAACGCTATCGCCTGCGCGAACGCATTGCCGTGGGCGGCATGGGCGAGGTCTGGCGGGCCGAGGACACCGTGCTCGAACGCACCGTGGCCGTGAAGGCGATGCTCCCCGCGCTCCTGAGCGAGCCCGGTTTCGCCAAGCGCTTCATCGCCGAGGCCAAGACCGTGGCCGCCCTCACCCACCCCCACATCGTCAACGTGCACGACTTCGGCAACGCCGACCTGCCCAGCGGCGAGACCACCGCCTACCTGGTGATGGAGTTCATCGAGGGCAAGTCCCTCGCCGATCTCATCGCCGAACGCGGCCGCATCGACGCCCGCGAGCTGATGCCGATCATCGCCGCCACCGCCGAAGCGCTCCAGCAGGCCCACGAGCGCGGCATCATCCACCGCGACATCAAGCCGGGCAACATCCTGGTGCGCGACAGGGACGGCCAGGCCGTGCTCACCGACTTCGGCATCGCCCGCTCGGGCGCGTCAGGGGACCTCACCGCCACCGGCTCGGTCATGGGCACCGCCTCTTACATCGCCCCTGAGCAGGCCGAAGGCACCGGCGTCCTGCCCGCCTCGGACATGTACTCGCTCGGCGTCGTGGCCTTCCACGGCCTCACCGGACACCGCCCGTTCCAGGCCGAGAACCCGATCGAGCTCGCGCTCCACCACGTGCGCACCCCGCCCCCGCCGCTGCCGCCCGACATCCCGCCGGGTGTGCGCGCCTTCGTCGAGCGCTCCCTGGTCAAGAACCCGCACCAGCGCTTCTCCAGCGCCACCGAGATGGCCGCGCTCGCGCGCGTCGCGGTCGACGCCAACCCGATGTCGACCTCGGTCATGCCGCCGGTCGGGCAGCTCCCGCGCCGCGCGGGCGTCGTGAGCATGGGCGGGCCCCCCGCGAGCGTCGCCGATCCGATGACCGCCGCCCCGCAGTCGCCGCAGGGCCCGATGCAGCACGGCGGCCAGGTCCCGCCGGGCTCCACGCCTCCGGGCATCAACCTGGGAGCCGCGACGCCCCCGCCGGCGTCCAAGCCGAAGCGGCAGCTGATGGTGGTGGTCGCCGTCGCTGCGGCACTCGTCCTGGTGGGCGGTATCGTGCTGATGCTGCTGAACGGTATCGGCAGCCCCGGAACCGGCGACGGGGGTGAGGACCACAGCCCGACAGTGTCCGAGCAGAGCGCCGACTCCGACGAGGACGACCAGTCTGACGACGCCACGACGCCTGAGGATGCGACCGCTTCGAACGGCATGGAAATGCCCTCGGTGGGTGACCGTACCTGCAACCAGCTAGCGGAGAACTGTGACGGATAGCGGGCTTTCGGGCCTGCCGCAGCGATTAGAATCAAGCCGCGATGAACGGAACACGAGGACGTAAAACGCGATGACGACAGAGCCCCGCCTGCTAGGCGGCAGATACGAGATCGGCGAGGTCGTCGGCTACGGGGGGATGGCTGAAGTCCACCGTGGCCGGGACCTGCGACTCGGCCGCGATGTGGCGGTGAAGCTGCTGCGGGCCGACCTCTCTCGCGACGAGTCCTTCCTCATCCGGTTCCAGCGCGAGGCCCAGAACTCCGCGTCGCTCAACCACCCGAACATCGTCGCGGTCTTCGACACCGGCGAGGACGCCGGCATCCCGTACATGGTGATGGAGTTCGTCAACGGCCGGACCCTCAAAGAGGTCCTGCTCGCCGAGGGCCGCTTCGACCCGGCGACGGCCTGCGAGGTCGTAGCCGACATGTGCTCGGCCCTGGACTTCAGCCACAAGCACCACATCATCCACCGGGACGTGAAGCCCGGCAACGTGATGCTCTCGGACACCAACCAGGTCAAGGTCATGGACTTCGGCATCGCCCGGGCCCTGGCCAGCGGCCAGGCGACCATGACCCAGACCAGCGCCGTCATCGGCACCGCGCAGTACCTCTCGCCCGAGCAGGCGCGCGGCGAGACCGTCGACGCCCGCTCGGACGTGTACGCGGTCGGCTGCGTCCTCTACGAACTGCTCGTGGGGCACCCGCCGTTCACCGGCGACAACCCCGTCTCCGTCGCCTACCAGCACGTGCGGGAGGAGGCCCGGCCGCCTTCGGAGCTCAACCCGAACGTGCCCGACTCCGTCGACGCCGTGATCATGAAGGCCCTCGCGAAGAACCCCGAGAACCGGTACCACTCGGCCGGGGAGATGCGCGAGGACCTGATCCGCGCCGCGCGCGGGCAGGCCGTCATGGCCCCCGCCGTGATGAGCGCGGGCGACCGGACCCAGATGCTCGCCGGCCCCGACTCGACCGCCCCGATCACGCCGATCGCGACCTCGTCGAGCAAGCGCCGCCCGTGGCTGGTCGCCCTGGGGGTGATCCTCGCGCTCGTCGCGGTCACGGCCGCGTCGTGGGGGATCATGCAGATGCTCGAGACGTCGGCGATGGTGGAGGTACCGAACGTCGTCGGGCAGGAACGTGCGGTGGCGGAGGAGACACTCACCGATAAGGGCTTCGAGGTGAAGTTCACCGAGGTGGCCGCGACCGATCCGAACGACACGAACATCGACCACGTCACCGGCCAGGACCCGAAACCGAAGACCGAGGTCGACGAGGGCGAGACGATCACGCTCACCGTGATGGTCGCGCCCGAGAACGTCAAGGTCGAGAACGTCGTGGACGAGCAGTTCGAAGAGGCGAAGGCGAGCCTCGAAGCCCAGGGCCTGAAGGTCGTCAAGAAGGAAGAGGAGAGCACCGCGCCGTCCGGCCAGGTGCTGTCCCAGGACCCCGAGGCCGGGACCGAAGTCCCGCCGACTACCGAGGTCACGCTGGTGGTGTCGGCGGGCGGCCAGACCAAGGTGCCCGACGTGTTCGGCATGACCGTCGAGCGGGCGACCACCACGCTGAACGACGCCGGATTCGAGGTGGCGGTCGAGTACGGCGTCCAGGCGGGCACTTCGACGGGCGTCGTCTTCAAGCAGGATCCGGGCCAGGGCTCGACCGAGTCCGACGGCACCACGGTGACCATCACCGCCCAGGGCGTGGTGATCACCTGGGACGCCGCGACCACCCCTGCTCAGCTCCAGACGACCCTGCAGGGCCTCGGGCTCACCGTCACGATCGAGGGCGACTCGACCGCTGAGACCATCGAGGCGGTCACCAACGAGGACGGGCAGATCACCAGCGGCATGGCCGTCGCGCCCGAATCTTCGGTCACCATCACCGCCGCCGCTGGAGACGGAGGCGGAGGCGGCGACGACGAGACCTCCGAGTCCCCGTCGGAGACCTGCGGCGCACTGGACCCGCCGCCCTGCAACGAGAACAACTAGCAGGCAGTACAAGCGAAGGGGGCCCGGACGCGACAGCGTCCGGGCCCTCGGCCATTGCTGGGCACTCCCCGCAGTCACGAGTCGTCTCGATTTCGATGGACTGGAAGTGGCGAAGGTGGGCAAAGAGGCAAGTTCACGCTTCCACTTGCAGCGGGAAGCACGCCGTGTCTTGCGGGCCGGGCGGGGACTCTGTTCGGCTGTGGGGTCTGATTCGTGTGGGGTTCAGGCGGGCAGCGACAAAGAGGTGGCGGGCCGGGCGGGGACCCGATTCGGCAGCGAGGTCCGTTCCGTGCGAGGTTCAGGCGGGTAGAAGTTGCCCCGGACCCCGGACCACCGCTTCGCCCCGGGGTCGAGATCGCGTTGTTGGGCGTGACGTGGTGTTCACACAAACCCAGTACTTGCCGTGGTTTCCTCGCTGCCGTAAGACCTTCGGTTCTGCTCAGTACCGGTCGACGTCCGAGCGAGACTCAAGGCTCTGGCTGGACGACGATACCGCCGAGGCGCCCCATCAAGTGGGCAAGAAGCCTTCAGTTGTCGACGCGCTCTCTTCGATGGTAGGTGGCGTCATTGTCGGGGAGTTGGGTGTGCTGCCTGAGGGCGTGCCGTGCTGCGTTGCGGTGATCGCCAGTCTGGGTTTGGCCGCCATGATGGCTTTCTGGGTGGAGTTGAACAGGCTCGTGACTCCGGCTGGTGCGGGGCCGCTTGAGCTGTTGGGGCGGTTGGACCCTGATGGGGTCTCGCTGCCTCCGCCGCTGCCGCCTCCGGGCGTTCGTCGGAAGAGTCCGGTGGCGGCGATGAGGGCGGCGAAGAGGATCAGTCGGCGCATGGTGGGGTGGGTCCTTGTCCGTCTTGGGGGTTGGCGGTGGCGGAGCGCGCTGGCCTATTCGGCGAGGAGGGCTTGGAGGCTGGTGAAGCTGGCGACGAGGGCGGAGCCGACGTTGAAGGCGAGGCTGGTGATGGCGAAGATCCGCCCGCCGGCTTCGGCAGCGCAGATCGGGATGCCGATCCCGGCGCTGGCGGCGATGATCGCGAGCCAGATCGGGGTCTTGAAGAAGATCCAGGTCAGCAGCTCGGCGATGAGGTCGCGGACGAGTTCGTAGGCGAGCTGCACGATGGTCGCCGCGCCGTTGGTCGCTGCGGCCATCGCGTCGAACATGAACCCGGTGGAGTCGATGGCGTTGATGTAGGCGGTGTGGAGCATCCGGTAGGACTCGGCGGCTTGGCCTTCCCACTCTGCGGTCGCGTCTTCCATGAGCGTCCACAGCTCCCCGGCCATCGTGTGCGACTCGACGGCCATGTTCGTCCAGCTTCGATATAGCTTTCGAGGACTTCGACATTGAGTGGGGTGAGTTGGGAGGCCAGGTCGTATTTCTCGTCCAGGAGCGGTTCCATCCACGAGGTCAGCAGGCCGAAGGCCCCTTCAGCGGAGGTGGTGGACTGCGCGGCCTGGGCGAGCGCGGCGAACCGGTCGCGGAAGGACGCGAGGCGGTCGGCGTAGGCGCGCAGCGCTTCAGGGTCGACGTCGTAGCCGCCGAAGCCGCCCCGGGTGAGGTGGACACTCTCGTAGGTGTAGGCGCCTTCGTCGCTCACGGCCGGGCCTCCTCGTCGCTGTCGAGGCCCAGGCGCTTGTCGATGCCGTCCAAGACCGCCTTGCCCGCCTCGGAGTCCGAGCCGATGGTGTCGGCGACAACCTCGCGGGTCCGCCCCGCCAGCAGACCTTTCGCGGCATCGACGGCGGCGAGGATCGCCAGAGACGAGTCTGCGGGGTGCAGGGACTGGACTTTCGCCGACAGGCGCAGGTCGATCAGGGCGCCCGACACGTCCTCATCCTCGGTGAGCCAGGTCGAGGTGTGGCCGGGAGGCCAGAGACGGGCCGAACCCCTTCCCCGCCCTGTCGTCGCTGATTGGTTGAGCCGCAGGCACCGCCGCACCGGGAAGCCGCAGCAGCTCGCAGAGCCTGCGCGAACCTTGTCATCGCTGCCCGCCTGAACCGCAACCGAAGCGAACCGCAATGCCGGACAGGCGAACCGACCCGATGCGGCCCTCCAGCTGCTACGGCTCGGGACCCAGCTGGTATTTCACCTTTACCCGCAATTAGGTGAAGTGCGCCCGGCATTACGCGGGCCCTGGCCGAAAGGCCAGGGCCCGCTTTTCAATCTCGCCGCGCTGACCCGCCTCGGTCGTGCGCGGCTACGGGCCGGGGCCGAAGTCCCGGTCCGAGCTTCTGTTCCCCCTTGGGGGAGAGCGCGGCTCCCCGGGCGCGAGCAGATCGCCCGGGGAGCGGGACCGCGGCCCGAAAGGCCGGCCGGGGGGAACCGGCCGCAGGCCCGTCCGTTGTGGATCCGATCAGCCCTAGACGGGTTCGATGCCGCCATCGAGGAGGCGGACCATGATCGGGTTGTCGAAGTAGACGTCGTTGAGCGCGTACGAGCCCGGGTCGACCTTCTTCACGCGGACGCCCTCGATGCCGTAGCTGACGCGCTGGTTCAGGAACAGCGGCAGGCGCGGCAGGGTCTCGTTGAACACGATGCCGAGCGTCTTGTTCGCGGCGGCCTGCTCCTCCTCGGTGCCCTGCTGGGCCTTGAGGTACACGTCGTTGACGTTCACCTTGCCCAGGGTGGGCGAGTCGACCTCGTCGGTCGGGACGCCCATGCCCGCGGCGTCGGCGGTGCCGGCGTTGTCGGTGAACCAGGCCATCTGCCACGAGCCGTAGGCGTAAGGCACGAACGGGTTCGCCCACTGGCGCACCGCGATGTCGAAGTCGCCCGCGCCCCAGATGCCCCACGGATTGTCCCCGGGCACGTTCTCGTATGACGCGGCGATGCCGAACTCCTTGAGCTGGGCCGCGGCCTGCTCCCCCGAGAGCGTGAAGTCGGTCCAGCCCTCGACACCGATGATCGTGTACTCGGCCAGGTCGCCCGCCGGGGTGTGCCAGCCGTCCGACTCCTTCTTCCACCCGGCCTCTTCGAGCAGCGCGGTCGCCTTGGCGTGGTCGGGCGTGAAGTACTCCAGCTCGACGTCGTCGAACAGGCCCTCCACGTGCGGGTCGGGCAGGCCCGAGTAGGTCGACGGGATGTAATAGCCGCCGTTGCCCTTGGCGATCTCGCCGATGGACTCGCCGTCGAAGACGTACATGAACGCCCTGCGCACCCGCGCGTCCGCGAACTCGGGGAACCGGCCCTGGTTGAGCATCAGGCCGATGCCGTCGAAGCCCGGCGTCGACAGCTCCTTGAGCCCCTCGACCCCGGCGATGGCCTGGCGGTCCGTCGCTCCCAGCACCTGAGTGCAGTAGTCGATCTCCTTCGAGAGCAACATCTGCACCGCGGCGGCGTTGTCGCCGTTCTGGATCTCGACCTTCGAGAACCTCACCTTGTCGGCGAACAGCCCGTCAGGGTGCACCTTGAAGGAGATGACGGTGTCGCCGATCTGGTCGAACTGGTAGGCGCCGCTCGTGATCGGGCCCTCGTCCTTGAAGTCGACGGCCGCGATCTTCTCGGCCAGCGCCGACTGCTCCGGGCTGCCCTGGATCGCCCCGGCCTCGACCAGGCCCTGTGCCTCGTCCATCCACTCGCCGTAGCGGGCGTGCGGCAGGATCTGCGCCTTCAGCGCGCCGTGCTCGACACCGGGGAACGCCGCCGAGTACGTGACGGTGACCGTGGTGTCGTCGTCGGCCGTCGCCGAGAGCAGCTGGTCCCAGCCGACGGTGCCCTGCGGGGCGCTGAGCTTCTGCAGGTAGATGGTGCCAACGACGTCCTTCGCGGTGACGGCGTTGCCGTCGGTCCACTTGACGCCCGCGCGCAGCTTGATCGTGAGGGTCTTGTCGACCAGCTCGACCGACTCGGCCAGCTGCGGGATCCACTCCAGGGTCTCCCAGTCGAGGATCGCCGGGCGGGGGAGGAACAGCTCCGCGACCGGCGCGGGGACCAGCAGGGCGAGGTTGTTGATCGCCGCGTTGTGGTGCTGGGTCGTGATGTCGAACGGGTAGACGTAGGTGAAGGTGCCGCTGGCGCCTTCACCTTCCGATCCTTCGGCCTGGCAGGCGCCGAGGACGCCCGCGGTCGCAACGGCGCCGGCGCCGAGGCCGACCGCCTGCATGAGGTTGCGTCGGCTGAGCTCGAATCGCTGAGAGGTCATCGCCGTTTCCTTTCATTCAATGTAAGAGGCAGTGATGGTGGTGAGGTTGAACAAGGGGAGCCGAGGTCAGATGGCTGATTCGGGTTCTGGGCGCCGCAAGCCGGGTACGGCGTCGAAGGTGAGCGTCCGGTCGTCGGCGGCGGCCGGCGCGCGGTCGCGGGCGACCACGTGGCAGGCCACGTTCCTTCGCGACGCGAGCTGCAGGAGCGGCCGCTCGCCGTCGCACACGCCCGGCTCGAAGGCCGGGCACCGCGGGTGGAAGGCGCACCCGGCGGGCAGGTCGTGCAGGCTCGGGATCTCCGCCGAGCGGAGCTGCTCCGCGGAGCGGTTCGCCTTCGCGAGGTCCGGGTCCGGCTCGCACACCGCGCCGATGAGCGCCTTGGTGTAGGGGTGCTGGGGGTTCCCGATGACCTCCGGGGTCGGGCCGTGCTCGACGACCTTCCCCAGGTACATGACCGCGATCTCGCCGTCCCACGCGAAGTACTTCGCGACGGCCAGGTCGTGGGTGATGAACAGGAAGCCGACGTCGAGCTCGTCGCGCAGCCGCCCGAGGGTGTTGAGCAGGCTCACCCGGATCGAGACGTCCAGCATGGACGTCGACTCGTCGCAGATGAGCAGTTTCGGGTCCATCGCCAGCGACCGGGCGACGTTGACGCGCTGGCGCTGGCCGCCCGAGAGCTGGTGCGGGTACGAGTCCAGGTACGACTCGGGGGGCGTGAGGTCCACGAGCCGCAGCAGCTCGGCGGCCTTCGCGCGGGCCTCGGTGCGGCCCTTGACGAGTCCGTGCCGCTTGAGTCCGGCGGTGAGCGTGGAGTAGACGGTGCGGGTCGGGTTGAGCGCGGCGTACGGGTCCTGGTGGATGTACTGGACCGAGCGCCGGTACTCGGTGCGCTCGGCCGCGTTCATCGCGGTCAGGGGCTTGCCGCGGAACTCGACGGCGCCGCTCGTGGGCCGGGTGATCCCGGCGGCCGCGCGGGCGGTCGTGGTCTTGCCGCAGCCGGACTCGCCGACCAGGCACAGGACCTTGCCGGCCTTGATCTCGAGGTCGACGCCGCCGACGGCGGCGACCGGGCCCTTGCGGGTGTCGAAGACCTGCTCCAGGCCCGACAGCTTCAGCAGCGGTGTCTCAGACATCGGCGGTCTCGCTTTCGACGATGCTCGCGGGCCGCTCAGTGCTCGTGCCAGTGCCCTTGCGCTGGAAGCGGACCTGGTCGTGGTGGAGGCACGCGGCCGTGTGGCTCATGCCGAGCGGGCGCTCGGTGAGCAGGTCGAGGTCGATCCGCTCGCGCTTGCACGCGTCGGTGGCGAACGCGCACCGCGGGTGGAAGGCGCAGCCGCTCGGCATGGCCTTGAGGCTCGGCGGGTAGCCGGGGATCGACTCCAGTTGGGGCCGTTCGCCCTTGACGGGCATGACCGCGTTGATGAGCCCGGCCGTGTACGGGTGCTTGGGCTCGTAGAAGATGTCGCGGGCCGAGCCGGTCTCGATGATGCGGCCGGCGTACATGGTGGCGACGCGGTCGGCGAGTTCGGCGGCGAGGCCGAGGTCGTGGGTGATGAAGACCATCGTGAACCCGAACTTCTTCCGCAGCTCGTGGAGCTGCTGCACGATCGAGCGCTGCGTGAGCAGGTCGAGGGCCGTGGTGGGTTCGTCGAGGACGAGCACCTGGGGGTCGAGGGCGATGGCGAGCGCGATGAGGGCGCGCTGCTTCATGCCGCCGGACAGCTCGTGCGGGTAGGACTGGAGCACCCGGTCGGGGTCGAGCCGCACGGTCTCCAGGAGCTCCCCGGCGCGGGCTTCGACGGCGGCCTTCGTCCACTGCTTCTTGCCGTCCGAGTGGTCGCGGAGGGTGTCGGCGAAGTGGTCGATGATCTTGATGACCGGGTTGAAGGCGTTCATGGCGCCTTGGAAGACCATCGCGGCCTCGGCCCAGCGGAAGCGGCGCAGCTGCTCGGGCTTCATCTTGAGCAGGTCCGCTGTGGAGCCGTCCTTCAACCGGTACGTCAGCGAGCCCGAGGTGATCTCGCCCAGGCCGGGCAGCAGGCGCAGCAGGCCCAGCCCGAGGGTGGTCTTGCCGCAGCCGGACTCGCCGACGAGCGCGAGGGACTGTCCTTCGTAGAGGTCCAGGTCGATGCCGCTGACGGCGGTCACCGACTCCTTCCGGCCGGTCCGGTACGCGATGGAGAGGTCGCGGACGCTGAGAATGGGGTCGGTCATGGTCTCACCTTTCCCTCAGGCGCGGGTTGAGGGCCTGGTCGAGGCCGCGTCCCATGGTGACGAGGCCGATCGTGAAGAGCACGATCATGAGCAGCGGCGCGAGCACGAACGGCATCGCGACCGGGAGGAGGAAGAAGTTGTTCTGCCACGACAGGTGGATCATCAGGCCCCAGTTGGGGGTGCCGGAGGGCATGAGGCCGAGGATGTAGAGGCCGACGATGGCGTAGATGGCCTGGTTGACGGCGATCACGAAGTTCACGAAGATGAACCCGGCCATGTTCGGCAGGATCTCCCGGAAGACGATCCGCGCGGTGCCCAGGTGCTGGAGCTTCGCGGCCTCGACGAACTCGCGCTCCTTGAGGGACATGACCTGCGCCCGGATGGACCGGAACAGGAACGCCCACATGGTGGAGCCGACCACGATCGCCACGCCCCACGGCGGGATGTCCTCGAAGAACGCGACGACCGCGATCATGAGCAGGAACTGCGGGATCGTCACGGTGACGTCGGTGAGCTGGAGCAGGAGCGCGTCGATCCGGCCGCGGAAGTACCCGGCGATCGAGCCGAGGACGACGGCCACGATCACGGCCATCGTGGCGGCCATGCCGCCGACCCAGATCGGCTCCGCCCCGGAGTTGACCAGGATCGTGAAGGTGTCCTTGCCTTCGTACTGGGTGCCGAGCCAGTGCTCGCCCGAGGGCGCGGTCCAGATCTGCGAGGTGTCGGTCGGGTTGTGCTGGTCGACCACGAGCGGGCCGATGAAGGAGAACCCGACGATGGCGAGCACGAGCACGGTGCCGGCGAACCCGGCGGGGGAGCGGGTGAGCCCGGTCCAGATCTGTCCGAGCGTGCTCTCCCGGAACTTCCGGCGTGGGGCCGGCGCTTCGACGGCGGTCATGCTCACGCCTCCTGGTTCTCGGACTTGATGCGCGGGTCGATCTTCACCAGCAGGAGGTCCACGATGAGGCTCGTGATGACCACCGAGGTGGCGAGGATGATGACGGCGGCCTGAACCACGGGGTAGTCGCGGTTGCCGATGGCCTGCATCAGCATCTGGCCGACCCCGGGGTAGTTGAGGATCTGCTCGATGACGATCGAGCCGCCCACGAGCATGCCCAGCTGGAGGGCGATCTGCGGGACCACCGGCAGGAGGGCGTTTCTGCCCACGTAGTTGCGGCTGATGCGGCCGGGCTTGAGGCCGCGGGCGCGCGCCACCGTGACGTAGTCCTCGGTGAGCACCTCGGTCGTGGCGGCCTTCATGTTGAGCATGAAGGCGCCGGTGGAGGTGAACGCGAAGGCGATGATCGGCAGGATCGCGTGGAAGAGCGCGTCGCCGAAGAACACCGGGTCGAAGCCCGGCTCGACGCCCGCCGTGACGCGGCCCCGCATGTCGAGGAACGGCAGGATGCCCAGCACCGTGTAGCCGAGGACGACCACCGCGGCGATGAGGATGTAGTTCGGCACGCCGGTGAGGAACGAGCCGACCGAGGTCATGGTGTGGTCGAGGACCGATCCGCGCCGGTAGGCCGTGGCCATGCCGACCGAGAGGCCGATGACGGCGGCCAGGACGATGCCCGTGCCGACGGCGAACAGCGTCCAGGGCAGGTATTCCATGACGTGCTCGAAGACCGAGGTGCTGGGGCTGGTGAGCGAGTTGCCCAGGTCCAGGGTGACCAGGCCCTTGAGGAAGCCGAGGTACTGCTCCCAGGCGCTCGCGTCCGGGTCGTAGCTCACGATGTTCGCGGCGGTGGCCATGGCCTGGTCGTGCGACATGCCCGAGCTGTTGAGGCGCCCGGCCATGATCTCGATCGGGTCGCCCGGCATGAGCTGCATGAGCATGAAGGTGATGGTGGCGACCAGCCAGATCACGAACATGGACTGCAGGACGCGGCGGAAGACGTAGGAGGTCCACACGCGCCGGACCACGCGGGCGGCGGTGCGGGGCGGCGTACCTTCCGCAACGGATTGCGGAGGGGGTGCGGCGGGTGCGGTCACCTCGGGCACTCCTTCGTGCGCTAATCGGGACCCCGACTCGCGGAAGAGCCGGTGAGCCTCGGACGACGGGGGGCGAAACAAATTGGAAAGATTGTTTCTAGTTAAGAAAGCTACCCGTCGTGACCCCGCGCACGCCAGCCTTGAGACGGAATCGTTATCGGTGCGTCCGTGCTGTGACCATTGACTCCCGGGGCCGGGCGCGGCTTCCACGGTAAAGCCAGTACGCTCGTACTGTTAGGGGCGATGGCTCCGGCGCCCTCTAGAGGCGCAGTCAACCCAGGCGCAGGTAGGCGCGAGGAGAGGTAGCGAGACTATGGCGAAGATCAAAGTGGCGAACCCGGTCGTCGAGCTCGACGGCGACGAGATGACCCGCATCATCTGGAGCAAGATCAAGGACGAGCTGATCCACCCCTACCTGGACGTGGACCTCAAGTACTACGACCTCTCCATCGAGCACCGCGACGCCACCGACGACCAGGTCACCGTGGACGCCGCCAACGCGATCAGCCAGTACAACGTCGGCGTCAAGTGCGCCACCATCACCCCCGACGAGGCCCGCGTCGAGGAGTTCGGCCTCAAGAGGATGTGGCGCTCCCCGAACGGCACCATCCGCAACATCCTCGGCGGCACCATCTTCCGCGAGCCGATCATCATGAGCAACGTGCCGCGCCTGGTCCCGGGCTGGACCGAGCCGATCATCGTCGGCCGCCACGCCTTCGGCGACCAGTACCGCGCCACCGACTTCAAGGTCGACCGCCCCGGCACGCTCACCGTCACCTTCACCCCGGACGACGGCACCGAGCCCATGGAGTTCGAGGTCGCCCGCTACCCGGAGGGCGGCGGCGTCGCCCTGAGCATGTACAACTTCAAGAAGTCCATCGAGGACTTCGCCCACGCCTCGTTCCGCTACGGCCTGGCCCGGAACTACCCGGTGTACATGTCCACCAAGAACACCATCCTGAAGGCCTACGACGGCATGTTCAAGGACACCTTCCAGGAGATCTTCGACAACGACTACAAGGCGGACTTCGAGGCCAAGGGCCTCACCTACGAGCACCGCCTCATCGACGACATGGTCGCCGCCGCGCTCAAGTGGCAGGGCGGCTACGTCTGGGCCTGCAAGAACTACGACGGCGACGTCCAGTCCGACATCGTCGCGCAGGGCTTCGGCTCGCTCGGCCTCATGACCTCCGTGCTCATGACCCCCGACGGCAAGACCGTCGAGGCCGAGGCCGCCCACGGCACCGTGACCCGCCACTACCGCGCCCACCAGCGCGGCGAGAAGACCTCGACCAACCCGATCGCCTCGATCTTCGCGTGGACCCGCGGCCTCGCCCACCGCGGCAAGCTCGACAACACGCCCGAGGTCACCGGCTTCGCGAACGAGCTCGAGAAGGTCGTCATCGACACCGTCGAGAGCGGCAAGATGACCAAGGACCTCGCCGCGCTCATCGGCAGGGACCAGGAGTGGCAGAGCACGGACGAGTTCCTCGACACCCTGTCGGAGAACCTCGCCAAGAGCATCTCCTCGAAGTAATCGCCGACACTCTTCGCGAAGAGTGCGAAATAGTTCGCAACCGGGCCCTACGAGGCTCGTTGTAGAAGGCAGCGGCGACCGCTCAGGCGACCGAGCGCATTGAACCGCTCGCAGGCTTCGCGGTTGGCGCCCCTTCCAGTTGGAGGCCCCGGCCGACGTGTGCAGGCGCACACTCGGCAGGGGCCTCCCCCCTTTCGGGACTTGTAAACTAGGCGGGTTCACAGCCGTCGATCGGAAGGCCGCAAACTCGTGAGAGGCGTCATCCTCGCCGCCGGACAGGGACAGCGCCTGCGCCCTGACACCGACGTGCTCCCCAAGACCCTCCTGCCGGTCACCGAGACGGAGACGATCCTCGACACGATCGTGCGGGGCCTGGCCGAGGTCGGCGTCACCGACCTCGCGATCACCGTCGGCCACGCCGCCGGGAAGATCCGCGAGCACGTCCCGGTCCTCGAGGACCGCTACGGCGTCAGCGTCGCCATCGTCGACAACGACAAGCCGCACTGGAACAACGCGTACTCGCTGTGGACCGCCCGGGACCACTACCGCCAGGGCGCCGTCCTGGTCAACGGCGACACCGTGCACCCCACGAGCATCGAGCGGAGCCTCCTCGCGGCCGCCGAGACCGACCCGCGGCTGCTCCTCGCGCTCGACGACCACAAGCAGCTCACCGACGAGGCGATGAAGGTGCGCGTCGGCGAAGGCGGCGTCGAGCTCATCCACAAGCAGCAGCCGATCGCCACCGCCGCGGGCGAGTACATCGGCGTCAGCCTCATCCCAGCCGGACTCGCCGCGGACCTCACCAAGGCCCTCGAAGCGACCTTCACCCGCGACTCGACCCTCTACTACGAGGACGCCTACCAGCTCCTCGCCGAAGCCGGGCAGATCGGCACCGTCTCCACCGGGCCCGTGGCATGGACCGAAGTGGACGACCACGCCGACTGGGCCGCCGCTAAAGCGATCGCGCAGCTTGCGGAGCGATCCAGGCGACACAGCGCGAAGGGCCTCTAGTTTGCCGACCTTCGCGCGCACCGTCTTGGCGCCGATCACCGTGGAAGTCTCGGCCGGAGCGCTGGGGCGTCTCCCCGAACTGCTCGCCGACTCCAGGATCTCCTCGGGCGGCCGCGTCGCCGTCGCCCTCGGGCCCGGCCTCGGTGAGAGCATCGCGGCCGAGCTCGACCACCTGCCCGACGCCACGGTCCACACCGTCGCCCCGGGCAGTCTCGCCAGCGCCAAAGAGCTCACCAAGCGCCTCCGCGACGACCACCGCGTCGACGCGCTCGTCGGCATCGGCGGCGGGAAGCTCCTCGACACCGCGAAATGGGCCGCGTCCGACCTCGGCCTGCCGATGGTCTCAGTCGCCACGAGCCTCGCCCACGACGGCCTCGCGTCCCCGACCGCCTCGCTCGAACGCGACGGCGTCTCGGTCTCGTACGGGGTCCACCCGCCGCTCGCGGTCCTCGCCGACCTCGACTTCATCCGCCACGCCCCCGCGCACCAGCTGCAGTCGGGCATCGGCGACGCGCTGACGAACCTCTCGGCCGTGGCCGACTGGCAGCTCTCGCACGAGGTGAACGGCGAACCCGTGGACGGCCTCGCGGCCGCCATCGCCCGCACCGGGGCCGAGGCCGTGCTGCGCCACCCCGGCACCATCGCCGACGACGCGTTCCTGGCCACCCTCGCGGACGCGCTCATCCAAGGCGGACTCGCCTCGAGCATGGCCGGATCGTCCCGCCCCTGCTCGGGCGGATGCCACGAGATCGCGCACGCGCTCGAGGCGCTCCACCCCGGCCTGGCGTCCCACGGGGCGCAGGGCGGGGTCGGGGCGCTGATCTGCACGTGGCTGCGGGGCGACAAGGCCCTGTTCCAAGAGCTGTCGGCCGCCCTGAAACGGCACGGCCTGCCGCGCACCGCAAATGAACTCGGGTTGAACACCGCGGAGCTCGCCACAGCGGTGGCCTACGCGCCGAAGACCCGGCCAGGCCGTTATACGATTCTCGAACATCGTGAACTGGACTCGGTGGCGCTGGAGCGACACCTGACGGAGATGATGCATGAGCTCGATTAGCCCGCACCCCGACGGCGTCTCCGGCCCAGCCGGAAACAACGACGGGAGCCCGGAGAACTCCGATGCGGCCGCTCCCCAGGGCGGCTTCGGTCCCGGGCCTTCGGCCACCCCCGCGGGATACCCGCCGGGGGCCTTGAGCTCCGGTTCGGCGGCGTTCGCGAGCCCGCCGCCGTCCGCCGCGCCCGGCATCACCCCGGGCCACCCGGGCGCGCCGAACCCCGGCCAGGCCCCGCAGCCGCCGCAGGGCTACGGCCCGGCCTCGTACGCGGCGCCCGCCGGACAGCCGCAGGCGCACGGCGCCCCGGCGCACCACCAGAGCCCGGCCCCGAACCCCGGTTACGGTGCGCCCCAAGGGCAGCAGCCGTACGGTGCGCCGCCTCCGCCGCACGGTCCCGGCCAGCCGCAGCAGCCCTACGGGTCGCCGCAGCCGCACGGCCCCGGGCCCTCGCACAACGGGCCGGGCCAGCCGAACCCGTACGGCCAGCCCGCGCCGGGCCACTACCAGCCGCAGCAGCCCCCGCCGCCTCCGGCGACGGCTCCGGCTCCGCACGGCCAGACGCCTCCGGCCCCGCACACCCAGACGCCGCCGCCCGCCGCGGCGCAGCACCAGGGCCAGCAGCCCTCTGCGCCGCAGAACCCGGCCAACCAGGTCCCGCAGGCGCCCTACGCGACCCGCGCCGAACCCAACCGCGACATGCCGGTGGCCGGGGCCTCGCACATCCGCCGCAACCTCGACGACACCGCCGAGCTCCCGGCGTTCCTGGACTCGGCCCGCAGCGACGAGGGCCCCGGCGTCCGGACCGCCGAGGTCAAGCCGCTCAAGCGGAAGTTCCCGCTGACGACCGGCTTCACCGCGCTCCTGCGCCACCGGTACGCCCTGTCGGTCCTGGTCCGCCGCGACCTCGCCGTCAAGTACCAGGGGACGGTGATGGGCTACATCTGGTCGCTCATCGAGCCGCTCGGCCTCACGGTCATCTACTGGTTCGTGTTCGACCTCGTCTTCGGCGGCAGCAACGCCATGCCCAAGGACGAGAACGGCGACCGCGCGGGCTACCTGCTGTTCATCGTCTCCGGCATCTTCGCCTACCAGTGGTTCAGTTCCGCGGTCAACGAGGGCGCCAAGTCCCTCGGCGGCCAGGCGGCGCTCATCACGGTCATGAAGGTCCCCAGAGAGGTCTTCCCGGTCTCGAAGGTCTTCGCGCGCTTCGCGGAGTACGCGGTCGGCTTCCCGATCCTCCTCGCCGTCGCGATCTGGCAGGGCGGCAAGTTCGGGCTCAACCTGCTGTGGCTGTTCCCGGCGATCCTGGTGCAGACGATGCTGCTGGCCGGCATGGTGTTCGTCCTCGCCGGACTCAACGTCCTCTACAAGGACGTCTCGCGCTTCCTGCCGCTCATCATGCGGGTGCTCTTCTACGCCTCGGCGATCATCTACCCGGTCACCAAGGTCTCCGAAGCGCCGACCATGGAAGAGAACCCCTGGCTGTACGACGTCTTCTCGTCGAACCCGCTCATCGGCATCTTCTCGATGCACCGGGCGGTCTTCATCCCCGAGCTGGCGCCGACCACCTTCCAGCTCAGCGTCTCCGTGGGCGTCTCCGCGTTCCTGATGTTCTTCGGCCGCTGGATCTTCTACCGGGTCGAACCGCGAGTCCTCAAGGCGCTCTAGACCAACCGAGAAGGCCCCGACCTGCGACCCAGGCCGGGGCCTTTCGCGCATCGGCGGACCCAGGGTGAGCGACGGCGAAGCATTGCCGCCCAAGCAGGGACGTGCACTCGGCGCGGAGTCGGTACGATAGGACTCGCGGCTCCGCGACAGGTGTGCCCGAACAGCCGAGCAGGCCCACGCTGCGCCGCTCGACGGGACCAAAGCGCCTAGGATGGGGCGACCCGACGCGCCCCGGCATCCTCAGACGGAGAACCCTGCACCATGACCTCGCCTCAGGCCCCCAGGCCCCCGCACAACGCCGCCCCGGGACCCGGAGTCAACGAGGAGACCCTCCACTTGCCGACGACCACCGCCGGCATGACCGCCCAGGCGCCAGGTGCACCCCGGATGGCTCCCCCGTCCGGCCCCATCCCCGGCGCGCAGCGCACCGCACCGAGCCCGTACCCGCAGCGTCCTGCGTTCCGGGCCCCCGCGCCGCCGTCGCCGTCCGACACCGGCGGCCACCCGCGCCCCGTCGCCGCCCCGCCGGAGCAGCCCCCTGCCGTCCGCTGGGAAGGCGTCGGGTTCCGCCCCGACATCCAGGGGCTGCGCGCCGTCGCGGTGGTCCTGGTGCTGCTGGGCCATGCCGGCTTCTCGTTCTTCAAGGGCGGCTACGTCGGTGTCGACGTCTTCTTCGTCCTCTCGGGGTTCCTCATCACCTCGCTGCTGGTCAAGGAGATGCACGACACCGGGACCATCTCCCTGTCCGGGTTCTTCTCCCGCCGTGCCCGCCGCATCCTCCCGGCCGCGGGAGCGGTCGTCGCCGCCACGGTCGTCGGATCGTGGCTGTGGTTCCCCGTGACCCGCGTCGGCGACATCATGCAGGACGCGTTCACGGTCATCGTCTACATCGTCAACTACCGCTTCATCGCGGAGCAGACCGAATACCTCAACGCCGACCAGTCGCCCTCGCCGTTCCAGCAGTTCTGGTCGCTGGCGGTCGAAGAGCAGTTCTACTTCGTCTGGCCGCTCCTGCTGATCGGCGTCCTGCTGCTGGCGAAGCGCGTGCCCCGCAAGGCCGTCGGCTTCGCCGTCGCCGCGATCTCGGTGGTCTTCGCGCTGTCGCTGATCGCCTCGATCGCGATCACCGAGACGAACCCGACCGCCGCCTACTACGCCGCCCACACCCGGGTCTGGGAGCTCGCCGCCGGGGCGCTGCTGGCACTCACCCTCCCCACGTGGCGGAAGGTCCCGAAGGCGACCGCGGCGGTCCTCGGTCTGATCGGCATCGCGGCGGTGCTCGTCTCGGCGGTGCTCTACTCCGAGGCGACCCCGTTCCCCGGCTACACCGCGATGCTGCCGGTCCTCGGCACCATGATGGTGCTCGTCGCCGGCACCGCCACCGGCGAGAACCCCGCCTCCCGGCTGCTGTCGACGGCGCCGTTCCAGTTCTTCGGCAAGATCTCCTACAGCCTCTACCTGTGGCACTGGCCGATCCTGATCCTCGGTCCGCTCGCGATCGGGGTCGGGGTCGAGCCGTCGCTGACGCTGAACATCATCCTGCTGGCGAGCGCCGTCGGCGTCGCCCAGGTCTCCTACGCCTGCATCGAGACCCCGGTGCGCAAGGCGAAGTTCCTCGGCCTCCAGCCGGTCTACGGCATACTCTCCGGCGTGGCCTGCTCGCTCGTGGCGCTCTTCGTCGTCATCGCCTTCAGCACCGTGTACTCCAAGGTCCCCGAGGCCGAGGAGACGGTGGCGCTGGACGACATCGAGCAGGTGCAGGACCTCTCCTCGCTCGAGCAGGGCCTCAAGGAGGGCCTGCAGACGACCTCGATCCCCGAGAACATGGTCCCTTCGCTGACGGGGGCCGAGTTCGACAAGCCCGAGCCCTACAACAACGGCTGCCACCTCGGCTTCGAGGAGACCTCGTGGCCGGACCACTGCGAGTTCGGCGACACCGAGTCCGACACGGTCGTAGTGCTCATCGGCGATTCCCATGCGGGCCACTGGTTCCCGGCCCTCGACCAGATCGCCGAGGAGCGCGGGTGGAAGCTCCTGACCCGCACCAAGAGCTCGTGCACCCCGGTGTCCGCCACCATGATGCAGGACGGGGTGGAGTACACCGAGTGCGATGAGGCGCGCGAGGCGGCTTTCGCGGAGATCGACGAGATCAACCCGTACCTGGTGGTCATCGGGACCACCACGGCCGGAGGCATGGCCGGTGTGGACGGCGACGACGAGCGCATGCAGCGCTGGCTCGACGGCTGGGAGGAGACGATCGGCCGCGTCCAGGGCGAGGCAGAGCACGTGGTCTCGATCGGCGACACCCCGTGGGGCGAGGAGTCGATCCCCGAGTGCCTGGCCGTCAACGAGGACTCGGTGCAGGAGTGCACGATCGACCAGGACGATGGCATCCAGGCCGCCGAGCGGCGGCAGGCGGGCATGGACCTGCAGCAGGAGCTGGGCGTGACCGTGGTCGAGCCGACCGGCTGGTTCTGCGTCGACGGCAAGTGCCCGGTGATCGTGGACGGCATGATGGTGTACCGCGACAAGCACCACATCTCGACGCCGTACATGCGCTCGATCGCCTCACTGCTCGCAGAGCAGCTCCCGCAGTAGCGGCGGCGGCCCGGAGACGGGCCCCGCGGCGCTACTTGAGCGTGAGGGTCTCCTGCATCTCTTCGCAGAAGGGGATGAGGATCGCGCGGGTGTTCTCCCACTGGCAGGTCACCTGCACGACGTGGTTCTCGTTGAACAGGAAGAAGTTCCGCTGGTAGAGGGTGCGTTCGCCGATGCGGAGGACCGCGAACCGGAAGATGCCCTCCTGGCGGTTGATCAGGGCCGGGTTGTGGCTGGCCTCGTGCGCGTCGTTCACGATCAGCGCGTCGTACTCGCGGATGAACGCGAGGGACGACTCGTAGTCGGGGTACGTGGTGCCCTCGGGCATGAGGTAGGAGGTGACGAAGATGCGGTCGTCGGGGCCGAGGCCTTCGGCGCCGATGTCGTAGCTCCACGACGTGTGCTCATACCCGAGCAGGTACGGGAACGGGACCGTGGTGTTCTCGGTCATCTGCGCGGGCAGCTCGAAGGACACGCTCGCGGCCACTGCGGGATCGAGTACGGGCGGGGCGGTCTCCACGGTCGCCGGCGCTGAGGTCGTCTCGCCGCCCTCCTCAGGGGTGCCACCAGACTGGCACGCGGCAACGAGCAGCACGGCCGAGAGCGGCACGAGGGCCGCGAACTTCCTCATGGTGTCTGATCCTCAAGTTCGCTCAGGGGGACGGGGCGCGGAGTGGCGCGGAGTGAAGCCATCGTATCAGCGCCGCACCATTCGACGGGTTCTCAGGCGGGCCCGCGAGACCGCCTGGGGATCCATTCAGGACGGGAAGGGCGCATCGGTCGAAACCGCCTCGCCGAGGTTGACGCCGGGCCACTGCCGCTTCGCCTGCGCCAGGAACTCGCCGGGCGGCTGGGCCCAGGTGTGGCCTTCCGCGCGTCGGGAGAGGACGTACCCGAGGCCGTGCATCCGGTAGATCCGGCCCCGCGCGGCGAGGAGGCTCTGCAGGAGCGCGACGTCGATCGCCGACGGCAGCGGCCGGAAGCCGCCGAGGTCCGCGATGGTGCCGCGGCGGATCAGCATCGTGCCGCCCGAGACGTGCCGGGACCGGCGCTCGTTCACGCCGAACCGGTAGACCGTGGTGCGCAGCGGTTCGAGGTGGACGAGCTCTGCGAGGTTGCCGACGAGGTCCGCGCCCGAGTACCGGGAGGCGGACAGCAGGTCGTCCAGGTGGTGTGGGCCGTACCAGTCGTCGTCGTCGAACTTGGCGATGAAGTCGCCGCCTGCGGCGCGCACGCCGGCGTTCAGGGCGTCGCCGAACACCGTCGAACCCGCGACTTCGACCACGGCGACGGGCAGGTCGGTCCGCCCGATCGCGCGCTTCACCTCGGGGAGGTCCGCGCTGAGGCCGTGCAGGACGAGGACGATCTCCAGGTTCCGGTGGCGCTGCCCGTCGATCTGGCCGATCGCGAACTCGAGGAACTCCGGGCGGCGGGTGCACAGCAGCGCCGTGACCGCCGGGGTCGCGGCGGGGAGGCCGTTGGCGGCGCGCAGCGCCGACCAGCGGGCGTAGCGGGAGTGGTCCCGCAGTGCGATGCGCCGGACGGCGATGCTGTGCAGCTGGCGCTGCACGGTGTCGTCGAAGGTCTCCGGGTCGGCGCCGTCGATCCGGTCGCGCAGTTCGGTGCCGAGCGCCCCGGCCCAGTCCGGGCTGGGGTTGCGGCAGGTGAGCGGCACACCGGCGGCCGCGAGCCCGGCGACTGCCCGCACAGCGGCGACGGAGCCCGGGTGGCTGTTCCAGTCGATGGCGACGGAGGCGAAAGGCCGCAACCGGGTGATGTCCGCGTCGGTGACGGCGCCGTCCGAAGGCAGGCGCACCATCGCCGCATCGGGTGCCGCGGCGGTCCAGTTCGCGCCGTCGTACCGCAGGACCGCGGTGCCGGCCTCGGCGTCATTGGTGAAGCCGATCGGGTTGACGGCCAGCTCGTCGACCGGAGGCAGCTCGTCGGCGGTGAGCTCCTCCAGCGGGCCGTCGGGCCCGGGACGGTCGATGACCGCCACGGCGCCTTCGCGTTCGGGTGCGGCGGTCGCGGTCTCGGTGCGCACGAGGAGGTCCGAAGCGGGGAACGGCGACGTGCCGTCACCGGTCCCCGGCGGCACCACCACGGCGTGCGCGCCCGGACTCCATTGCGTCGCACCCGGGTCCGCGAGCCCTACGAGCGGGGCGACGGGCGCGGTCGGTTCCGCGGCCGTGGCGACGACGGCCGCGATGAGCTCGCCGAGGGGCGCGGCCCGGTCGGTCGCGGCTTCGACGAACCAGCCCGTTCCCGGTCCGCGCTGGACGTGCAGGCTGCGGAGCGCGTCCCATTCGGCGGCGTCCGGCAGGTGCACGGTCTTCGGGCGGTGCGACACGCCCATCTCGGTGACGCCCACGAAGAGCCGCTTGCTCGACGGGAGGAGCGCGCGCATCGTCGCCGCGCGCCGCAGATCGGCCACGCTGCGGGCGACGAGCGCCACCGCGTCCCGTTTGGACGCGGCGAGGGGCAGCTCGGCGCGGTCCAGGTCGATCGTCGGCGGGAAGTGGCCGCCCGCGGAGTCGGCGAGACTCTCAGGGCCGGCGAACCCGATGGTGAAGATGGTGCCCTCGATGCCCGCCATCAGCTCGCGGAGACGTCCTCTGACCATGAAAGAGCGGTCCTTCCTCAGGTGTCCGGCATGGAGTCCGGACACGTCCTACCGGCCCAGGGCCTGCTTCAGTCGGCGCTTCACACCGCGGGCGATCCTCCGGAGGCCGCGCGGGCGCTTCGCCTTCGGGCGGGAGCCGCGGCTCCACGCGGCGGCCGACTTCTCCCATTCCCGGGCGGACTTCTCCCAGCGGGAGGCCGAGGCCCGAGCGTCCGAAGCGGACTTCTTCAGCCGCTCGACCTGCTTGCGCAGCTCCGCTTCGGATTCCTGCAGCCGCTCCAGCTCGCGCTGCGTACCGCTCGCCCGCAGCCACGGGACCGAAGTGCCGTCGGCGACGGCGAACCAGTCGTCGCCGTCGGCCCACCAGACGCCCCACGCCTGCTCGACCGCTTCGTCGCCGATTTCGGGGCCGCCCGTGGTCCGCAGGACCCGGGCGACGGCGGCGGTGCGGTCGAGCCGGACCGCGACGGGCTCGTCCTGACCGGAGAGGGTGCAGTTGACGCGGCCGACGTTGCGCAGGTCGGCGGTGTCGAGGAGCGATTCGAGCGCGTCGTGCCGCAGCGTGATCCCTGCCGCGAGCGAGAGCCGGAACGGCGTGGGAGCGGCCGTCGCATCAACCGAATCCACAAACGACACGCGCTGGTCGTTGCCGAAGGCCTCCATGATGAGGCGGGCGTCCTGGGACGTGTCCTCGAGCGGCCGGTAGCGGCCCTCCGCCGCGGCGGGCCAGTCGCCGACCAGCTTCACCGCGACGTCGGTCTGGTCGCCGCTGAGCACCGAGCCCGCAGTGGCCGCGACTGCTTCGTACGTCCGGCCGCGCCCGTCGATGACGACCTCGACCAGCGGGACCCGCCAGGCCACGCCCCGGATCTTCCGGTGGTGCCGCAGCAGCGGCACGCGCCCCGCGAAGAACGGCTGCCGGTAGCGCATCCCGCGGTCCTTCTCGGTCCGCATCTGCGATTCGCCGATGTGCCAGGCCTCGGCGGCCCGATCCGGAATGTAGACGGCGCCCTGCTGCGCGAGCCGGTAGCTCAGCTCCGTGTCCTCGCCCAGCAGCAGGTCCGTCGCGACCCCGCCCGCGGCCTCGTAGAGTTCGCGGGAGAACGAGACCGAGGCGCCATTGGCGACCTTGAACGACTGCGGATCGCCCTTGCGCAGCTCGCTGCGGTTGAGGATGACCTTCGAGTGCCAGCCGCGGTCGATGTCGAGCCCCTCGAACAGGCGCCACCCGGCGTTGTCGGCCACCGCGTCGCGCACCTCGTCCGGAGCGAGCCGCGACGGCTCGATCTCGGCGAACGAGAGCTTGCCGATGACCACCGCGTAGTCGACCTGGTGGTGCCAGCGCATATGCGCCTCGACGTGGTGGCGGCTGGCGATCACGTCGGAGTCGAGCCGCAGCACGACCTCGCCGGTGGACGCCGCGATACCGGCGTCGACAGCGGCCGCGATCCCCCAGCGTCCGTCCTCTGGGGAGACGACGCGGAGGTTCGCGGGGAAGGGCTTGCGGGCCTCGAGCGGCGGCTCGCTGCCGTCGTCGACCACCACGACCTCGGTCAGATCCTCGGGATAGCTCTGCGCCGCGAGCGCTGCGAGGGCGAGGTCGAGTTTCTCCTGGGAGCCGAATGCGGGAATCACAATGGACACCGATTTGACCGGGGTCCAATTGCCGAGCGGTGTGGCGTCGAGCACGCCCCAGTCGTTCCGGCGGATCAAAGCAGCTCCTCAACGTATTCAGGGCCGGGCCCGCCGAGGCGGAGCGAACGCGCTGCGGGCCTGGGTTTCGGGCGGCGGGGGATCGGCAGGCGATAGGGGTGCGAGCCTGCTTGCATCCTACAAGGCCGACTCGGCGGCGGGAGGTCTCGGGCGGCCACAGATTGCTAATATCGCATCATCGATTATTGTTCGCTTTCGACTCCGTAGCCGTTGGCCGGAGTCGGGATCGCGGTCTTTCGGCGCAGCCCCGTGAGCGCCGAGCCTCCCCCCGTGATCGCAGCCAAGGGTGAAGTCAGCCAATATGTATCACCGTGTCCCC
This sequence comes from Glycomyces luteolus, assembly GCF_027622875.1. Lineage (GTDB taxonomy): Bacteria > Actinomycetota > Actinomycetes > Mycobacteriales > Micromonosporaceae > Glycomyces > Glycomyces luteolus. Next base: position 5,822 of record NZ_JAPZVP010000025.1, on the reverse strand, counting down.
CCCGAGCTCCGCGCTCGATTCCTCGAGGACCATGCCGACATCGAGGGCAAGCGCAAGCCGGGAGCCCTCAGCGCGACGGCGATCCGGCTCGGTTCGGTTGGCATGCGCGACATCTTCACCACCCTCGCCTTCGGCGAGCCCACGACCTACGCCGACGCGATCGCGGCGGTCCGCTCAGGAGGCGTGAGCACCCCGCCGCCCCCGCAGCGGCAGCGGTTCATCGACTACCTCGCCGACCTCGCCTCCGTCCTGGCGGAGCAGCGGCTGACCAAACACGACCTGCCGAACGCGTTCGCCCTCTACGCGTTCCTGGAGCGCCGCTTCGGCCTCAGCTCCCTCGACGCCCAGCACCAGGCCGTCTTCGTCCACGTCGGCGCGCGGGTCCGCAACGCGAAATGGGCCTCGAAGCAGCTCTCCCGCAGCAAGCGCATCCACCAGAGCACCTCCCGCGCCCTCGCCTGCAACCTCGCCCGGGACGAATGGGAGCGCCCCGAAGCGGACGCGAAATGGCTCGCACGCCTCGGCAGGCTCCTCCGGACCGAGTGCGTCCTGCGCACCGAACGCGGCACCGCGCTCTTCGACCAGCTCGAGACCTCTCCGCAGCCCCGCTCCACGCTCACCGAGGACGTCTCGGCGATCCTCCCCGCGCTGGAGGGCCGGTCGGCGCTCACCGGGCTCAGGTCCGCACTGCGCCAGACCCACGCCCTGCAGCAGATCCTCCTCATCCTCGACCGCGAACCCGACGCCGACGAGCGCGCCCTCCTCGACGGCAACGAGCAGATCCGGCTCATCCCGGTCGAACCGGGAACCGCCTTCGGCGCCGCGGTCAACGTGGCCCTCAAGGAGACCGGCGCCGACTTCGTGCTGGTCCTCGACCCGGATGACTGGTGCCTGCCCGACCTCGTGCACCGCCACCTCACCACCCTCTGCGGGCCCAGGGGCCTCATGGTCGCCCGCACCGGCCGCCTGCGCGCCAGCGCCGACCTCAGGATCGGCAAGTTCGGCTTCTGGCGCCCCGAGGTCCACTCGCGCACGTTCCTGTTCCGCCGCAGGGTCGTCGAGGACCTCGGCTACTTCGACGAGATAGGCCCCGAGTCAGTCGAGGAGTTCATCGACCGGACCCGCCTGCCCTACGGCAAGAGCGCGGTCTCGATGTCGCGCGCGACGGTGCTGGCGCTGACCCTGGACGACCGCGAATCCGTGCCGTACCAGGAGAGCGAGGAGCGGATCACCACCCCGTGGTTCCCCGCGTACCGCAGCGCGTACTGGCGCTGGCACCAGAACGTGCAGGCCTCGGGCGCCCGGCCCTACATCGCCGCCCAGCAGGAGGAGCGTCCCTTCGCGCTGCCCGCCTCGATGCGGGACTTCGACGGCGAGCGCCGGTTCGACCTGGTCTTCGCGAGCGACTGGCGCCCCTACGGCGGCCCCGCCAAATCCATGATGGAGGAGATCGGGGCGGCGCTGGCGATCGGCCTGCGCGTGGCGGTCATGAACCTCGAGGCCGTGCGGATGATGACGCCGGAGACGCGGAGCCTGTGCGGTCCGGTCCAGGGGCTCATCAGCAGCGGGGCGGTGGAGGTCATCACCCCGGACGACGCGGTGGCGATCGACACGCTCATCATCCGGTACCCGCTGGTGCTCCAGTTCGACCGGCCGATCGAGTTCCCCGGCACGGTCCGGCAGCTCTTCATCCACGCGAACCAGCCCCCGCATGAAGCGGACGGCAGCGACCTGCGGTACTTCACCTTGGACTGCGAGCGGAACGCCGCCCGCTGGTTCGGGGTCGAGCCGGTCTGGGTCGGGCAGGGCCCGCAGGCCGCCGAGTCCCTGGTGGACACGGTGCCGCCGGTGTCGCGGCCGCTCTCGACCACGCATATCCCCGGCATCCTGGACGCGGCGGACTGGCTGGTGCGCCGCGACGCGTTCCGCTCCGACCGGCCGGTGATCGGGCGGCACTCGCGCGACCACTACACGAAGTGGCCCGGCGACGCCGAGACCCTGCTCAAGGTCTACCCCGGAACCGACGGCTACGACGTGCGGACCATGGGCGGCAGCGAGTCCGCCCGGCAGCTCCTGGACGGCCGCCTGCCGATGAACTGGATCTCATACGGCTACGACGAGACCGGGGTGCGGGACTTCCTGTTCCAGCTCGACTTCTGGGTGTACTTCCCGAACGACGTGCGCATCGAGGCGTTCGGGCGCGCGATCCTGGAGGCCATGGCCGCCGGGTGCGTCGTGGTCCTGCCCGAGGTCTTCAGGTCGACCTTCGGCGAAGGGGCCCTCTACGCGGAGCCGGACGGCGTGCTGCCCTTGATCGACGGGCTGTACGCGGACTTCGACGCCTTCCGGCGCCAGAGCCGGCGCGGCCAGGAGTACGTCAGGGAGCACTTCAGCTACGAATGGTTCCAGGGCTTCCTCAGGGAGCGGGTGCTCGCGCCCCGCGTCTTCGAGCCCCACGCCATGTGAACCGACCCTCCACTGAACGATGAAAGGCCCACACCAGATGAATTTCCTGACCCGGCGGCTCGGTCGCAAGGTCCTGGCGGTCTGCGCCGCAGTCGGCCTCATGCAGGCCGCCGCCTTCGCCGCCTATCTGCTCGGGTACGAGGCCGCGGCGGTCGCCGCGGTCATGCTCACGACCATGCTGCTGCTGGTGGTGGGGCTGCTGGTGCTGCGCAGGGTCGGCTCGATCGCGGAGGCCGTGTACGGCAGGCGGATGGAGCTCACGGTGCGCAGGGCCCTCGCGCCCTCGAAGAAGGGCGAGGTCGCCGAGGCCGAGCGTGCCGAATACCTGGCCCGGCGGCTGCTGGCCGCCTACGAGCAGGAGCGGTACCAGCTCGAACGCCGGTTCACGGAACTGACCCGGGAGCGCACGGACGCGCAGTGACCGCGCCGCTCAGGCGTTCCGGCGCAGGACGAACGTGCCGTAGTCGTGCCGGAGCCGCTGCGCGGTGAAGTCGGGCAGTTCGGCCTGCCAGCGTTCGCCGATGGCGCGCTCATCGCTGCGATGGGCGTCGTCGAGGATGATCACCGCGTCGGAGGCGAGCCGGTCGCGCATCAGCGGGACGGCCGGGTAGCGGGCGGCGTCGCCGACGGTGCGTGGCGGTCCGTCCACGAAGCACATGTCGATCGGCCCGTCCGGGATGCGGCCGGGCTCGTACCACAGGAACCCCTCCTCGCCGAGTTTGACGTCGGTGAGGGGCGCGTGCACGACCTGGGCCCATTCGCTGAGTCCCCGATCGGCGAGCATCCGCTGCGTGGCCTCGACGAACTCCTCCTGGTGCTCAAGCGAGGTGACCCGGCCGGAACCGTTGGCGCGCAAGGCGTACGCGAGGATGACGGTGGTCGATCCGGATCCGCACTCGACGATGTTGCGGCGGCCGTTGTCGGCGACCTCGCGGTAGAGGAAGCGGGACAGGTCGGCTCCGGCCGCCCAGCCGCGCATAGGCGGGAGCGCCTGGTCGGGATTGATGTCGCGGTAGAGGGCTTCGAGGTCCTCGAGTTCCGCGTAGACCGTTCGCGTCCAGGTGCGCACGGCGTTCTTGGTCTGGTTGGGGAGGCGTTCGACCGAGTCGCCGATCGATGCCAGCCGCTGGTGCAGCCGGTCGACGTCGCCGTCCGGGGCCCGCAGTCCTTCGACCGCCGCCGCGATCGCCTCGAGCCTGGGTTCGAGCGCGTCCAGCTGCCGGGGCAGGACCGTAAGGCGCTTGGTCTGCTTGGCCTGCTCAGCCTGCATGCTGCTGAGCTGCTGCTCGATCCCCTTGAGCCGCTTGTCGACGCCGGCCGCGGCGTGCCGCTGCGAGCGCTTCGCGCGGCTCCAGAGGACGTACATGCCGCCGAGCATCGCCGTCGAGAGCATGGCGTACGCGGCGAGGGGGAGGCCGCCGATGGACAGGCCCGCGATCGTTGCGAGCACTACGGCGGCGGCGACGGCGAAGAGGTCGCCGCGGAAGGGGAACGTCATGTCTTCCTCGTCTGGCACTGAAGGGCTACCCGTGGCGCCGGGGATGCACCTGGGATCCGCTGTTCGGAGACGCCCCCGCGCGCTCGTGACGCAATGTCGGGGCCTGCCTCACTCTACTGACAAACCGGTTCGACTCGTTACGCGGGCGGCGGCGCCACTGGCGGGCGGGACACACCGAAGTGGAAGGTAGTCTGGCATGCGGACCCCTGTGCCGGTCGTGCGGCGACCCCCTGCTTCGGACGCGACCTGCCCCGCGGAACCGGCCCCCGAAATGCACTTGAAGGACCACGAATGACCGTTCCCTGGCTCAAGCCCCACCCGATCCGCAGTCGGCTGCTGCCCTTCGCGGACGCCGCCGAGTGGTCTTCGGCAGCGGTCGAGGACGCCGACATCCCGGCCGCGGGCGACTGCTCCGAGCTGCTGTACGCGCGCGGGTTCCTCCTCGCGCCGGACGCCCACGAGGTTCCGGTCGCCCACTGGCGCCAGGCTCGCATCGACCGCCTGTGGTTCTCGTACGACCCGCGCAGCGCGTTCGCGATGGTCCGTTCTGGAAGCTCCTGGGTGGCCGTGTTCGGCCGCGCGATCTGCCTGGAGACCTGGGACGACGACATGGGTTCGATCGCCGCCGCGCTGCTGCGCGCCAAGGCGGTCGGGCGCAAGGCGATGCTCGAGCGGATCGACGGTCTCAGCGGCCGGTTCGCGGTGCTGTACAACGAGGGCGACGAGGTCTTCGTGCAGTCCGACGCCGCCGCGCTCCGGTCGGTGTACTACGGCCGCCGGGACGGCCGGACCTACGCCGCCTCGCACGCCTCGCTCGTCGCCGACCAGGTCGGCTCGGCCCCCTCGGCGTTCCCCGACGTGCAGGCGATCCGCAAGGAGTTCAACGCCTACGCCGTGCCGGGCCGGATCACGCAGTTCGCCCGGGTCTTCGCCCTGACCCCGAACACCGAGCTGGCGTTCGGCACCGCCGAGCCCCGCCGGTTCTTCCCGAGCGACGCCTTGGAGCCGCGCACCACCGGGGACGCCGTCGACGAGGTGCTGCCGCTGCTGCAGCGGCAGTTGGAGCTGCTGGCCTCGCGCGGACCGCTGGTCATCTCGCTCACCGCGGGTCTCGACAGCCGGACCACGCTGGCGCTCTCCAGATCCGTCAAGGACCAGGTCGACTACTTCACGTACGACGCCAGGCTCGGGAAGGACGGCACCGTCCCGGCGCGGCGCGCCGATGCGGACGCCGCCCAGGAGCTGGCCGAGCACCTCGGCTTCCGGCACCACCGCATCCAGACCGGGTCCCGTTTCCTGACCGAGCCGCTGGCCGCGGTCATGGACCGCAACTCGGGACGCCGCAGCAACCCCACCGAGACCGCGTCATTGCGCGCGTACGAGGGCGGCTGCCGAGGGCTGCACATCCGCTCGAACCTCTACGAGATCGCGCGGTCGTATTACCGCGTCGAGCGCGAGCAGCCGGACGAGCTCACCGCGGACCGCATGGCGTATCTGCTGACCCACCGCAACTCCCGGCCGGCGTCGTTCGCCGCCGCCTTCGCCGAGTGGATCGACGCCGCCGAGTTCGAGCGCGCCGCGGAGCTGCTCGACCCGTACGACCTCCTTTACTGGGAGCACCGGTGCGGGACGTGGCTCGCCGCCCACCACATCGAATCCGACGTCGTGTTCGACACCTTCACGATCCTGAACTCCCGGCGGATCTACAAGGCGCTGCTCGCCGTCCCGCTCGAGGACCGCATGTCCGGGGCGGCCTTCCACGAGATGATCCGCCGCTCCTGGCCGGAGACGCTGAAGTTCCCGGTCAACGGCAGGCTCATCGAGGTCTGACCTCCCAACGCAGACAAGGAGAGGGGCG
>NZ_JAPZVP010000024.1 GCF_027622875.1 Glycomyces luteolus | reverse complement strand
GCGGCGCGAACCAGAAGTGGACCTTGAACGCCGACGGCTCCGTCGTCAACGCGCAGTCGGGCCTGTGCCTGGATGTCGCGGGCGCGTCGACGGCGAACGGTGCGCTCGCGCACCTGTGGACCTGCTATGGCGGGAGCAGTCAGCGATGGTCCCTCCGATGAGCCGCCCCGACGCGTCGACTTAAGAACGCATGAGCGGGTGGCCCGGGGGGCCACCCGCTCACGTGCAGCTCCGTCACCGGTCCCGGTCGAACGCACCGCCGAGGGGCTTCACCCTTAAATCGATAGTCCTGACATTCTCAATGTTAGATCACACTTGGCCGCCGTACGCATGTTAGCGATCACCTCCGCTGTCAGCGCACCATCCGATTCGAACTGTTCGCACACCACAGAAAGGCATTGATCAATGCCTACTCGTCGTACCCTCCTGTCCAAACCGCGCTCGCTTCGGCCGCTGTAGCGGCCATTGGCGCGCCGAACGCCGCGCATGCCCAGACCTACGCGGCCTACGCCATGGCCTACTTCAAAGAGTCGCCGAACTTGACCGACGACAGCTACGCGCTGCACCTCGCCGTCAGCAGCGACGGCCTCGACTGGACGCCGCTCAACCAGAACAACCCCGTCGCCACGCCGACCGCCGGCATGGAGGGCCTTCGCGACCCGTTCCTGCTGCGCAAGCAGGACGGCACCTTCGTCGCGCTCGCGACCGACCTCAAGGGACGCGTGTTCCACCTCAACAACCAGTACATCCACGTGTGGGACTCCACGGACCTGCGCAGCTTCACCGGCTACCGCCGCGTCAAGCTCCACGACCTGGCCACCCACTCGTGGGCGCCCACCGCGTTCTGGGACGCCTCGCGTGGCCGCTACGCCGTGGTCTACTCGGCCAACAACGGCACCCGCGACATCCTCATGGTCAACTACACCAGCGACTTCGTGAACATGGGCGCCGCCGAAGCCTTCTTCGATCCCGGCTTCAGCGTGCTCGACGGCGACGTGCTCATCCACAATGGCACGTTCTACCTGGCTTACAAGAACCTCGCGGACAACAACCTCTACGTCGCCCGCTCCACCACCGGCCAGCCGAACACCTTCACCACCCTCACCAGCGGTCTGCGCCAGGGCGACGCGATCGAGGCCCCGATCCTGGTGACGTCCAACAGCGCCAACACGTTCTGGCTGTGGGGCGACTCTTTCGGCCCGGCCAACGCCGTGTTCTACCCCGCGCCCCGCCAAGGGCGTAAGGCTCAACCATGTGTGCTCAGGATGCGGGTTGGTCGCTGGGGAAGAAGACCTTCTCGACCTGGTCGTGTTGGGTGTGCAGCTCCCAGTACAGCGGCGCGATCTCTTCCGATGCGGTGGCGCCCGGCTGGCGGCCGATCCACGCGCCGATCGCTATGTGGCCGACCTGCACTCCTCGGGGAGCGGCGGCGGCGTGCAGACCGTGGGCCCAGTTGCGCAGCCACGCCGCGGCAGGGGCGACGTTGCCGAACATGTCGTGACCGAGTTCCGGGCGCACGGACGAGGCGCCGGTGGTGAACAGGATCGTGCCCGAGCCTCGGGCGAGCATCTCCGGACCGTCGAAGGCCCCAGCGACCTGGTCGACGGGCTCCTGATCGAGCTCGCCCCGACCGGACCGGTCGCGGCCATCGACCTGCCCGGCTGGACCGCGCTCCCGCTCGCGGGACGCGCCACCCGCCTGTTCTGGCGCACCCGCGCCACCCACACCGCACTCGCCACACTGCCCGATGCCGCACGGCACCGCACCACCGCCCTTCACGCCACGCGGACTACGCTCGCGGCCAAACTCACCACCGAGCAGCGCCTCGGCCGACCGCGACTCGCTCCGGTGCCCGTGCCACACGCAAGGAGCCACCGCATGCACCACCCACCCAACCACCGGCACAAACACGGAGCTGGAGTCGCTGTGGTCGATCGACCAGGTCGCGGCCTACCTCAAGGTCCCAGTCCAGACCCTGCGCGCCTGGCGCAAACACCGGACCGGGCCTCCAGCCGCGCGGATCGGCAAGCACCTGCGCTACGACCCGGCCCACGTCCGCTCCTGGGTCGCCGACCGCGTACGGGAGGCCTCCGATGACTGACGCGAAGAAGCCCACCGGGCGCAAGCAGGCCCGCAAAGGCGACGGGTCGATCTACTGGGACGAGTCGAAAAAGTGCTACTTCGGCTCGATCTCGCTCGGCATCAGGCCCGACGGCACCCGCCACCGCCCGAAGGTCAGCGGCAGCACTCAGCGCGAAGTCCGCGCCAAACTCAAGGAGCTCAAGGAGGACTTCGACGACGGCATCGATCTGGGTGAGAAGTACACCGTCGAGCAGGCCTGTCGGGACTTCCTCGAGAACGGGGTTCGCGGGCTGATCCCTGCCACGGTCAACGAGCTGCGCATCCATGCCGAGAAGTGGATCATTCCGCATCTGGGTCCGGCGAAGCTCAAGGAGCTCAAAGCCGACGACGTCGACGCCTGACTCGACACCATGGCCGAGGCCCTCGCGACGTCCTCGGTGCGGCGGCGCCTGTTCACGCTGCGGCGGATCATCAAGTTCGCCGAAGGACGCAACCGGGTCCGGCGCAACGTCGCCGCACTCGTCAAAGCCCCCAAGGGCAAAGAAGGACGGCCGAGCAAAGCGCTCACCCTCGACCAAGGGAAGGCGCTCCTGTCAGCCAGCAAGGGCCGGCCGATCCATGCCTACATCGCGCTGTCGATGTTCACCGGCGTCCGCACCGAGGAGGCCCGGCCCCTGGAGTGGGCGCACACCCACCTCAACCCGGTCAAGGGCCAATCCTGCTCGTGCGGAGGCAAGCACCTCGAGGACCTGCCCCCCCATGTCGAAGTGTGGCGGTCGGTCCGCGAGGGCGGCGACACGAAGACACTGAAGAGCCGGCGGACCATCGCCCTGCCCGACTTCATCGTCGCACTGCTCCTCGCCCACCGCGAACAGCAGCAGACGTGGCGCGCGGCGCACGGCTGGAAGTCCGAGGGCATCGTCTACGTCTTCGGCACCCGCAACGACACCGTCCAGCAGGCGCAAGTCATCCGCGACCAGTTCCGCGCCGTCGTCGCCAAAGCCGAGATCCCCGGATCCTGGACACCGCGCGAACTGCGCCACTCGTTCGTGTCACTCATGTCCGACAACGGCGCCACGCTGGAGCTCATCGCCGACCTCGTCGGCCACGCCAACACCACCACGACCGCCACCGTCTACCGCCACCAACTGCGACCGGTCATGACCAAAGGCGCCGACCTGCTCGACGGGGCCTTCGCCAAAGGCCTCCTCAACGAGCCCGAGGACAAGCCTTAACCCATCGAACGGACGCTTCAGCGGCCCTCGGTGGAACCACCGCCGGGGGCCGCACTCGTCCCCCTGACCCGCGAGTAAGCACGACTACCAGGCCCGATTGGCTCACCGACCAGTAACCCCGGAACGAGCGAACTCCCAGATCAAAGCCTCGATGCCAACGACCACTCGCCATCATTGGCTAACGACCAGCAATGACCGGCAATGGCCGATCCGCAACGGCGCCTTCGCGAACGGCTCCAAGAAACGGACCGAATGGCTCCCCTATTGGCTCCCCGCGGCCCTCTACAAAGGCGCCACCCGGGACCCCGGGCCTGCCCGAAAGACACGAAAAAGGCCCTGTTACCAGGGCCTTTAGTCTGTGCGCGAGGGGGGACTTGAACCCCCACGTCCATAATAGGACACTAGCACCTCAAGTCTATTTTATGCGCCTCAAAGTCCGATATCCTGACCATCCTCGCAGGTAGATCATACCGCGCGTTAGTCATCAATAGTCATTGTCCGGCAACGTTGAGCATCGTTTTCCGCAGCGAATGGCTCGTAAATTGGCTCCGCAATGCCATCCATAATCGACTAATTTCTAGGGCCTTGGGATATGAGACCCACCCGGGTCATGTAGTCACAGATTCGTACGCCCCCGAACTGGAAGAACACGACTCCACTCTGAGTTTCCTACTCCCGGCGACGTACGACCGGCACATCCATGATCAGGGCCGTATGAGCGCAAGAGCGCCCTGCTGCTCCTGCCAGACAACCGCCAGGTTCGATTTGGTGGGAGAGGTACCATGTAGCTTCGCTTGAAGCTAATTCCTGGGAAGGCATAGCGTGGCTGGTCTGCAGTCGTTCTTTCATGAGCTGGTCTATTTCCAGGTTGAGCTGTGGGATGCCATTGACGCGCGCCTCCAGGCCGAGTGCGCTCTGCCGCTCACCTGGTTCGAGATCATGGACCTGTTGGAGCAGCATTCCGGCAGTCGGGTGCGGGATATCGCCGCGGCGTTCTCGATCAGCGTCGGAGGCACGAGCAAGGTCGTCGACAAGCTCGAAGCCGCCGGATACTGCGTGCGCCACCCAAATCCGAGCGATCGCCGCTCGTCGGTCATCGAGCTGACGGCCCAAGGGCGGCAAGCACTGGCGGCGGCGATGCGTGTTTTCGAGAACGAACTGGAGGCGCGGATCGGGTCGGTCGTGCCGCGCCAGCGGATTACAGAGCTTCATGAAACCCTAGTCGAACTGCGGGCCGCGGGCCGCGCGCTGCCGACTCCCCGCTGACTGCCTCGCCAGTCCGGCAATCGCGAAATGCCCGCCGCGACCAGTTGGACGGCGGGCATTTCCCTGCGTGTCTTATTTCGCGGGCGGCGAGAAGACGCCGAAGTGGTTGCCGGCGGTGTCGCGCAGGCGGCCGAAGGTGATCCCGGAGGCGTCGGTGACCGGCTCCATGGTCACTTCGGCGCCGAGGCCCTTGGCCTGCTTCACGACCGCCGCCACGTCCTTGACCAGGACGTAGAAGACGGCGTAGTCCTCGAACCTGCCCCCCGATTCAAAGATGCCGCCCGAGGCGGGCTGGCCGGGGGTGGTGGTGATCTCGTGGTAGTTCACGCCGGGCAGGTCGGTGTTGAGCCTGAACTGCCAGTCGAACAGCTCCCCGTAGAACTCCTTGACCTTGTCGGGCTGATCCGTACCGAACTCGAACCAGCCGATCGAACCCATGGCGGGTGCGCCCATGACGCCACTCCTCACTATCGATGATCCGGAACCGCGGCAGCGGTCCGGCAGTGTGAGCTTAACCCAACAAGATTCCTAGGAAGATACTTCTGTGGAATATTTCTCGCGAAGGCAGGCACAGGCGTGCCTCTCGTGAGGAATGGGCGCCATCTGGAGGGAGCGCCGATGGAACCGGTCGAGATCGAGGAGGCCTTCACTGGAGCCGGACTCGCCGACCGCCTCGACTTCAACAGATACGCCGAGGCTGCCTGACGAAAGCCGAACACGTAGCGGCCGGGCGATCCATGCGGATCGCCCGGCCGTGTGTTTCGGTTCGCAGTTCAGGCCTGCGTCAGCCCGAGGTCGGACAGCAACCTGAACGTGGTGCGCGGCCGCGTGCGGCAGTCCGCTCTCCGGGTGCGCGCCCGCTTCAGAAACGCCGACGAGCGCGACCGGCTACACCGACCTGCGCGACTCCGCAGCCGGTCGGCAGGCACGGCGGCGTCCTCGGCTGGCGCGACAGCGGGCGCCCGCTCGCCACGGCCTGAGCTCAGCCCGAAATCGGTGCGTCACCTGTCGAGTCGGGTCGGGTCGCCTTGGTCGATGCGGCGGGCCAGCCAGGCCTCGGTGATGTGGTTGAACATCGCCTCGGCCGCCCCTTCTGGATCACGCGCGGCGATGCGCTCGTAGACGCGGCGGTGTCCCTGGTTCGACGCCACGCACAAATCGCGTTCATCCTTGCCCATATAACCGGCGGTGTTGAGGACCTGGCCTTCCAGCGACCGCACGACCGCACGTGCAATGCGGTTGCCCGAGGCCCGCATGACGGAGTCGTGGAAGTCCCGATCGTGTTCCTTATAGGCGACGACGTCGTCCACGAGCTCGTCCATTCGGTCGACCTGTGAGTGCAGCCGCTCGATCAACGCGTCGTCGGCCGAGCGGGCCGCGACGTTCGCCATGTCGGACTCGAGCAGGCGCCGAGTCACGACGAGGTCATCGAGGACCGCCAGGCTTCGATCCGCCTCGACAGTCGCAGCGAGCACGGCCTCGTCAAGCATGTTCCACTCCGTCTGAGGCCGCACTGTAGTGCCCGTTCCCCGGCGGATCCGCACCATGCCCTTCTCCTGAAGGATCTTCACGGCCTCCCGCACGACAGTCCGGCTCACCGCGAACGCCTCGCACAGGGCCGGTTCCGGCGGCAGCGACGAGTTCGCTGGATATTCGCCGAGCACGATGCGCCGCACCAGCTCCGCGGTGATCGCCTTGGCCAGATTGGCCGGTCTCCGGGTCCACTCCTGGCGCGGTGGATGCTCCGTGGCGGAGTGCCGCAGATCCGTCATAGTTCCTCCATGCCCGGTGGTCGCGGTCAGTCTACGACACGCGTTTGACATCAGACGTCATACGTTCTATGTTTCAGGCTGATGAGCAGGCGACCGGACACCTCGGGAGAGTGATTGCAATGAAGCAACGAGCAGCATGGGCCGCCTCCTTCTCGACGCCGGCGCAATCGCGTCCGACACCAACATCGTCGCCCAGATTCCGAGCGGCCGACCGGTTCTCCACAACCGCTGAAGACATGCAGAACGGAAGCCCGAACACCTTGCATCCGAACATCACTCAACGAACGGAGCTGTGGAGCAATGCCCCCTGCTACAAGACAACGAAGTCGAACCGCCCTCGCACTCGCCGCGCTCGGCGCCGCGATCGCCTGCGTGGTGGCCATGCTGGGTAACCCGGCGGCAGCGGCCGGCAAGGACCGCACGCTCACGCTGTACGTCAGCCCGGACGGCAAGGGCACCGCCTGGTGCCAACCGCAGGTCCCGTGCTCACTGGAGCGGGCCCAAGAAGTCGTCCGTAGCGCCGACGGCCACGACCGCGACATCGTGGTGCAACTGGCCGGCGGCACCTACCGCCTCACCGAACCCCTCCGCTTCGACGCTCGCGATTCGGGCTCTGCCGACCACCCGATCACCTGGACCGCGGCCCCTGGCGAGACGCCCGTCATCTCCGGCGCCTCGCCGGTCACCGGCTGGACCGAGTCGACCGCGATGCCCGGTGTGTGGGAGGCGCCCGCCCCCGCAGACGCGAACCTGGAGGCAAGGCAGCTCTACGTGGACGGCCGTCTCGCCACCCGCGCCCGCACCGAACTCCCCCGCGACGCCCTGACCTTCACCGCCGACGGCGTCGACCTGGCCGACTCACTGGCATGGCTGGCCGACATCGACCAGCCCGACCGCACCGAACTGGAGTTCGTCGGATCCTTCACCCACCGCCGGTCCCCGGTCGCCGACATCACCGCCGACCGCATCGCGATGGCCCAGCCCGCCTGGAACAACAACACGTGGGGCTGGGACACCGTCCAGCGCACCTTCCGCGCCGGTCCGCTCTACATCGTCAACGCCCGCGAATTCCTCGACGAGGACGGCGAGTGGTACCTGGACCGGGAAGCCGGCAAGGTCTACTACAAACCCCTGGACGGCCAGGACGTGACCGAGGCGAGCGTCGAACTGCCTCGCCTCGAAACACTCCTGGAGATCGGCGGCACCTACGACGAACCCGTGCACGACCTTCGGTTCTCCGGCATCCAATTCACCGGCACGACCTGGACGACCCCGAGCACCGACGAAGGCTACGCGAGCCAGCAGACCGGCGCGTACCTCGTCGGCAGCGACCACGACCGACCGGCCGACGCCTTCGCCACCTGCGCGGAAGGCTGCAAGGAGTTCGAAGGCGCACGCAACACCTTCCTCCAGATGCCCGCCGCCGTCCAGGTGTCGGCGGCGCACCGCATCGAACTGAGCGACAACGTCTACACCGGCATCGGGTCCGTGGGCCTCGGCATCGGCAACGACGCCAACGCGCACGCCACCGGCATCGGCCTCGGCGCCTCCGACATCGTCGTGACCCGCTCGCAGTTCCACGAGACCGCAGGCCAGGCAATCGTGGCCGGGGGCATCGCACTCGACTCGCACCACCCCAGTGATGAACGCATGATCGTCGAGGACGTCACCATCAGCGACAACCTCGTCGACAACGTCGCCATCGAGTACAAGGACGGGGCGGGAATCCTCGCCACCTACGTGACCCGCGCGAACATCGTCCGCAACGAGGTGCGGAACCTGCCGTACTCGGGCATCAACACCGGCTACGGCTGGGGCGCCCACGATCCCGGGGGCAGCCCCGAATACCTGGAACGCGGCCTCTACAACTACCAGCCGATCTACGACACGCCCACCACGCTGGTGGACAACCACATCGCGTTCAACTACCTCCACGACGTCATGCTGGAGATGAACGACGGCGCCGCGTTCTACAACCTGTCGGCCGCACCCGGCAGTGTGCTCGAAGGCAACTACATCCGCCTCCCCGACGATCCCCCGACCGGACGCGCGGCCGTCTACTTCGACGAGGGCTCGCGCTACTGGTCCGTGAAGGGCAACGTCTTCGACGCCGCGCACACCCAGTTCTTCAACCAGCGCTCCAACAACCACACCGGCGACGTCGCCTACACCGACAACTGGGTGATCGGCGGCAGCGCCAACTTCGCTGACGGGCGCGGGACGAACACTGTCACCGGCACGGTGGGACTCGCCCGCGGCGAGTCGGTCCCCGCCGACGCCGCCCGAGTCATCTACAACGCCGGGATCGCGCCCGAACTGCGGACCGGCACCGACCCGAGCCGCCCGGAACTGGCCGTCGACATCACAGCGGACGGCTCGGTCGCACCGGGATCGGCGATCACGGTCGAACTGATCCTGACCAACGTCGCCGAGGACGTGGACCTGACCGACCTGTCGCTGACCGCCACGGCTTCGGAAGGCTGGACCGTCGAGCCGGTCGACGAGGTGCCCGCTTCCCTGGAAGCGGGTGGTTCGGCCCAGATCGAGCTGCGGCTCACCGCTCCTGAGTCAGTCGATGAACCCATCGAGGTCGGCACGGTCGAAGTCGCCGTCGGCTTCACCGTGAACGGCGACCAGAACTCCCGGAAGGTGAACGCTGCAACGGCAGTCGGCGCGCCGGTGTCCACTCTGCGCACGTACGGCTCAGTGCCGGGCGTGCTCGGCGAACTCGACGGTGCCTATGCCATCCGCAATGCGGGCGCCGACATCTGGGGGGCAGGCGGCCAGCGCGACGACGAATACGGCACCGTCTACGCTCCGGATTCCTTCCAAGAGGGTTCGGTCGTCACGGTGCGGGTCGACGCGGTGGATCCGGTCAACCCGTGGACCAAGGCCGGCCTCGTGATCCGCAACGACGTCACCGAGCCCGAGGAGGCGACCGGGTACGTCGTACTGGTGGCCACACCGGACAACGGCGTGAGCCTTCAGTGGGACTCCGATGGGGACGGATTCCTCGACCAAGGACGGCAGCAGCCGGCCGCGGCCCCGGTCTGGCTCCGGCTCTCCCGCGAGGGCGACCAGGTCACGGCCGAATTTTCGGCGAACGGCACCGATTGGACGCAGCTCGGCGCTCCCGTGACCGCAGCGGGGACGTCCGCTACGCAGGATGCGGGGATGATCTTCACCGCTCATTCCACCTCGGTCGGTCAGGCGCAGTTCAGTGAGTTCACCGTCGAGACCGTGGAGGCGACCGACGGCGACCAGGCGGTCTGACGCGATGCGAGAAGTCGAGACCGTGCCGGACACGAGCACACCCTCCCCGGCCCGCACCTCGACGGTGCGGGCCGGGGGCCCGACGAGCTCGCGGTGCCGGCCCGCCCGAGGGGCGCGGCGGCCATTCGCCGACCGTCTCGCGCCGTATGTGCTGGGCCGGTTGCGGTTCCGCGGCTCGCGAATGCTGCTCCCTGCGCGGCCGACATCCCGACCTTCGCCGCAGGAGTGCTCATCGCCGCGCTCCCGGTGCTGCTGCTCTATCTCGTCTTTCAACGCCAGATCGCCGCGGGCATCACCGCGGTCCACGAAGGGATGACATGCGCATCACCGGTTTCCGAACGTTTACGACGATCCAGGAGTGGGATCGCCCGGTGGGCGACGCCAACGGTGTCCTCGATGACGGCGTCACCGTCCTGCCAGTGCTCCTGGTCGACACCGACGAGGGGATCACCGGAGTCGGGCTGGGATCGCATGCCGAAGCGGCGACCGTGTTCGCCGCGATCGAAGGCGAGGATCCGCGGAGTGTGACCGCCTTGTACGACCGGATGCTGCGCTACGCCTTCAAGGCCGGCCACAACGGCGCTCTGTTCGGGACGATCGGCGCGCTCGACACCGCCCTGTGGGACATCAAGGCGCAGGCGGCCGGGCAGCCGCTGTGGCTCCTCCTGGGCGGTCGCGACCGGCGCGTGCCCGCCTACGCCTCGGGACTCGATATCGGCCTGGGCGACGAAGAGCTGGTCAATGCCTACGTCGTCTATGCCGAGCGCGGACTGCGGGCGGCGAAGCTCAAGGGCGGCATCGATCCCGAAGCCGACCGCCGCCGTCTCGCCCTAGTGCGAGAAGTGTTGGCCGACGCCGGCACCGCGCGGCCGGGTCTCATGCTCGACGCCAACGAGACGTGGTCGCGCAAACAGGCCGTCCGCCACATCGGCGAACTCGAGCGCACGCTCGACCTCGCGTGGGTCGAGGAACCGGTGCGGCGCTGGGACGCCGAAGGCTTGGCCGTGGTCCAGCGCGGCGTCCGCGCCGCCATCGCCACAGGCGAGAACCTCACTGGACTCGAGCAGTTCCGCCCGCTCCTCAAGGCGGGCGGGGTCGACATCGTCCAGACCGCCGCGGTCGGCGGCGTCACTCACTTCCTGCGCACGGCCGCGCTGGCGCACGCGTTCGACCTGCCGGTCAGCCCCATCGGCAACATCCCGGTCGGACTGCTGCACGCCGCGACAGCCGTGCCCAACCACCTCGCCAGCGAGCTGCAGGACCTGCACCCGCCCGTCGGCATCGAAGTCGAGCACGCCATCGAGGACGGCTCTTACATTCTCGGCGACGCACCCGGCCTCGGTGTGCGGGTGGACGAGAACGCGATCGCCGCTCTTGCTCCCCGGCCGCACCTTCCCCGGCCTGAGGGCCCGGGGGTCCGGCCTGAACGCGCGGGGCACCGGCTGCTCACCGCTGCGGCAGCTCCGTCCGATGCCGCCGGCTGATCAATGCTAGGACCGCTTCGGTGCGGCTCTTGCGAATACGTCGTTCCGGCAGCGCGCACATCAGGTGCGGGCCGGATGCGGCCCCGGTAACCACTGAAGCGGTCACAGGGAACCTGGCGCTGGCAGTTCCACCAAGCCGAGTCGGCCGGACAACCCCGCCGCCCTCTACGGGCCGGCGGGGTTGTCCGCTTCAGGGAAAGCGGTTCAACGGCTGAACTGCTGGTTCCGGCCGCCCTTGCCGTCCCTGTGCGACCTCGGCGCTTTGGCCGCCGATGCCGCCCTAGCCCTTGGCTTCGCCGGTGACGTTGAACTCCTGTACGCCGATCTTCCCGCCAGTGTTGGTGTTCTGTACGAACAGCCGGATGCTGGTGGTGGCCACGTGCGTGGGCGGCTTGTAGACGACCGGAGCGGTCGTGTTGATGGCCTGGTAGGGCATGATGTCGATCCAGGCGTTCTGACTGGCACTCCAACGCTGGACCTTCCAATGCGTGATCATCCACGTGCAGCAGTTGTCCTGCTGGATCGTGAAAGTGAACGCGTTGTAGTCGCCCCCGAGGTCGAACTGCACCCATGCCTCGCTCTGCTCGGCGCTCGCCTCGCCGGTGTGCAGCGTCTCGTCGAACAGCTTTTTCAGCGAGGAATCCCAGGTGCTGCGGTTGCTGTCGGACAGGGTGGCGGCGTTGGCGAGGTTGGTCGCGGGCACCTTCGACCGCAAGTGCTCGTAGGAGGACTGCAGGCTCGCACTGTCCATGATCGAGCGGGCCTCTGCCGGCCATGCTCCATCGCTGATGACATGCGGTCCGCCGTCGCGGTCGAAGATGGCGCCGCTGGTCGTGCTGTTGGACGCGTCGGTGTGGTTATGCGAGGCGTACACCGACAGGGGCTGGCGGTAGCGATTCGACCAGTCGAACCGTCCGTCCTGTGACACGTTGTAGTCCCAGCGGGTCTGGTAGCTCTGGTTGTCGCTGTAGAAGTTCGACGACGACGTGTGGTCGTGCACGTAGTTGTGGCTGAAGGAGGAACCCGGCCACGCGCCGAAGGTGTAGACGGCGCCACCGTCGTACATGCCCCAGGTGTGCTTCGCGGTGGCGTTGTAGAGCTCGTTGTGGCTGAACGTGGTCTTCCCGACTCCGTCGACCAGATTGAACTCGTCTGACTTGCGCTGGTGGAATCCCATGTAGGCAGTGTCGTAGACGAGATTGTGCGATATCTCCGCGTTGTACGTGTTCATCAGGCTGATACCGGTCGCCTGGAAGAAGTCGTCACCCGTGTCCGTGACGATGTTGTTCCTGATGACGATGTTCTTGGTTCGCGCCGCGCTGCCCGCGCGCACGTCCATCCAGCGGCCGGCGATGATGCCGGCCGCGGTGAGGTTGTGGAAGACGTTGCCGGTGATCGTGGTGTTCTCGGCGCCGTCGAGCAGTTGGATGCCGCCACTGCCCATCTTGCGGACGGTGTTGTTCGTGAACATGACGCCGTTGGTGTTGGTCAGCCTGATCTGGCCGGGCACCTCGCCGCCGTACCCGTCGTAGTTCGGATCGTTGAACGGGTCGTCGGCGTACAGCGCCTCGGCCTGGGTGCCGCCGATGTGACGGTCGCGCGGCAGCAGCCAGTTGCCGTGCTCGAAGGTGACGCCGTCGAACGTGATGTCGCGCGCCTTCGCGGTCGTGCTGCGGCCCTTGATGTTCACCAGCGACTCGACCACTGGGACGTGCGCACCGACGGCGTTCACGTCCTCCCCGGGCAGGGGGTAGTAGTAGATCTTGTCGGTCGCGCGGTTGTGGTACCACTCGCCGGGCGCGTCCAACTCCTCGAACGCGTTCAGGAAGTAGTAGGTGTGGTCGAAGTTGAGCGAGTCCCCCGCGTCACGGTTCAACCGGACCTGAAAGTGCGGCTGGGCGAGCTGGACGCGCTTGTAGGCACCGCTGGTGCTGATGTCGACCAGCGGGAAGTAGTCGGCCTTGAATCCGATCGCGATGTGGAAGAGTCGCACGTCGGTGACGTTGGTATAGTCCGGCACGCTCCCCGCGGGGAATTCGATGCCGTCGTAGGAGCGGTCGGGGCGGTCCGGGTTCGCCGGGGGGTTGGGTATCGCGGGATCGTTCCAGAATGCGGTGCCGGCGATGCCCTCGCTCATCGCCAGCTGGGCGCGCTTGCCGCCGACGTAGAGCTGCCGGAAGTAGTCGGCGTAGCCGGCGGACTCGGGTACGTCGGCGACGTAGTAGGGGGCGCTGCCGGCCCGCGTCCAGCCGGTGACGGCCTTGCCGCCGTCCATGATGGGGGCCTCGCCAGGATAGGCCCGGTAGACGACTCTGAACCCGTTCGAACCGGAGTCCGCGTCGGTCAGGTCGAACGGCGCGGTGCGGACGTGCCGCCCGCCGCGCAGGTAGACGACGACGTCACCGGTCATGTTGTCGTTCAGGTTGTTCTGTCGGATGTGGTTCCGTGCCTTCTCCAGGGTGGCCCATGGAGCGGCGGCGGTGCCGGAGTTGCTGTCGCTCCCCGTCGGCGACACGTAGAACGAGTGCTGGACGGCCGCCCGTGCTCCGTCGACCGGCACGAAGCCGGCCAGGGCGACCGCCAGCGCCACGAGGATCGCCAGGATTCCGGTTCTTCGGGTGCTGATCGTGGGTCTCATCTTTCCCTCTCGGCTTGCGGGAAATCGACGCCTCGAGACGTGTCCGCCGGGTCTCGAGCCGACTCGCTCCTGAATCTCGATGAAGCTGGTTCATTGAGACAAGTCTCCGAGGAATTTCGTCGATGAAGCATGGTCAATATGGTTCATCGCCGAGTCTAGCAGCGCAATAATACATGTCAATAGTTCAATAGGACGCATCGCCTGGCGATTCGCACCGAGCCGACCTGATCCGGGCGGCGTAGATGAAGCAGCGTCATTCCGCGACCGGTGTTCAGAGGGTTGGACGCAGCACATGAAGCATGCTTATATGTAACGACCACTGAGAGGCAGTTGATGACTGAAACCGTCGGGCCCACAGCCGAGTCGGCACGCGTGTACCGGCCGGGGTACTCAAGGGCCGCCGAGCAGATCATGCGATACATCGACGAGCAAGGGTTCGGGCCGGGTAACCGCCTGCCCACCGAGGCGCGGTTCGCGGAGCTGCTCGGCATCAGCCGGACCATCGCTCGGGACGCACTCAAAACGCTGGCGGCCACGGGCCGGATCACCGTCCAGCGCGGCCGCGGGATCTTCGTCGCCGATCCTTCCGACCTCGGCGAGCAGGTCACGACCGCGTTCATTCCGATGAGCGTCGACCACGTGATGATGCTGTTCGAGTTCCGCGGCGTTCAGGAGCGGGCAGCTGCGGAGCTCGCCGCGGAGCGCGCGACGCCGGCGGAGTTGGTGGCCATCGACAACGCGCTCGCCGACTACACCACCGCAGCCGAGAACGGTGATATCGCGGCGGCGGCGAACGCCGACGAAGCCTTCCATCGCGCTGTGGCGGCCGCCTCGCACAATCACCTCCTCGCCGAGTCCATCGCGTCCGCGCAATCACTGCAGCATCGTGTCGTCGTCGCCGCGTTCGACGGCTTCAGCGGCGGACCGCTGATGGTCGCTCGCGACGAGCACGCCGCCATCCTCGATGCGATCCGCAGGGGTGACGCCGAGGCGGCCGGCCGGGCGGCGGATGCGCATCTGGAACGAACCCGGCTCGGATATCAGGCGGAGATCGGACGTCGTGTATTCCGGAGCCCTTCGCACTGATCCGCCCCGGCTCGGCCGAGAGTGAGGTCGCCCGCCGCGTCGACGTCCGTGGAGTCGATGCGACCTCAAGCGCTCGAAGGCAATGCGGCGTCCGTCAATTCGCTTCGCACCGAATTGGCGAGTTCGGGCGCCGCGTCGGCGTCTGCGTCGGCGATCCCGACGCCGTAGCGGAAGCGGATCGTCTGGCCATCGGCGACGGTCAGCTCCTCAGAGAAGAACGGCGCGGGGTTCAGACAGGCGAACTCCTCTGAACGGGCGAACCACTGCGGCGGATGGCACGGGTTTCCGGCGTCGTCGACCATGACCACCAATGAGGCGGCGTCGTCGTGGTCATGGCGTCCGGCGAAGCCCATCCATTCGTGGCGTCCTCCGCGCATCTCGTTGCCGGATCCCGAGCCGTTCGTCGTCACCAGGCGGCCGTCGGTGAACGATCGGGGCCCCCGCCAGAACAAGCCGCCGTAGCCGGCGTTCTCGCGGCCCTTGGTGGTGGGCGACCCGATCGCGATGTCGTGTCCGGAAACGTTGTGAAGCGTCGTCTCGAACGTCAGCATCCACGCTTCGGGGGACAGGACTCGCGCGGTGATGGCGCGGTGCTCGGTGAAGCACTTCGTTCCGGACTCGGTGATCCAGTCCAGGTCGTGGGCGATGGCCGCGACGCGGTCGCTGGTCTCCAGCCGGGTGAACTCACGGTGGTGCTGGGTGCCGTTGTTGTCGAGCTGCACATAGGACTTGCCGTGGACGTAAGTCGGGCCGCCCCAGAAGTTCTCCTCCCCCACGTGCGGGAGCGACAGGGCGATGCCCTTGTGCCACACATGGTCCCAGGGCCGGAAGAGGCTGACCACGCGACCGGCGCGCGTGCGGATCGGGTGCAGGTAGGGCTTGGGCGACTCCAACTGGGGAGAATCGGGCCCGTAGACGTACTCGAAGAGGTCCACTCGGCCGTCGCCGACGGTGAGGGACGTACCCAGGTGGTGGCGAATGTCGATTCCGGTCATGCTGATCGCTCCTTGATCGGGTTCCACGGGACGGCGCCGCCGTCCATACTGCGGGTGAACGGGTCTTCGGGTCCGAGCTCCCCGGCGGCCACCGGGCGGCCGCGGAACGCCGAGGCGTAGGTCGCGGCGGCGAGCTCCAGGGTCCGGCGGGCCTCGGCGAGGGACACACCCGGTGGCTCGCCCGCGGCGAGCGCGTCGAGGATCGCCTCGATCTGCAGGGCGTGGCCGCCCTTGCGGTCGGGTCCGGCCTCGGCCGTCCACAGTTGGGCAAGGTGCTCCTGCCCGGGTGCGGGGGTGAAGCGCCAGTCGGCTGCGGTGTAGCCGTAGAGGTGCTCGACCTCGGCCGTGGCGTGCTCGAAGTCGAACCGGAGCCGGGAGGTCTCGCGCGGCGAGATCACCGAGTTCACCACGGTGGCGAGGCAGCCGCTGTCGAAGCGGACGAGTGCCGTCGAGACGTCCTCGGTGTCGGTCGGGCGTGCGAGGCGGTCGGCCATGGCGGTGACCTCGGCCCAAGGTCCGAGGATCGACAGGAGCAGGTCGAACTGGTGGATGCCGTGGCCCATGGTCGGGCCGCCGCCCTCGTTCTCCCAGCGCCCGCGCCATGGGGCTTCGAAGTACGAGTCGTCGCGGTACCAGAGCGTCTCGCAGGTCGCCACGAGAGGGCGGCCGAGCTTGCCTGATTCGGCCAGCGCGCGCAGGCGCACGGCCGCGGCTCCGAACCGGTGCTGGAACACCGTCAGCACCGGCACGCCGGTTGTGGCCTGGACGGCCGCGAGCTCGTCCATCTCGGCCAGGCTCAGCGCTGTCGGTTTTTCGACCAGTGCCGGCACGCCTGCGCGCATCGCCGTGATCGCCAGCGGCGCATGGCTTCGCGGCGGCGTGCAGATGTGGACGAGGTCGAGCGCCTCGTTCGCGAACAGGGACTCGGCATCGGTGTACACGGCGGGGATCGCGAACCGCTCGGCGAATGCGGCCGCTCGGGACGAATCGATGTCGGCCACCGCGGCCAGTTCGACGCGGTCGGGCAAGTCTGCCAGGGCGGCCGCGTGGGCGCCGGCAATGCCGCCGGTGCCGATGACGGCGGCCCGGAGGACCGGGTTTCGGGTCATGGAGGTGCCGTTCTTTCTGTTTCTGGTGGTGGTGTGTTCCGGTGGCCGCCGGGGTCGGCGCCCCCCGGAGCCGGGGTCACTTGGCGGCGTCGATCTCGCCCTGCAGCTCCTCGACGAAGGACTCCGCCGCCGCGAGCGGTTCGGCCTCGCCGAAGTACACCTGCTGGGCGTTCCGTCGCAGGATCGGCTCGAGCTCGCTGCCGCCCTTGGGGGTGACGACGGCCGGGGGGCCGGGGGTCACCGAGTTCATGTACTCGACCGCGAGCCGGTCGCTCTCGGCGAGGTCGGCGGTGATGTGCTCGAGGGCGGCGGTATTGGAGGGGATGCCGCGCTCGGTGCCGATGATGTCGGCGGCCGCGGTGCTGTTGACAAGGAAGTCGACGAACAGCGCGGCTTCGGCGGGGTGTTCACTCTGCGATGAGACCGACCAGTACATGGACGGTTTGAAGTAGTTCGCGTCGACCTCGCCGCTGCCAGGCATCTTGACCAGCTGCATGTTCGCCCCGCTGGCCTCGCGCATGGCGGTGATCTGGGTGTTGAAGAGGAAGCCCATGGCGATCTTGCCGGTCGACATGCCGTCGCCGCCGATGCCGGCGTTCATGCCCTCGACCATCTGGGCGGCGCTCTCGCACGCGCCGGAGGCGATCATGTCGAGCCAGTATTCCCATTGGGCGGCAAGGGTCTGCGGGTCGAGCACGACCTTCGAGTCCTCGCCGAACAGTTCGCCGCCGTGTAGGCGCGACCAGTAGCGGATGCTTCCGTTGTCCGAACCGGACAGTCCCGAGCCGTTGATCGCGCCGCCGCTAGCCTCGGTCAGCGAGGCCGCGAGCGCGGCGTAGTCGTCCCAGGTCCAGGTATTGCCGTCGGGCAGACTGACGCCGTACTGGTCGAACAGGTCCTGGTTGACCACGCAGGACAGGACGGCGACACCGATGGGCATCGCGTACTGCACGCCGTCGAGCCGGCCCGTCTCCAGGACCGACGGCTCGATGCCGTCAGTCGAGAGGAACTCGCCGGCGGTGCCGAGGTCGAGCAGCGCTCCGCGGGAGCCGTAGGAGGCGAGGTATTGCTCGTCCATCTGCAGGACGTCAGGGGAGTCGTCTGCGGCAGTCGTGGTCGCGAGCGCGTCCCAGTACCCGCTCCAGTCCTTGAACTCGCCCTTGACGGTGATGTTCGCGTGCTCGGCTTCGAACGCGGCGATGGCCTGCTCGGTGAGTTCGGCGCGGGTGTCCGAGCCCCACCAGGTGAGGCGCAATTCGACGGGTTCGTCACTGAGTTCCATCTCCCCGCCGCCGCCCGTGCCGCAGGCGGTCAGCGAGGATCCGGCGGTGAGTGCGGCGGCCGAGGCCCCGGCGCCGCGGAGTATGAGTCGGCGTTGCATGGTGTCGCTCCTTTGCGAAGGGTTGTCGAAGGGTTCGGGTGGATCACTTGCCGCCGGTGGTGGCGATGCCCCGCAGGAGGAACCGCTGGCCGAACAGGAAGAGGAGGAAGACCGGCAGCAGCGAGACCACGCTCATGGCGAGGGTCGCGCCCCAGTTGGTGCCGGCCTGGGTGTCCACGAAGGCGCGCAATGCCAGCGGGACGGTGTACATGTCGGGGTCGGTCAGGTAGATCAGCTGGGAGAAGAAGTCGTTCCAGGTCCAGATGAAGGTGAAGATGGCGGTGGTCGCGAGCGCGGGGACCATGAGCGGCAGGATGATCTGGGCGAAGATCCGCGGGTGGCCGGCGCCGTCGATGCGGGCGGCCTCGTCGAGTTCGCGGGGGATGCCGCGGATGAACTGGACCATGAGGAACACGAAGAACGCGTCGGTGGCGAGGAACTTCGGCAGGATGAGCGGCAGGAAGGTGTTGACCCAGCCGAACTGCGAGAACAGCACGTACTGCGGGACGATGATGACGTGGACCGGCAGCATGATCGTGACCAGCATGATGCCGAACCACAGCCGCTTGCCGGAGAATTCGAGCCGGGCGAACGCGTAGGCGGCCATGGAGCAGGCGACGAGGTTCCCGATGATCGCGCCGGCCACCACGATCGTGGAGTTGATCAGGTAGTGGCTGAACGGATCGGCGAAGGCCCCCCAGCCTTCGGCGTAGTTGCCGGTCTCCAGATCGCGGAGGATCAGGCTCGGGTCGCGGAAGATGACGTCTTCGGGCCGCAGGGAACTGACGATCATCCACAGGATCGGGTAGAGCATCACCAGTGCGCAGAGGATGAGCACCGCGTGCTTGACGATGCAGCGGACGTTTCCGGGGGCGCGGCGGCGCGGCTTCCCGGGGGGAGCGCTGCGGACGAGGGCCGGGGCGAGGGTGTCAGTCATCGTAGAAGACCCAATACTTGGAGGCCCAGAAGTTGATCGCGGTGAAGGCGCCGATGATGAGCAGCAGCAGCCAGGCCAGCGCTGACGCGTAACCCATGTCGAACGCCCCGAATCCCCGCTGGTACAGGTACAGCGAGTAGAAGAGCGTCGAGTCGGCCGGGCCGCCGGTGCCGCTGGAGACGACGAACGCCTGGGTGAACGACTGGAACGCGTGGATGATCTGCAGGACCAGGTTGAAGAAGATGATCGGTGTCAGCAATGGCAGTGTGACGCTGCGGAACTGGCGCGACCTGGAGGCGCCGTCGACAGAGGCCGCTTCGTAGTACATGCGCGGGATCTGCCGCAGCCCGGCCAGGAAGATCACCATCGGTGAACCGAAGGTCCAGACGTTGAGGACGATGAGCGTGCCCAGTGCGGTGCCGGGCTCGGAGATCCAGCCGGGGCCGTCGATGCCGATGAGTGCTAGGCCTTGGTTGAACAGGCCGTCGGCACCGAAGACGGTGCGCCAAAGGACGGCGATGGCGACGCTGCCTCCGATGAGCGAGGGCAGGTAGAACGCCGAGCGGTAGAACGCCAAGCCCCGCAGACCGCGGTCCAGCAGCAGCGCCAGCCCAAGCGCCAGCGCCAGCTGGAGCGGGACCGAGACCAGCACGTACGTGAACGTGACCTTGAGCGACTGGTGCAGCCGCTCGTCGCCGAGCACCCGGGTGAAGTTGTCGAGACCGCTGAACCTTGCCGGCTGCAGCAGGTTGTAGTCGGTGAAGCTCAGGAAGAGCGAGGCGGCCATCGGCCCGAGCGTGATGACGAAGAGCCCCAGGAACCACGGCAGCAGGAAGAGGAACGCCGCCTTGTTCTCGGGCTTGCCTGTGACACCGCGCCCCCGCAGGGCGCGCAGTTCCGTTGTCGCGCTCATGGATCGTCCCGCCTGCGGCTCGCCGCGGCCCGGCCGGGGGCGGCTAGGGGATCTGGCATTGACGCTCCTTTGCATCGAACCTCAGAGTGACCGGTCACTATTTCGTGATGGGCTTCAACATAGTGACCGGTCACTATTGTGTCAAGATATTCATCTGAGTCAGTGGAAGGAATCTGTCGATGACCGAACGCCCTGAGGACCCCCGGCGACCGACGATCAGGGAAGTGGCCCGGCTGGCGGACGTCTCGCATCAGACCGTGTCCCGGTACCTGCGATCAAGGGAGGGCCTGAAACCGCAGACCCTCGCCCGCATTGACGCGGCCGTCAGCGAACTGGACTACCGGCCGAACCTGGTCGCGAGGTACCTGAACACGCGGCGCACCGGCCGTCTCGCGATCGTGATGCCCGAGCTGGTCGCGAGCAACCCCACGCGCATCCTCTCCGGGGCGACCGAGGCCGCGCACGAGGCCGGATACTCGCTGGAGTTGGTCAGCTTCGGAGGCGGCATCGACGCCCGGACCGAGCGGCTCTTGGAGCTCGCCGACTCCGGCCAGGTCGAGGGCATTCTGACACTGGCCCCCATCGCGCCGTCGGCGCAGGGTCGGCTCGGGAACGGCGCGGCCATCGTCGTCTCGGCCGACTTCGACGACGAGATGCGCAGCGTCGGCGAACTGATCGACGCCGCACCGGTGCGCGACATGATCGAACGTCTCTCGGGTCTGGGTCACCGGCGCTTCTACCATGTCGCCGGGGATCTGAAATACGCGTCGGCACGAGCCAGAAAGGACGCCTACCTGGAAGCCGTCGACCGCTTGGGAGTCGAGTCGGCCGGCGTATTCGAGGGCGACTGGACGGCCCGGTCCGGATTCGACGCCATGCGGGCGCTGCCGCACGGGGCCCTGCCCACGGCCGTCATCGCCGGCAACGACATGGTCGCCGTCGGAGTGATGCGCTGGGCGAGTGAACACGGGCTGGAGATCCCGCGGGACCTCAGCGTCACCGGCTGGGACGACACCGAGTTCGGACGGTTCCTCACGCCCGCACTCACTTCGGTCGAACTCGACCTCGAAGGCGTCGGACGCAATGGCATGGTCCGGCTTGTCAAGGCCGTCACCGGACGAGACCTGGCACCATCGCCCGGACCGGTCAGCCGTCTGCTCTGGAGGGAGTCGACCGCTCGGCGGGACCAGACTCCCCGGCGGCTCGGATGATCCGCTGCAGCGGCGTTGTCGACGGTGGGACCGTCTCGCCGTGCATTGCCGCTACCAGCGAACGCCTGCACCTCCAACCGACCCCAAGCACGCTTCGGTGCGGCCCTTGCGAATACGTCATTCCGGCAGCGCGCACGTCAAATGCGGGCGGCCGGTGAGCGGATGCGGCGCGATCGCCGAGTGCAGGCCAAAGGCCGCCCGCACGGTCCCGGGCGACAGCGCCTGCTCGGGCTCGCCCGAGGCCAGCACTCGTCCCTCATGGAGGACGGTGACCTGATCGGCGTGCGTCAGTGCGTGGTCGAGATCGTGCAGCACGATGATCCGCGTCGTTTCAAGGGAGCGGACGATGGCGAGCAGTTCGAGCTGCGCACCCGGGTCGAGGTGATTGGTCGGTTCGTCGAGGAGAAGCACCGGTGCGCCCTGCGCGAGGGCGCGCGCCAGGAGGACGCGCTGGCGCTCACCTCCGGAGAGCGAGTCGAAGCGCCGGTGCAGGAGGTGTGCGGCTCCGCACCGTTTCATGGCCGAGCCGATCGCGTCGACGTCGGCGGCCGTCTCCCGTTCGTACCAGCGGTGCTGTCGGGCTGTGGCGACCACGTCGGCGACGCGCAGGCCGCCGGCGGCCGGCTGCTGCTGCGGCACGACGCCGCGCAGGGCGGCGACGCGCCTCGGTGAGGCAGCGAGCACGTCCGTGTCACCGATATGGACCGTGCCGCGGTCGGGGCGCAGCCCGCCGTAGATCACGCGCAGCAGCGTCGACTTCCCCGAGCCGTTCGGGCCGACGATCGCCGTCATCGACCCGTCCGGCACGTCCAGGTCGACCTCGCGCAGCACCTCGGTGCGGCCGAAGGCGACGGTGACGTCGCGGATGACGACCCTCACATCGCCTCCTTGTCGCGGGCGCGCATGAGCCACAGGAAGAACGGCCCGCCGATGAGCGCGGTGAAGATCGTGACCGGGTACTCGTTCGGGCTGCCGACGGTGCGCGCGATGAGATCGACCCCGACCAGCATGACGGCACCGCCGAGCGCGGACGCGGGCAGGAGGATCCGGTGGTCGGCGCCCACCGCCAAGCGCATGATGTGCGGAACGATGAGCCCGATGAAGCCGATCCCCCCGGCGACGCTGACGGCGACCGCGGTCAGCACCGCTGAGGCGGCGAGCAGCCCGAGCCGCATGCGTTTGAGGTCCACGCCCACGGCGATCGCATCGTCGTCCCCGAGCGCGAGCGCATTGAGCGGGTGCCCCTGCGCGAGCAGCCACGCGCCGACCGCGATGAGTGTGACGACCGGAATCGGCAGGGCCTCCCAGCGGGCGCCGGCGAGGCTCCCCATGGTCCAGAACATGATGCCGCGCAGCTCCGCCGGTTCGGCCAGCAACTGGAGGAAACTGGTGGCGGCCATCGCGACGTATCCGAGCGCGACGCCGGCGAGCACGAGGCGCGCATCCGTGAACGAGCCCGCGCGCTGCGCGAAAGCGTAGACCACGGCCAGAACGACGGCGGCGGCGAGGAAGGCCGCGCCCGGAACGGACAGGCCCCCAAGGGATGCCGCGCCCAACGTCATCACAGCCACCGCGCCGAGCGACGCGCCCGAGGAGACGCCGAGGACGTACGGGTCGGCGAGCGGGTTGCGGACGAGCGCTTGGAGGGCCGCCCCGGCGAGCGACAGCGTCGCGCCGACGACGACGGCCATCGCCACCCGTGGCAGGCGCAGTGTCCAGACGATGGTGGATTCCAGCGTCGTCGCATCGCTGCCGAGGCCCGCCTTGGCGGCGAGCACGGCCCAGATCCGGTCGGGTGCAACCGGGACGGACCCGACGGCGACGCCGAGCACGGCCAGAACGAGCAGGGCCGCCCCGAGCGCGGTGAGCGCCGCGACGCGACGGCGTCGGTCGCCGCGCCGCAGGCGCGCCAGGCTCTCAGAGGCGGTCAGGGTGTGCACTCTGGGCGATCTTCTCGATGGCCAGGGCGTTCAGCGGTCCCAGATAGACCCCATCGGACACGGTCACGTAACTGCCGGTCCGACTCGCCGCCCAGTCCGGGTAGGCCTCGAACAGTGCCTGCGCTTCGGCGTCCAGATCCTCGCCCGGCGTGAACCCGCCGACGACCAGCAGGTCGACGTCGGCGGCGGCCAGCTGCTCCTGGCTCAGCGAGGCGGTGACGTCGGCGTCGTCGGCGAACGAGTTGAGGGTGCCGGCGCGGTGGAGCACGTCGTCGAAGATGCCGCCGGCCATAACAGCGGGCAGACCGTTGGCGTTCATCATGGACATGCCGGGGTAGACGATGAGCGCGGTGGGCCGTTCGGTGCCTTCGACCGCCGCTTCGACCGCGTCGATGCGGGCGGTCATGTCGGCCACGACCTCCTCGGCCTTGTCCTGGACGTCGAAGACCCTGCCGAGCACTCGCAGGAGGGCGTAGGAGTCTTCGACGCTCGCGTTCGCGAACGCCTCCTGCTGCTCGGCGGTGGCGTCGGTCGCCCCGAGCGCGCAGTTGGCGGGGGTGATGAGGGAGTTCGCGCCGATCGCGGCGAGCTCGTCGCGGGGGGCGAAGCCGTAGGCGGGGTCGAATCCGCCGGCGGCGGTGGAGATGACGAGGTCGGGTTCGAGCGCGAGCAGCTGCTCGGCGGGGACGTCGAAGTTCTCGTTGAGGGTGAGGCCGCCGTCGGGCAGCGCGGCGATCCGCTCGACCATCGCGGGGTCCTCGGAGATCCCGTACGACTGGGCGTTGGCGAGGATCGCGTCCTCCACGCCGAGCACGAGGAACGACTCGACCTCGCCGACCGAGGCGCCGTTCATGATCACCACGTTCTCCGGCGGCGCCTCGAAGGTCACTTCGCGGCCGCAGTTGTCGATCGTGAGCGGGTACTCGGTGGCGCCGCCTCCGACTCCGGTGCCGTCGTCGGCTGCGCTGGTCGAGGCGTCCGTTTCGGAGCAGGCGGCCACGGCGGCGAGCGCCGCCGCGGTGCAAAGGGCCGCGAGGAAGCAGCTTGTGGGGGCATGCGGCATGGAGGATCTTCCTATCGGTGTCATTATTCTACAGTTTGTAGAATAACAATCTCGCGGGCCGCCTGAACCGACGGGCCACACCTCAGCTTCCGGCCCGGTACTCGATGCTTCGCCGTCCACTGGCGGAGAATCGGCGCAGCCGCAGGCTGTTGTGGACCACGAACATCGACGACAGCGACATCGCGGCGGCGGCGATGAGCGGGTTGAGCAGGCCGAGCGCGGCGATGGGGATGGCGGCGACGTTGTATCCGAAGGCCCACACCAGGTTTCCCTTGATGATGCGGAGGATCCGACGGGAGAGCCGGATGGCGTCGGGCACCGCGGACAGGTCGTCGCGGACCAGGATGATGTCGGCGGACTGGAGCGCGATGTCGGTGCCCGAGGAGAGCGCCAGCCCGAGGTCGGCTTGGGCCAGCGCCGCCGCGTCGTTGACGCCGTCGCCGACCATGGCGACCTTGCATCCCTCTTCCTGAAGCGTCGCAACGGCAGCGGCCTTGTCAGCGGGCAGGATCCCCGCGAGGACCTCGGCGATGTCGAGACGGTCGGCGACCGCGCGGCCCGCGGCGGGGCCGTCGCCGGTGAGCAGTATCGTGCGCAGCCCGAGCGCCTGCAATTGCGCCACAGCCTCGGCGGCGGAGTCCTTGATGGAGTCGGCCAGCCCGAACACGGCTTCGAGCCGACCAGCCACGGCGACCATCATGAGCGTTTCGCCGTCCGATCCGACGCGGTCGGCGGCCTTCCGGGCGGCAGTGGTGATCTCGACGCCTCGGTCATGCAAAAGAGACTCGTTGCCGACGAGGACCTCACGGCCGTCCACGACGCCGTGGGCCCCGAGGCCCGGCATCAGCGCGAAATCCTCGACCTCGCCGATCGCCAGGCCGGACGCTGCCGCACGCTCGACCACGGCTCGGGCGACCGCGTGCGAAGCGGGCCGCTCGACCGCCGCCGCGAACGCGAGCACCCTTGGCTCGCTGAGGGATCCGACCATCGCGACGGTGCGGACGGTCATCCGGCCGTCGGTCAGCGTGCCGGTCTTGTCGAGCACGACCGTGTCGATGTGGCCCGAGGCCTCCAATGCGTCCTGGCCCTTCATGAGGATGCCGAGCTGGGCGCCGCGGCCGATGCCGACCATGAGGGCGGTGGGCGTGGCGAGGCCGAGCGCGCACGGGCATGCGATGATGAGCACCGCGATCGCTGCGCTCACTGCCTCACCGCCGACACCGCCGGCGAAGACCCACGCGAGTCCGGTCACGAGGGCGATCGCGATGACCGCGGGCACGAACACCGCCACCACGCGGTCGGCGAGGCGCTGCACGCGGGCCTTGCGCTCCTGCGCCCGCTCGGCGATCGCGGCCATCCGCGACAGCTGCGTGGCCGCTCTCGTGGCACCGACCTCGACGGTGATCATGCCGTCGGTGCTGACGGTCGCCCCGATCACCGCGTCCCCAATGGAGGCTTCGCGCGGGACCGGTTCGCCTGTCATGGCGCTCGTGTCGATCGCGGACCGGCCCGCGACCACCGTGCCGT
This sequence comes from Glycomyces luteolus, assembly GCF_027622875.1. Lineage (GTDB taxonomy): Bacteria > Actinomycetota > Actinomycetes > Mycobacteriales > Micromonosporaceae > Glycomyces > Glycomyces luteolus. The sequence goes on along the minus strand of NZ_JAPZVP010000024.1, from coordinate 57,740 downwards.
CGGTGGGGATCGCCTCACCGGCGAACACCTGGACGCGGTCCCCGATCTGCAGCTCGGCGGTCGGCACGATCAGCTCCTCGCCGTCGCGCAGCAGCCGTGCCGTGGGACTTTCGAGGGCCCGCAGCGCTTCCAGTACGTCGGCGGCGCGGCGCCGGGCCTTCGCCTCGAAGTAGCGGCCGGCGAGCTGGAACGTGGTCATTCCGGCGGCCACGTCGAGGTAGATCGCGTGCGCGCCACCGGGTGCCACGCCGAACCCGAGCCATCGCCCGCCGTCGTAGCCGCCCCAGAGGATCGAGGCCACCGCCCAGCCGAACGCGACGGCGATGCCGAGCGAGACGAGGGTGTCCATGGTGACCGCGCCGTGGCGCAGGTTGTTCCACGTCGCCCGGTGGAAGGGTGCGGCGGCCCAGGTCACGATCGGCACCGCCAGGAGTACGCACGCCCACTCCCAGCCTGGGAAGCGCAGGCCGGGGACTAGGGCGAGGACGATCGTGGCGTCCATGAGCGGCACGGTCAGGAGCGCCGCTACCGTCAATCGCCGCCGCAGTGAGCTGATTCGGTCGAAGGCCACGGTGCGGGAACGCCCCTGGTCTGCGCCGACGGGCTGCGCGCGGTATCCGGCGCGTTCGACGGCGGCGACGGCCTGCGTTGCGTCCGCGACGCCCGTGATCGTGGCGCGCTCGGCGGCGAAGTTCACCGTCGCCGTGACACCGGGGAGGCGGTTGAGCGCCTTCTCCACTCGGCCCGCGCAGGCCGCGCAGGTCATGCCTTCGATGTCGAGGTCGAATGAAGTCGCCGTCCGCTCGGGGGCGGTTTCTGTGACGGTCATCTGGATCGCGTCTCCTGCGGGCCCGGCGCGCCGGGACGCTCGGAGAGCGCCTTCAACATGCGGTTGTACGCTTCGAACTCGTCGTCCAGGCCGGTGTCGTAGTGCCGGTCCTTGCGAAGCGCCTCCCGCTCGTCGCTGCGGGCCCATTGCAGCGACAGCGCGATGATGAGGATGAGCAGTGGGATCTCGGCCCCTGCCCAGGCGATGCCGCCGCCGGCGCGCTGGGAGGCGGGCAGGTCGGTCGCCCAGGGCTGGTCGAGGTAGCGGTAGAAGGTCTCGGCGATGACAGTGGACATCGACATCAGGACCACGCCGAAGAACGCGTGGAACGGCATCGAGGCGAACACGAAGCCGAGGCGGCCGATGTGCGGCAGCTGGCGCGGCCCGCGGTCGACGCCGACCGCGAGGCTGTAGAACAGGTAGCCGGTGACCAGGAAGTGCACGTTCATGAGCTGGTGCGCCCAGTGGAACCGGATCGCGATCCCGAACAGCTCCGTCAGGTACAGCCCGTAATAGGAGCTGATGAAGAGCACGAACACCAGCACCGGGTGGTACGCCACCGCTCCCGGTCGCCAGCGCATGAGTTCGCCGGTCCACTCGTACACCCCGACGGGTTCGCCGCGGCCCGCGGGCCGGGCCGCTTTGAGCACCAGCGTCACGACCCCGCCGAGCGCCATGAGCATCGGCGCGAGCATGTTCAGTCCCATGTGCATGACCATGTGGATAGCGAAGTCGGCACCGGCGTACTTGCCGACGCCTGAACTCGTGGCGAACACGACCGTGGCCCAGCCGAGCATCCAGGCGATGCCGCGACCGACCGGCCACCGCTCGCCGGATCTGGCGATGCGGATCCATGCGGCGCCGTAGCCGACGATCGCCGCTCCGGCGATGACGGTGAACAGCAGGTTCGGCCGCCAGGCGGTCAGCAGCGTTCCAAGGTCGGGCGCATCGGGCAAGGTGTAGCCCAAGAAGACCTCGATCAGTTCGGTCGGCACGAAGTATTGCGGCGGCGGAATGCGGCCCATCGAGCCGTGGGCGGCGGCGGTGACGGCTCCGGTGAGGGCGATGACCGCGAAGAGCTGGCCGGACCAGGCCTCGGGCCTACGCGACAGGGCCACAACCACTGCGACGGTGACCGCGAGGCTCGCGATCGCAAGGAGGCTCCAGCGCCCGGTCGGATTCGACAATGGAGCTAGGCCCGCCATCCTGAACCGCAGCAGGACGACCGCCGACAGCGCCAGCAGCGGCAGTGCGGCGGCGCCGACCAGAGCGAACCGGCGCACTGCGGGAACCGGCGGCGGCGACCCATTCGCGGCTCGCAGCGCCAGCACGGTCGCCGCGCCGAAGAGCACGGCCTCGGCTACGGCTTGGACCGTCCCGGCGTCGCCGCCGTGATCGTGTCCGGGCCCGACCAGGATGTCGCCCACCACGACCGGAGCGAGGATCGCGAGCACGGCGAGCGCGAGCGGCCCAAGGAGATGCCGCCACAGGAACGCTCGGCGCAGTAGCAGGGCGGCGAGTCCCGCCGCCGCTGTCGAGATCATCCACGCCACCGGGAAGTCGGTGGAAGTCAACAGGAACGACAGCCCTGCGCGATCGCCCAGGGCAGAAAGCGGTTTACCGCCGGCGTCTGCCGCGGAGACCGGCACCATCGCTGCCGCGGAGACGGCCCACGCGACCACGGCCCTCCGGACGATCGACAGGTCGAGTCCATCATGGACGGCCTGAGGCCGGGTGCGTCGAGTCGGCAGCAGGAACATGACGACGCACAGGCCGCCCACGGTCAACCACGAGGCGAGCAACGCCACCGACTGGAGCACGGTGGCGGTGAACGCCGTGAACGACCCCGGGTAGCCGAGGCCGACCTGCGTGAAGCCCGAATCGCCGACGAGGGCCGTCGTCGCCAGTGGCGGTGCCAGCGCAACGGCGGCGACCGCGATGGGCAGCAACGCGATCCGCAATTGCGATCGAGTCGGATTCGAATCCACGGACTGCGCCTCTCGACGGGTGCGGTGAGAACAATCCTTAATCTATCGGATGTAGAACAAAGACAACTTGAGCCCACCTCCGAGTGACTTGGCGAACGGCTAGAACCCATCATCCAGGCCCCCGAATCGACAAGTGAGGCCTTCGGACCTCGAACCGGGTGCACCGATATTCCATTCGAGGTCGAATGACCGGTGGCTAGCGAGCCGCCTCCACATGCCGTGCCGCGTCCTGCCGCTGTTCCAATCGCATGGCACGCAAGAGCATCGACTCGTCGCCCTCGAGCGTCCCCAACGTGCGCAGCGCGCCCGCGACAGCGCCGCCGCACCGCCTCGCGGCCGCATCGTCCGCGACGAGTTCGACGAGCAGGGCGCTCGACCGCATCATCTCGGCGGCCGCACGCACGCGCGGCAGGCAGGCGGCGTTGACTTCGGCCAGGCGCAGTACCAGCCCGTGCCGCAGGTCGACGTGGGCCCGCTCGTGCTCGATGACCGCAGCGAGTTCAGCTCGCGACAGGGCACTCGCCGCCCCCGATGAGACCAGTACGTCCATGTCCAGGCCCTGCAGCGTGCACGCGAACGCCCGCTCGTACCGCAGGAATCCCACCGTGAGGTCACCGAACCGCTCGGTGCGGTAGCGCAGCCGGTGCACCAGTTCCGTCAGTTCGAGCCGGGTCTCCTGTTCCCGCAGCAGGATCGGACGGGCCCGCTCCGTAACGACGAACAGCGCCGCGCCGAGCGGACCGAAGCCGAGCCAGCACAGGGCGATGACCCCCAACAGTCCGAGCACCGAATCGGAGTCCCGGTGGGCGTCGAGGACCTGATCGAGCGCCGCGGCCACCGCTGCCGCCAGGCTCCCCGTCGCTGCGAACAGGCCGCTGAAGAACATCGCGAACCAAGCCGTCAGTGCCAGGCCCGGACGGTGCACGCGCCATCGGCCGCGACCGACCAGCAGCGGAGCGGCCGCCAAAGTCGCCAATGCGTAGGCGACGAGCGTCAGCGCCAAGGCGATCATCCGTTGCGGTCGGCCTTCGGAGCCTTGGGTATCAACGCGTCACGCAGCACCTCGATGTCCCCCGGATCGAGGCTGCCGGCGAACTTGAGCAGGGAGGCCCGGCGGTCGCTGGACTCGGTAAGCCGGTCGAGCATCGCCTTGCCCGTGTGCTCCGGGTCGGTCCTGGTGGCTCTGAACCGCATGTTCCGGGCCGCGGCGCCGACCTTCTCGACATCGCCCTTGAGACGCAGCCGATCGAGCGTGGTCAGCAGCGTCGTATAGGCCGGCTTGTCGCCCGGGAAGACCTCGAGGATCTCCTTGCCGCTGAGCGGCAGGTCATTCGCGCGCAGAATCGCGAGGATCTCGCGCTCGAGCTCTCCTTGCGCCCTGCTGCGTTTGCCGGCCATGAACCCTCCCTACGTTCGACAAGTGAGGTTACCCGTGCCGCACGGTCCGATCGAGGACAGCGGTGTCGGATCCGGATCGCCGCTTGCCGCGGGAGCCATGCGAGAATCACTCGGTGCATATCGGTCAACCGCTGATCCGAGGGCTTCGCGCCCTGGTGTTCGCGGTGGCCTGCGTGACCGTCACGGCCGCCTTGCACTTCATCGCCAGCGGGTCGCTAATCTGCTTCGAGACCTTCGCCATCGCCGTCGCGGTGCTGACGCCGCTTGCGTACTGCCTCGGCGGCAGACAGCGCGGCATGGGTGTGCTCACGGCCGCGAGCGCGTTCGCACAATCGGGTCTGCACCTGTGGTTCACCGCCTCCCCCGAACACGCGCATCACGTGCTGCCCGGCCCGGGAATGTTCCTTGCGCACGCGCTCGCGATGTGCGTCACGGCCCTGTGGCTGGCCCGCGGCGACGCCGCGCTGGCGGCATTCCTCGACCTGCTCATCCTCGCTTTCGGACCGGGCCTGTGGCTGCGTCTGCTCAAGGCCGAGGGTCCGGTCCTGCCACCGCGCCGGCTTACGCACGTTCTTGAAGGCGTGCGCCCGCATCTGACGCTCCTCGCCGCAGCCGTACCGCGACGCGGCCCGCCGACAGCGGTCTTCTCCCAGTAACCCGTTCACCGACGGAGGCACTCGCCCCGTCGAGTTTCCGCGCTGCGGATGAACGGTGACGTCCTCGCCCGTCCCTCGGTCGTGTCGCGCGCTACGCGCTGACTCTGCCCGGGAGCGACGACGTTTCAGTGCTGCCTGCGGTCCGGTTCGCTCCAGCGACGCGGCTGCCTCGGCGGTCCCATGAACCTGCTCGAGGAAAAGATCCAATGAGAACCTTTACGCTGCTCGCCTCCTTGATGGCGATGCCGCTCACCCTGTCCGCATGTTCGGGCGAAGAAGGAACCGACCCGCCGAGGGTGGTCGTCACGACCGCCTGGGAAGGGATGTACGCGGCTGCCGCAGGCGCCGTCGATATCACCGTGATCGTCCCGCCCGGAACACCGAACCCACCCGTCTTTGAACCCTCACCCGAGCAGCTGGCGACCGCGACTGGAGCCGACTTCCTGCTCTACAGCCAGGCCGAGCGGTTTGCGCAGCAAGCCCGCGACGCCGCCGGCAGCGAGGCCGACGCGATCACGATCAAGACCGACAACACTGCTGCGAACGTGATCGCCGAAGTCACACGGCTCGGTGCGCTCTTCGGCACCACCGATACCGCGCTCGCCTGGGTCGAGGAGTTCGAGGCGGCCGTCGCCGGATTCCAATCAGAAATCGACTCGCAGATCGGCGCCGACGAGCCTGTCGTCGTGGCCCAGTTCCACACCACCTGGCTCGCCTCCATGATCTCCAGCAGGATCGCGACCTTCGGACCCGAGACACCGACCGAGAGGACACTCGGGCTGCTCGCAGCGCTCGAACCGTCGATCGTGCTCAACGAATCCGGCACGACCACGGCACCGGTGCTCCCCGACTCGTCGGCACCACAAGTCGCCGTCCTCAACCATCCCGACGAAGGGCTCGATCTCATCGCGCTGTACCGGCAGAACATCGACTTCGTGCTGGGCGCATTGCGCGGCCCGGCGTCGGCCGATATTGATGGCGCCCAAGGCGACAGCCGCTGACAGGTCGGTTCTCCAGGCATCGATCACGACAAGTCTCGAACTCTTCCCTCGGCACGAATGCGGTCAGCCGCATTGAAAGGAACAACTCAGCAATGGCACCTTCATCACGAAAGCACGCCGCCGCAGCACTCCGCGAACAGCAGGAAGCCCAGGCGCGCCGCAAGCGCATCGTCTTCGGCACCGCGATCGGCGCGTCCGTCCTCCTCATCGGCGGCCTGCTCGGCCTCGGCATCTGGATGAACCGCGAAGTCGACTACGAGGTCAACGAACCGGCCGCCGCGACCACCGACACCTACGCCGTCACGATCGGCGACGGACCGGTCCAGATCGACCTCTACATCGACTACATGTGCCCGGCCTGCAAGCAGTTCGAGGACACCTACGCCGCCGATCTGCAGCGCTGGGTCGACGAGGGATCAGTGACGATCAACTACCACCCCATCGCCATCCTCAACCGCATGAGCCAGGGGACCGAGTACTCGACCCGGGCGGGCGCCGCAGCGGTCTGCGCCGCTGACACCGGCCCGCAGGCATATCTCGACTACACGCTGGCGCTGTACGCCGCCCAGCCCGCCGAGAACACCCGGGGGCTCGACGACGACGAACTGAAGCGCATCGGGACCGAGACCGGGCTCGATGCCGAGTGGGAGGCGTGCGTCGACGACGAGACCTACCGCGGCTGGATCGATGAGGGCACCACCTCGGCGTCCACAGAGCAGGGCGTGACCGGCACCCCGACGGCGATGGTCGGCGGCCAACTCGTCGACTCCGCGACCTTCGCCGAATCGGTGGAGGCGGCGATCACCGGAGCGAGCTTATTCGCGATCCATTAGAGAGCAAATCGATGCCAACGGAGGCAACAGAAGTCAGCAGCTGACCCACTAGATGCGCGATGCCCGTACGGACTCGAGAAGACCGGCGCGCGGCGGTATCCGGCGTGCCCGCTGTCAGCCGATTCGTCAAGATATTGGCTACTTGTCGGTAATAAAGCGATTTAGCGTGATCTGCATCATTTCAAATTGACATTCACTCTCGTCTCAGTTGAAGCTTCTAGTACTTCCGTTGGACTGATTTCAAGACGCCCGCAACCGATCGTCGCGGGCCGGGCGCGGCCGTGGTTGGGTCGGCCGCGCCCCCACTCCGTATCACGAGTCCCCCTTCCTTCCCCTGATTCCGCCGTCGCGGGCACGCCTGTTCACGAGAACAGGCACCGGCGCGGCGAACCCTCACCTCTGCTCGAAAGGAAATCCCCAGTGATACTCAAGCGATCTTGGCGGGCCGCCGGTCGTCGACGACGCCTCATAGCAGCGTTCGGCGTTACGGCCGTGGCCGCCACAAGCCTCACCGTCTTCGCCTATACCGCCACCGCAGACCCGGCGCTCTCCACCTCCCCGACCTCCTTCAAGGACGGTCGCTACATCGTCCAGTTCGTCGACGAGCCGGTCGCCGTGTACGACGGCGGCGTGGCCGGGCTCGAGGCCACCACTCCGGACGACGGCGAACGCATCGCCTTCGATTCGGATGCGGTGCAGGACTATCGCGCGCATCTCGAGGACGCCCGCGACGAGATCCTCGCCGACGTGCCCGGCGTCGAACCGGCAGTCGAGTACGACACGGCCTTCAACGGCTTCGCCGCTGAGCTGACCGCCGAGGAGGCAGCCGAACTCGCGGGCGACGAGCGGGTCGCCGCGATCGTCCCCGACGGGCTCTCGAAGCCCCAGTTGGACACCTCGAGCGAGTTCCTCGGACTGTCCGGTGAGGACGGCTCCTGGGAGAGCGAGTTCGGCGGCGGCGAGCGCGCCGGGGAAGGCGTCGTCATCGGCATCGTCGACGGCGGCTTCACCCCCGAGAACCCGATGTTCGCGCCGCTGCCCGAGCCGCGCCCCGACCAGGACGTCATCGACGCCAAGTGGAAGGGCGAATGCGAGGAGGGCGAGGACACGCCTGAGAACAACGTCGTCTGCAGCAACAAGGTGATCGGCGCCCGCTGGTTCGACTCCCAGGGCCACAGCGACGTCGCCGGCTACAAGTCGCCGCGCGAGGAGTACAACCACGGCACCCACGTGGCCACCACGGCCGCCGGGAACCTCGACACCGAGGCCGTCATCGAAGGCGCCCCCGTCGGCCTGGCCTCGGGCATGGCCCCCGCGGCGCGGCTCGCGATCTACAAGGTCTGCTGGATCGCCATCGACGGCTTCTGCCCGAACTCCGACATCGTGGCCGCGATCGACGCGGCCGTGAGCGACGGGGTGGACGTCATCAACATGTCGCTCGGCGACGCGGGGGACACCATCGTCGACCCGATCTCGATGGCGTCCTTCGCCGCCGCCGAAGCGGGCGTCTTCATCGCCAATTCGGCGGGCAACTCCGGCGAGGCCGGCGCGAGCACCGTCGGGCACAACTCGCCGTGGGTCACATCCGTCGCCGCCGGCTCCCACTCCCGCACCTTCGCGGCGGAGCTGACCCTCGGCGACGGCCAGACATTCCCCTACGCCGCCAGTGCCCCGAGGTTCACCGAGACCGAGGCGGATCTGGTGCTGGCCCAAGAGATCGCCGTCGAGGGAGCGGATCCGGTCGAGGCGCGGTTGTGCGCGCCGGGCACATTGGACGCGGCCAAGGTCGCCGGCCGGGCGGTCGCCTGCGCCCGCGGCACGTACCTCTTCGTCGAGAAGGCTGAGGTCGTGGCCGACGCGGGAGGCGCGTTCGCCCTGGTCTACACCGACGATGCCGCCCAGGTCGACGACCTCGAGACCGGCTGGGACACCCCGCTGTGGACGGTGCGCACGACGCTGGCCGCCGGCGACGCCATCGAGGCCTACGCCGCAGGCAATGACGCCGCGACCATGACCGCCCACGCTTTCGAGGCGGTCACCCAGACCGCGCCGGTCTCGGCCGACTTTTCATCCCAGGGCCCGGCCATCGTCGGCGGCGGCGACCTGCTCAAGCCCGACATCACCGCGCCCGGCGACGAGATCCTCGCCGGGTACCTGCCCACCTCGACCCCGGACGGCGGCAACTTCGGCATCATGGGCGGCACCTCCATGGCCAGCCCCCACATCGCCGGCCTGGCGGCGCTCATCAAGAGCGCCAACCCCGACTGGTCCCCGATGGCGATCAAGTCGGCGATCATGACCACCGCGTACCAGACGGACACCGAGGGCGAACCGATCGGGCGCGAGGGCACCGATGCCGCGGCCACTCCGTTCCAGATCGGTGCGGGACACGTCGACGGCCAGTCCATGTTCGACCCCGGCCTGGTCTACGACTCCGACGCGACCGACTGGATCCTCTACGGCTGCGCCATCGGCCAGTTCCAGGAGGTGGCCCCCGCCGACACCTGCGAGAGTGCCGAAGCCGAGCACGGCGCGGTCGACCCGAGCGATCTGAACTACCCGTCGATCGCCGTCGGCGACCTGACCGGGGAACAGAAGATCGCCCGCACGGTCACCAACGTCGACGACGCGATCGGGGTCTACTACCCGACCGTCGAAGTCCCGCCGGGCTTTAAGGTCAAAGTGGACAGCAAACTTCTAGTGGTGCCGCCGGGCGCGACCGCGACGTACTCGGTCACCGTCACCCGGACCGACGCCGCCACCGCCGAATGGTCGTTCGGAGCGCTGACGTGGAGCGACTTGCAGGGGCATGAGGTCCGCAGCCCGATCACCGTGCGCGCGGTGGACATCGCCGTCCCGAGCGAGATCACCGGTGAAGGCGCTGACGGCTCGGCCGAGCTCGACGTGAAGGCCGGCATCGACGGCACGATCGACCTCGCCCCCTCCGGCCTGGTCGCCTCGGAGACCCGAACGCTCGCCCTGTCCAATCCGGACCGCTCGGCGTTCCCGATGGACGAACCGGTCGAGCGCGACCAGACCGAGTCGTTCGAACTCACCGTCCCGGACGACGCCGCGATGGGGAGCGTCGCGACGTTCGACGCCGACCAAGGGTCGGAGGTCGATCTCGACCTCTATGTCTACGAGAAACTGGACGACGGGTCGCTCGAACTGTTCGGTACTCCGCAACTGTCGGGCTCGGACGAGCACGTCGACTTGGAGGCCGGCCGGACGTACATGATCTTCGTCGACCTGTGGGACGCCCCGACCAGCGCCGTCGAGGCCCTGGTCCACACCTGGGTCGTTCCGGAGTCCGCCGCGGGGAACCTGACCGTGGCACCGGAGTCGCTGGAGGCTGAGGCCGGCGGCCGCCACACCGTCACCGCCATCTGGCAGGGCCTGGACGCGAACCGGCGCTACCTCGGCACGATCGACTACCTCGTGGAAGGAGCGCTCCTCGGGCGCACGATCGTGGCCGTGAACTGACCCCGCACGGCCCTGCCTCCGGTGCGCTTCCGCGGAAGCGCACCGGAGGCAGGGTCGCACTGAAACCGCAGAACGAAGGCGTGGACCGGAGATTCCCCGAGGGAATGTCCGGTCCACGCCTTTGCGCATCGCGCCGATCAGGCCTGGTGCAGCCCGAGGTCGATGAGCCACTGGTGCGTCGTACGCGGGGTGAGGCCTAGGAGCTGCTGCGCGGAGCGCTCGGCGCCGATCGCGTTGTCGGGCAGGGCGACGATCTGCTCGTAGCCGTTCTGGACCACTGCGGCGGCGTCGGCGCCCATGAACGGTACGAGCCGCACGGCGAAGTCGACCGGCGTCTGGGGCTCGTAGACCACGTCGCGGCCGTATGCGGTGGCAAAGGCCTCGGCCAGGTCCTTCCCGGTGACGGCGGGAGACTGGCCGACCTCGACCGTTCCGGTGACGTTGCGCTGCTCAAACAGCGCGACGGCGGCGTCGGCGATGTCCAGGTGCGAGCCCCACGAGGAGGCGAAGTCGGCCGGCAGCGGGTAACGGAGCACGCCGTCGGCGCGAACGCCCTCTTGTACGTGCGGGAGGAGCAGGTTCTCCAGGTAGTAGCGGGGTGCGATCACGGCGTACGACAGACTGCTCTCGGCCAATGCCGCGGCCATCGGGTCGGCATCGGCGGGGAATCCGCTGGTGGAGTAAACGACGCGCTCGGGGCGGGCTTCACGCAGCGCAGTGATGATGTTGCCCGCGTAGGTCTCACGCGTTGCGGCATCGACCACCGGCAGGTGGACGAACACGCCCTCTGCGCCCCGGTAGGCGTCGGTGAGCTGCTGGATCGAGGCCAGGTCTACCGCGAGCGTCCGCGCGCAGACCACCTCCGCGTCCGCGCGGCGGGTGATCGCGGTGATCAGGACCCCCTTCGCGGCGAGGGCGGCGACGACGGGGCTTCCCTGGGCGCCGGTGGCGCCGTGCACTACATAAGTCATGACGCCATTAGTACAATCGATGCACCGGTTACATCAACTGCACTAATGGAGACTGGAGACGATTGTGGCCACCGACACCCCCGTCGAGGACATCGTGACCGCGCTGCCCGAATGCGGGGTCGCGCGCTTCCTCACACTGCTCGAAGGACCGTGGGCCACGCTCATCGTCCGCGAACTCCTGCACGGTCCGCAACGCTTCACCGAACTGCGCGCGGCGCTCCCGCGCATCAGCCCGCACACGCTGACCCGGCGGCTGCGCCAGTTCGAGAACTACGGGATCGTCACGCGCACTTCGTATCCCGAGATCCCCCCGCACGTGGAGTACCGGCTCACCGAGCTTGGCGAGGGACTGCGCACCGTCCTCGACGCCATGGGCACCTGGGCGATGTCGATCCCCGAGCCCGCCCAACCCGACGACACGTCCTGGTACTGCGACAACGGCGGACGCCTGAAACCCACCAAAGACTGACTCCTCTCACTGAGAGGCTCGACCTCGACCTCGACCTCGGCATGGCGTCACGACTCGCGCAGCGCCGTTCGCTTCGCGCCCGGTGAGCGTCAGCGTCAGGCCGAGGAGTACTTCGGTCGCCCATGCGACCAGTCGACCCGTCCACTGCGGCATGTCGTCTCACCTGCCGTATTCGAGTTGGCGGTCGAGGTATCGGCCGGTGGTGCTGCGAGGATCGGCGCGGAGGTCGTCAGGGGTGCCGGTGGCGACGATCGTGCCGCCGTCGGCGCCGCCGCCGGGTCCCATGTCGACGACGTAGTCGGCGTTGGCGATGATGTCGAGGTCGTGTTCGATCACGATGACGGTGGCGCCGTTGTCGACCAGGCGCTGGAGGACCCCGAGGAGGGTGCGGACGTCGAGCGGGTGCAGGCCGATCGACGGCTCGTCGAAGACGAACAGGGTCTCCCTCTGGTCGCGGCCGAGTTCGGAGGCGAGCTTGAGGCGCTGGGCCTCGCCGCCGGAGAGCGCGGGCGTCGCCTCACCGAGGGTGAGGTAGCCCAGGCCGAGGTCGACCAGTGTCTGGAGCTTGGCTCGGACCCGGCGCAGGTCGCCGACCCGCTCGAGCGCCTGCGTCGCGGTCAGGGTGAGCAGCCGCGGCAGGGTGAGCCCGTCGCGTTCGTACCGGTCGGCGGCGGGCGCGTAGCGCGAGCCTTGGCATGCGGGGCAGACGATGTCGACGTCGGGCAGGAACTGCACGTCGAGCGAGACCTCCCCGGTGCCTTCGCAGCGCGGGCATCGCAGCGAGCCGGTGTTGTAGGAGAAGTCGCCCGCGCCGAGGCCGTCGGCCGTCGCGTCGGGTGTGGCCGCCCAGGTTCGGCGCAGCTCGTCGAGGATGCCGCTGTAGGTAGCCACTGTGGACCGCACGTTGGCGCCGACCGGGCTGCTGTCGACGGCGTCGACGCGCTTGATCGGACCGGCATCGACGCTTGAGACGTGATCGGGGAGAGGGGATCCGGCGATTTGTGCGTTGAGGCCCGGGATGAGGCTCTCGAGGACGAGCGTGGTCTTGCCCGATCCGGAGACGCCGGTGACGGCGACCAGTCGCCCCGCGGGGAGGTCGAGGTCGAGGGCGTGCACGGTGTGCAGCGGACGCGTCGACAAGCGGAGGCGTCCGGTGCCGAACATGGACTCGCTGCTCGCCCGCGAACGGGCCACAACGGATGCGTGCCCGGCGAGGAAGGGGCCGATGAGGGAGTCGGGGTCGGTGATGAGCTGCTGTGCGTCGCCGGCGGCCAGGACCTGGCCGCCTTGGCTGCCCGAGCCGGGGCCGATCTCAATGAACCAGTCGGCTTCGCGCAGGATCTGGACGTCGTGGTCGACCAGGACCACGGAGTTGCCGTCGGCCAGCAGGTCGCGCATGACCGCGAGCAGGCCGTCCACATTCGAGGGATGCAGCCCGATCGACGGCTCGTCGAGGACGTAGAGCACGCCGGTGGTCTCGTTGCGCACCGCGCGGGTCAGCTGGACCCGCTGCCGCTCCCCCGTCGACAGCGTGGCGCTGGTCCGGTCGAGGCTGAGGTAGGACAGACCAAGGCCGGTGAGCCGTTCGGCGATCACCAGGAGCTGGGCGCTGACTTCGCGGCCCATCCGCTGCATATCGGGCGGCAGGGAGTCGACGACCTTCGGCACCCATGCGGTGAGCTCGCCGAGGGTCTTCGCCGTCGCCTCAGCCAGATTCAGACCATCCACAGTGGTTGACCTGGCGTGCTCACTCAGCCGGGTGCCGCCGCAGTCCGGACAGGTCTGGACGCTCAGGAACCGGTTGACCCGGGCCAGGCCCTTCTCGCTGGCGGCGTTGCCGACCGCCTCCTCGACCGCGCGCCGGGCGTTGCGATACGTGAAGTTGAGGTCGAACAGCTTGCCGCTCTTGGAGGGGACGCGGATCTGCCGCTTGACCTCGGGGCCGTGCATCACCGTCTCCCGCTCGGCGGCGTCCAGTTCCGCGTACGGCACATCGGTGCGCACTCCGAGCTCGGCCGCGACCTGCGGCATGACCGCCAGGCCGAACATCGACCAGGGCGCGACCGCGCCCTCGTCGATGGTCTTCGAAGCATCAGGGACGAGCGCGGCCTCGTCGACCTCGCGCACCACGCCGGTGCCCTCGCAGCGCGGGCACGCGCCGTCGGAGTTGAACGCGAACGTCTCGGCCCCGGGCGGATAGAACACCGCACCGCACACCGGGCACGTCAGGTCCATGTTGAGCGCGACGTCGATCGTCGGCTCCTGCCGGTGGCCGTTGGGGCACAAGTGCGCGCCCAGCCGCGAGTACATGAGCCGCAGGTAGTTGAGCAGCTCGGTCGAGGTGCCGAACGTGCTGCGCACCGACGGAACGCCGGGGCGCTGGCGCAGTGCCAGCGCGGCCGGGACGTGCTGGACGCCGTCGACGTCGGCCCGCGGCGCCTGCGCGAGCCGCCTGCGCGTGTAGGTCGACAGCGCCTCGAGGTACCGGCGCGACCCTTCGGCATAGAGCACGCCGAGCGCGAGTGAGGACTTGCCCGAGCCGGAGACCCCGGCGATCGCGACGAGCTTGCGGAGCGGGACCTCGACGTCGATGTTGCGCAGGTTGTGGACTCGCGCGCCGCGGACCTGAATCCTCACGGGCGGGTCACTCGCGTCGACCTCGGCCATGTCATCACTTCCCTTCCTCCGCCGCACGGGGGAAGCGCGGGCGGGGTCGACAGTTGCCTCAGGGTTCGGTCAGTCCTTGCCCCAGAATGCGTCTTCGGCGTCCTGGTCGGCAGAGAACAGCCACATCTCGGCGATCTTGCCGCCTTCGACGCGAAGGACGTCAATGCCGTCCATCGACATCGACGCGCCTTCGCGCTCGGCGGAGAAGTGCACCGGGAACGCGGCCAGATCACCGTTGATCATTGGACCGCCGGTGAACTCGAGCTTGAACGTGCCGGTTGTGAGGGCCATCTGGCCGCCGATCATCTCGCCCACGGCTGCGGGGCCATCCTTGAGGCCGGCGAAGCGATGGCCGCCGGGCTGGTGCCACTTGATGTCGGCCGCGAACAGGCCCGTGGCGGTGGGGATGTCGCCGGCGGACATGGCCTCGTAGTAGGTCTGGGCCACCTTCGCGGTGTTGGCGGATTCGCTCATCGGTTCACTCCTCGGTTTGCGTTGTTGCTGGTTCCGGTCTATAGTCACTTCTGGAAACCGGTCACCTCAACGTAACCATTGGAGTTTTGTGACGCATGTCATACGAGCCTGATTGGAACGTGCTGACGCAGACCTGTCCCTCGCGGACTTCGCTGGCGAGGATCGCCAACAAGTGGACCGCCATGATCGTGATCGTGCTCGGCAAGGGGCGCACGCGGTTCCGCGATCTTCGCGCCGCCGTCGAGGGAATCAGTGGGAAGGTCCTCACCGAGACCCTGCGCGACCTCGAACGCGACGGCCTCGTCACCCGGCACGTCTTCGCCGAGGTCCCGCCCCGCGTCGAATACGAGCTGACCGGCCTGGGCCGCACCCTGCACGGCCCCCTCGCCGCGATCGGCCAGTGGGCCGAGGCCCACACCGCCGAGGTCCTCGAGAACCGCGAGCGCTACGACCAGGAGCGCTGACTCGCTACTCCAGGCGTGACCATCGCGGATGAGCGACGGTGAAAACCGACCACTACTCGGTGAGTTCGGCCCTTCCCGTGACCGTCCCCCGCTCCTAGGCTCGACGGGTGGCGGCCCGAGGCCGTCGATCGAACCATCGCCGTGGTCATCGCCACCGGAGACCAGCGCCAGTACGCGAACGCTGCTCACCGTCGGCGTCGCCGGCGTGACACCCCGAAAGGACCGTTGACCATGACCGGAACGCACCGCGAGAACCTTCCCGACTGGGCGCGGGAGGCGAGCTTCGGCATCTTCATCCACTGGGGACCGTACTCGGTGCCCGCGTGGGCCGAGCCGATCGGCGCGCTGGGCACGGTCCCGGACGAGCAGTGGTTCGCGCACAACCCCTACGCGGAGTGGTACGCGAACACCATCCGCATCGAAGGGTCGCCGGCGGCGCGGCACCACGCCGAGGTCTACGGGTCGGCGCCCTACGAGGACTTCCTCGACCAGTGGAAAGCCGAGGCCTACGACCCCGCCGAATGGGCGCGGCTCTTCCGCAGGCTGGGCGCGGACTACGTCGTGCCCGTCACGAAGCACCACGACGGCGTGACGTTGTGGGACGCACCCGGCAGCGAAGGATTCAACACCGTCGACCGTGGCCCGAAACGCGACCTGATCGGCCCGCTCGCCGCGGCGGTGCGCGCGGAGGGGATGCGCTTCGGCGTCTACTACTCCGGGGGTCTCGACTGGTCGGTCGCCGACCATCCGCCGATCGAGATCGTCGACCACTTGTACACGTATCGGCCCGTCGACGCCGAGTACGCCGCCACGGCCACCGCTCACGTGCGCGACCTGATCGACCGCTACGAGCCGTCGGTGCTCTGGAACGACATCGAATGGCCCGACGCTGGGAAGGCGGACGGCTCGCTCGCCGAGCTGATGGCGCATCACCTCAGCACAGTCCCCGACGGCATCGTGAACGACCGCTGGGGCGCCGACGTCTGGGACTACCGCACGAGCGAGTACTCCGCGGGAACGGACCACGAGGCGGGCACCGGTTGGGAGAACAACCGCGGGCTCGGATACTCCTTCGGCTACAACCGGATCGAGGACCAAACGCTCACCTTGAGCCCGCGTGAACTCGCGCAGCACTACGCGGACGTGGTCTCCCGTGGCGGGCGGCTCCTGCTCAACGTCGGACCGGACGCCTCCGGCCGCATCCCCGACGTCCAGTTGCGGACGCTCAAAGGCGTGGCCGCATGGATGACCAAGGTCAAGCCGTACACCGCCGACCGCCGGTTCCCCGGCGAGGACGAAGTTACGGTGTCCGCCGAGCCGGATAACTGGTGCCGCACTTGGGCGAGCGGCGGCCGGCTCGTAGTAGTCGCCGACCGGCCTGAGGCTGTTCAGGTCATCGCGCCCGGCTACGAGATCGTGCACATCGCCCTTCCCGAGTGAACGCTGAAGCGAGTTGAACGAGAGGTCGGCGGGAAGGTTGACACCGTTTCCGCCGATTTTCGGGCGCGGGGTCGGCCACGCGCAGTCGTGACGGGCGCGGCCTAGCCTACGGAAGCCGTCGGCAGCGTCCCTCGGGCGGCGCGGGGATTTCGGGCACGCAGCGCCGCTCACGGTTCCGGGCTCGTGCCACTGGGCTCGGTTCTCGGGATCATGCCCAGCAGCAGCAGGTCGAGGAATCCGGTGGCCTCGGTGTCGACGACCGCTGAAGGCGGGATCATCGCGCGGTAGAGCAGGGTCCCCGAGATGGCGTCGGCGGCGGCGTCGAGGTCGAGGTCGGCCCGGAACCGGCCCTGGTCGACGCCCGCTCGCAGCAGCTCAAGCAGCTGGTCCCGACTGGGGCCGGTGAAGCGCTCGTAGAGTTTCTCGGCGTCGGTGCCGCCATCGGTCGCGGCGGCGGCCAGGCCCCGAATCACCGCGACCTCCGCAGGCTCGCCGAGCTGCCGGAAGAACTGGCCGAGCCAACTGCCGAGGTCCGCGGCCGCGTCCCCGGTCTGCGGCGGGGCCTCCGCGCGGATCCCAAGATGGCCGGCCATGACCGCCTCGGCGACGATCGCCGCTTTCGAGGGCCAGCGCCGGTAGACGGTCTGCTTGCCCACCCCGGCCCTCGCGGCGATCGCTTCGATCGTCATCCGCTCGTAGCCTTCGGCGGTCATCAGGTCCCGCGCCGCTTCCAGGATCGCCGTGTCGACTTGGGCGTTGCGGGGTCGTCCGCGTTGTTTGGCATCCACGTCGATGAGTGTAGTGTCAATATTTATAATACGGCACGTCTCGTATATTTAATGAGAGGGCACGCTCATGAGCAGGGAAGTCCTGGCCGTCATCGGCACCGGCGGCATGGGCCGCGCCATCGCCCGCCGCAGCGGGAGCGGGCGGAAGGTCCTGCTCGCCGACTTCAACGAACCGGCACTGGCTGCAATCGCCGACGAGCTGCGCGGCGACGGCTACGACGTCATCGCCCGGGCCGCCGACGTGGGCGACCGGGACTCGGTGCTCGCCCTGGCCCAGACGGCGGCCGACCTCGGGCCCGTGGGCCGTATCGCCCACACGGCGGGCCTGTCGCCGGCGCAAGCGCCGAGCGAGGCGATCCTGCGAGTCGACCTGCTCGGCACCGCCCAAGTGCTCGAAGCGTTCGGCCAGGTCGTCGCGCCCGGCGGCGCCGCGGTGGTCGTCGCCAGCATGGCCGGTCACATGGCGGGCGGTCTGGACGCGGAGAGCGAGCGGACACTGGCGGCGACGCCGACTCAGGACCTTTTGGACCTGCCGTTCCTCGTGCCCTTCGCGGCCGGTGACCCCGGCCCGGCCTACAGCATCGCCAAGCGCGCCAACCTGCTCCGCGTGCAGTCCGCCGCGGTGGCTTCATGGGGCGAGCGGGGTGCCCGCGTCAACTCGATCAGCCCCGGCGTCATCTCCACCCCGATGGGGCGGCAGGAACTCGACGGCGAGAGCGGGGACCAGATGCGGGCGATGATCGCCATGTCCGGCACCGGGCGCCTCGGCACCCCCGACGACATCGCGGCGGCCGCGGCATTCCTGCTCGGCCCCGACGCCGACTTCATCACCGGCACCGACCTGCTCGTCGACGGCGGCGTCGTCGCCGCCGTCCGCGGCATGCGCGCCTAGTTCAAGGGGATCCCGATGTCCAAGCACGCCTTTCATCCCGACCTTCGCCTGCCGCGGTTCCTGCCGCGATCCATTCCGCTTGGCCTGGCCCGCCGGCTCAGCGGCCTCGTCAAGCCGCGGCCGCCACGCGGCGGGGAACTCGTCCGGATCGACGCCGACGTCTCCGTGCGGATCTTCCGGCCGCCGAACGCCGTCGGAGCGGAACCGGCGCTGCTGTGGATCCACGCCGGCGGCTACGTCCTGGGCGGTGCGACGCTCTCAGACGACTGGTGCCGCCAGGTCACCGGTCGACTCGGCGTCATCGCCGCAGCGGTCGAATACCGACTGGCACCGAAGTACCCGTTCCCGACGGCGTTGGAGGACTGCTACGCCGCATTGCAGTGGCTGGCAGCGGAATCCGATGTGGATGCCGACCGGATCGCGATCGGCGGCGAGAGCGCCGGCGGTGGCCTGGCCGCCGCGCTCGCCTTGCTCGCCAAAGAACGTGGAACGATCCGGCCGGTCCTGCAGGTGCTGTCCTACCCGATGCTCGACGACCGGACCGCGCAGCGCACCGACATCGATCCCTCGTCCCTGCGTATGTGGAGCCAGAAGAACAACCGCTGGGCCTGGAACGCCTACCTCGGCGCCCACGCGGCCACGCCACCGCAACTCGCCGCACCCGCCCGATACGGAGACCTCACCGGTGTCGCTCCGGCATGGATGGGCGTGGGCACCAATGACCTCTTCCACGACGAGGACCTCGCCTACGCCGAACGGTCGCGCCAAGCAGGCGTCCCGTGCGAACTCGAGGTCGTCCCGGGCGCCTACCACGGCTTCGACCTCGGTGAACGCGACGCCGCCGTTTCAGTCGCCTACAAGGAATCCCAGATGACCGCCTTGGAACGAGCGCTAAGCACAGGGCGGCCCGACGACAAACGCCGAGAGCGGATCGGTCGGAACTAGGGGATGCTCAAACACCCCTTAGAGCCGTGGCGCTCCGGTGCGTGTTCGGAGCGCTTGCAGTTCCCGGTTGACCGCCCGCATGCCGATTTCCAGGGCGCGCAGTTCTTCCAGGGTGAGGCCATCAATGACGTCACCGCCCAGTTCGGGCCTGGCTCCGAGGATCTCTGCGATGACCGCTCGGCCGAGTCCGGTCGGTCGAAGGCGCCGGACGCGCTGGTCGCCGTCGTCCGAGGAGCGTTCGATGAGCTCCTGCTTGACGAGTCGGTCGACGAGCCTGGACATCGTGGGCACCGAAACCGCGAAGTCCTCGGCAAGACCGCTGGTCGTCGTCGCCTCGCTCACCACGACCGAGGAGAGCACCTTCAACTGCTGAATGGTGAGTTGCGTCTCCATCAGCGGCCCGATGATGCGCGGAATGGACCGCGCCGAGATCGCGACCGACAACGATTCGATGCTTTTGCGCACTTCACGCCTGTCCTCGTTCGTCACCCCTCCACCGTAGTCGCTCTCAGAACTCCGACTAGCCGATTTAGTTAGCTTCAAGCTAACCTCTTTGGGGGACGTATCAGGTCCAATGCCGTACCGGGTCCGAAACCATCCCAGCCCGAACACCCCGGGCAAAAGGAGACAGCATGGAAGAGTCCCAGTCGGCCCCGATCGATCTCGAGGCGATCCGCGAGCGGTACAAGCGCGAACGCGCCCGCCGCATCAGGCCCGACGGCGCCCGCCAATACCGCAGCGCCGCAGGCGAATTCGGCTACTACGCGAAGGACCCCTACACCCCCTTCACCGCCCGCGAGCCGAAGACCGACCGCGTCGACGTCCTTGTCATCGGCGCCGGGTTCGGCGGCCTGCTCACCGGCGCGTCGCTCCGCAAGGCCGGGATGGAGTCGATCCGGCTCATGGACGAGGCCGGGGACGTGGGCGGCACCTGGTACTGGAACCGGTACCCCGGCGTGCGCTGCGACGTCGAGTCGTACGTGTAAATGCCGCTGCTCGAGGAGACCGACACGATGCCGACCGAGCGATACGCCAAGGGCGAGAAGATCCGCCGCCAGGCCGTGCGCATCGCCGAGCACTACGACCTGTACCGCGACACCCTCTTCCAGACCCGATCCACCTCCCTGGCCTGGGACGAGGACCGGAACGAGTGGACCATCGCGACCGACCGCGGCGACCGCTTCGGCGCCCGGTACGTCATCACCTCGACCGGCACGCTCACCCAGCCCAAGCTCCCCGGCATCCCCGGGATCGAGGACTTCCGCGGCCACACCTTCCACACCAGCCGCTGGGACTACGGCTACACCGGCGGCACCGCCGACGGAAACCTGACCGGACTGACCGACAAGCGGGTCGCGGTCGTCGGCACCGGCGCGACCGGCCTCCAGGCCGTGCCGATCCTGGCCGAAAGCGCGGGCGAACTGCTCGTGTTCCAGCGGACCCCGTCCACAGTGGACGTCCGCGACAACCGCCTCACCGATCCCGCCTGGGCCGCCTCGCTGCAGCCGGGCTGGCAGCGCGAGCGAATGGAGAACTTCCTCGCCGTCCTCGCGGGCGAACTGCTCGTCACGGACGGGTGGACGGCAACCGTGGCGTTGCAGCGCAGCATCATCACCGGAGCCGTCGACGAGTCCCTCACCGAGGAGGAACGGGCGGTCCGCGACGAACTGGACGACGCCGCCACGATGAACCGCATCCGCGCCCGCGTCGAGGGGACCGTCGCCGACCCCGCCACCGCGGAGGCGTTCAAGCCCTGGTACCGGTACATGTGCAAACGCCCCGGGTTCTCCGACCACTACCTCCAGGCGTTCAACCGACCCAATGTCTCGCTCGTCGACACCAGTGCGGCCCAGGGCATCACCGCCATGACCGAGAACGCGATCGTCGTCGGCGACACGACCTACGAGGTCGACTGCGTCATCTTCGCCACCGGCTTCGACGCCGGCGTCTCCGGCGTCATGTCCGGCACCCTGCCGGTCACCGGCCGCGGGGGCCGGAGCCTCCTGGAGTCGTGGGCGGCGGGCCCGCGCACCCTGCACGGCTTCTACAGCCACGGGTTCCCGAACCTGTTCCACCTCGGCGCGCTCCAGAACGCCAACTCCGTCAACTACACCCACATCCTTCAAGAGCAGGCCGAGCACGTCGCGGCCGTCATCGCTCGCGCCGAACGCGAAGGGGCCGGACGAGTCGAGCCCACCGCCGAAGCCGAGGAGCGGTGGTTGCGCACGCTCCAGGAGACGGCGCACGACACCAGCGCCTTCCAGGCCGAATGCACGCCCGGCTACTACAACGGTGAAGGCACCCGTTCGATCACCGGCTTCTCGTACTCCCCCGGCCCCGTCGCGTTCCATCGGCTGCTGCGCGAATGGCGAGCAGGCGACATGAGCGAGGTCCTCGTCCATGCGCATGCGAGCACCCGGAAGGCGGAGGTGGCCTCATGAAGCGCCTCGCGATTGTCACCGCCCTGCTCATCCCCTTCGCCGCCACCGGATGCAACGCCGATCCCTCCGATGGGGAGGACTCCTCCTCCGAAGGGCCCTCTCGCCAGACCGCGGTCGAACTCGTGCAGGTCTCCGAACCGGGTGGCATGACCGGCGGTGCACTGCTCGAAGGCCCCGTCTTCGACGAGGAAGGACGGCTCTTCCTGGTCGACGTCCTGGCCCTGCCCGACGAGCCGTAGGTGCTCAGAGTCGACGTAGAGGCCCGGACCGTCGAGCCGGTCTACACCGATGAGACGAGCGGGTTCACCTCGGCCCAGATCAGCCCGCTCGGGCGCCTCTACCTCACCGACATTCTCGGCGGATCCGTCCAGAGCATCACGCTCGAGGGCGAGGACCACCGGACGCTCTTCAGCGGCGATCGACGGCACGGCCATGCTGCCCGACGACATCGCCTTCGATCCCGAAGGCACCCTCTACATCTCCGACACCCGCGGCATGGTCGGCCCCGGTTGGGAGACTCCGGGGCGGATCATCCGCATCAGCGCCGACGGCGACGCCACCGTGCTCGCCGCCGATCTGCCCTCCCCCAACGGCATCACGTTCGACGAGGACCACGAGGGCCTGTGGGTCGCGCAGTACAACGCCAACCGCATCGACTACTTCGCCCTCGACGAGACGCGCACGCAGGTGACGGCCGCCTACCCGGGCATGTACGTCGACGGCGGCAAGGCCCGTGTCGACTCCACCGCAGTCGACGCCGACGGCAACGTCTACCAAGGCTTCCACCTGAAGCCGGAGATCCACGTCTACAGCCCGAACGGCGACCTGCTCGAAGTGATCGCTCTCCCCGGAGACGCGCCCGATCTCGACACCGCGACCAACATCGCCGTCAACCCCGGGACCACCGACGGCGTCATCACCGTCAGCGGCCCCGACGGCGGCTACCTCTACACCTTCGACGCCCTCGCCGAAGGCACCCGTCAATCCAACGGCGGATAGACACCTGCGACGCAGATGCCCGGCCTGTCGCACACGAGACCATGTGCGACGAGCCGGGTATCGTCTCTCCTGCATACCGTCAAGACGTGCCCATGGGGGCACGGGTACGGCCACCGACAATCATCGTTGTTCCTGCATGTCCTCGGCGCCTTCACTCTCCTGGACACCACCGTGTCACCGACTGGTGGGGACCGCACGGGTACGCCGTCCTCCACGGCATCCTCACTGCACCCACCACCGCGCTCACCCTCAGCTCCTGGGTCGGCGCCCACCTAACCGGCGGCAACCCCAGATGTTCGCCCTCCACACGCCGTTACCACCGCAGCAGCCGTCATCGTCCTGGCTGAACAAATGGTGAAGCGGCCCTTGAGAAAGCGGTTCAGGCGACGGCATCAGCGGGTGCTGATCACCAACGCGACCGATGTCCTGTTCCGTGCGTGACGGACAAAGAAATAGGGATCATCTACGTAATGATCCCTCATATCTCGTATGTCCGTTTGTGGAGTTAGGGGGATTCGAACTCACGACCGTTCCGAGGCTCGGCTGGGAGCGGAAGGCGTTCCTCATCCGGCCGGCCCCTAGGTCCATACGATGGAGATAGGACCTCCTTCGGAGGCGGCTTCGTGGCTGCGCAGCGACCCCGGCACACCCCACGGATGCGTGCGCCGAACGGGTCGGGTTCGATCTTCTGGGACAAGTCGACGGGCCGATTCGTCGGACTGCTCTCGGTGGGCCGAGGACCAGACAACCGCAGGATCCGCCCCAAGGTCACCGGACACAGTGTCGATCAGGTTCAGGCGAAGCTGGACGCTCTGCGCGAGGATTTCGACCGCGGGATCGATCTGGGGAACGACTACACCGTCGCTGACGCCTGCGAGGACTTCCTCGCGCACGGCATGCATCATCTGGCCGAAGGCACCGCGGACGAGCTCCGCAGGATCGTAGGGAAGTGGATCCTCCCCCACCTGGGCCACGCAAAACTGAAGGAACTCAAGGCTGACGAGGTGGATGCCTGGCTCGATGTCATGGCCCGGGAGCTGTCGACAGGTTCGGTCAAGAAGCGGTTGAGCACACTGCGGCGGATCATCCGATTCGCCGAGGCACACAACCATGCCAGCAGGAACGTCGCCGCACTCGTCGACGCCCCGCGCGGCCAACTCGGCAGGCCCAGCAAAGCACTGACACTCGAGCAGACCATGGCACTGCTCGACACCAGCCGGCACCGACCGATCCGCGGGTACATCGCGCTGTCGGTCTTCACCGGCATCCGCACCGAGGAAGCCCGGCCCCTCGAATGGCGGCACCTGCACCTCAACCCGACCAGGGGCCAGATCTGCTCCTGCGGCCAAGAGCATCTCCAGACGGTCGCTCCCCATGTCGAGATCTGGCGATCGGTCCGCGCAGGCGGCGACACCAAGACCGCGAAGAGCCGCCGGACCATCGGCCTGCCTGCACTCGCCGTGGAGATCCTCACCGAGCATCAAGAGCAGCAGCAGAAATGGCGCGCCGAGCACGGTTGGAAGTCGGAGGGGATCGTCTACGTGTTCGGCACCCGCACGGACACCGTTCAGGTGGCCGAGTCAGTGCACGACCAGGTGCAGAAGGTCGCGACCAAGGCTGGCTTGCCGGGATCGTGGACGCCCAGGGAACTGCGCCACACCTTCACCTCGCTCTTGTCCGAAGCCGGCGCCCCGGTCGAGCTCATCGCCGACCTGCTCGGACACAAGGACCTCGCCACCACATGGAAGGTGTACCGGCACCAACTCCGACCGGTCATCACCGCAGGAGCCGAACTCCTGGACAAGGCTACCGGACAACATGCAACGGACCATAAAGGAGAGTCGAGGAGCCAACTTGGCTCCCAGAATGGCTCCCAGCTAGCGAGCGCCAAAGGCAAAAGCTCATTGTAGGCGCGAAAAAGAAGGCCCCGGATAACCGGGGCCTTTCTTTCTGTGCGCGAGGGGGGACTTGAACCCCCACGTCCATAATAGGACACTAGCACCTCAAGTCTATTTTATGGCCTTGAGAGTCCGATTTCCTGATCATCCTCGCAGGTAGATCATACCTCGTGTTGGTCATCGATAGTCATCATCCGGCAACTTTGAGCATCATTCTCCACGGCGAATGGCTCGTAAATCGGCTCTGAAAGACCGTCCATAATAGATACTAAGAGCCCGTCTGCCACGAACATCCGATACCCTTCGTGCGCCTCGCATATGAACCGGTTTGATTTCGACAGGTGAAATGGGTCGCGCTCGGGCGGGAAGTTCGGGTCGCAGTGCGTGCGCCGAGACATCGAAGAATGCCGATCGACGGGGGTTCGGGTCGCGGTGTTCAGGCGGAAAGTTTGGATCGCACTCGGCTGAAATCGGTGGGGCGCGGGGTGAGTTCGGGCGGAAAGTTTGGGACGCGTTTTGGTCGCGGCGGTGGGGACTGGGGTGTCTAGGATCAGTGTTGGTCGGGTCCCTCGCGCCTGCCGGTCCTGATAGCCGGCCTGAACGCGAGGGGCCCGTTCCGTGCCTTACGCGCCTCGCTCTGCGAGGGTGGTCATCAGCCGGTAGGACTCGTGGCCGGTCTCGATGACGTGGCCTTTGAAGGTGAGCCGGTCGACGATGGCGCCGCAGAGCCGTTCCTCGGTGAAGGTCTTGGACCATTCTCCGAACGGGGCGTTGGAGGCGACCGCGATCGAGCGGCGTTCCTCGCGCTCGGTGAAGATCTGGAACAGCAGCTTCGCGCTCGTCCGGTCCAGGTTGAGGTAGCCGAACTCGTCCAGGCAGAGCAGGTCGTAGCGGCCGTATTTGTGGATGGTCTTGGTCAAGTGCTTCTCGTGCGCGGCTTCGACGAGCTCGTTGACCAGGGCGGCCGTGGTGGTGTAGCGGACTTTCAGGCCCGCTTCGGCGATGGCGGTGCCGATGCCGATGAGCAGATGGGACTTGCCGGTCCCGGAGCCGCCGATGAGACAGAGCGGCTGCCCGGAGAGCACCCAGGACGGGTCGGTCAGCGAGTTGACCTGCTCAGGTGTGACGTTGTGGTTGGCGCCGTAGTCGAAGTCCTCGATGCGTTTGGGGCGGTGGAAGTTCGCGCCGCGGACCAGGCGCTCCTTGCGGCGCTCGTCGCGGTGCTCGCACTCGTTCTTCAAAAGCTCCAGCAGGAAGCCCAGGTAGTTCGAGCGGTCGCGCAAGGCGCGTTCGGCGATCTCGGCGTAGTTGTCGCGTATGGAGGGCAGGCGCAGCGCGACGCAGGCGTCGATGATGGCCGCGTCGACCGCGCCCAGGCCGCCGGCGGTGGCGGTGCGGGGGCTGGGCACTCGTGTGGTGCCGGTGATCTGAGTCAAGCCGAGTGGCCTTTCTTCTTGGACAGCAACTGGTCGTAGACAGAAATCTGGGGAGCCGGGTGGCCCCCGGCCGAAAGCAGACGGCGCGCGTGCAGGGAGATCACCTCGGCGCGGTGGCCGTCGTCGGCCTCGTCCTCATCGGGGTCGTCTTCGACGAGGACGGGCTCGGGCAGACTGATCGGCGGCGGGGCATCGGCCGCGACGGTCCCCGCTTCGATGGCCTTACGGGCTTCAATGGCGACCAGCTCCGGTGTGGACGACCCGGCCCGCAGCGTCGCCCGCAAACCGGCGACGACGGCCTCGGCGGGCATCAAGCGGTGCAGCAGGAGCACCTCGATCAAGGCCCTGGTGCCCTCGGCGTCGCCTCGGGCTTCCCTGGCCGCGTCCCAGAACGCGTCGTGCGCTTCGGTGAAGGCCCCGGACTCGCGGGCCTGGGCCAGAGCGGTCGACCCGGCCAGGGCCCCGGGCTTGGCGGCCAGGATCTCCAGGTAGTGGTCGAGGTGGTCTGAGAAGTCGTAGCGGCGCGCAAGGCGCTGATGCCGGGCGATGACCTTGCGGCCGTCGAACACCAGCAGCTCGTTAGCCCGCAAGCTCACTCGGACCTTCCTGCCGATGAACCGGGCCGGAACCGAGTAGTAGCACTGCATGACCACGATGCGGCAGTCGCGGCGGACCTTCGGAGTCTTGACCGTTCCCGGCTCAAACTCCTCATCCGGGACCAGCCGCAGCAGCTCCTCCTCTTGGGCGAACCGCTCACCGATGGTCTCGAGGCGACCGTGGACATGCCGGATGTCCTCGGTAGCGTCGATCCGGGCCAGGCGCTTGTTTAGCTCCGCGAGCGTCTCAACGACCGGCGGTGGGACCAGGTAGTTGCGGCGGAACCGGCCGCCCTCGTGCTCGACCCCGCCCTTCTCGTGCGCGCCGCCGGAGCCCGGCTGGCAGTAGAACGCGTCGAAGCCCATGTGCGAGCGGAACGCCAGCCAGCGTTGGGTCTCCTTGCGCGAGCGGCCCAGCAGCACTTTCGTCACCGCCGGCGACAAGTTGTCGTAGCGGACGTGCCGGGTCGGGATCCCGCCGAGCACCGCGAACGCCTCGATGTGGCCCTCGATGAACGCCTCCTGCCCGCAGGAGGCGAAGACCCGGTGAATGGCTTTGCCCGAGTAGGACAGTCGGAAGGTGAACTGGTAGCAAACGACCTTCTTGCCCGCGAGCTCGACCGTGACATCGTGGAAGTCCACTTCGGCCTCTTCGCCGGGCAGGTGCTGCTGCGGGACCATCCCCTCGACGACACCCTGGCCCGACCGGACCTCGGCGGTGACCTCGGGGCGGCGGCGCGCGACGTAGTCGCGGATCGCTGAGTACGAGGCCTCCCGGAAGTCGTACTCGCGCGCGAGGCGTTGACAGATCCGCTCGATCGTGTGCCGCTGCTTCTTCGGCGCGGTCACGTCCGAGCGCAGCATCTCGTCGATGAACTCCTCGACCGGGGCCAGCACCCGCGGGCGGCCGTTCACCGGTTTGCGCGGCGGAGGCAGCGCCGACGACAGCGCCTGCACCACCGTCCTGCGCGACACCCCGTGGCGCTTCATCAGCTCCCGCTGCGACACCGACGGGTCCACTCGGCGGTCACGACGAATCCGCTCGAACAATTCCACACGTGACAAAACCTGGCCTCCTGATACGACCAGGCATCAACCTAAACCGCTCACCAGCCCGAACACCGCAACTGCGTCGCTGACCGCTCGGCGTGTCGCCTTGCCTAAGCGAGTGCTCGCCTGAGTTCTGGACCAGCTCGGATGGGTTCCGGAACCCCCTGACCAGCCCTGCAGGGCCTTGGTGATCTCGTGGGACGGCCGTTGCGTCCTGAGACCTGAGAAAACCGCTGGTCTCAATGGGGAGGAAGTCTCTATCTTCGGCGCGTGCCCATCACTCAAGCTCAGTCCCTCAGCAACCACTTCCTCCGTCTTCGCGACGGGAAGCTGGTCAATTGACCTATCCCCTCGCGGCCGAACGTGCCCTCGCGGTCATCTCGCTCAAGGGCCAGATGGCCCACAAGTTCAACTGGCTCATCGGTGTCATCCTCGGCGGCAGCTCGCTGCTTGTGGGGATGGCCCTGTGGCGCCACCTGCTCGATGACGGCTCCATGGCCGGATACGACTGGGAGGCGATGCGCGCCTACATCGTCATCAGCTTCGTCACCATCACCCTCGCCTACGGCGGCGCGCATGGCCAGGTCGCCGAACGCATCCTCGACGGCATGGTCGCAATCGACCTGACCCGGCCCGTCGACTTCCAGCGGGCCCGCGCCGCCGAGTACATAGGCTCGATGATCGCCAGCCTGCCGACCGCCGCCATCGGCAGCGTCGGCGCCTGGCTACTGTTCACCCCGCCGGCCCCGGCCTCAGCCCTGGCCGGTGCCTTGACCGCCGTCAGCATCCTGCTGCTGTTCCCATTGTCGTTCGAAGTCGTCTATCTGTCGGTCCTGGCGTGCTTCTGGACGCACCGTTACGGGACGATCATGTTCGCGCGCGAATCGCTCGTAGCGTTCTTCTCAGGCGTGACGATCCCCTTGGCGCTCATGCCCTCCTGGCTCCAGGCCCTCGCTTGGTGCCTGCCGTTCCCGCACTTCACCACCACACCGTCGAGCATCTACCTCGGCCGTGTCGACACCCTCGGCGCGCTTGGGCTCATCGCCGCCGAAGCCGCCTGGGTAATCGGGCTCTGGGTTGCCGCGCGAGTGCTGTGGCGCCACGCGGTCAAACAGGTCACGATCCACGGAGGATGAGCATGCGCCACACCGCAGCCGTATACCGACACGAGATGATCGCCCACGTCCGCTCAGCCCTGGAGTACCCGACCGAATTCTGGATCATGGTCGCCGTCGGAGCCCTGTCCCAGGCCCTCCAGTTCGCCTTCATCACCGTCCTGTTCGGCAACATCACCGCAGTCGCCGGATGGAGCTACCACGAAGTGCTCATCCTGGTCGGCTTCCTGTCGCTCTCGACCGCCTTGGCCGGCCTGTTCTGGGACGGGATCTGGGGCCTGGGATCCATGGTCCTCAACGGCGGCATGGACTACTTCATCACCCGACCCGCCCCGGTCATCCTCCAGGTAGCCTCCCACCACCTCGACCTCCACTCGATCGGCGGGGCGACCCTCGGTATCGCGATGGCCGCCTACGGCTGGGTCGGCGCCGGGCTCGGCCTCGCGCAGATCCCGGTCGGCCTGATCCTCCTGGCCTGCGCGGTCGTCATCCAGTCCGCACTCCAGACCACCTTGTGCGCGATCAACTTCTGGATCAAAGGGCACATGCCCGTCTTCGCCTGGGTCGCACAAGACCTCCAGAACGACACCATGCGTTTCCCGCTGACGATGTACCCCACGCTGGTGCGCCAGATCGCCACCTGGGCGCTGCCGTTCGCCTTCGCCAGC
Source organism: Glycomyces luteolus (assembly GCF_027622875.1). GTDB lineage: Bacteria > Actinomycetota > Actinomycetes > Mycobacteriales > Micromonosporaceae > Glycomyces > Glycomyces luteolus. Next base: position 28,239 of record NZ_JAPZVP010000024.1, on the reverse strand, counting down.
TTCATCCCCGTCCAGATCCTCACCGGACGGGCCTCACCGTGGTGGGCGATCGGCATCCTCGCCGCGGTGGTGGTCAACGTGGTCGTCGCGGGCCTCGTTTGCCGTGCGGGCCTGCGCTCCTACGATTCGGCCGGAAGCTGATGGCGGGCCGTCACTCACCCGAGTGCGGCCAGGTGCGACCCGAACTTTCCGCCCGGGCGTCGCGGTCCGGTTTCCGTCGATCGATTCCCGTCGATGCCTTCAGTCGTCGAGGTGCGATCCAAACTTTCTGACATCGAGGCCCACCACTACCAGAACATCAGCCAGTATCGATGTTGGTGCGATCCAAACTTTCCGCCGTAGCGCGACCCAAACCACCTGCCGTAATCACCGGTTGACGCTAAAGCAGACCAAACATCTCCGCCAAAGCTAGGAGTTGTGTCAAATCCTGCGCAGATCCATTTGGATGAGAGTTCAGCTCTCCACCCTGACTCGACCATAACTGCAAGCAGTCAAGGACTATTGCAGTGCGGCGAGGATGGCTCGAGTTGATACGCGTGCTTCGGGTACGGGCGCCAGGGCGTAGACGTGGAAGGCGCCTTCGACCTCGGTGAGGCGGATGGTGGTGCCGGCTTGCTCGGCCTGTTCGCGGAGTCTCCGGGCGTCGGGGTCGAAGATGTCGGCGGTCCCGATGTACAGGTCGATAGGTGGCAGCCCGGCCATAGGGCCGTTGATCGGACTCAATCGCGGGTCGTGCGGGTCGTCTCCGCCTGCCCATGCCCGTCCGGCTTCGATGAGGCCCGCTCTGGACAGCCACGGATCTCGTTGTTCTATCTGCCGGATCCGAGGGTTCGACAGGGTGATGTCCAGCCAGGGGGACAGCAGGATGAGCCTGGCTGCCATGGGCAGTCCGGTTCCGGGAAGGGTCTGGGTCACTGCGAGTGCGAGTCCCCCGCCGGCCGAGTCGCCGGCCCAGGTGATCGATTCCGGTGGGTACCGATCGAGCAGGTTCCGGTGGACGTCGGTGACCAAGGGAAACGCCTCGCGGTAGACGTGCTGGGGCGCAAGCCCATAGAGGGGGACGTCGACTCGGCGGCCGGCATCGGCCAAGCGGGAGATGAAATGCCAGTGTCGGCGGGTGATCTCGTGGATGTAGGCGCCGCCATGCAGGTAGATCAGTGCTTTGTCCGGCTCGGGCACTGATCGAGGGGCGACGGGAGGGAAAGCCCTCGACCATCCGGACGGTCACCGCATGGCGCCGCCGCAGTGTCGCGGGTGGCGTGGGGTCGGCCTTGGGCTTGTTCATGTCGGCCCGTGCTCGTTCGGCCGTGGCCATGGCCGGCTTCCTCGTCGCTCTCAACACGACCGACAGCGTCCGCATCGCAAGGCTCGGCACACGGCACTCCTGATTCTGATGGCTGTCGCCTGTAGATCGGTTTTTCTAGGCGAGCCGATTTTCTCAGTTGTACATCGCGCTGACCGGCCTTGCGACTAGGACGCGCCCTTCGATCGAGTGCTCGGCGAGTGCACCGGTCCGCTCAGGCGAATTCGGCGAGGTCTTCCGCTGTCAGGACGATCTGGGCCGCGGCCAGGTTCTCCTCCAGGTGCGAGACGGTGCCGGTACCAGGAATGGCCAGGGTGGCCGACGACTGCGCGAGGAGCAGGGCCAAGCCGACCTGCGGCACCGTGGCGCCGTGCCGGGCGGCGATCTTGGCCAGCCGCTCGTCGTCCAGGTCGCGGCCGCCGCCGATGGGGAAGAACGGGACGAAGGCGATGCCCCGCCGCTCGCAGGCCGCCAGCATCGAGGCGTCGTCGCTCCAGCCGGCGTGGAAGTGGTTCTGCACCGCGACGACGGGTGCGATCGACAGGGCCTCGGCCAGGTGGTCGGTGTCGACGTTGCTGATGCCCAGGTGGCGGATCAGGCCCTCCTCGCGGAGCGCCGCGAGTGCTTCGAAGCGGTCGGCGAGTGACTCGCCATGCGGTGGTGCCATCGGGCCGATGCGCAGGTAGACCAGGTCGAGCCGGTCCACGCCGAGATTCTTGAGGTTGTCCTCGATCAGGCCCCGCAGCTCGGCGGCAGTGGCGTGGGCGAGGCCCTGCGGTCCGATCTTCGGGCCCACTTTGGTGGCGATGACGAGGTCGGACGGGTACGGGTGCAGTGCTTCGCGGATGAGGGTGTTCGCGCGTACCGCGCCGTCGCCGCTCACGTAGAAGTCGGCGGTGTCGATGTGGTTCACACCGAGTTCGATGGCGCGCCGCAGCACGGCGCGCCCGGTCTCGGGGTCGCGGGCGGGGCCGCCCATGCCCTGCTGGGACGGCAGGCGCATCGCGCCGAATCCGAAGCGATCGACCCGCAGGTCGCCGCCGAGGAGAAAGTCGTTGTTCATGGGCCCCAGTGTTCTTCGGAACCCGCCCCCGTTCCAGGCGCTGGCAGGTTTCTGCCACGGCATAATGGGTGGATGACAGCGACCGTGACCCTTTACGGCGATCTCGAGCTCAGGACCCGGTTGGGACCGCTGGCGGCGCACGGCGGCGAGTTCGTCAACATCGCCCACGACCTGGACACCTTTCCCGGTGCTCGGGAAAGTGCGCGCCTGCGTGCGGCCGGTTCCGCGGGTGCGGTCCGCAAGCTGTTCAGCCCGGCCGTACTCGCCGACGAACGGGACCGGCTGGCCTTGCGGGAGATGGCGGCCCACGGCTTCCAGGTCCGAATCACCGCAGCACCGCTGCCGCAGGGGACGGTCTTCGTCGATCGCCGGACCATGATCCTGGCCGAGTCTCCCGGCGCCGCGGCAGCCACCCGCCGGTACACCATGAGCAACGCCGCCGCACTCGTCAACGGGGCCTATGCCCTATTCGAGGCAGCCTGGGAGGCGGCTGCCGACCTTGAGGCGTTCCTGGCCTCCGACCGCCCCCTGCTGGACGATTCGGCCCGCAAGGTGCTGCGTGCGCTCGGATCCGGGGTCACCGATGCGGCGGCCGCCCGGCAGCTCGGCATGTCGCTGCGCACCTATCACCGCAGAGTCGCCGAGCTCCTCGCCATCCTCGGCGCCGACTCACGATTCCAGGCCGGCATCCGCGCCGGGGAACTGGGCCTGGCTCGAGACTGATGGACTCCGGGTGTTCGGAACGAGTCGAGATACGCCGACCGACGACCACCTCACAACCACCGCCGTTGCTATAACAGTCGCTATAAGTCTGTGTATCCTCGGTTTATGACGACCGTTATAGGAGGCAGAAGATGACCGTCATCAACGTGAACAGCCCGAAAGGCCGCATCAGCGCCGAGCAGCGCCGCGTCCTAGCCGAGACCCTGACCGACGCGGTACTCGTGCCCGAGGTCGGCCAGTTCGCGCCCCCCGCCCGACCCGGATTCCAGGTGCTCTTCACCGAGCGCGAGGCCGACGCGATGGCGATCGGCGGGCGCCTGATCGCCGAGACCGGAGCCGATTCCATGGTCATCGACATCGCGGTCATGGACGGCGACTGGCGCCAGGAGGTCCGGACCGAGGTCATCGAGCGCATCCTCGCCGCCATGGCCGAGGCCCTCGGGCTCGACGCGCCCTCACCGGCCTGGTGGGTCAACTTCCGGGTCATCGACGAGGGCAGCTGGGGCTCGAGCGGCGGCGTGCTCTCGGTCCTGTCGCTCCTGGAGACCGGCGTGTTCACCGAGGACAAGGTCAAGGCGATCCGGGCCGCGCTCGACGCCTGAGCCGGTCACGCGGAGGGCAGCACCCTGAGGATCGCCGCTTCCAACTGCCGCTCGACCCGGTCGAGCGGCAGTTCGCTGCGCGCGGCGCGACACATCGCGGTTGCGCCTTCGACCGAGGCGACGATGAGGACCGCCAGATCAGCAGCGGTCTCGGCGTCGACGCCGTGCGCCAGCAGGGAGTCGGCGAGCAGCGCCTGCCATTCGGCGAAGGCCTTGGCCGCCGCCGCGAGCTCCGGCGTCTCCTCCCCCTCGGGCGGTTCCTCCACAGAGACGGCGAGCACCGGGCAGCCAGCCCGGAAGTCCGAGTCGACGACGATGCCACGCCACAACCCGAGGAACGCGCGGAGTCCTTCGACCGGCCCTTCGACGAGTTCCTTTCGCAGCCTGCGGGAAACGGCCTCGCCCGCGAACTCGACCGCTTCGGTGGCGACTTGGCGCTTGCCGCCCGGGAAGTAGTGGTAGGTCGAGCCGAGCGGGGCGTGCGCGTGCTTGGCCAGCTCGCGGATGCTCGCGGCGTTCAGGCCGCGCCTGCTGATCAGGTCAGCGGCGCCGGCCACGATGCGCTCGCGCGACGGTGTACTCGCCTTCGCCATTTCAGCCCTTCCCTCGGTTATAACACTCGTGATAGCCTACCGCGATCCAATTCTATGACGACCGTTATAGGACTTGATCGAGAGGAAACTCGCCATGCCGATGATCCGACTGACCGTGCCACCCGGCGCACTCACCGTGGAAGGCCGTTCGAGCATCCAGCGCGAACTGAACGCCGCGCTCCTGCGGTGGGAGGGTGCGCCCGACACGGAGTTCTTTCGCGCCCAGGCATGGAGCTACCTCATCGAGCTACCCGAAGGTGCGCAGACCACCGCCGAGGACGACGCGCCGCGTTTCCTCGTCGAGGCCACCGTGCCGCAGGGTGCGCTGTCCGAACGCCGCAAGGCCGGGCTCGTGGAGGAGGCCACCCGGACCGTCCTGGCCGCGGCCGGGCTCCCCGCGTCTGAGGCCCTGCGCGTGTGGGTGCTCGTCCACGAGCAGCCCGATGGCACCTGGGGTGCGGGCGGCCAGGTCGTCACGTACGCCGAACTGGCCGCACTGGCGAAGGGGTAGGCCGATGCGTGAACTGACCTACGTCGCGCGCCGCACCCTTGAATGGCGCGAAGCACCCGACCCGCGCCTGGAGTCCGATCAGCAGGCGATCGTCGCACCGGTCGCCGCCACGACCTGCGATGTGGACTCGATGATCATCGCCGGGCACGGCTTCATCGAGCCGCCGTTTCCGATCGGCCACGAGTGCGTGGCCCGGGTCGTGGAGACCGGCGATTCCGTCACGGCCGTGAGGCCCGGCGACCTGGTGGTCGTCCCGTGGGCGATCAACTGCGGGACCTGCGATCGCTGCCGCGCCGGACTCACCGCGCACTGCACTGCGGTGCCGCACATGGCGATGTACGGTGCGCCGCTCGGCGGGAACTGGGGCGGCCTGTTCGCCGACCTCGTCCGCGTGCCGTGGGCCGACGCCATGCTCGTGCCGCTCCCGGCGGGCCTGGACCCGGTCGCCATGGCCTCGGCCGGCGACAACTGGTCGCTGGCGTGGCGACTGGTGGCTCCGCATCTGAAGCGAGTGCCGGGTGCCCGCGTGGTCGTCATCGCGCGGGGCAGCATCGGCCTGTACGTGTGCGACATCGCCCGCGCCCTCGGCGCCTCTGACGTCCTCTACATCGACCCCGAACGCGAGCACCGCAACCTCGCGGAGGGCTTCGGCGCCCGCACTGCCGAGGAGCTCATGCCGGATGAAAAGGGCTTCGACCTGGCAGTCGAGGCCACGGGCCGCGTCGACGAACTGGGTGAAGCGCTCGAATCCCTTGTCCCCGAGGGCTTCTGCGAATCAGCGGGGAACCACTTCCGGCCCGGGGAACTGCCGCTGCTCGACATGTACCTCACCGGCGTCACCATGCGCATCGCCCGCGACAACGTCCGCGTCCATCTGCCCGACGCACTCGACCTGGCCCTCCACGGCGACGTCGACCCCGGACGCGTCGTGTCCGGCGTCTACGACTGGGAGCGGCTGCCCGAGGTCCTGACCGAGCGGCACCGCAAGCCGGTCTTCGTCCGCGAGGTCGACTAGGCGCTTCGAGCAACGGCTCCGGCGTGGCAAAGGCCCCGCCTCCGACCTCAACCCGGCAGTGTGAGGTTCGGAGGCGGGGCCGGCTATGGGGTCAGCGGTCGATCGCCACGATGGTGCGCCGGAGGATTGCGCCGTCGTTGAGGTAGGCGATGGTGCCGAGGTAGTGCCGTCCCGCTTCGAGACCGGACCAGGTGGCCGTCACGGTGTGGACGCCGCCGACCGTCGCCTCAAGCGAATCCGGGCTCGCGGTCAGGTTCCCCGCGGCCGACTCGGGGACGACCCAGGTGTGGACGACGGCTTCGACGGTGTCGGTCGGGGCGTACCAGAGATCGACGTAGACCGTGTAGCTTCGGCCTGCTTCCAGATCGACGTATTCATCTGAACCAGCCAGGAGCGGAGCGCCGATCAGGTCGAGCGACCCGTCGTCCGACTGCTCGTAGACGAAGAGGTCGATATCGGTCTCCGATTCGTGGTCGGCGCCGAAGGCGGCGACGCGACCCATCACAGCATCCTCCGGGACGGCGAGTTCGAAGGCCCTGGTCTGGTCGCGTTCGACCGGTTCGTCTTCCGGGAACGCCGATCCGTCCGGATTGGACAGGGAGAGCGTCCGGGTGTCCGATGCGGTCAGGCCGGAGGCGGCCAGATCGATCCTGCCGTCGATGCCGGTCGTGACGTCGTACTCGATCGAGCCGGCGGCGCCTTCACCGGACAATTCGCTGGGGGCGACGATGTCCAGTGCGCGCAGGGCGATCGGGCTGCGGACCTCGTGCCCGTGCCAGTCGCGCCAGGTCAGCGATCCGAACGACCATTCCTCGGCCGCCGCGTCGGTGCGGGTGAAGGCGACCGAGTACGTCGCCGACGCGCCGGGTTCAACGACCAGGAGTTTGCGGTCCACTTTCGCGGTGAAGCCCGGCGGGGCTTCGACCACCGGGGTGTAGACGCCGATCATGTCGTCGACGTTGGTGACCGTGCGGGTGATCGTCTGGTTCCCGGTCATGTCGCCGACCGCAATCGACGGGTAGTTCAGGTCGCTCGGGTCGACGGCGCCGTGCTCGGCCTCGGCGGTCTCGCAGGTGTCGGCGGGCTCCAGCTGCTGGAGCTGGCCGATCGCGCAGGCGTAGAGGGTCCAGTCGGTCGCGCCGGAGTCGTAGACGAGGCCCGGATCGAACATGGCCTGGCCGTCGGCGTGTCCCGCACCGGTGTGGAACGGGGTGGCCGGGGCGTCGGTGCCCGCTCGTTCGATCGGCTCGCCCTCGGTGTTCTCGTTGTAAGCGGTGGTCATGATGGCCGATTTGATGGCCATGGGCGACCAGTCGGGGTTGGCGCTCTTGAGAAGCGCGGCGAGTCCGGCGATGTGCGGGCTGGCCATGGAGGTGCCGCTCATGAAGCCGAAGTGGCCGCCGTCCGCATTCGAGGTGGGCAGGTATCCGGCGAGGATCTCCTCTCCCGGCGCGGTGATGTCGGGCTTGAGCAGGTCGCCGCCGCCCGCGATCGCCGGGCCTTGGGAGGACCAGCTGGTCGAGACCGGCGCGGTCTGGGTGACCGCCTCGAACACGTGGGCGGTCACCGTGGCGGCATCGCTCCCCGCGGCATAGGCCTCGAGGGCGTCTCCCCCGGCCAGATCGAGCTGCACCGTCCACAGCGGCGTATCCCAGCCGTTCCCCATTTCGTCCGGGGCCGCCGGGTCGTCGTTGTAGACGATGGCGAACGCGCCGCCCGCATCGGCCACGGCCTGCGCCTTCTCGTCGAAGAAGGTCACGCCCCGGGCGCAGGCGACCGCCCGGCCCGCGACCTCGGCGGCGTCGAGGGTGCCGGACACGCACTGCCGCGCCTCGGCCGGGTCGGCGCCGTCGACGGCGACGTCCTCGGCCATGGCCAGACCGGCCGCGGTGTCGGTGGACCGCAGGCTGCTCGCGGCATAATTGAGGATCTGGCCGTCGCCGAGCTCCAGTTCGCCTTCGAAGGTGCGGGAGTGGGTGCCGGCGGCGACGGAGGTGATCCACGGCGCGTTGTGCTCAAGGGTGCCGGGACCTTCGTCGCCGGAGTTGCCGGCAGCGGTCGCGACGAACACGCCCGCCTCGGCTGCGGCGAAGAGCGCCATCGCGACCGGGTCGATGATGTTGTCCCTCGGGCCGCCGAGGGACATGTTGATGACGTCGACGCCGTCGCTCACGGCCGCGTCGATCGCGGCGAGGATGTCGGAGGTGGGGCAGAAGCCGTCGATGGCGATCCAGCAGACCTTGTAGACGGCGAGCCGCGCCGCCGGAGCCATGCCCGAGAGCGGGCCGACCTCGACGCCGTCGACGACGGCCTCGGTGTCGAGATTCCCTGCGGCCGTGGTGGCCACGTGCGTGCCGTGGTTGAACTCCTCGCGCGGCGACTTGAAGCCTTCAGCGTCGCTGTGGCCGTTGGAGTCGAACCAGCGGGCGCCGATCACCTTGTTGCTGCAGGTGACGTTGTTCTCGGGCTTGTCCTCGCCCTCAACGCATTCGCCCTGCCACTTGGCGTCGATGACGTCCTGGTCCGGGCGCGGCTCCGGAAGCGGCGCGAACATCGGATTCTCAGGGGTGAAACCGCCGTCGACGATCCCGATGACGACGCCTTCGCCGGCGTGCTCGCCGCCGCCGAACTCTGCCTCCCAGGAACCGTCCTCTCCGGACAGACCGAGGAACTCGCTCGAGGTGTCCAACTGGGGTTCGAGCAGCTGGTCGGGAACGATGGCGACGACCCGCTCATCGCTCGCGAGCTCGCGCGCCTCAGCGCCCGTCAGCTCGACCGCCACGCCGTTGAACGCGGTGTCGTACTCAACGGCCGGCTCGACGCCGGGCAGGACGCCGAGAGCGTCGTCGCGGACTGCGTCGAGGTGGTCGCGGTAGTCCTGGGCCGCAGGCGAATCGAGGTCGATCCCGTCCTCGTCCGCGGCGGTTGCCTCGAGTCCGGGAATGCCGCCGTCGTAGGCGGCGACCGGCTCATCGGCGAACTGGACGATGTATCGACCGTCCTTGAAGGGGGCCGAAACGACCGGGTCGGCGGCGGCCGGTAGGAGGAAGACGGTGAGGGCCGCGGCCGTCATGACCGTGACGCCGGTGACCGCCAGAATGCGCCGTCGACGGCCGGTGAACGGCCGTGAACGCGTGAATGCCACTGAGGATTTCCTATCGTGCGGAGGTGAGGACCCGCCGTCGCGCCCGCGCCCGTTTTCTTGGGCGAGATCGCCGTGGCGGAGCCGAAGGGAGAGAAGGGGATCGCGCGGGAATCAAGGTGGGCGCGACCGACCCAACCGCGGCCGCGCCCGGTCCGCTCGCCCCTACACGAGCGGACGTCTCGAAGTAATAGAAGATTCAAGCAAGGCGGTAATGAATGTCAATTCGCCATGACATATATCACGATAAATCTCTCTATTACCGACAAGTAGGACGAATAACGACGGGTCGGTGATCACCGGGCTGCGATGGATCCAGGTACCGCCGTGCACCTCTCGGTGCATAAAGGCGGCCACGTCGGCGCGGCTGATCGTCGGGTTGCCGCGCATCGGCAGGTGATCGCCCGCATGGAAGCGCCCCATGGCGGGGCCATCGGTCAGCCGGGTGGGGTAGACGACGGTCCAGTCCAGGCCGCTGGAGCGGATGCGTTCGTCGGCGATGGCCTTGTCCGCGTAGAGCGCCCGCAGCAGGGTGCGGTAGATCAGCTTCTGCGTCGCACTGGACACCTCGTAGGTGGCGCCGACGCCGAACGACGAAAGCCACACCAGGCGGGAGACACCCGTCTCCTCAGCCGCGCCGATGAGGGCCGACGACGCTCGCGTGAACAGTTCGTCGGCCTGCATGGAGGTGCTCCGGCCGAGGGCGGAGACGATCGCGTCGTGCCCGGCCGCGGCGGCGGCGACATCGCGCTGCGACTTGGCGTCGCCCTTCGCGAGAGCGACTTGCCCGCCGAGCTCGGCGAGGGCGCCGGGGTCGCGTACGAAGGCGGTGACCGAGTCGCCCGAGCGGACTGCCAGGTCGACGAAGTGGCGGCCGGTGGGGCCGGTGGCGCCTAGGACGAGCAGCTTCACGGCAGATCGCTCCTCTGGAATTCGAAGTGGTCGATGGTCGTACCGGTGCGGGATCGGTCCCGATTTGCTCCGGTACGGACCAGACATTAACAGAACACTGTTCTTTAAACAAGAGGATGGCATTCTGTTAAACCGGACGCTAGGATGGCGACACGATGTCGGAGTTCGTACGGGCCAGGAGGCCGGAGCAGAAGCAGCAGCGCCGAGAGGCGATCCTCGCCGCTGCCCGACGACTCGCCGCCGAATCCGGGGTCAACAACGTCAGCCTCGGCGGCGTCGCGGCGGCCGTGGGGCTCGCGAAATCAAACGTCGTCCGCTACTTCGGCACCCGCGAGGAGATCTACCTCGAACTCGCCGGTGAAGGCTGGCGCGAATGGCGCGACGCGGTTGTCGAGCGGCTCGATGCCGGCGACGACGCCGTCGACACCCTCGCCGAAACGCTCGAGGCGCGCCCGCTGTTCTGCGATCTACTCAGCCATGACTCGATCAGCCTGGAGCACAACGCATCCGTGGCCGCGGCCTACGACTACAAACGCATCATGGTGGAGGTCATCGGCGAACTCGGGGCGGCAGTGGCCCGAGCGCGCCCGCCGCTGACCGACGGCGAAGGTTTCGAACTGGTGGTGGCCGCGATCGGGATCGTCCGCCTCGCCTACCCCGCCGCCCACCCGTCACCGACGCTCATCGAGGTCTACAAGCAGCACCCCGACCTCGCCGCCGCCCGACCGCAGTTCACGCGAACCGTGAAGCGCCTCTTGGCAGCGACCGCAGCCGGATTGCCCACACTGCGAACCTGACCGAGACCTCGGTCGGTGTACTCCCCTGGCTGACGAAGGCGGATCGCACTCCCCGATGTTCGACACCAGACCGCCGTCGCTGGGAGTCACCTTCCGGGATTCGGTGGTGCGGTGCTCTCCCGGGGGATGACCTCGGACTCGCACACGAACCGGACGCCGGGGTTCGGCGGTCCCACGAGATAGCGCATCGCCGTGTCGACTGCCGCTGCCACCGGTTGGCGCACGGTGGTCAGGGGAATCATGGCGTTCTCGGCGTCGGGAATGTCATCGAAGCCGGTGATCGACAGGTCCTCGGGGACTTTGATCCCCAATCGTCGCGCCTCGGCCAATGCGGCGAGTGCGGCCTTGTCGGAGGCGAACGCAACGGCCGTGGGCGGTTCGGGCAGCGCCATGAGCGCGGCCAATGCCGCCCTCGCCTGGCGCTGGTTGAATCCGCCCTCGCAGGTCCACTCGGCAGGGACTGGCAGGCCGGCGTCGGCCATGGCGGATTCGAAACCCGCTTGGCGCTCTCTGGAGGGCAGCGAGTACGGGTTGCCGCTGACCATCGCGATCCTGGTGTGGCCGAGGGAGAGCAGGTGTTCGGTGAGGCGGTACTGGGCGTCGCGGTGGTTCAGCCGCACCGCGGCCATGCCGGGCCCGGGTTCGCTGCGGGGGTCGATCACTATGCAAGGGATGCCCTCGTCCCGCATGTAGTCGAGCTGCGTGCCGGTGAAATCCGCGAGAACTCCCAGGACGCCGCACGTGCCGCGCGCGGCGATCTGGTTGAGCCACCGCCGCGGGGGGACGTGACGGTTGCGGACGGTTTCGACGGTACTCACCACCAAGTTGCGCTCGTGGCGCACTGCGGCCCGCTCGATCTCCCCCAGCAGCGTCCCGGCCCATGCGGAGTCGAGTTCGTGGATCACCACGTCGACCAGTGCGCCGTGCTGCCTCACGCCTTTCATCGGGAACGCGGGGATCGGATAGGCGTGGCGTTCGAGCGCGGAGCGGACCCGGGCGCGGGTGTCGGCGGCGACGTCGGCGTGCCCGTTGAGGACCTTCGAGACCGTCGCCGACGAGACGCCGACTTCCCGCGCTATGGACGCGAGTTTGGCCTTGGGGCGCGCTTGCGAGGTCAATGCGGCTCCTTCGATCGGTCGAGCCGGCCCGATCCCGATCGGTGAGCAGGCATTCGAAACTTTCGATGATTGACCTTGCATGCGGCTCTGAGCCAAACTGCTCGAAGCAAGCGGTTACTTAGGGGATCGCGAGCCATACAAGGAGGTATCGGGAGTGTACACGCCGTTTCAATCGACGGGAAATAGAAATCGCTTTCTGAACGGGGACACGGGGATCGGCGGGGTGCGGCGGCGGACGCTGGTCGCGGCCGGGCTCGCCGGGGCGGCCGCTCCGTCGGCGCTCGCCGCGTTCGGCCCCGAGGAAGCGAGCGCAGCCGAGGTGCAGCGCAGCCCGGCCCACCCGGTCACGGCCGAGCCGTCCGGCCTCCTCGACGAGATCCGCCTCGGCGAGGCCGACTCGGAAGCCGCCCATGCGTTCTCCTCCCCCGCCTCCGCGGTCGTCGACGCCGAGCACGGACAGTCCGCCCGAGTCGCCAAGGCGCTCTCCCCGGCCGAGGTCTTCCTCGGCGACCTCGTGTTCACCATGGCCGTGGATCCCGCCGCCCAGAACTACCTCACCCTCAAGGTCTCCGGCTCGGACGCTTCCGGTTTCAAGACGGCGGTCTGGGTCGACGGGCAGCTCACCGGAAACCTCATGAACGGCGACTTCGATCCGGTCAACATGGGATACGGGGCGGGCCTGCCCGGACGGTTCGTGTTCGAGACGGCGCTGCTGCCGTTGCAGACCACCCAGGGCAAGTCCGAAGTCGAGGTCGCCCTGCGCACCTACAACGCAGGACTGGTCGCCCCCGCTGCCGCGGACTCGCGCCGCTTCTATGCCGTCTACACCCACACCTCCGCTGCCGTCTTCGCCTCCGAAGAGGACGGCACCGGCTACGAGACGACGACGCAGGTCGCCGCGCCCAGGAGCCAGGAGCAGATCCGAGCGCAGGTGGCCTCCTACGAGGCCAGGCAGCTCGCGCTCTTCAACTCCCTGGGCACCGCGGCCGACGCCGGCACGCCCATGTCGATCAACCGCTACACCGACAATCTTCGCTTCTACGCGGAGGGCATCGACGCCGCGTGGACGCCGCTCGCCACGGCCGCAGACCAGCGCGCCGCACTCGAGCGCATCTTCGCCTCGATCGACCACTACACCACCGAGTACTACGGGAACGTCACCAAGATCGGGAACGGCGGCCACCAGTCGGACTGGGGCGGTTACTATGCCGCGCTCGGAGAGGCCCTGTACATCGTCGAGAACCTGATCGCCGACGACGCGGTCCTGGGCCGGGCCGCGTTCGAAGCGTTCCTGGCCGAGCCCTTCGACACAGGGACCGAAGCCGGGGACGCCTCCCTGGCCTCGGCGGGGTGGGACGGCGGTGCGCTCACCCGCTTCGGTGCCTGGGAACGCGTCCTCAAAGCGAACTTCGACTTCGCCCGTACCCGGCAGTCCTACATCACCAACCAGGTCATGTACACCTATGAGGGCGCTTGGAAGGCCCACGAAGGCCTCCGCGTCATCGGCTCGGACTTCTATGAAGGCAAGGCCCGCAGCAACGACATCGTCCGCGAGTGCCTCCTCGGCACCAAACCGTGGCTGGGCGAAGAAGTCCTCGTGGGGCCGGACGGCGAGGCCCTGGACCTGACCCACTCCCTGTTCCAGCACGACCGGAACGCGGTGTTCACCGACGACTTCGTCCAGGTGGTCATGAAGGGCCTGGCCAAGTCCGCGCTCGACGAGGACGGCTCGATCGTGCGGGTTCGCCCCTACGGTGACGCCTACACCAACCTCACCCGCGACGCCCTCGCCCGCGAGAATGCCTATGTAGGCAACTACGGCGAGACGCAGAACTACCTGCCCTCGTGGTTCTTCCGCACGCTCGGGCACGAGGGCGACGAGGAGTTGAACGCCGAGATCCTCAAGACCGCGCTTCGCAACCTCCACTCCCGGTCCTACACCCGCTATCAGGGCACCGATGCGGCCGGCAACCGGATCATGTTCATGCAGCAGATGGTCGACAGCCGCAACATCCAGTACCCCGGCCGCGTCGCCTACGGCCCCGACCGCCCCAGCGGCCGCGGGATGCTGTGGGCCTCGCTGGAGCACCACATGGCCGAGCACGAGGCCGATTACGCCGGGGACGAGTGGGACCCGTACTGGTCCTATGCCGCGGCGGCGGTCGGCGCGATGCAGCAGCAGCTGCTCGACAACCAGTACTTCAACGACTTCAACGCGGTCCTCAACCAGCACCGCTACGACCTGCGGTTCGCCGTGACCTGGGAGTACGTGACCTCTGGGCGCGCCTCCTACGACCGGTTCGGGCGGGTCGGCGCCGGAGTCATGCTCCCCCACACCGACTTCGACCGCTACACCGACGAGGAGCTCGCCTCCATCGGCGTCGACCGCGGATCCGGGTCCCAGTTCGCCTTCGTCGACATCGACAACCTGCTGGTCTCGGCCCGTGACGCCGGCACGTCCCTCTTCGTGCACCTGAACTACCTGAACCGGGGCTTCGCCGGGAACGGCCGCGTCCACGCCATCCGGGACGGCTACGACCACACCGGGCAGATCGCGACCGCGGGCGTCTTCTCCTATCAGGACTACACGATCAGGGCCGACGCCACGGAACTGGCGATGTTCTACGACCGCTTCACCCCGTCGCCCCCCGACCGGGCACTGGTCGGCGAGATCCTCCCGATCACCCACCAGCCCGGCCTGGGCGTGCTCGACCGCGACAACTGGCAGACCGACACGCCCCTCTCGGGCTATCCCGACCTCATCTGGGCCCGGTACGGCGAGTACTTCATCGCGGTCAACACCACGCGCGACTCCCACGGCAACGCCGCCGGCCACGACGTCGCCGTCCCGGCCTCCGGCACCGTCCGCGACCTGGTCTCCGGGAAGGACCTGCAGATCGAAAGCGGCCGGATCACGTTGCGGCCCTTCACCGCCGTGGTGCTGAAGCTCGACTCGTCCCTGGAAGAGCCGACCGGCCCGGGCAGGGTGGACCTCGTCGTCGCAACCCCCGGGGCGGGGGAGACCGGGCTGTCCTGGAGCCGCGCCCGCGGCGCGGAGGCCTACACCGTCGAACGTAAAATGCGCCGCGACGGGGATTGGGAGACCGTTGCCGAGGACGTCACCGGCACCGCGTTCATCGACACTGAAGCGCCCCGCGGCGGCACCGTCCACTATCGCGTGATCGCGATCGGCGGCGGCGCAACCGGACCGGCCTCGACCCCGATTGCAGTGGAGGGCGCGACGCCCGCCACCGCGGGTCTGGGCGGCACCTGGCTCGACTGCCCGATCGGCGACGCCGAGGGATCTGCCGCACGCCGTGGAGCGATGGTCACCCTCACCGACGTCGCGGCCTCGGGCTTCGCCGGCGGCGACGACGCGGTCATCCAGCGACGCTATGGGTCCGACTCGCTCTATGCCGCAACGCAGCTCACCGGCCCCGAAAGTCGCGTCACGGCCCGGCTCGACGGGACAGCGAGCGGCGTCATGCTGCGTGACGCCACCGCCGGTCGTGCCCGCTACGTCTATCTGGGAACAGGTGAGGACGGGCAGCTCGAACTGCGCACCCGCAGCCTCGACACCCGCAGCGACATCGGCACCTCCCGGCCGGGCGTGCCCGGCGGCGAGTACGGTCCCACCCGCAGCCCGGCTGTCGAGGACGTCGAGCTCCCGAGCGCCGCCGACCGGCCGTACGTGTCCCTGCAGCGCGAAGGCACCACGGTCACGGCCGCAGTCAGCGCCGATGGTGCCGACTGGGAGACCGTCGCCTCGGTGACCGTCCCGATGGTCGCGGTCGTGCATGCCGGCGTCGCCTCCACCGCGGAGACCGCGGTCTTCACCGAAGTGCACATCAGCTGACACCCCGGTCCGGAGGCACAGCACCTCCGGACCGACGTTCACCCAAATCTCGACAAGACAGGTACCCAATGGCAGCCAACGTCGCCGGCTCCGCGCCCGACGCCACCCCCGTCCCCGCCCGAACCACGCACTGCGTGTCCGGGTTCCAGCGGACGACCGACGCCGAGACGCTGCGCGTCACCGCCTGGGGTGAGCACGCGGTGCGCGTGCAGGCGAACGCCTCCGGCATCCGCACCGACCTCCCCGGAGCACTCATCCTCGAGTCGGTCGGTCCCGGCGCCGAAACCGAGGTCTTCCCCGACGGCTCGGCACGGATCGTCAACGGCCGCCTCACGGTCGAACTCGACGTCTTCGGCCGCCTCACCTTCCTGGAGAGCGCCACAGGCAACGTGCTGCTCGCCGAGCACCGGCCCTACACCTGGCACTCCGGACCCCGCGTCCACCACCCGAACGGCGACGGCACCACACGCCTCGAGGCCCACTTCGCCACCGCCGAAGGCGAGCGGCGCTATGGGCTCGGACAGCACCTCCACGGCCGACTCGACCAATCCGGCCTCGTCATCGACCTCGTCCAGGGCAACACCGTCGCTGCGATTCCGTTCCTGTACTCCTCGACCGGATACGGGTTCCTGTGGAACAACCCGGCCGTCGGCCGGGTCGAACTCGGCGGCGACGTCACCCGCTGGGTCGCCGACGCGGCCCACCAGATCGACTACTGGGTCACCGCCGGAAGCCCCGCCGAGGCACTGGACACCTACACCGCCGCGACCGGCAGGCCCCCACTCGTCCCGGATTGGGCCACCGGCTTCTGGCAGTCGCGCCTGCGCTACGCCTCCCAAGAAGAGATCCTCGCGGTCGCCCGCGAATTCGCCCGCCGGGACCTGCCGCTGGCCGTCATCGTCGCCGATTTCATGCACTGGCCCCACATGGGCGACTGGCGCTTCGAGGAGTCCGAATGGCCCGGCGTGACGGCCATGACCGCCGAACTTCGCGATCTGGGCACCGAACTGGCGGTCTCGATCTGGCCAACGGTCTCCCCGCTTTCGGAGAACTACGCCGAGCTCGCCTCCGGCGGCCATCTCGTCCGCGACCGCAACGGCGGGCATCTGACCTTCCAATGGCCCACCCGCAACCCCGACCAGCGCCCCGACTTCATCCAACAGGCCTACTACGACGCCACCGACCCTGAGGCTCGCCGCATCCTCTGGCGCGAACTCAAGGAGCACTACTGGGACCAGGGCGTCCGCGCCCTGTGGCTCGACGCGTGCGAACCGGACTTCGGCACCGCGCCCTCATGGAACGAGGCCGCGAACCGCGCCGAATACCACTCCGGCCCGGCGGCCCAGGTCGGCAACCTCTACGGCCGCGACCACATCACCGGCGTCGCCGAGGGGCTGCGCGCCGCAGGAGAAGACCGCCCCCTGCTCCTCATCCGCTCGGCTTGGGCCGGATCCCAACGCCACGGGGCGGCGCTCTGGTCGGGCGACATTCCGGCGACCTGGGACTCGCTGCGCCGCCAGATTCCAGCCGGCCTCAACACCGCGATGAGCGGCATCCCGTGGTGGCACAGCGATATCGGCGGCTTCCAGGGCGGCGACCCCGCCGATCCGGCCTACCGCGAACTGATGATCCGCTGGTTCCAATACGGCACCTTCATGCCCGTCATGCGCCTCCACGGAGACCGGGTTCCCAACCGCCCCTTCAGCGCCCACATGAACAGCGGCCCGAACGAGCCCTGGTCCTATGGCGCGCAGGCGTACGCCATCATGGCCGACCACATCCGCCTGCGCGAGCGCCTCCGCAGCTATATCAGCGAACTGGGCGAGACCGCCCACATGACCGGGACGCCGCCGATGCGCCCGCTCTTCTTCGACCATCCCGACGACGAGCCCGCTTGGGACATCACCGACCAGTACCTGTTCGGTCCCGATCTGGTCATCTGCCCGATAACCGAACCTGGAAGGCGCGAACGCCAGGTCTACCTTCCCGCAGCATCCGACTGGGTCGATGTCGCAACCGGCGCAACCCATGCAGGGGGACAACTGATCGACACTGCCGCACCGCTCGAGCGCCTCCCCGTCTTCGCCCGCGCCGGAGCAACGATCATCAAGGCATTCAACCGCTGACCGACACCCGGAAGGCCACGTCTCAGAGGCGGATGGTGATGTTCACGCGACGCACGGAGGCGCCGTCGCTGACGTAGAAATCGGCAGTGTCGTTGTGGTTCACCCAGTGCCGGGTCGGACGGGCCAAGCCCCGCCCGACCCGCCGCTGCTCAAATGTCGGGGACGTGATCGCCGATCAGGGCGAGATTCTGGATCGCCGCCAGGCCCCATTGGGCGGCATCGTTGGTGCCGAGGAGCGGCCACCAGTCGGTCGGGTTGAGGGTGCCGTCGATCTGCTCGGTCTCGTGCGGCCAGCCGGGGTAGACGAGGAGGATCGGGATCGTCGCGATGACGACGGTGGCGAGCTTGACGCCCTGTTCGGGCGGCACGTATTCGGGGTCAAGCTGGCCCACGGTGCTGGCCATGTCGGTGGAGACCGTGACCTGCCTGACGAACATCTGGAGCGTCCACATGTCGGGGTCCGAGATGTACAGCAGCGGCGACATGAAGTCGTTCCAGATCCCGACTGCGTTACGCATCGTCGGGGTCCTCTTCGCCGCCGCAGCAGGCGAGGCCGAGGCCGGAGGCGGAGAGCGACCCGGCGACGAACAGGCGGCGGCCGAGCCTCGGCGAGTTCAGGGGATGGGCGGTCATGTCGGACTCCGTTTCCGGACGCGTGGTCGCGTCCCGTTGACGCCCGTGGGACGGGGGATGGGTCAGGCGGACTGCGAGGCGAGCCAAGCCTCGTTCTGGGCGAAGCAGCGGACTGCGACCCTGGTGCCGAGGTAGCACCAGGCGCCGACCGCGAACACGAAGGGCAGCAATGCGAGCCGGGACGAGGCGTAGCCGAGGGCGGCGAGCACGAACAGGTGCAGCCCCGTCGGGACGGGGTTCGCCAACGCGAACCGCAGGCCGGTCAGAAGGAACCGGCGGCGCAGGATCTCGTGATGGACGTACAGGCCCGGGAGCCAGCAGCCGACGGCGAGGACCACCAGGAGTGCGGCCAGGGTGACCAGCCGCTGTGCCGAGGCGTCGGGTCTGGCTGCCGAGTAGGCGAGGTAGTTCCAGGTGAGGACGGCCAGGACGGCCAGGTGTGGAAGCAGTGTCAGGTTGGCGCCGCGCAGGTCGCGGCGCCAGGCACGGGCGAACGTGTGGGAGGGGTGGTGGAGACGACGGCCGTGGAGGTCTTCGCGGACGCACTCGGCGGCGGCCACGGTCGCGGGGGCCGCGCCGAGGAGCACGCCGCCGGCGAGGGTGAAGAGCCACCAAAGGGCGTTGAGCCGCAGCATGAGCGAGACGGTCGATCACGCTTCGTAGAGGCGCACCGCCCAGTGCTCACGTGAGGGGGTGGCGTCTTCGACCGCGACGGCAGTCGAGGAACCTGTTTCGCGCATGTGAACGGGCACCTCCTCGGGTCGATCGCGGGTCGCGCTGCGGTTCAGCGGCAGTCGATCGCGACTAAGGACGGATTTGGAATGCGCTTCCAGAAATTTCCATGTGCGAATCCTAAGCAGCCTGTGACCAGGGGGTCAAACACGGTGTCCAAGGCCCTGTCCGGCCAGGGAGCGGTCCACCCCGACACCCGCGAGCGCATCCTCCGCGCGGCGCGCGAACTCGGCCTCCGGTCGCCGTACGTTTCAAAGCGCTCGGACGCGGACCGGAACCTCACAGTCGGCCTGCTGGCCTCAGAGGCGTTCACCCGCAGGCGGACCTCGCCGGTCCTGCTCGGTGTCATGGAGACGTTCGCCGAGCACGACATCGCCGTACTCCTGTGCGCCGTGAGGGGCGATCCCATCCGCGAGCGGCACTTCGTCGACTCCCTGCTGCGGCGCCGGGTCGACGGCATCGGCCATGGCGGTCCGCCACCTGGTCTCCACCGGGCGCACCTTGATCGCATGCATCCTCGGGCCGCGCCGCGAGGAGGCCGCCCGGATCAAGACCGCCGCCGCCCGTGAAGTCCTCGCTGAGCACGGGCTCCGACTCGCCGCCGAACCCCTCCACGGCCTCTGGACCGAGCATTGGGGCCGCCAGGCCGCCACGCAGCTCGTCCACGCCGGAATCGCCTTCGACGGGCTCATGTGCGGCAACGACACCATCGCCCGCGGCGCGGTCTCCGCGCTGGCGGCGCTGGGCGTCTCGGTGCCCGACGACGTCGGGGTCGTCGGCTTCGACAACTGGACGGTGATGGCCGAGGCCGACGAGCCGCAGCTGACCAGTGTGGATCTCAAACTGCAGGAGGCGTGACTGCTGCCGCCCGAATGGCCGAGGCGATCGAGACCGGCCGGGCCGGACCCGGGATCACCATCGTCGACTGCGAACTGGCCCCCCGCGAATCGACCGCCATCGCCGCGACCTCCCGCCGCAAGGACCCCGCCTGAAGGCGTGGAATCCAGGCCACGGACGCGGGATCGGGCCTGCCCCGAGTCGGGAGGCGTCTTTCGCTCCCAGGCTGGTGTGATGTGGCGCAGCATTACTGCTGCGGCGTCCTCGCCGTCGACTATGCAGTCCGGAGTAGACACCGCGGGCGAGGCGGCCGCGGCGGGCCACCGGATCCGCATCGAGATCAGGCTCGGTCCCGTCCTTGTAGTCTCGATCGGATGAGGATCGAGGCGGGTGTCCTCGAGCGGATCTGGCGGTATCCGTCAAGTCCACCGGAATCGCTTCCGTTGGCCGAGGTCGAGTCAAGAGGGCTGCTGGGCGACCGTCTCTTCGCGGTGCGCGATGCTCAAGGCAAGTTCGGCTCGGGAAAGAACACCCGCCGCTTCCGCAGGATGCCGGGTCTGCTGCACCTGCGATCCCGCTATCTGGAGGACACCGGTGAACCCGAACTGCTCGACCCGAGCAGCGCAGCGGTACCGGATCCGAACGCTTATCTTCGCCACTACCTCGGCCGCGATGACGTGGGGATAGCCCGTGAGGGGGCGATCTCGCACTTCGACCAGATGCCCATCAGCGTACTGACCACCGCCACCCTCGACTGGGTGCGTTCGGCGCGGCTGGTATTCGAAGACCTGCTGCTTCGGTAACCGAAGTCGAACTTGTTCCACCTGTTTCAGCGAGGCGACCGGCCGTGTGGACGAACTTGCCGCTTCGATCGAATCCCTTGCGCCCGAGGGCTTCTGCGGGTTCGCCATCTCAATCCTGTCTTCATCCGCGACGCGGCCTGGCGACAAGGCACAGAGAGGGCGCGGCTTCCCCAACCGGAAGCCGCGCAGGGCTCGTGCGGGCAATGTGCTTGTCGCCCTGGCTCAGGAAATCCACGTCTGCGGCCTTCCAGTGCCCCTCTATTGCCTTGCCAGACGAATTCGCCTGACCACGTCGGCAAGCCTGCTTCGTTCAGATCATGCCGCCGTTGGCGCGCACGACCTGGCCGTTGACCCAGTGCCCCTCGGGCGAGGAGAGGAACGCGGCGAGCTCGGCGATATCGCGCGGCTCCCCCATCCGCTCGAGCGGGTTCGCGAGAGCGAGCTGGTCGATCACCTCGTCGCTCTTCCCCTCGAAGAACAGCTCGGTGGCGGTCGGGCCGGGCGCGATGGCGTTGACGTTGACGTCGCGGCCGCGCATCTCCCGCGCCAGGGTCTTCGACAGCGCCTCGACCGCGCCCTTGCTCGCGGCGTACGCCCCGTAGGTCAGGTGGTAGGTCCCGACCACCGAGGTCGAGAACAGCGTGATCGAACCGCCCCGGCGCACCCGGCGCGCAGCCTCGCGAGCGACGACGAACGCACCGCGAATATTGGTGCGGTGCAACGCATCCACCTCGTCGAGGTCCATTTCGGCCACCGGCGCCAAGTACAGGCGCCCGGCCAGGTTCAAGACCACGTCGACCCCGCCGAAGCGGGCCTCGGCCTCGGCGAACATCCCCGCCACAGCGGACTCGTCCGCCACGTCGGCCCGGTACGCGAACGCCGCGGCTCCGGCGGCCGTCGCCTCCTTCACCGCGGCGGCCGCCTCATCGGCGTTCCCGGCATAGCCCACCACGACCGCGTACCCCTGCTCGGCCAGCCGCCGCACGATCGCCCGGCCGATGCCGCGCGACCCCCCGGCCACGATCGCGACGCGGATCCCATTGTCGATGCTCATTGATCGCTCCCTCATTCGGTGTCGCACCCATCGTCACCCCGAATGCCGAGGTCAGCGATGGTGGCGCTTACCCCGGGGTCGCCAACCCCTCCCTCCGTTCGCGCACGGGAACTGCCGCGGCGTGGATGATGGGAGGGTGGACGCCACTGAACTCGCCGCCTTCCTGCACTCGCGCCGCGACCGGATCCGGCCCGCCGACGTCGGCCTGACCGCCGGACCGCGCCGCCGCGTGCCCGGCCTGCGCCGCGAAGAGGTCGCGTTCCTCGCGAACGCCTCCATCGACTACTACATCGAGCTCGAACGCGGCCGCGGCGTCCAGCCCTCGACGCAGATGCTCCTGGCGCTCGCTCGGGCCCTGCGGCTCACCGGCGACGAACGCGACCACCTCTTCCACCTCGCCGGGCACCCGGCCCCGCCCACCCGCGAGCCGTCACGCGCCACCGACCCCTCCCTCCTGGCCCTGCTCGAACGCCTCGACGGCACTCCCGCCCGGATCATGACCGACCTCCACCAGCCCCTCGCGCAGAACCGCCTCGCCGCCGAACTCCTCGGCGAACTCGACCCCGTCGGCGAACCCGGCCACACCACCAGCATCGTCTACCGGTGGTTCACCGACCCGTCCGCCCGCACCCACTACCCGGCCGAAGACCATGAGCGCCACGCGCAGTCGTTCGTCGCGGACATCCGCGCGACCGCCGCCAAACGCGCCGTCGCCGGCGGCGACGCCGAAGCGGAGAAGATGATCGCCGACCTGCTCGACCGCAGCGAAGAGTTCGCGCGCCTGTGGCAGGCCCGGGACGTGGCGGTGCGCCGCTTCGACCGCAAACGCTTCGTGCACCCCGCAATCGGCGTCGTCGAGCTCGAATGCCACCACCTCTTCACCGAGGACGGCAGCCAGCGCCTCCTGTGGCTCGCACCGATCGCCGGCACCGACACGGCACAGCGACTCGCTACCCTCAGCGCATGACAGTGCTGGCGAGCGGATCTGGCCGCCGACCTCCGCCGACTCGGCAGGTGATGGCGGTGGTGCCCCACCGCGACCGGCGGGGCACCGGCTCGGGTCAGGCGCAGGTCCAGGTGGCGGCGCGGCGGAGCGTCCAGCCTCCCGACTGGCCGGCGCCGACGTTTCCGGCCAGGATGGCGCCGGAGTCGCTGATCGACTCGGCGACGTCGTAGCCGGTGGCAATCTGGCCTGGGAGCACAGTGACGGTGCCCGCAGGCACCACGGCCGCCTGTTCGCCGCGTTCCTCGCACTCGCAGCAGCCATCACCTGTGCGTACACTAGCCAATTGGGGCGGCAGAGCCGCGCGACCTCCCGTCGCAAGGACCCCGCCTGAAGGCATGGAATCCGGACTACGGACGTGGGATCGGGCCTGCCCCGAGTCGGGAGGCGGCCTTCGCTCCCAGGCTGGTGTTGATGTGGCGCAGCATCACTGCTGCCGCGCCTTCGACATCCCCGGCAACGATGTAGTCAATCAGCTCGGTGTGTTCGGCGGCCTTCTGCTCTCGTTCGGTATTGCTGTGCGGGATCTCCAGACCGAGCCTGCGGTAGCGGTCGGCCTTGTCCCACAAGGCGTCGAGTGTGGCGATGAGCAGATCGTTATGCGAAGCGCGGTAGATCGCCGCGTGGAAGTGGCGGTGGGCGATGAGCTGCTTGACGCTCGGGTCATAGTGGGCCGCCGCAACGACTCCGACATCCGTCGCTACATGTTCAAGATCCGCTTCAACCCGACGGTGCCGCAGGTGCGGACCTGGGACGTGAGCGACGTCAACGACCCCGCGGTCGCCCGAGAGCTCTCCACTTACCACCCCTGGTCCGAGCACGCCACCGGCTGCCTGGAGATCTACAACCGCATCATGATGTAGCGCGCCCTCACCGGGAACGCCGCCTTCGACATCGAGTACTGGGCGACCCGCGTCGCCAACCGTCCCGGGAGTAGATGTCACCAAAGGTGAGAATCTCCGGACGACCTTGGATGCCAGCAGTCAGAAGTTCTTGAAGCTCGCCGGTGAACGAAGTGCAAGCCGTTACCTGCTGGTCAAATACGGGTACGTGAGCGGTCCTGTTAGGAGCCGTCGCCGCCAAGGTATAGCCGCCTTGAATGTGCGCCAGATCCGCTAGACCTTTGTCGTCATCTGTTACGAGTGCTTCGATCGCCTGGCCCGCGAAGCAGCAGTCGAGAATCGTGATGCGGACTTGGGCCGGGCTGAGCAGGAGTGCATTCGAGAGCCCTTCCCAAGTCAAGCCTGTGTAGGTCGGATACTCAGGCTGTGTTGTGGTCACGGTCAGGCACAGATCACCTCGGTCCGTGAGAGTGCCGTGACCGACAAAGTAGACCAGCAGTGCACCGGTGGTCCTTTTGGCAATGTTGGCGATCTGGACGGCGAGATGATCAACGCGCTGGGGGTTTGGAATGAAAGTGACTTGGTCGGAACCCCAACCACACAAACTGGAGTCAGTGAGCATGTCCCGCATCGCCTTGAGGCTATTGAAGGCGGCAGGTATTGGGAGGAACTCAGAGGACTCGTACTCAGAGACACCGACAAGGATCGCGTGCGACCCCGGCGGAGGCATGACTTCAGTCATCCGTCACGACATCCAGGACCTGCTTAAGGACCGGTCCAACGTCGTCAACCGTTGCGAGCTCGAGTTCAACCGTTTTGCTGGATACTTGAACTTTCAGGCGAACAGTGGTGCGGCGGGACTTGATCCAAGTGACCAGAGATGAAGCAAGGATGGAACCGGTGCCGCCAGCGCCCAGGGCGACAATGACTGCTTCGACAACCGCGCCGAGTTCGGTGGCTCCGGGCGCGCTTCGCTCCAACTTCACCCTGCCGCGAAGCTCCGGTTCGTTGCTGAGCCATGAGTTGAGCATCCGCAACTCGTCGCCATGGTCGCCATCGGTGCAGATACGTACTTCCATGCAAGGCACTCCGGGTGATGTTGCCGCACAATGCGGTTGAAGGCGTCACTCCAGGATACCGAAGGTCTGCGCACGCCTCGGACCTGTATGAGATTGCACCCCCTCCCAAGGTGAATCTCCGTAACGTCCGCATCGGATGGTGAGGCGGCGAAAGCCACCGAGTCGGGCGATGGCCCGCCGACGACCCACCGGTGTCAGCCCAGCCGGGCCGAAGACTCGATGCCGCGGTTCGATGAGCAGGGCCAAGAGATGCTGACGTTCGTCGACGGCCAAGTCTCCTCGCTCCCCGCACGCCGAAACCGATGCCAGCCTGACTCAGTTGCCCACCATGGTTTTCAGATCATGCGAGGCGGTCACGGTTTCAATCTCGCTTAAGAAAGGTCATGCAGCGGAATCGAACGTCGTCGGGGATATCAAGATTGCTAACGCCGTGCATCAACAGTTCCACCACGCCGGGTTCCCCGAGCCGACGGAGCTCCGCGGTGACTGGGACGCGGTCGACCAACCTGGTGGCGTCGGGCGACCACTGGATGCGCGATCGCGTTGGCGTCGGGCTGATGAAGGCCCCGAACGCCGTTGTTCGGGGCCCAGATGCACCACGTCGGGTGGTGCAACAAAACGGTTGTACGAATGAAAGTACCAAGACCTGTCCCGACCGCCCGGCAGTTCAGGTTCGTTCCCTTGCTCGAGGCCTATTTGAGGCCTGCAGGGATTCGAACCCATACGCCTCGCACGGCGCGATCGCACCGGAGGCGACCCGAGCCGACCAGGGCCGCTACCTGAATACGGCCTGGATAGCGCCCCGACCACATCGCTGGATCGGCCTTTCGGCCCGTCAAGTTGCGCATGGGTTCAGCTCCTGCCCGGGTCATGTCACAGACCCGTACGCCCCTGAACTGGCCGAATCCGACTCTTCACCGAGTTTCCTCGTCCAGGCGACCTACGACCGGGACGGCAACGAGCTCACCGCCGAAACGATCCCGGCATGAACACCTCGCTCCTCCCCCGGCCACGACCGCCACCAGACCCTCCCGGGACACCAGTGGTCTGCGGGTAGCATCGCTTCCGGCCAGACCACCGGTACCGGCCCTACTACTCCAACTGGCAGAGAGAGCGGACTCAAAACCCGCACAGTCTGGGTTCGAATCCCAGGTAGGGCACCAAACATGGCACGTAGGGCGTGCGGTTGACCTCACACATGAGGGCACCGACCGGGAGCCGAGGGGGGACAGCCTCACGGGAATCTTCCCGAGCAATGCCAGAGCTCGCGAACGTACTAGGTGTCGAATCGGACGCTCACGGTCGCAGTGCGCCAGCTTGCCCGTGGCGCTCTTGACACTGCGGGGTTGATCGACCAGAAGCACCTCGGCCGGTGCGAGAGGTACAGGAGTCCCACCCTGGACCGAGAAGCGCGCAGCAGTCTCAGACGACTCGAGATTCGTCTCGGCCGCGGCTCGGATCGTTGGCGCGCAGGATGTCGACAAGCACGTCCCCGTCTTGTCTCTTCGCG
Source organism: Glycomyces luteolus (assembly GCF_027622875.1). Classification (GTDB taxonomy): domain Bacteria; phylum Actinomycetota; class Actinomycetes; order Mycobacteriales; family Micromonosporaceae; genus Glycomyces; species Glycomyces luteolus. The sequence continues at coordinate 1,985 of NZ_JAPZVP010000024.1, read as the reverse complement.
GTCCAGCGTCGGATGGGGAGGCGGCGGTGGGTGCCGTCTTTTCGAACTTCGTAGATGCGGGCGTCGACGTCCGAGTATTCGATCCGGTCGAATCCGGGTCTGGGGTAGGTCAGCCAGTCCCGTGCTCGGCCGATGCTCTGGATTTGCCGGGTCTCTTTGTCGAAGAGAAGCACATGGCCGCGCACGATCCGTGCGATGGCGACGCACCCGTAACCGGCTGTCCCGCCCACGACGGCGCCTCGGAGGAAGCCGCTGAGATACGTGGGGTCGAATGCCGGGATCAACATGCCCAGCGCGAGTGCAACACCGAAGGCGACGACCGCGGCCCCGACCATTCTGTACCGGTTCACACGGACTGGCAGCATTGAATCGCGCAGGGGATTCTCGGTGGTGTGCGGGGTTCTGCGGCTCATGAGGGGCTCTCGTTATCGGAGCCGCAAGGGGATCGGCTCAGTGATGGGATTCTAGCGGGCTCGCGTGGTCGGTGGGTTTACCAGCTTCGGTGCCGATGTGGTCCGATCACGTGAGCAAGGCGAATGTGTCGCCGTGACGGGTCCACCTCAACGATCCTCACCGGGATCACGTCGCCGACGGCGAGGGGTCCGTGGTCGGTCTCGTCGAGCACCTGACGCTCGAAGCCGTCCTTGATGCGAGCGACCATGTCGCTAACGGTCTCGTTGAGCACCATGCCTTCGAAGCCGTCTTCGCGGTCTTCGATGCGCACGATCACTCCGATCGGCAGCACCTTCGTGACCGGGCCGGTCACGATCTGACCGACTCGCTCAACGAATACACCACTGAAGGTCCCCAGCACAACGCTGTGGCGATAGGCCCGGACGGGTCGACCTTGCGGACCGGTGCGCTCGGCAACGGCATCGAGGACGTCCGGGCCACCACCAACGGGCGCGTCATCGTCGGCTACTACGACGAAAGGGTCTTCGAGCCGCTGCTGCCAGACCACGAGCGGCCTGCGGGTACACCCCGGGCGCAAGCGCCTGGACGACCGAAACGCCTTGTGCGGCATCCTGTTCGTGCTCTATACCGCAAGTTCGGCTCCGAGCATCATGTCATCACCGACGCGACCGGTGTGCCCCTGGCTGCCAGCCTGACCGGCGGCAATCGCAACGACTGCACCGAGTTGATGGCCTTGGTCGAGGCGATCCCGCCCATCCGCGGCAAGCGCGGCCGGCTCCGGCAACGACCGAGGATCGTCCAGGCCGACCGCGGCTACGACTTCGACTGCTACCGGCGGGCGCTGCGCGCCAAAGGGATCGGCACGCAGATCGCCCGCCGGGGCACACCGCACGGGTCCGGCCTCGGGGCCACACGCTACGTCGTGGAGCAAACAATCGCGCTCCTACACTGGTTCCGCCGCTTGCGCATCCGATGGGAACGCCGCGCCGATATTGATCCGAAACCTATTGGTTGAAGGTTGGGTTCGATCGTTGGACTCGGTCGGCCCAATCTGCAGCATCGGCGGCGAGCTTGGGGAGCACGGAGGGCGTCTTGTAGTCCTCGAATCGGTCGATTGGCACCCAGCGGCAGTCAACGATTTCGTCCTCGGCGACGGTGAATTGTCCGGAGCCGCGCGTGGCACCCGGATGGGCAACGCGGGCGACGTACACGAAGTCGATGTGATGGTGAGGGCCAATGTGTTTGTCTTCGGTAGCTACCTCGATGATGCGCCATGGCGGGATGAGGGCCGTGACGCTGGCGTAGGAGGGAAGGGATTCCGCGATGATCTCCACCTCGATTCCGGTCTCCTCGAACACTTCGCGTTTGGCGGCCTCGTCCGGAGCCTCGTTGGGATCGATGTGGCCACCTGGGTAGAGCCAAAGGTCGAGTTTCCGGTGGTGGACGAGCAGCATCGCGCCTTCGTCATTGAAGACGCAGACGGAAGCGGTGAAGTGTCGCTGTAGGGTCACGGTCGTTCCTTCACAATGCGGCCGACGGATTCCGGGAGGAATTTGCTCCACCGTAGTACC
>NZ_JAPZVP010000023.1 GCF_027622875.1 Glycomyces luteolus | reverse complement strand
GCGGGCCTTTCCGTTCGACTTGCATGTGTGAAGCACGCCGCCAGCGTTCGTCCTGAGCCAGGATCAAACTCTCCAACAAAAACCTGTTGCGCACTACAATCCGAAGACCATAGCGACTTTGGTAGGTGTCGAAGCATGTCCTGACCGATTTTCAACGGGACACCAAGCAAGTGTCCCAAGGAAAAGACAGTCAAAAACAGTACCAACCAGAAACCACCAGCACCTAGGCCAGCAATCCCCAGTCAGCCCGCACGCTGACCATCCAAACACCCTGTTGAGTTCTCAAACAACACGCCAACTCAAGACGATCCATAATTGGATTCGACCTCAGCCGGAGCAACCTCTCAACTCTAACAGCCTCGAATCGCTCTGCAAACTTCGGATCGATTGACCCGTGTCACACACGATCGAAACTCCAGTGAGTCTCAAAGATTCCCCGAGATTCAGCTTCCGGACCGCGCCTAAACTCTATGAGTTTGTCGCTGGTCTCCGGCGGCTTCCGGACCAGTCCGTTTCGGCTGTTCCGTTCCCCCTCGGGCTAGGACAACATTACACGCCCTTTCGAGGGCACGAAACAGGGGGTCCCCTTTTCGATCGCGACGGCGCTGAGCTGCGGCGATATCGCTGCAACGCAATCGGATCGGCCGAAGCGCCATCCGAAGGCGCGCGCCGGCGGGCCGGCCTTGCTCGCTTCGTCGCGGGGTCCTGGTTCGAACCTAGGGGAAGGGTCCGACATTCCGGGGTCGTCGCGGTGAACAACCCGTTGCGATCGGTGTGCATGTCCCGGCGCCATCGCGGAGCCGCTGGGGCGCAGGCGAAGACGAAGGGGGGTACGCAAAAGGGCCGGGCCCGTCTTTCGACGGGCCCGGCCCTTGTTCATGCTTTCGAGCGTTGCCGCTCCGGTCTTACGCCGCGACCTCAGTGGAGGTCGGGACGATGTTGACCAGCTTGCGACCGCGCTTGGAGGAGAAGAGAACCTCTCCCTCGGCCAGAGCGAACAGCGTGTCGTCGCCGCCGCGGCCGACGAGGTCGCCCGGGTGGTACTTGGTGCCGCGCTGACGGATGAGGATCTCGCCCGCGCTCACGTGCTGGCCGCCGAAGCGCTTGACGCCAAGTCGCTTGGAGTTGGAGTCGCGCCCGTTGCGGGAGCTGGATGCGCCCTTTTTGTGTGCCATCTGTCCAACCCCTTACTTGGTGATGCCGGTGACCCGCACGAGGGTCAGCGGCTGACGGTGCCCCTGGCGCTTGTGGTAGCCGGTCTTGTTCTTGTACTTGTGGATCTTGATCTTCGGGCCCTTGGTGTGCTCGAGAAGTTCACCGCTCACCGTGACGCCAGAGGCGTCGGTGACCACAGTGCCTTCGTCGACGAGCAACACCGCAGGCAGCGTAAGCGTGTCGCCGGGCGCGCCCTGAAGCTTCTCGACTTCGAGGACGTCTCCTTCGGCGACCTTGTACTGCTTTCCGCCAGTCTTGACGATTGCGTACATGTCGACGCGGTCTCCTTGGGTCCTCCCCGGTGCGGGGAAATGAGTTCCCCGCAGGGGAACGGTGTCTGTCAATTTCGCGGTGCCACGCACCTGCCGGTCTTCGGTTTCGCGAACGTCACCTGGGCCGGCCCGCCGATCGAGCTCCGCGTTCATCCCCGTTGTTCCGGGGAGGAAAAGCTGAGGGCTCTATAGGCCGCTCACTAGGGTACGTCATGTACCCGCTGGTTCCGGCATCGGGATCAGCTCAGCGCCGCGAACGTCACAGTCCGCGGCGCCGGGCCGTCCTAGTGCTCGGACGCCGCCGATCCGGCTTCGTCGCCGGATTCGGTGTCGGCTTCCGCTGCCTCGGTGGACGAGTCAGCGGTGGTCTGCTCTGCTGCCAGGACCTCGTCGGCGTCCGCGGGGACGGCCTCCTCGGTCGCGGCGGCGAAGTCCAGGGGTTCGGTCTCGACGACGGTCTCGGCCTCGTCCGCATCGCCCGAGGCGATCGGCTCGTCGGTCTCGTCGACGATCGCCACGTCCTCGTAGTCCTCGTGGTCGTGCTCGGTGAGCGCGGCCGCGATCTTCGCGGTCTCGGCCGCGGCGGACTTCACGTGGGGCTCGGCCTGCTCCTGCTTCTGCTGGCCCTGCTGCTGTTGCTGCTGGCCTTTGGAGCGGTCGCGCTTCTTCTTGCCGCCACCCTGGTTCTGCTGCCCCTGAGGCTGGTTCGCGTTGGCGCTGCCGCCCCCGCCGCCGTTGCCCTTCTTGCGGGTGTTGCCGAGGATCTCGTCCGTGTGGACCATGACCCCGCGGCCCTTGCAGTGCTCGCAGGGCTCGGAGAAGGCCTCGATGAGGCCCTGGCCGACGCGCTTGCGGGTCATCTGGACCAGGCCGAGCGAGGTGACCTCGGTGACCTGGTGCTTGGTCCGGTCACGGCCCAGGCATTCGGTCAGGCGGCGCAGCACCAGGTCGCGGTTCGACTCGAGCACCATGTCGATGAAGTCGATCACGATGATGCCGCCGATGTCGCGCAGGCGCAGCTGGCGCACGATCTCCTCGGCCGCCTCCAGGTTGTTCCTGGTGACGGTCTCCTCGAGGTTGCCGCCCTCGCCGGTGAAGCGACCGGTGTTGACGTCGATCACGGTCATCGCCTCGGTGCGGTCGATGACGAGCGAGCCGCCCGAAGGCAGGTAGACCTTGCGGTCCAGGGCCTTGAGCAGCTGCTCGTCGACGCGCATCTCGGCGAAGACGTCCTTGGTGCCGGTGTGGCGCTTGAGCCGCGGCAGCAGCTCCGGCGAGACCGACTCGAGGTACTTGTGGATCTCGTCGTACGCCTCGTCGCCCTCCACCAGGAGCTCCTTGAAGTCCTCGTTGAAGACGTCGCGGACCACCCGGATGAGCACGTCGGGCTCGGAGTGCAGCACGCTCGGCGCGTTGCCCTTCTTCGACTTGGCCTGGATCTCCTCCCACTCCATCTGGAGGCGGGAGATGTCGCGGGCCAGCTCCTCGGGACCGGCGCCCTCGGCCGCGGTACGGACGATCACGCCGGCGCCTTCGGGCACGAGCTTCTTGAGCGCCGCACGCAGGCGGGTGCGCTCGCGGTCGGGCAGCTTGCGGGAGATCCCGGAGGCGTTGCCGCCCGGGACGTAGACCAGGTGGCGGCCCGACAGCGCGATGTGGCTGGTCAGGCGGGCGCCCTTGTGGCCGACCGGGTCCTTGGTGACCTGGACGAGCACGGCGTCGCCGGGACGGAGGGCCTGCTCGATCGAGCGGGCCTTGCCGGCGAGGCCGGTGGCGTCCCAGTTCACTTCGCCGGCGTAGAGCACGGCGTTGCGGCCGCGGCCGATGTCGACGAAGGCGGCCTCCATGCTCGGGAGCACGTTCTGGACCTTGCCGAGGTAGACGTTGCCGACCAGGCCCTGCGTGCCGGACTTCGACACGTAGTGCTCGGCGAGGATGCCGTCCTCGAGGACGGCCGCCTGCGAGCGGCCGTTGCGGACGCGGACGACCATCTGGCGCTCGACGGCCTCGCGGCGGGCGAGGAACTCGGCCTCGCTCACGACCTGGACGCGGCCGCGGCCGGACTTGCGGCCGTCGCGGCGGCGCTGGCGCTTCGCCTCGAGGCGGGTGGAGCCGGAGACGCCGCGCACCTCCTCGTTGGAGGACATCGCCCGGCGCTGCGGGGCGCGGACCTTGACGACCACTTCGGCGTCGTCGTCGGAGTCGTCGGGACGCGAGCGGTCGGAGTCCTCCGAGCCGGCGCGGCGGCGACGGCGACGGCGGCGGCGGGTGACCTCGGGGCCGTCGGCCTCGGAGTCCTCGTCGTCTTCGTCCTCGGACTCGCGGTCCTCGGCGCCGCTCACGTCCCCGCCGCCGCACCGGCCGGCGCCGCCCTGCCCGCGCCCGCGGCCGCGGCGGCCCCGGCGACCGCGGCGGCGACGCCCGGCCTCGGAGTCGTCATCGTCGTCGAAGTCGTCGTCGAAGTCCTCGACCTCGGGCGCTTCGGCCTTCGGCTCGGGCTTGTCGGCGCCGCGGTCGCTCTTCTCGGGGCCCTTGTCGGCACCGGACCTGTCCGCGGCGGTCTTCTCTGCGGCCCGGTTCTCGGAGCGGTTGCGGGTGCGCTTGCGCGTCGCCTGCTGCTCCTGGGGCTGGGCCTTCTTGGCCTGCGTCTTCTTCGCCTGGCCGCGGCGCGGCTCAGGCTCTTCCTCGCGCTGTTCGCGCTTGGCGGGTTCGGCCTTGGGTTCGGCAGCCTTGGGCTGGACCTTCGGCGGGGGGGCGAACATCGGCGCGACGGTCGCTGCGGCGGCGCGGGGGCGCTCGGTCCGCGGCGTATCCGCCGGAGGCTCGTCGTTCTTCGGTTTCTGAGGAGCCATGAAGGTCACCGCGACAACGGGAACCTGTTCGCGCGGCTCATTCTCGCGCATATGAATAAATCTCCATTCCAGCCGCCGCCCGGGCGCGTGATGCGATCTGCATCCGCTGCCGCACGGGCGCGGCATCAGAGTGCGGTCCTCCCGGCGTGGCGAGGCCGACATCCGGCTCGCTTCGCCCAAGAGGCTGGCGAGCCATGCTCCGGCGCTCAAATCATGCCGTTCGGGCCGCACTGAAAGCCTCAACTCGCGCTGGGAATTCAACCTCTGCCCCAGCCGAGTGGTCAAGTCCGTCGCCGTCGTGAGGGACGCGGACAGGACATCTCCAGGTCGCACCGTCCGTAGCTGTGTGCGGTACGACAAGGTCGAGTATCGCACACTCTGCGTCATTCGCCGAGCCGGTCAGCAGACCGGTGCCGCCGCTCTCAGTGCGACCCGTCACGAAAGGGTGAGAAAACACGACTCCTCGCGGTTGGCACGGTCGGAGCGTGGCCCGTGTCCCATGTACTCGATAAGCTGTGGGCTGGCGCGTCAGCAGCGAGCCTCCCAGCTGAGCCAGCGCGTACCTCGCAAGCTTCGGCACTGTAAGGACGACGACCATCGCACTCCAGGTGATCGACTCGGACAAGTCCGAGGAACCCCGGGCGGACGGGAAACCCTCCACCTACCAGGGGCGGCATCGCGGTGCCGACCTCTTCCGCCAGCTCACGAGCGTGGGCTGGGTGCTCGCCGTGGTCGCGCTCCTGCTTGCGGGCGGGGCCACCGTCCTCTACTGGTCGTCCGGAAACGGGGACGAGGCGCCCGCCGTCGACGCGGGGGAGATCGGCGACCTGTGCGAACTCTCGGTGAACGCGGAGCTGCTCACGCCCTGGGCCGACACCGAGCAGGCGCGGAACCCCGAGGAGTCCTCCAAGGATGAAGTGCGGACCTTCAACTGCACCTATTCGGCCGAGTACACCGGGGACGATGCCTACCGCCTGGTGACGCTCTTCTCCACGGTGCAGGTCTACGAGGACTCGGCGAAGGCGCGGGCCGCGCACGCCGGGGTCCTCGACTTCGAGGCGTCCAAGGGCTTCACCACCGAGAACGTAAGCGGAATCGGCGAGAAGGCGGCGGTCGTGACCGTTGCCGAAGGCGAGGAGACGCAGGTCCGCCTCCACATCCAGACGGCCAACGTGACGTTGAGCATCAACCTGTTCTTCACCGGCGTCCCGCCTGAGGGCGGCGATGTGCGGCAGCTGGCCGAGGATCTCGGCGCGGGCCTCATCGACGCGCTCCCCCGAGTGGCGAATTAGGCGGCTCCCTTTAAGCTGGCGGTGACTACCGCGGCGTCAAGTCGACACGCCGGGAATCATTCGCGGAGGATCATCGTGAGCGCCACACCACCCTTTGGCCCGGCATACGACGAGCAGCCCGAGGACGGGCAGCGGCCGGGCGCGGGCCAGTGGCGGCCCCAAGCGGGCAGACCGCGCGGGGCGCAGGGCGAACCCGGCCAGCAGCCGAACGCCCCCCGCACTCCCGCCGGCGGCCAGCCGCGCGTCGGCGGCCCGCAGGCCGGTGGACCTCAGGCAGGCGGCCCCCAGGGCGGCCAGCGCCCGATGCCGCAGGCGGGACGGCCCTCGCAGGACCCTCGCGGCGGCGTACCGCGCGCGGGCGGGCCTGGAGCGGGCCGCGGGCCGCAGCCGGGGCAGACCGGCCAGTCCCCGCAGTACCAATCACCGCAGCAGCAGTTCTCTCCGCAGTCCGGGGGCTATGAGTCGAGGCGCCCGCAAGGCGGCCCGGTGACCGGTTCCACGCCGCGTGCGGAGCAGTGGGGCGCGGGTTCGCCGCCGAGGCGTGACGCCGGCTCCCCGCCCAGGCGCGAGGCGGGTTCGCCTCGCGGTGCGGGTGAGCCGCAGTTCCAGCCGCGGGGCGCCGAGCCGGGTCGTGCGGAATCGCCCTCTCCCAGGGATCAGCCGTTCGAGGAGGCCGCGTTCGCCGACGAGTCTCGGAGCGAGTGGGGCGGCGGCGAGACCACCACGATCGGGCGGCTCGGGTACATGCCGAAGGAGCCGCGGCGGCGTTCGGACTTCCAGAAGGTGCGCAGCCGGGCCCGCAAGTCGAGCCCGGTGCCGAAGATCATCGGTGCGGTGGTCGCGCTGGCTCTGGTGGGCGGCGGCGTGTGGTGGTTCATGAACCGCGACGACGGCGGCGGCGAGGGCACGGGCGGTTCGGAGACGAACCTGACGTACGAGGGCAGCTCGGAGCCGTGCTCGCTGGTCGACACCGCTCCGATCGAGTCCATCGTGGATGGTGCGGAGCCGGAGGCCGTCGGCGACGCCGAGGACAAGCGGAGCGGGTGGGCGCAGTCCTGCGACCTGACGTACGGCGAGGTCGAGCGGGCGACGGCGCTGGTGGAGGTCGAGAGCATGGTGCTCGACTCCGACGCGAAGGCCAGCGTCAACTTCAAGCTGGGCACCGGAGACATCGGCGAGCAGGAGGCCTGGACCCTGGTGGACCCGGCGCCGTCGATCGGCGACCAGTCCGCGGCGGTCTCGCGCGTCCCCGAGGAGGGGACCTCGAACTTCCACCTCCATGTGCAGGACGACAACTCCTATACGGTGGTGCGGATCTCGGTGACCGAGGATGCCGCGATGGACCAGCAGGGTCTGACTGACCTGGCGCTGGCGATCGCGAACGCGTACCTCGAGAACTGGCGTGACGCGAGCTAGCCGACGAAAGCGTGAAGGGGCGGGGCCGATCGGCCCCGCCCCTTTTTCATGCCTTGGTCAGTACGTTCGCATCGGTGCGCCGAACATCTGCGCCTCGATCGAGGTCGGGGAGCACCAAAGGTAGCGCTCCTTCTGACCCTTGCGGAGCATCGCGATCATGTCGTCGTGCAGCATCTGGAGCCATTGCAGCACTTCCTGGTTGACGCGGATCGCCGAGCGGGCGATCTGAGCCTCTTCGGCGGTGAGCCGCTGCAGGACGGTCATGTGGGCCTCGCCGGTGAGCTCGTCGGCGTAGTTGGTGAGGCGCGGCAGGACCGTCAGCTGGGTGCGCCAGGGGCCGAGGACCGGCTTGGTCTGTGAGCCGCGCTCGCCCACGTCGTAGACGTACAGCGCCGGGGAGTGCTGGCTGGCCTCGACGGTGACGGGCTGGTCGCCGTGCAGGACCGCGAGGCGGTCGTTGCGGCCGGTCGCGGTCTCGCCCAGGCCGTTCCACTCCTGCGGGCGGGTCGTGCAGACCGCGACGCGGGTGCCGATCGCCAAGGCGCGGAAGACGAGCAGGCGGGCGAGGTAGACGCCGCCGATGAGGTTGATGCGGGTCTCCTCCGGGCGGAAGAACGGGGCGACGACGGGCACCTGCTCGGCGTCGCGTCCGATCACGAGGCCGGAGGGCGGGCTGGCCGAGGTCATGAGCTCCAGGGCCCGCGCGGTCGGGATCTGCGGGGCGGGCTTGACGGCCTCGATGGGGCGGCCCGCGTCGTTGGCGGTCTCGACGGCGCGGTCGGTGACCGGGAGGCCGTAGACGGTGCCCTCGGTGGGACCGGCCGAGACCGAGCCGACGCCGAAGAGGCCCGCCGAGGTCGGCAGGGAGCTGATCGGGCCGCCGGTGATCGGGGCGGCGCCGGAGTAGGGCATGCCCGAGTACGGCTGGGCCGACGCGGGTTGCGCGGAGAACGGCTGGCCGGAGACGGGGCTGCCGGACATCGGCTGGCCCGAGATCGGCTGCGCCGAGACCGGGGATATCGAGGGCGCGCTGACGGGCGCGGCGGAGACCGGCGAGACCGACGACTGCTGGGGCGGCGGCGCGGGCTGCTGGTACTGCGGCCGAGGCGGTTGCGCCGCAGGCGGTTGCGGAACCTGGGGCTGCGGCGCCGGAGGCGGCGTGGCCCGGGCCTGCGTCGGCGGCTGGGCCGGCGGACGCTGCGGCTGCTGGTACTGCGGCGGCGAAGACGGTTGCGGCACTTGGCTTTGCGACGGCGGGCGCATCTCGGGCGGCCGGGGCGTCTGCTGCTGCGGCGGCACGGGCTGGGCCGCCGGGCGCGGCGGCTGCGCGCCGCCGCGGGCGCTCGGCACCTGCGGGGGCGAAGCCGGACGGGCCTGCGGCGCGGCGGGCTGCTGGCCCTGGCGCGCAGAGGGGGCACCGTAGACGGCGCCCTGCGCGGGCGGCTGCGACGGCTGGCTGCCGGTCTGACCCGGTTGGCCGCCATAGACGGCGCCTTGCGGGGGCGTCGCGCCGCCGCGGGCGCTCGGCGGCGGCGTGGCCGCACCGGATGCGCCTGCGCGGCCGATCTTCGCGGTGCCCGAGCCTTCGTCGTCCACGGCCCCGCGCTGCTGCTCTTCGTCGTCGTCCGTGTGGCGGCCGGTGCGGTGGGCGCCGCTCTGGTACGTGCCCCCCTGGTAGGTGCCGCCTCCGTAGACGTTGCCGTTGTTGCGGTCGCTCATCGGGGGCCTCCTCCGGTGGGGGCGGATGCGTAGGCGGCGGGGCCGTGCTCGCCGTCGAGGCGCTGCAGGCGGACGCCGAGCTGGTCGGCGACGTTCAGCAGCTGGTTCTGGGCCGACTCCCACGAGGACTGGTCGAGTGCGAGGCGCACGATCCCGTCGACGGCGAGCTGCCGTCCGGTGACGCGGCCGTCGGGGTTGACCTTGCCGTTCGTGCCCGCGGTGACCACGGTCGAGACGGTCACGAACGCGGCGGGCACGCCCGAGAGCGCGTCGCCGGTGCGGTGCAGGGACGCGGCGTCGGTGGGCCACTTGGTGATCCGATACGCGACGTGGCGCAGGCCGTCCGCATACCAGTGGCTCCACTCCTCGGCGGTGCGCTCGCCCGGAACCGGCGCGAACGCCACACCGAGCGACTGCGAGACCGCTTCGCGCACGCCCTCGGCGTCGAGGATGCGGTTCGGGACGCCGACGTTGCCGAGGAGCTTGCTCACCCGCTGCGAAGTCGAGGCCAGTGCCTTGTAGACACCGTCGACCTCGCCGCCGCGCTCGGCGGTCGCCTCGCGGGCGTCGCGGGCGCCGAGGCGGACCGCGAGCCAGGCCTTGTGGTGGACCACGGCGGGGTAGTCGCCGAGGAGCTCGCGGTAGGAGCGGGAGGCGGGGCTGTTGTCGTAGGCGCTCAAGCCGACCGGGGTCGTGTGGCCGATGAGCTGCACCGCGGTGACGGGCACGGAGGTCTCGTCGAAGAGCCGCTCGAGGCGTTCGAGCGGGACGGCCTTCGTTCCCTCATCGGTGGTGCCGATCTCGATGACGGAGAACCAGCCGCCGTTGTCGTGGCCGATGCCGACGTTCTCATCGCGGTCCTCGATGCCGGTGATGCCAAGGTCGGGGGCGATCCGGTGGAGGACCTCGGTGAGCTGCTCGGGGTCGAGGGCGCGGATGCGCCGCTTCATGCGCGACTTGAGCGGCCAGGTCTGGTACCACCAGTAGTCGCCCTTGCGCCAGAACACGATGATGAGCACGACCAGCGCGACAGCACCGCCGGCGGCACCCGGGATCATGCCGAACGCGAGGCACGCCAACGCGAGCGTGAGCGCCAGCTCGATCGTGATGAGCTGCGCGACCGTGAGCGGGCCGAGCCTGCCGGTCGAACGGGTCGTGAACACGACCGACTCGCCGGGGGCCGGGCCGTTGCCCTGCTGGGCTTGCACGGACGCGGTGCCGCGAGCTTGCTGTTGGGCCTGCAGCATCGTCATGGGCGACGTCTCCAAGATGAAGGTGAGTGGTCGTATCCATCGTATGCGGACGAGTCCACCGCTTGGGCCCCCGCCCTTCCGGTGTTTCGGGCCCATATGGGTGGACCGGCTCGCTGGTATTGCGGCGTTAGACTGACCGGGTGCGATTCCTCCCGCGTATACCTCTCTATTCCGCCGCTGTCGCAATGGCGACCGCCGGAACGGTCATGCTGACGACCACTCCTGCTCTGGCGCAGCCGGACGGGTGGAACCTGCCATTGGCTCCCGAGAATGATCGGGGCGAATGCATTCCGATCGCCGAGGGCGGCGAGCCGCTCAACAAGGAGCAGTGGGCGAAGAACTTCATCGGTCTAGAGCAGGCGCAGCAGTACAACCGCGGCACATTCGAGACGGGCGCCAAGGAAGGCGATCCGGTGACGATCGCCGTCATCGACTCGGGTGTCGCTTCGGTACGCGAGGCCGACGTGTTCACGGGCCGCCTCCTGCCCGGCTACGACTGGTTTGACGCGGCCGCCAACGGGCAGTGCGATTCGAGCGGCCACGGCACAGCGGTGGCGGCGATCGCGGCTGGGAATCCGATCGGCAACCCGGGCGACCCGGACTTCGTCGGCGTCGCGCCCGAGGCCGACATCCTGCCGATCCGGGTGTTCACCGGCGGCAAGGACGAGGGCGGCGACGCGAACAAGAGCAAGGCGGTCGGCCTCGCGATCATCGACGCGGTCGACCACGGCGCCGACGTCATCAACATCTCCTCGGTGATGCTCGAATCCCCTGACCTCGCCGCCGGCGTCGAGTACGCCATGGAGAAGGACGTCGTCATCGTCGCCGCTTCGGGCAACGCCACCTCGCACATGGACGACGACAAGATCGACGCGGACAAGCAGACGTTCTATCCGGCCAACTACCCCGAGGTCATCGCGGTCGGGGCGCACAACCCGGAGGGGAACTGGTACGAGGGAACCAACTTCGGCAACAACCTCGACCTGCTCGCGCCCGGTGTCGAGGTGCCGTTCCCGCACGCTTCCGGCGAATGGTTCGTGGACCAGGGCACGAGCTACGCCGCGCCGTTCGTAGCCGGGGCGGCCGCGCTCCTCAAAGGCCAGTACGGCGCCGAGGCGACGCCCGCGTGGATCCAGCAGCGCCTGCAGGAGACCGCGATCCACCCGCCGAACGAGTTCAACATCTACCAGGGCCACGGCATCCTCAACGTGGGAGCGGCGCTGACCGCCCCGATCGAGGACCCGGCGGCGATCGTCTCCGACACGGCGTCCGAGGCCCCGAGCGAGGAGCCGAGCTCGACGCCGATCGCCGACGAGGACCGCCAGTCGATCGTCGGCCTCGACCCGGACTACGACCCGCTCCGTACCGAGAAGACCATGGCCTGGGCGAGCGTCGGCATCGCGATCGTGCTCGTCACTCTGGTGCTCGTGCTGAAGAAGATCATCCCGAAGGGCCGCAACCGCCGTTGGCGGCCGGGCACCCGGAAGCCGGACGTGGTCCCGGTGAAGGCCGCGACCGACTGACGCAGGCTTGACGTAAGGGCGGGGACCGCGAGGTTCCCGCCCTTTCACGTTCCTGAGTGCCGCTTTCCTTGGGCGCGAAGAAACCCGGGCCGTCCTGGCGGACTACCCGGGTTTCCGGTCGTCTTCGAGCTCGGAGAAGCTGCTACCCGTTGAACCGAGCCGCGTTCGCAGCCTCGGTCTCCTGGTAGCGCTGCTTCGCGTTGTCGACCGCGCGGCCGACAGCCTCGAGGATGTCGTTGATCTTCTCGAAGGACGCGTCCCACTGGGCCTTAGCCTCTTCGTAGGAGTCCTTGTCGGCACCTTGCCAGTCGAGGGCGTCAAGCTGGGTGCGGAGGTCGGCAAGCGTGCTGGTCATTTCACCAGACTGCGACGCGATCTCGGCAGTTGCCGCTTCGAGCTCCTCGTAGCTCATAGCAATACGAGAACCCATGGTTCACCTCTTTCCTAAAGGTATGGGGGGAAGGTCAGTTAGAGCTCGGAGTCGAAGGCGCCGAAGTCGGAGCTGGACTGGGCGTCCTGCTCCGCCTGCTGAGCAGCCGAGGAGTCGAGGCTGTCGGCGATGTCCTGGAGCGCGTCGAGGAGCTTCGCAGCCTCGGCGTCCCACGCCTGCATGACGTTGGCGAACGCGGCGGCACCCTGGCCAGACCAGGAAGCGGCGAGCTCGTCGCAAAGGGCCTTCAGTCGGTCGAGGTTGCCGTCGACCGAGAGCTTGGCGTTGACCGTGTCAGTCGCGGCTTGGGCGACTGTTTCTGTGTCCATTGCGACACCGGCCATATTTCACCTCCAAGTGATAAACCGGGGGCTGAGGCGCTAGAGACCTAGGCCTGCAGGGGTATCCCAGTGAGTTTTGATCGATTCCGCAGTCACCATAACCCGTCCGTGCAAACTCACCGGGTTGGCGGTGCGTCTCTGAGTTTACAAGCATTGAGGGCGGCCGTGTATCCCCACTTTGTGCCAGCTCCGCAGGTCGACTTCCCCCGATCGGGTGAGTTCATTCGACTGCGCGTTCGGTTGCGGGACAAGGGAGTGCACAAACCAGGCTTACCAGGGCGAAGGGTCCGCTGCGACGGCTGGAACAGCCGGCGCCACGATGTCGCCGAAGGCGGTGAACGCCCCTGGTGGCTGGGTGTGTCCAGAACTCCCACTTTCGTGCCATCCCGGACTACCTGTTCGGTCCTAGTTGCTCAAGCTCGGTATGCTGGTATCAGCACTAATCGAGCGACCGTGCCCGCCGCGTCACGCCGAACGGCTCGGGTCGATATCCCCCTGCAAACCCGATCATGGCACCGAGGTGATGACGTTGTTGGACGCCGGTACCGGCTACACAGCTAGCTACGACGCGAGCGAGAACCTGTACTCGGTCACGAACACCGCGACCGGGCAGACCACCCAGATGACCGAGGATTCCTTCGACGAGTTCATCACCAAACTGGGCTCCACGATCGAAGACCTCGCGACCTTCCGTGCACAGCTGCTCAGCGGCAGCACGGTCGTCACACGTCCTTACACCGAGGCGTACCCCCAGGCGGGCTACTACCAGGCGGAGATCGACACCCTGAACCCCAAGTTCGGCGGTTTCGACGACGCTCTTGAACTGCAGCAGGTATACCGGACCGTCTTCTATCCCACTCGGGCAGAGCAACTCGACCGTGTCTACCACGGGCTCGACACCGGCCGCGTCGTCAGCGAGGACATCAAGACCAGCTACCTGGAGAACGACGGCAACGTCTCTGCCGACGTGGTGAACATCCAGAGCGAGTTCGAATCCAGCGGCGGCGGCATCACGGCCAGCGATGTCGACGAGGTCAAGTCGGGAGACCAGAACGGCACCGATACTTCCACCAGTGGCGAGTCCGGTTCTGAAGAGCCGATTGAGATGCTCTAAGTCCTCGTTGACCGCTGAAGACCTGACCCCCTAGAAAGGAGTCGAAGATGGCCGCCACTGGCAAAGGTGTCGACTACTACAAGAGCACCTATACCCACCAACAGCTTTGGGACATGCTCCACGAAGGTGACGACTACGCCGTCGAGCGCGCGGGCTCAGTCTGGGTCTCCGCTGCGAGCGGCATGAAGGCCGCCCGCGAGGAGCTGACCACGCACGTCACCTCGCTGCGCACGCAGTGGACCGGACCTGCCTCGGACGAGTTCGAAAACCGCATGAACCTCGTCAAGCAGTACAGCGTCCAGGCCGAGGGCGGCATGCAAGATTATGGCGAATCAACCATGCCGGCTCTGGCTGAAGCGCTGAAGAGAGCCCAGGACAACGCAACTCCGCTCAACCCCGTCTTCTTGGAAGAGTATGAGGACTGGGTCGAAAGCACGAAGCAGGTTGATCCTGCCAGCGCTGAGGCCCAGTCGAAGAAGACTCAGTGGCAGCAGGAGTACGAGAATGACCGGAACGCGAAGCATCAGGAGATGGCCCAGATCGTGGCGGATCTTGGCGACGTCTACGCCTCCGAGAAAAGTCGGATCGAAACTGAACTTCCGCCTCCTCCTCCGAGCGACATGCCCGGCAACAACACCTACACGAAGCCGACAGGTGGCGTGTTCTCCGAGACGGCACTGAGCGGGTCGAACTCGCTCGACAGCATGCCTACGAACCAGTCCGCCGACACGGACGGTGACGGCTTCGCCGACTCGCCGGACGACTTCGAGCCAGTCGCGAACGACTGGAACTACGGCTCTTACGACGACGTCGACGCGGACGTCACCGGCGGTCTTGCCACCGGCGGCGTTCCAGGTGGCGGTGGCGGCAACTTCACCACCGTCGGTGGCACCAGCGGCATTGGCGGTTCCAGCCTCCCCGGCGGCGCAGGACTGTTCGGACCCACTCAGGGTGGTTCAGGATCGACCAGCGGTCGTGGCGCCGGAAGCAGTCCCGCGCGCTCCGGCGCGAACGGCGGCAAGCCCGGCTCGAGCCCCGCTCGATCCGGTGCCAACACCCGCAGCAACACCGGAAGCCGCCTCTCCTCGTCCAGCCGCAACGCGATCAGCCGCGGCGGCAGCGGCAATGGCCCTCGTGGTGGCACCCGCTCCGGGTACAGCGACGATGACGAGGAAGAGACGTACACCCGCGAGACCTGGCTGCGCGAGGATGATGTCGACTGGAGCCAGAACAACGTCCGTCGCGAGGAACTTGACGACGATGACGAGGACTGACAGTCGGTGACCAAATGATTAAGGGGCGGATGGCCGAGACCATCCGCCCCTTAATCATTTCCAGCGGGATGAAAACAGAAGGACCCCATGCGCATTGCGCATGGGGTCCTCGCTAGATCCTATTGCCGGTTCGGATCACTTGGCCGCCACGGCGTGCCCTGATCGCCACCGGCGGGCGGAGCGTTGAACCCTTGCTGCCCTCGCGGAGGGCTGCTGTAGCCCTGTGGACCGGGTGGCGGCGCACCGTAGCCCTGGCCGCCACCCATCGGGGGTCCGCCGTATTGCTGCTGCATCGCGGGCGGCTGCTGGTATCCGCCTGGGACTGGACCGTTGTTCGAGTTGAGCGCCACCGCTTCTGCCACAGCGGCGTTCTTCTTGCCCCGACCGCGAAGGACCAGCCATACCGCAACGGCTGCGCCGATGAGGACGACAGCAGCAGCGATCACGATGATGTTCGAGAGGTTCGATTCCTTATTAGCCTCGGCGCCACCGGCCGCCGGGCCTCCAGACTCACCCGCGGCACCAGTTTCGGCAGGCTCCTCGGAGCCACCGTCATCGGGCGAGGCGCCGCTGGCGCCAGCCTCCCCCATCGGGTAGCCGAGCGGGTTCTCCGAGACTTCCTCGACGTCTTCCGCATGGACTGCCTGGTCCGCGTTCACGAGCCCGTAGCCCGCATCTTCGCTTCGGGTGCCGGTACCGTCTCCGGCAGTCTGAATAAGGCGCTGGATCACGTTGCTCGCATCGAGATCGGGGTGCGAGGCCCATGTCAGTGCCGCCACTCCACCTACAAGTCCGGAACCCACTGAGGTGCCGCCGCCGATTTCTCTGTAGAGCTCAGTGACCCCTGTGCTTTCGTCTTGCGGCATAGGAACTGTCATCGCATGGGCCGGTGCAGCCACAGCAACTTCCGGACCTGTCGTGGTGTTCTCGTACCAAATGTTCCCGCTCTGATCGGTACCTGTCACCGCAACAACCCCGGGAATCCTTGCGGGATAACCCACCATTTCTGCAGGGTCGTTGCCCGCACCTGCGACGACGATCGCGCCCTTGTCGATGACGTACTGAAGAGTCTCAAGATATTCACCGGTGAACACAGTTTCGGCACCAGTAAGGACCCATGGAAATACCAGAACATCTGCGCCGTTGTCAACGGCCCACCGGAACGCCTCGAAGTCTTCGCTGCCCAATGCCCCGTCGCCGAGTCCGACGTCCTCACTACCGCCAGCATCCATCTGGATCGGCATGATGGTCGCCTCAGGGGCAGCAAGCAGAACTCCAGCCGCTACAGCGGAGCCGTGTCCGTGTGTGTCGTGCCAAGCGGTGCCATCGCCATTGTCGAAAACCGAATGGCCGTCAAGAATGTCCTTGTCCTCGAAGAACGGGTGCTCACCAATGCCGGTATCGAGGACTGCGACGGTGATGCCCTTGCCCTTCGTGGTTTCCCACGCTGCCGGTGCTTGCAGCAGGTCAGTGACCCAGGCGTTCTCGGTTGTGATGGTGTCGTCCTGGGCCAAGGCCGCACTCGGAGTCGCCGCAACGACGGCTGCTGTGGCCAAGGCTGCGAATCCGGCGCCGAAGGCGGCACGAAGGCTTGCTCTGCGTTGCGCTGGTTGTGGTTGCGGAGGGATTGGCGTGAGAGGTGTGGCCATAGGGTGAGACCCCTTCCGTGTGCCTGTCGTTACAGCGCGGTCCGCTCTGTCCCACAAGATACCGGACCAACCGCGGGCTCGTGAGCCCGGTTGATCTGGGCACATGTCCTGGAAGAACCACGAGAGCATGTGCCCAGCAACGTCATCGTTCCGAGTTTCCGCTCGCCTTTATTCGGCGAATGTGGTGGAGAGGAGGGCCACGGTGGCTTCCTCGTAGAGGTCTTCTCCGACGGCCGGGATGCTTGCCAAGGCGATGAATGCGGAGCTGCCGTCAATGTCGACCACGAGGACGGCGATGTCTTCGTGGGTCTCGGGCTCCCCGCTCGCGGGCTGCCAGGTGACTCGGACCTCGCACCAGCCGGCAGCGTGGCCGTCGATGTCCATCTCGCCGGCTTCTGGGGTACCGACGACCTTTTCGACAGCGTCCGCGCCGCCGATCTGTTCGCCTTCGGCCCATGCCGTTGCGACGAATGCCGCGGAGTATCCGAGGCGCGTCGGATCGTAGAAGCTGGCCTCGGGCCAGGCGCCGGCCTCGATGTACGACATGTTGTCCTCGTCGTGCATGACGAGGCAGCCGACCGGCGCGTCCGAGACGCCGCCGTTGCCGTCCGCGGTATCGAATCGGATCGGGCTCCAGGTTTCGCTCGGAGCCGGTGTCGAGGTGCCAAGGTCCGGGTAGTTGAGATCGCAGGGCAAGGGAGCCGCGCTCGATTCGGCGGCCTCGGGCTCGGCGCTCGCGCTGGCCTGCCCGTCTCCCCCCGCAGAGGCGTCGCCGGTCTCATCACCGCGGGAGAGGAAGTAGGCGCCGACACCGCCCGCCACGAGAACGAGGGCTCCGACGATCAGGATGACGAGTCCAGTCCGCCGCTTGGGAGGCGCTGGCGGCATTGGAGGTTGAAACTGGCCGGTGCCGTATCCGTGGCTGCCGGGAGGCGGGTATTGCGGCGCCTGGTTCGAGAACTGGGGTTGTCCGTAGCCCGCAGGTTGTCCTTGGGGCGGCGTGTAACTCATGCGCAGAGCGTAACTCCACAAAGCCACCCGAACTGACCCCGCGCTCGAGGCTCAGCGACCGTCGGCGCTCGCCGATGCAGATCCGTCTCTCACTCGGCCTGGCGGAGAGCGGCCTCATACTGCGGACGCTCGAAAATGAACGGCCCCACCGCCTCCAGGTCCCAGTTCGCTCGGTGCCCGTTCCGAAAGCGACTCCAGCTCACCGAATCCTCGGACTCGACCACATCGGCGACGAGCGGCCAGCAGCCCCAGTCGCCGCAGGTGCACCCGAGCAGCACGGTGTCGCCGTCGTCAAACCACGAATACCTTGGTTCCCCGAGGAAGTGCCGACTGGGCCAGAGAATGTCCATCCTCGCGGACAAGCCCTCGTACCCTCCGGCCAGATCCGGCTTCCCCTCCGCCTCAGCGAACGGCAGCTCCACCCGCCGCGCCCACTCCTCAAGCGGCACACCGTCAACCCAGATCCACACAACCCGAGCCGGTTCATCCGCGAGCAACCGCTCAACAACCTTGAACCCGACTTCGTTCGCCATCGCGAAATGCTCCTGCCGCAACCAGGCCATCATCGAGAACCTCCGAAGTATCCGGGACGGAGGAACGTGTTCAATACCGTACGACACAAAGCAAACTGTTCCCTTTCACACCACGCACCTCGCCGACCTCTGCTGATTCGAACCCTCACTGTCGCACGTACCCCGTGCTTTGCGTGCCTGCGGTATAACTGATCGCGACTCGCAAAATCGACATGAGAGACGATTCCCCATGTACTCACCACCCACACCTCTCGCCACCTCACTGGATGGGGCGCTGCCATGGCAATGAGCGGGGGAGGAAGGTCCGCGGGCGGCGCGAGCCAACATCTGAACGAGGTCAATATCGCGCTCGACGGTTTCCACCTGGCCCTGGCCGACCGCTATATGCGGAAGGCCTGCGAGGCCTTGAACGGATACTCCAGCGGGTCCATCGCTGGGCCTGCTCACTCGGGAGGTGAGGGAGGGATCTCGTTGTCACTCACCGAAGCCGACCAAGCCCATGCCACTTACTGCTCCTTCCAGCAGTGGTTCGCGGAGAACGAACCAGGAACCCCCATGGGTACGATCACCTGCTCTGGTTACGTCCCCCAGGAGTACCTCAGTGACGGCAGCAGCACCCAAGGCTTCACTTGCAAAGCACCTGAACTCATCACCGCAACCGCCGAATGGGCAGCGCTGGACCGCGACTGGATCCTGGAACGTATCCCGAAGTTCGCGAGCCCGCAGATCCCTCGACTTCGTGCGGCGCGAGACGCTTTTGGAAACGCATCACAGGCATGCGGTGCGTTTATCGAAGGCGGCGACAGCTGGGACATGGAAGGGTCCTTCTCGCTTGAGCTTGACGGGCTGGGAAGCTCTCTCGCCGAGGCCATCGGCTCAATCGCGTATGTGGGGCAGGGCTCGTCTCCCTCCTGGATGGTTGGGTGGACCGGCGCCGCAGCGGACGAAGCCGCTGCCGGGTTCTTTCACACCATCAGTCCTACACTAAATAATCACGCCCTGATTGCGAATGCGCTCGGGTACCTGATCAACTTGCGCGCCACGATCATCGATGAGAACCGGCGAAATACTCTCGACCTGATCGGTTCGGCGACTGAGTCTCTCGGGGCTACGGCGACGACTGATGTCGACCTCACAAAGCGGTGGGCCGTTGTTGAGGGGATCGGCGCAGCATTAGCGTTGACTGGCCCAGGCGCAGCGATCGGCGCTCCGATTGCGTTCGTCGGATGGCTCGGCTCACAGCTCAAGCCGACCAAGAAAGACACCGACTTCAAGTCAGAGCCACAAGAAGTGGCATCAGGTCTCGCAGATGCATTTGATGAGATGAAGAGAGACATCGAGTACAGCGAAGCCGATTACCGAACTGAATCGCAGACGGTCGAGAACGCAATCGGTTCCGCAAGGCTTGAAACGCTGGAGCTGTACGACATCACGCAGAACAACCCTGAAGGAACCTCGGGGCAAGGCGGCAATTTCAGCGCTGACATCGACGTTATGACGAACTTGGCGCAGGTCTGCTATGGGATCGCCGATGCTTACGAAGAACTTCGATCACAGCTCGGCGATGTTTATTCAGCGGATTCGCACATGGTCGATCAGGATGGCAACCCAACGGACGCCGATACTCGGGTACAGGCCATGCGAGAAGACTTCCTCAACTTCATTTCCACCACGATCGGGCGTTACTGTCTCGCAGGCGAACAGATCGAGAAAGCCGCTCGGAGCTACGCGGAATCGGATAGTGAAGCCGCGGCCAGCTTCGAATCTTGGGAGGAATCGTTGGAATCCAATCAGCAAGGATCCCCACTTTCAGGCAGCGAGGCCGAAGAACTCGCCGAGGCGACTGACCGGACAAGCGAGCCAGGGACGCAGCCGGAAGCCGCCGAAGGCGAGCCGGAAATCGCCTACGACCCCGAAGGGTGGGACCACCCCGCGCCTGAGCCTCAGCAAGGAACAGCATGATGGGCTGGTTGCGGGAGTCAAGTTCGCGGCGACTCGCGGTCGCAAGCGCGCCTTCGGCGGCTGTGATGGCGGCACTGTTTGCCTTCGCTCTTACAGGTTGCACAGGGCCGACGGAAAACTCCTCTGATGGACAGAGCGAAGTTGAATTGAGTTCGTCTCCAGCAGCAGTTCCAAAATTCGCCATGGAGATCGACCCTGAGGCTTGCGCTGCATCTGAGGCTTTCCCTGCCGAGTATGCGGCACCGGATGAGTACGGCTATCGGGAAGATTTCACCGCCCCGGACTCCCAAGATGCACTGTCGTGCGGATACTGGGGTGGAAGCGGCTATGAAGCACTCGACGGGCTCGACTCAATCGTGCTAGGAGGTGGCGGTGTTGATTTCTTTACCACCGACGGCTCCTCGCCATGGCCCCCCGAGAGCCTGAGTGGCGATCTGGACTTCAACAAGGTCCCGGAGGCGGCTTACTTCGAAGAATGGAAAGGGACTTCGCATAGGTTCAAATGGGAAGACACCTACTTCATGGAGGATAGCAAGGTCTTCTCGTTCACCCTTTTCACAAGCTTGGATAACCTCTATGTGAACGCGAACTTGTACTTCGTGGTGCCCAAGGAATTCGCCTCGAACAGTAGCGGCTCAATCCCGGAGCAGGAGCTCGCCGAGGCCTCGTACGAAATTCTTGATGTGATCGTACCGCCTGTAGTGGACGGGTTGGAGCGAGAGTAGGCGAAGAAGGCACACCTTCGGGAACGCCGGGGGATACCAGGGATCTACGAGTTCCACGGATCAGTCCAGGAGCCGGTAGCGATACTGCCGGGAGATGATGAGCCGGCTTTCACTCCAGCCGCGGTTCCTACGGCGGATGGGGACGCCATCATCGCAATCCAGAACGCGCTCAAGGCACACATCGATACGTGCTTGGAGCTTGTCTCCACGCAAGAGATTCAGTACTGCCCCTTCGCCTGACGGCGAGGTCGACACCGAGTAAGCCGGGCGCGCCTCCATTTTTTCGGTCAGGTTGGCTCGCAGAGGGATTCGTAGCCGTCGTCCCAGGAGGTCCTGGCGGGATCGGTGGAGGCGTTCGGGTCTTGGTTCGGGCCGATCGTGTAGTCGCCGGTCTGGCCGAAGGCCAGGTAGAGGCCGCGAGTGGTGAGCGGGCATTCGAGGACGACCTGCTCGCCTGTCGCCTCGTCGGACGCTGTCACGCGGGCGCGGCCTTCATGGCGGGTCAGCAGGACGAGCTCGGATTGTGTATAGACGGCGCTGCGGTACCCGGAGGCGGCGGCTTGCGGATATTCGATGATCTCCCAGCGGTTGTCGTCGGCCAGAGTGAAGTCCTCGACGTCGATGTCCCGTTCCTGCAATCCGAACGGGCAGCCGAAGGTCTCGGGGCCTTCGGGGTTGGCCATGCATTCGTCGAGGTAGGCGGTGAGCCGTTCGTTGAGTTCCGCCTCGCCGCCCTCGGTGAGGGTGAACCCTTCGAAGGTTTCGCGGAGGTGCGGAACTTCGGCGCCGTCGGCGTTGACCAGCATGTCCCCCAGGGCGAGCAACGGCTCGGCTTCGTAGGTGAAGAACGCAGGGGGCTGCTCATAGAGCTGGTAGACGCCGGGGAGCAGCGCGAACTGGTAGCCCTCGCGCGGATCGGTTTCCAGTGGCTGCGTGAACCCGTTGACGTCGAAGTAGGGCACGGGAAGATCTTCAAGGGACAGGGTCGTGAACGGGTCGTCCACTTTCCAGTCGCCGTTGCCGATCTGGATCAGGTCGAACGTGGTCGTGAGCTCAGTGTCGTTGGGGCCCTTGACGGTGGCCCAGACATCCGCATGTTCGCTGGTCGGGGACCAGAAATTCAAGCCGAGATCTAGGATTTCCCATTCCGCGCTCATCGCTTCGGGGACGAGCAGCTCCTCCGTGCCCTCGGGAGCGCCTGAAGTCAGGGACAGCGCCGCTTCCACATCGCCGGACCGGGAGGCTTCGAGAAAGGCGCGCAGGGCTTCGACGGGTTCGTTCGACTGGCGGTCGGTGTACATCCAGCGAGCGGTGCAACCGGCCGCGGCGAGGACCAGGATCAGCGGAATTGCGATGGCGAGGCGGCGGCGGGTGCGGGGGCGCATCGGAACGTCGGGCCAGTGCTGGACGGCGCGAGGATCGGGCGGGAGTCGGCGGACGACCATCGGGTTTCCTTGGGCGGCTCGGGTTTCTGGGGGATTGCGACTCACCGTACTGCGGTGAATCCACCCGGTTGCGCCCGGTTTCTATGATGGCCGGGTGGTCCCCTCACCTGAACCCGTTGCGCCCGAACGACCTCGAATCCCGGACTGGGAGTTCGCCGTGGGTCTGGTCGTTTCGATCCTGGCTCTGGTCTACGCATCGGTCTGGACCCCGGACAGCACGGGTTTTCTGGATCCGAAGCCGATGAGTGATGCAGAACCGGAGCCGGCGGACGGGGAGGTGTTCGACGATTTCCTCCCGCTGGCGGAGGTGCGGCCTGACGAGGAGACTCCGGCGGCGGAGGTCGTTTCGGTCGAGGAGTTCGGCTTCGGCATCTCGATGGACGGCACCTCGCTCACCTGGGGTGCTTCGGTTCGCAACACCCACAGCGAATACGCGGCCGATTTCGCGCTGCAGGTGTATGCCGACGGCGTCACTCTCTACGATGCCCGCGGGCTCGAGCCCGATTACAGCAGGATGACGCTGCCCGGCGGCCAGGTCCTCGTCGGCGATTCGATCTATGTCGGCGACGACTTCCCAGCCGATTCGGTCGTCGAGGTCAAGGTAGTGCTGCTGGGGTGGTTCGCGCTCGACGGCGAGACGCCCCCGGAACTGCAGGAGCCACCGCTGAGCACCAGGGTCGATGCGGTCGATACCGGGGACGAGTCGCAGCGCGAGAAGCGGTACTCGGTGACGATCACCAATAGCGCCGATCATGCGGTCGATCCGCACTTGTCGGCGATCTTCCGCAACAGCGACGGTGCCCTGGTGGGTGGTACTGATGTGCACCAGGACTCGAGCTTGCCGCCCGGGGATTCGACTCGGGAGCTCCGGGTCTGGACCGAGGACATTCCGGCTGGTGCGGATCTTTCGCTGACCGAGTTCGTGCCGACCTGGTAGGGGTTGAGTGATGTCTCGCAAGTGCCCGTGGGGCAGCCGATACGGGGAAGGCCGACGGGGCCTCATGCCGGATCGGCGAGGCTGGACAGGACCGCGGACACCAGGTGCTCGCGGAGACCGTCCGGATCTTCACCTCCCGGGTTCCAGGTGCAGGCGATGTTGAGCGCGGTGACGCGTCCGGTGTCGACAACGGTTTGAACGCCGCGCAGGAGCGCCTCAGCGTCCGGGCCTCCTGCCGATGGATACCTCGCGCCGGCCAGGACGGCGGAGTGCCATCACCGGAGGATTGCCGAGAGCGCGGTCTGGTTGCAGCGCAACGCAGGTGTGCGTTCTCAGTTGCGGCAGGTGACGCCGTTGATGGTGTCGGTGGCCGGGTCGCCTTGGGGCAGTATGCATTCGGTGGGTGCGGTGGTGCGTTCGACGCAGGGGCTCTCGAGGTGGAGGGTCGGAGGTCCGGCCTCGGTGTAGGCGAGCGCGATGGCGTGGATGCCGGTGGCGGTCGGGTAGGCGGCGTTCTCGATGACGGGGAAGTCGCGTTCGGCGGTGATGCGGCGGTTGCCCGCGAGGGTGTCGCCGTCGTAGGTGAGGGTGAAGTCGCCCTGGGCCCAGCGGGTGGCGATGGGGGCGGAGGCGGTTTCTCGGAGTTCGTAGGTGAGCTCGTACCGGTAGGTGGTGTTGCCGGTGGGGGTGGCGTACTCGCAGGAGACGACGTCGAGGGTGCGGGTGGTGAAGCCTGCGAACTCGGGGATGGCGTCGGTGGTCTCGGTGACGGCCTGCTCGAGGGCGGCCCAAGTGCCGGCCTCGGCGTATTCGCCGCCAGGGGGAAGCGGTTCGGTGTAGGCGTTGGCCCATTGGCGCACTTCGGTTCCCAGGAGCAGCGCGCCGGCCAGCGCGATGCTGCAGACGGCCGCTTCGGGGATGAAGTAGGTGCGGCGGGGGCTCGGGTCGAGGCTGAGCCAGGCGCGGGCTTTGGAGGTGGTGGCAAGCCAGAGGCCGGCGAAGAGGAGGGGGCCGACGGTGGCGAGGTGGCGGATGCCGACGTTGTTGGAGCCGTCGCTCATGGTGTCGGCCGAGGGCATCGCGCTGGGGGTCAGGAGGAGCACGGTCTGGACGACGGCGAGGGCCGCCGCGGCCGCGAGGTAGAGCCGGGCCCGTCTGCCGCTTCGGGCGAGGCGGATCGCGGCGAGGAGGTTCACCGGGACGGCAGGGCCGAGGATGGCGAGGTAGGCGAGGCCGCGGGCGGCGAGGTCGTTGTCGACGCCGGGCCAGGCGTAGGCCTGGACGCCCTGGAAGGCCCAGAGCCAGGTCGCGATGACCGTGGCGATGGCGGCGATGAGGAGGAGGCGGATCGCCTGGACGCTGATCGGGGGCCGCGTGCGGGTGTGCGGAACCGCGGTCTCGGCCGTGCCGCTTGGGATGGTGGCTTCGGATCCGGGGCGGGTGAGCAGCGGTTTCATTCGGGGCCTTGGTGTCCAGAGGCGCGAGCGGAGTTCGCGTCCGTTCTGCAACCTATACGCCGCAGGGCCGCCTACCGGTTGCGGTAGGCGGCCCTGCGATTTGCGTCAAATGCAGTGACCTGCGGCTAGGCGGTGCCGTTCGGGGGGAGCAGCGTCGTCTGGATGAGCTGCTCGCCGTCCTTGCGGCGCACCAGGGTGCCGCGGCCCGGAGGCTGCGGGCTGGGGCGGAGCTTGCCGAAGATCGCGCCTTCCTCCTTGCGGCCGCTCATGAGCAGGCCCGGGGATTCGAGCTGCTTGATCTGACCCACGATCGGGTCCATCATCGCGCGGGACGCGCCGGAGGCGCGGCGGGCGATGATGACGTGGAAGCCGATGTCGCGGCCCTGCGGGATGAGTTCGGCGATGGCGGCCATCGGGTTCACGCGCTGGGCCACCATCTCGTAGTCGTCCACGATCAGGTACAGGTCCGGGCCCGTCCACCAGGACCGGTCGCGCAGCTGCGCCGGGGAGACGTCGTCTCCGGGGAGCCGCCGCTCGATCGGGCCCTTGAGGTTCTTGATGGAGGTCTCGAACTGCTTGCCCGACATGGCGTAGTCCAGCAGGGTCGGCTTCGCGATCTCCTCGAGCATGCCGCGCCGGTAGTCCGCCATGATGACCTTGGCTTCCTTCGGCGTGTAGGTCGCCTGGATCTGGCGGGCGATGTGGCGCAGGAGGTTGGTCTTGCCGGACTCGGAGTCGCCGAACACGAGCAGGTGCGGCTCGGTCTGGAAGTCGAGGTACACCGGTTTGAGCCCGGCCTCGTTGAGGCCGATCGGGATGCCCGGCTTCGAGCGGTCGACCGCCTGGAGGAAGTCGGCCACGTGGAGCTGGCGCGGCAGGAGCCGCACCTTCGGGCAGGGCTGGAAGCGCCAGGCCTGCTTGACCTTCTTGACGAAGTCCTCGACGCCGGGCTGCAGGTCGTCGCCGTCGCGGATCCCGTCGATGCGGGGCACGCCGGAGAGGAAGTGCAGCTTCTGGAGCGAGAGGCCGCGGCCGGGGCGGTTCTTCGGCACGTTCGCCGCCGCCTTGCGGTCGATCTCGGACTCCATGTTGTCCGAGAGCTTCAGCTCCAGTTTGAGGCCGAACATGTCGCGCATGTTCATGCGGATGTCGCCCCAGCGGGTGCAGGTGACCATGACGTGCACGCCGTAGGCCAGACCGCGGTTGCCGATGGCGCGGACCTGGTCGACGAACGACTCGAAGTCCTCGCGCAGCGTCATCCAGTTGTCGATGACGAGGAAGATGTCCCCGTAGGGGTCCTCCTGGAACCGCCCCTCGGCCTTCATGCGCCGGTAGGAGTTCATGCCGTCGATCTTGTTGTCCGTGAAGAACTTCTCGCGCTCGTCCAGGATGGTCGTGACCTCCTGGATGGTACGGCGCACGCCCTCCTCCTCCTGGCGGCCGAAGACGCCCGCGACGTGCGGGAGGTCCTCGATGCCGCGGAGCGTGCCGCCACCGAAGTCGAGGCAGAAGAACTGCACTTCACGCGGCGTGTGCAGCAGCGCGAGCGAGCCGATGAGCCCGCGGAGCATCGTCGACTTGCCCGACTGGGCCCCGCCGGCGATGGCCACGGTGCCCTGCGCACCCGAGAGGTCGACCACGAACGGGCTGCGGCGCTGCTCGAACGGCCGGTCCTCCTCGCCGAGCACGGCGTGGAGCTTCCCGTTGAGCGAGAAGCCCTTCGGGGACAGGCCGCGCACCGGGTCGGCTTCGAGCGGCGGCAGCAGCTGGTCGAGCGTCGGCGGTTCGAGGAGCGGCGGGAGCCACACCTCGTGGGCCGGGCGGCCCATGCCGAGGCAGTTGTTGACCATGACCTCGAGTTCGGAGAGCTTCTCGTTCTCGTCGTCGGCCTCGGTCGCCTCCAGCACTTCCTCGGGTTCCTCCTCGGCCTCGGGCTCCGGGGGGAGCTCGACGAACCCGGGAAGGAAGCGCTGCACCTTGTGCTGCACGGCCGCGATGCGCTCGGCGCGCGAGGCGACGCGTTTCGGCGGCTTGTAAGGGCCACCGACATAAGCGGCGCGGAAGCGCACGAGGTCCTGCGTGCCGACCTGGAGGTACCCGTGGCCGGGCGCCTGCGGCAGCTCGTAGGCCGCGCCCGAGCCGATCACGGTGCGGGACTCCTGCGCCGAGAAGGTGCGGAGCGCGACGCGGTACGACAGGAACGTGTCGAGGCCCTTGAGCTTGCCCTCCTCGAGGCGCTGCGACGCGAGGAGCATGTGCACGCCGATGGAGCGGCCGATGCGGCCGATCTGGAGGAACAGGTTGATGAACTCGGGCTTCGCGACGAGCATCTCGGAGAACTCGTCGGCGATGATGAGCAGCGTCGGCATGGGGTCCATCGGCTGCCCGGCCTTGCGGGCCTTCTCGTACTCCCACCGGTTGGTGAAGTTGCCGGCGGCGCGCAGCACCTCCTGGCGGCGCACGAGCTCGCCTTCGAGCGCGTCGGCCATGCGGTCGACCAGCTCGATCTCGTCGGCGAGGTTGGTGATGACCGCGCTGACGTGCGGCAGGTCGTCGAGGGCCGCGAACGTGGCGCCGCCCTTGAAGTCGACGAGGATGAAGTTGAGCTCTTCCGAAGAGTGCGTGGCGATCAGGGAGCCGATGATGGTGCGCAGCACCTCGGACTTACCCGAACCGGTCGCGCCGATGAGCAGGCCGTGCGGGCCCATGCCGCCGACCGCGGACTCCTTGAAGTCGATGTCGACGATGCCGCCGTCCGGGCCGGGCCCGATCGGCACCTTCAAGTAGTCCTTGATGGGCTTCTCGCGCCAGTGCACGGCCGGGTCGAGCGCCGCGGCGTCGTTGAAGCCGAGCATCTCGGGCAGCGACGACGGGTTCGCCAGCGGCGACTGGTCCTCGTCCCCCGACTCGGTCTTCCCGGCCGCGCCCTTGAGCGTCAGCCGCCAGGGCGCGAGCGAGCGGGCCACGCCCTCGGCCTGGTTGTAGGACATGCGGTCCGGCTTGCCGAGCACGCGGCGCCGTCCCGCCTGGTCGGTGTAGATCTCCTCGGCCGTGACGTCGTAGAGCTTGATCTGCGGGCCGGGCTTGCGCGGCAGGTAGCCGGAGAAGTCGAAGACGGTGACGCCGCCCATGCCGTCGGCGGCGATGATGCCGGTCGGGTCGACCTCGCCGCCGTCGAGGATGACGACCAGGTGCGGCTGCCCCTCCCCCGCGGTGGCGCCGGGGGACCACGCGCCGCGGCCGGAGAGCTGCTCGCGCAGCGAGTTCTCCAGCTGCGTGGTGGTGTTGTAGAACATGCGGACCGGTCCGGCCCCGTCCTCGGCGGACGGGTGCTGGAGGTGCGGCAGCCACTTCATCCAGTGCCACTCGGGCATCCGCTCGTTGTCCGCGACGACCGCGATGATGAAGTCGTCCGGGGAGTGGAGCACCGCGCCCTGGACCAGCTGCGCGCGGATGTTGTCGACGACGAGCGCCCGGTCGCCGCGAAGGACCACGCGGGCGGCTTCGGTGTACTTCATCGAACGGGGGATGTCGATGACGTTCGAGTGCGCGGCCACGAAGCGGCGCAACGCCATCGAGGTCATCGGCTCCAGGTCCTCGACCGGCTTGGTCTCGGGCGGGACCAGCTTCATCGTCATGCGCTGCTTGCCGACGCCCACGCGGATGTCCAGCGCGTCGTCGTCCTTCGGCCGGCGCTCCCACATGCGGCGGGAGCCCACGAGCGACCACAGGGCCTTCGGGTCGGGGTGGCGCCACCGGGCCGCGCGCCACTGCCGCTCGGCGCCCTTGCGGGCACGGCGGCGGACCTGGTTGAGGTAGCGCATGTAGTCACGCCGGTCGGCGTTGAACTCGGCCTTCTTCTGGGCGCGGTTGCCGCCCATACTGGTGGCCATCATGCCGACCATGGAGATGCCCATCATGGCGCCCATGGCGATGCGCAGGGTGTTGTTGCCTCCGCCGGCGCCGCCTGTCGTGCGGCTCATCATCATCATCGCCATTGCCGCAGCGCCCGCGAGCATCGGCAGGATCATCAGGTACTGCGTGATGTTCTTGGGCTGCGGGTCGGGCATGTCCGGCGGCGACTCCAAGAGGATGTCACCACGTGGGGCCTGCGGTCCGCGCTTGCGCGGAGGCCTGCGGAAGAGTTTGGTCGTCACAGAGGGTCCTTGTGCTCACCGGGGGATGCGCCTACCACGGGGACGCTTGCTGGCCGTAACTTAGCGCTGTCGTATAAAAGATGTAAGTGCGCTCTGTCGAGTATCGCACTACTAGGGTAATGCTGTATCGCCACTCTGCTGGTACAACCACGCGGCTGGTACAACCACCGCGGTGGTACGCCCACGCCGGTCCCCCCGCCGTTGCATGCGGCATTTATCCTTGAACGGTCCCCCGATCACCGACCCGACCCGGAGGTTCGCACGGTGAGCACCAAGTCGGCCACTCTTTCAAGGGTGACGATCGTCAGTCCTCGCACGAGGATCGACCTCGCACTGCCCTCAGACGTCCCCCTTTCCGACCTGCTGCCGACGATCCTGCACCAAGCCGGCGAGTACTACATCGACGAGGCCGGCGACAACGGCGGCTGGATCCTCGCCCGCCTCGGCGAGGAAGCGATCGACACCGGCCACTCGTGCTCCCAGCTCGGGATCAACGACGGCGAGATGCTGTACCTCAACCCCGCCGACGCCGCCAAGCCCGAGGTGGTCTTCGACGACATCATCGACGCGATCGCCACCGCCACCGAGCAGCGCGGCAACCGCTGGGACTACCTGGCGACCAAGCGCTTCAGCGTCGGCGTCGGCACCGCGGCTTTGACGGTGGGCGCCATCGCGATCCTGCTGACCGGCCACCTCGCCTCCGCGATCGTCGGCCTCTCGGTCGCCGCCATCCTGGTCGGCGCCTCGGCGCTGCTCTCGCGCGCCGTCGGCGACTCGCGGGCGGCCACGTACTTCGGCGTCACCGCCGTGCTCTACGGCGGCGTCGGCGGCCTGCTCATCGCCGACACCGAGAACACGGGCCTGTTCGACCTCAAAGGCCCGCACGTGCTCATCGCGGCGTCGGCGATCCTGCTGTTCAGCGTCCTTTCCATGGTCGCCGTGGGCGACATGGCCTCCGCACCGGTCTTCATCGTGACGATCCTCGGCGCGGTGGTGCTGGGCATCTCGACGGCGCTGATGATGCTCCTGACAGGATCGGCCGCGACGGCCGCGGCCATCGCCGCGCCGCTGGCGCTGGTGATCCTGCCGTTCGCTCCGTCGCTGTCGCTGTCCATGGCGATGGTGCCCACGCCGCAGCTGCCGACGACCACAGAGGAGCTCAAGGAGGGCGACGCCGAGGCCATCGACGGCAAGCGGATCCTCAAGCTCTCCGAGCACGCCGGGAACTACCTCGAGGCCCTGTACTCGTTCGCGGCCGTCGTCGGCCTGATCGCCTCGATCGCACTGGCGTTCTCGGGCGACCTCCCCGGGCTCATCCTCTCCACGATCATTTCGCTGGTGCTGCTCAGCCGGTCCCGCACGGTCGAGGACCGCGCGGCCCGGATCGTGATGCTCACGGGCGGCATGGGCGGCCTGGCCGCGACGCTCGCGGCGATCTTCGTGGCGAGCGAGGACAGCATCCTGGTGCGCCTCACGGTGATCCTCGGTGCGCTCACGCTGCTCACGCTCATCGCGATGGTCTACGGCCTCGCCGTGGCGGGCAAGAAGATCGCCCCCACCTGGGGCCGCGCCCTCGACATCATCGAGGCGCTGCTCATCGTGTCGATCCTGCCGCTGGTCGGCTGGGTCTGCGGCCTGTACACGATCGCCCTGGCGCTTCGCGGTTAGAGCTCCGGTTCCCTAGTCCCCTCGACTCCGAGAGAGGCGAATTCGAATGGCGCAGATGCGCTCCCGCCGCGAACAGGTGGAGGCCCACAAGTTCATCACCTCGCGCATGAACCAGGCGCTGGTGCTGGCCAACCCCGACTCGATCGAGCGTCCGCTGCGGCGCATCGGCGTCTCGATCTTCGCTTCGGTGATGGTGCTGGCGTTGATCTTCGGCGGCTTCGCGATCGCGACCCTGTTCGGCAAGGGCAACGCGGAGCCGGTCGTGGGCAACATCATCACGATCAAGGGCTCCAACGCCGTCTACGTGTACATCACGCAGAACGGCGAGGAGCACCACCCGACGGACAACCCGGCCCGCCTCTGGCAGGTCACCAACTACACCTCGGCGCTGCTGCTCGCGAAGCCCGGCTCCACCGGGATGCCGGAGGTCCAGGACCTCAAGCCGTCCTCGTTGGCGGGCGTTCCGCGCGGCTCCTTCACCATCGGCATCCAGGGCATTCCCTCGCAGCCGCCGGACAAGAGCGAGCTGCTGCAGAAGATCAACTGGAACGTCTGCTCGATGCCGCGCGAGGACGGCGGCACGGACGACTACCAGCTGACGCAGCTCGTGGTCGAGGACATGGAGCAGCCGAGCGAGTGGCTCAGCGACGACAAGTGGATCCTGGCGAAGACCACCGTCAAGCCGCAGAGCGACGAGGTCCCCAAGTACTACCTGCTGTGGAACGGCGCCCGGTACCCGATCGAGGACACCGAGGAGTACCCGGCCGCGACCCTCATCGACGACCTGGGGCTGCTCGCGAGCGATGCGATGACGCTCAACGCGAGCATGATCAACACGATCCCGCCGGCATCGCCGATGGCCCCGGAGGACCGGACCGAGTTCGGGACCGCGTCGCAAGTGGCGGCCGCGGGCGGCGGGACCATCACCTATGGTGTGCCCGTTGAGTCTTCAGGCGAAAAGTACGTGCTCATCAACGAGAACGGCGCGGACACGTTCGCGCGGATCTCGGACACGATGGCGAAACTGCTGGAGAAGCACAACGGCGCCACCCAGCAGGTCGATCCGACCACAGTGTCCGACCTCGGCAGCCAGGCTGCGTACGAGCACAAGAACTACCCGAAGGAAGACCTGAGCGAGAACCCGTGGACCTCCCAGTCCAAGCGCCCGGCGGTGTGCGCGGTCTACGACCCGCGCGCGCAGAACGACGAGTCGACGGTCATCAAGGTCGCGATGTACGAGGCGGCTCCGAAGACGCTGACCGACAACGCGAAGGCCGTCGAGGTGCTCAAAGACGGCACCATCTTCTCCGATGTCGAAGGACTGCAGGCGCAGACGGTACTCCCGCAGGGCACGGCCGCGCTGGTCGACAGCCGCACCGACCGGGGCGCGACGATCTCGGGCATCACGTACATGGTCAGCGACCAGGGCGTCAGGCACGGCATCTCCGACGACGGCAAGACGGACACGACCCAGACGATGCTCGGCTACGCCGGGGTCGATCCGGTCTCGGTGCCGGACACGATGATCCACTTGATTCCCAAGGGCCCCGACCTCGATCCGTTCGAGGCGAAGAAGCAGATGACCTCGAACGCGGAGGACGTCCCGGTCTTCGAGACCGCCCCGGCGGAGGAAGAAGGAGCGGGCGGCTAAAGCCGTATGACGCTTGAGCAACGCCGGGACCTGGAAGGTTCCGGCGTTGCTCGTTCCCCGGCCGATTCGGGGGACTGAGGCGGTGGCGTCTGCGTGTTAACCTGGCGCAACCCACTCCCGACTAACCGAGGACTCGTCATGGCCTACCCGCCCCAGCAGCCGGGGTTCGACCCGAACCAGCAACCGCCCCAGTACGGCCAGCAGCCGGGGTACGGTCAGCAGCCTCCGCAGCAGCCGGGCGGTTATGGCCAGCCCGGTGGGGTGCCGCAGCAGCCCGGCTACGGGCAGTCCCAGCCGCAGCAGCCGGGATACGGTGTGCCGCAACAGCCCGGCTATGGACAGACGCCGCCGCCCGCCGGTTACGGCCAGCAGCCTGGTTACGGCCAGCAGCCCGGATTCGGCCAGCAGGGTGGGGGGCAGCCGCTGCCCCCGGCCCCGAAGAAGTCGAAGACCGGCCTCTTCGTCGGCGTCGGCGCCGGTGTCGTGGTGCTCGTCGCCGTGATCGTCATCCTGGTGGCCAACCCCTTCGGCGGCGGAGCGCCTTCGAAGTCGGACTCCCCTGAGGACGTCGCGAACGAGCTGCTCCCCAAGATGGGCGAGATCTTCGAAGCCGCTTTCAGCGGGGACACCGAAGCGGTCCAGGGCATCATCGAAGACATGAAGCCGTACATGTGCGAGGACATGCAGTCGGAGATGACCGCCACGACCGAAGAGCTCGACTTCAGCGGGCAGATGGAGGAGCTCGGCTTGTCCGATGTGCCTCCGATCGACATCGCGGTCGACTTCGAGTACGAGGTCGGGGAGACGACCGAGGACGGCGACACCGCAACTGTCGACTACACCATCAGCTACAACCTCCCCGAGCCCGAGATGTCTGCCGACGGCCTGTCCATCACCGGCTGGACTGAGACCCGCACGGAGGACGAGGCGGACACCATGGACTTCATCAAGGAAGACGGTGTCTGGAAGGCCTGCGGCGAGGTGTAGCGCCGAACTCGAGAAGGGCTCCGCCGGGATTCCGGCGGGGCCCTTTTTCGTTGCGGGTCAGTGCTTCAGGAGCTCAGACGAAGTCGTCGAGCACTTCGAAGTAGCCGTCTTTCTGGCCGGTCTTGTTGGGGTGGTAGGACTCGGCGATCGGGTAGGAGATGCCGTTGAGCCATTCGGCGTCGTCGCAGACGGCGTGGTCGTCGAAGGCGGCGCGCACGTCGGCGTAGGCGAAGTCGTGGCTGGCGGCCACGGTGCCGATGACGTCGCCGAGGAGGTCGGCGGCGTCGTTGAGGGCGGCCTGCTCACCGGGGCTGATGCGGGTGATGGCGTTGCACTCCTCGCCGTTGAACAGGAGCGGGTAGCCGAGCACGATCACGTCGGCGTTCGGGGCGGCGTCCTCGATGGCGTTGTAGACGTCGTGGAGCTTGGCGGGCAGCTGGTCGCGGACGAAGGCCTCGGCCGCGTCGATCTCCTTGGTGCAGGTCCACGGGTACGGGTAGGCGCATTTCTGGACCACGCCGGTCCAGCCGGTGTCGTTGCCGCCGATGGTGATCGTGACGAGGTCGGTGCTGGAGGAGAGGCCGCCGAGCTGGTTGTCGAGGACGTCGCCGGTCTTCGCGCCCGAGCAGGCGGCGAACGTGAGGTCGGCGCCGATCGCGTCGGCGAGGAGCGAGGGGTAGGCCGCATCCGAACGGCGGCAGGAGGAGTCGTCGATGTAGTCGCGGGTGCCCACGCCGGAGGCGTAGGAGTCGCCGAGGGCGACGTACTCGATGGTCTGGGCTTGGGCAGCACCGCTGGTGAGCGCCATTACGGACACGAATGCCGCGGCTGTCGCCGCGGCCATTGTGGAGATTCTCCGGGGGATGGACATTATGGGCTCCGTTTCGGATTTTGTCCGGAAGTGGGGCCCTATTTATAACTGTTGGGTAACATACAAGTCCACCAACAGAACGCAGATTGTCAGAATATTGACAATGAACGATCTATGGCGGATCGCCGTGCAGCCCTTGCTAGATCCCCTCGGGAAGATCGAGGCGGTCGAGCGGCTGCGGCTCGTCCGGGGTCTCGGCCAGGAGCCGGTCGGCGTCGTCCTCTTTGGCCGTCTCGGGTTCGGAGAGGAGGCGGCGGACCTCGGCGTCGAGGTGCGCGCGCATCAGCGCCGTGAACCGCTCGGCGTCCTCGGCGGCCAGCGCGTCGACGAAGGCCGCGTGCTCGGGCACGAGGTCGACGGCGACCTCGAAGTGCTCGTACATGGAGAAGGTGCACAGGCGCGTCTCGATGAGGAGCGTGGCCATCATGCGCGCCAAGCGGATCGAGCCACCCCAGGCGGCTAGGCCGCGGTGGAAGTCGAGGTAGGCGTCGCCGAGGGCGCGGGCGTCGTCCTTCTTGAGGGCGCGCTGCATGCGCTTGACCTCGGTGCCGAGTTCGGCGAGGACGGTCTTGCGCTCGGCGAGCGGGCGGGCGAGGATGCGGCGGCCGAGTTCGGGTTCGATGCGGGCGCGGAGCCAGTGGATGTCGCGCACGTCTTCGGGGGTCATGGTGCGCACGGCGAGGCCGCGGCGGCGCGGGATGACGAGGAGGCCTTCGGCTGTGAGGCGCTGCATGGCCTCGCGGAGGGGGCCGCGGCTGACGCCGAGCTGGAAGGCGAGTTCGGCTTCGCCGAGTGCGGCACCGGGCGGGAGCGACCCGTCCACGACCGCTTCGCGGAGCCGGTCGGCGATGAGGTCCACCGTCGAGGCGCGTCGCACCGGGGCCAGGCGTCCCACCTGGCGGGCGCTCGTGAGCCCGCTCAATCCGCTGCTGCGCGTCGACACTCTGGATGCTCCCCCTCTGTCTCTTCTGGGCAGCATCTTAGCGCTGCCGGTACATCACGTTCAGGTGCAAGCTCCGGTTGCGTCCCCCGTCAACATGCTTGCTTTTTTGTTATCGAACGTCGATCATCGTATTGTCGACAAACTTACAATAGAACGTTAGTGTCGGCAACGTACCTGACCCCCGAAACAGGAGGCGACCACCGTGTCGAACCAACTGCACCTCAATCGCCGCCATATCCTCGGCGGGGCCACCGCCGGAGCGGCGGCCCTCGCGCTGGCGGCGTGTTCGCGCACCGACAGCGGCGGCGGCGACGGGCTGCTCAAGCAGGCCCAGGACGGCGGGACGCTCCGCATCGGCTACGCCGACGAGGCCCCATACGCCTATACGGGCGACGACGACTCCGTCACTGGGCAATCGGTGGCGGTTCAGCTGTATCTGCTGGACAAACTGGGCATCGGTGAAGATCAGATCGAATGGAAGCTCACCGAGTTCGATTCGCTCATCCCGGGCCTGGGAACGAACCACGACATGGTCATCGCGGGCATGTACGTCACCCCGGACCGCTGCAAGGCCGTGGCGTTCACGAACCCGGACTACATCATGCCGGACGCGCTGATGGTCATGGCCGGAAATCCGGGCGGCTGGACGACGCTCAACGACATGGCCGAGACCGACGGCGTCATCGGCGTCATGAACGGCACCAGCGAACAGGAGGTCGCGGACGCGATCTTCGACGAGGAGCGCATCAACGTCCAGGCGAACCTGCCCGCGCTCATCCTCGAGCTCAAGGCCGGGCGCTGCGACGCGATCGGGCTGACCTCGGCGAACCTCAGGCTCGCGGCGGAGGCCGACAATGAACTCGAGGTCACCGAGGGCTTCTGGCTGGTCGACCCCGAGTCCGGCGAGGACATGATCGGCGCCGGCGCGGCGGTCTTCCAGCCCGACGACAAGGACTTCCGGGACGCGGTGAACGAGGAGCTCGAGAAGCTCCTGGCCGACACCGCCACCTGGGAGGGCCTGGTCGGCGAGTTCGGCTTCACCGTCGAGGAGAACCACCCGGACGGCCTCACCGCCGAGGACCTCTGCCCGGACACCTACCAGTAGGCCACTATGGATGTCCAAGAAGTCATCGACTCGCTGCCCCGCTACGTGCAGCCGCTGCTGGTCACCGTCGAGGTCACGCTCGCCTCGGCGGCGCTGGCGCTCGTGGTCGCGTTCGCGCTGGGCCTCATGACGAGCTCGAAGCACCTGGCGGTGCGCACGCCCGCGCGCGTGTTCGTGGAGTTCATCCGCGGCTCCTCGGTGGTGGTGCAGCTGTTCTGGTTCGCCTTCGCCATGCCGGTGGTGCTCGGCATCCAGTTCGACTACGCGATCGTCGCCGGCATCATCGCCCTCGGCCTCAACTACGGCGCCTACTGCTCCGAAGTGGTGCGCGGCGCGATCGCCGCGGTCCCCAAGGGACAGCTGGAAGCCAGTCTCGCCGTGAACTTCACCCCGTTCCAGCGGCTGCGCCTCGTGGTCCTCCCCCAGGCCTGGCCCGAGATGATCCCCTCGCTGTGCGCCTTCGCGATCATGCTGCTCAAAGCCAGCGCCCTGGTGTCGCTCATCAGCGTCACCGACCTCACCGCGATGGCCGGCCTCATCGGCGGGCGCGACGGCGGCGTGAACCAGCTGCCGCACTACGCCCTCATCCTCGTCGTCTACTTCATCCTCGCCTGGCTCATCTGGACCGGGATGCGGGCGCTCGAACGGAAGGCCAAGCGCGGCCTCGGCGTCGACGCGAAGCAGGTCAAGGGCCGCCTGACCCCGGCCGTCGCCGAGAAGGGGCTGACCTGATGAACGAGTGGAACAACGAGACCCTCGTCGAGGTCTTCCCCGCCATATGGCAGGGCTTCCTCGTGGTCCTGCAGGTCACCCTGGTGGCCGGACTGATCGCGGTGGTCCTGGGCCTGTCGGTGGCCATCGGAGAGCGCATCGGACCGCCCTGGGTCAAACGCGTGCTCTCCCTGGTCTTCCAGTTCATCCGGAACACCCCGCTGCTGGTGCAGGTGCTGTTCGTGTGGACCGCGACGAGTCTGTACATCAACCCCGAGTGGAGCGCCTTCGCGGTCGGCTCGGCCGTGCTGGGCGTGCACTACGCGTCCTACACCTCGGAGTCCTATCGCGCCGGGATCGAGGCGATCCCGTTGGGGCAGTGGGAGGCCGCGACCGCGCTGAGCCTGCCGACCCACCGCGTCTGGGGCGCGATCGTGCTGCCCCAGATGATGCGCCGCTCGACCGCGGCCGTCGCGAACTGGGTCATCGCCATGTTCAAGGAAGTGCCGACGCTGTTCGTGATCGGCGTGCTCGAGATGATCGCCCAGGCGCAGAAGTACCAGGGGCAGCACTACGACGGCGCCGTCGAGGGCTACACCATCGCAGGAATCCTGTTCCTGGCCGCCTCCTACCCGGTGGCGGTCGCTGCAAGGAGATTGGAGAACCGCCTTGCAAAATCCCACTTCTGACAGTCGACCGCTGATCCGCTTCGACCGCGTGAACAAGTCCTTCGGGGACTTGACGGTCCTCGACCGGCTGAGCTTCGACGTCGCCCCGGGCGAGCGCGTGACGCTCATCGGGCCGTCCGGTTCGGGCAAGACCACGATCCTGCGGCTGCTCATGACCCTGGAACACGTGACCCCCGCCAAGGACCCCGCCGCCGAGGGCGGCGTCATCTGGGTCGAGGGCGAACCGCTGTCCCACATGGAGAAGGGCGGCAAGCTGGTGGTCGCGAACGAGCGCCACCTGCGGCAGGTGCGCAAGAAGATCGGCATGGTCTTCCAGTCGTTCAACCTGTTCCCGAACATGCGGGTGCTGCGCAACGTCACCGAGGCGCAGGTCCACACCCTCGGCCGCTCCAAGGACGAGGCCGAGGCCAAGGCCCGGGAGCTCCTGGACCTGGTGGGCCTCTCGGCGAAGGTGGACAACTACCCGTCGCAGCTCTCGGGCGGCCAGCAGCAGCGGGTGGCGATCGCCCGGGCGCTGGCGATGGACCCGGACATCCTGCTGCTCGACGAGGTGACCAGCGCGCTCGACCCGGAGCTGGTGGCCGACGTGCTGGGCGTGCTGCGCGACGTGGCCGACACGACCAGCATCACGATGCTCATCGTCACGCACGAGATGGGCTTCGCGCGGGACGTCTCGAACCGGGTGATGATGTTCGACCGCGGCCAGATCGTCGAGGAGGGCGCCCCGGACGAAATCTTCTCCGATCCGCGAGAAGCACGCACGCAGGACTTCCTCCGGGCCGTGCTCGCGGAGTAGACTTGGGCTCTCCTCCATCCTTGGAGAGTGTTAGGGGTGTTCGAGGGGGGCGGCCATGAGGGGTTATCGGCCGCCTCCCTCTTCTCTTCGCCCCGGATCCTCAGTGGACGGCTCTTCGCAGCGGTGCGGCGGCGCCCCGGCACGGGTACGGACCCGCCCCCGCCGCGGGCGGGTGGCAGAATCAGACCCCGTGTCAGCACCAAACGTCAAGGCAGCGCTCCTCCACGAGGTGGCCCGATGAACCTGTTCGGTAGAGGCGAGAGCCCCACGGAGGAGACCGTGGCCGTGATCGGCCTGGGCCGCTTCGGGTCCGCGGTCGCCGAGTCCCTCACCCGCCTCGGCCACGAGGTCCTCGCGATCGACGAGCGCCCCGAGATCGTCCAGCGGGCCTCCGAGACCCTCACGCACGTGGTGCAGGCCGACTCCACCGAGTCGACCGTGCTGAGCCAGCTCGGCATCGGCGAGTTCGACCACGTCGTGGTCGCGATCGGCACCGACATCGAGGCGAGCGTCCTCACCGTGCTGGCCTGCGAGGAGGTCGGCGTCCGCGAGATCTGGGCCAAGGCCATCAACGCCAAGCACGGCCAGATCCTCCACCGCACCGGCGCCCACCACGTGGTCTACCCCGAGGCGGCCATGGGCGAACGGGTCGCGCACCTGGTGAGCGGCAAGATGCTCGACTTCATCGAGTTCGATGACGGCTTCGCGATCGTCAAGACCAAGGCCCCCGCGGAAGCCGTGGGCAGGACCCTCGGCGAGTCGAAGCTCCGCAGCAAGTACGGGGTCACCGTTGTCGGCGTCAAGCAGCCCGGCGAGGACTTCACCTACGCCACACCGGAAACCGTGATCGCCGAAGGGGACACCCTCATCGTCTCCGGAGCCACCACCAAGGTCGAGCACTTCGCGTCCACGACCTGACATGGCCACCCGACTCCAAGCCTTCTTCCGACACCCCGCGCGGATCATCCCGCTGATCTTCCTGGCCGTGATCATGGCCGGCACGCTGCTCCTCATGCTGCCGCTCGCGCACCTGGAGAACGACGTCACGCACTTCACGGACGCGTTCTTCACCGCGACCTCGGCCGTGTCCGTGACCGGCCTCGCGGTGGTGGACACCCCGTTCCACTGGAGCTGGTTCGGGCAGTTCGTCATCATGCTGCTCTTCCAGGTCGGCGGCCTGGGCATCATGACCAGCGCGGTGCTCGTCGGCCTGCTCGTGTCGAGCAAGCTCGGGCTGCGCACGAAGCTCATGACGCAGACCGAGATCAGCCAGGCGCTGAGCCTCGGCGACGTGAAGGCCGTGCTGCTGCGGACCGTGGCGCTCTCGCTCGTGGTCGAGGCCGCCACCGCGCTGGTGCTCGCGATCCGCTTCTCCACCTACGGGTTCGGGCTCGGCGACGCGATCTGGTACGGCATCTTCCACGCGGTGAGCGCGTTCAACAGCGCCGGTTTCGCGCTGTTCTCCGACTCGCTCATGAGCTACGCGACCGACTGGTGGATCTGCCTGCCGCTGTGTCTCAGCACCATCATCGGCGGCCTCGGCATGCCCGTGATCTTCGAGGTCACCCGCCGCAAGTGGGGCCGCAGGCAGTGGTCGGTCCACACCAAGATCACCCTCGTCGGCTCGGGCATCCTCCTCATGGGCGGCTGGATCGCGTTCCTGCTCTTCGAATGGTCGAACCCGGCCACGTTCGGGCAGTGGCCCTGGTACGACCGCATCCTGCCCGCGTTCTTCCAGACCTCGATGGTCCGCGCGGCCGGGCTCAACTCGGTCGACATCGGCGCGATGAACCAGGACTCGCAGCTCGCGTCGATCATCCTCATGTTCATCGGCGGCGGCTCCGCGTCCACCGCGGGCGGCATCAAGGTGGGCACGTTCTTCGTGCTGCTCCTGGTGATCTGGGCCGAAGTGCGCGGCGAACCCGACGTGACGGCCTTCCGGCACCGCATCAACCCCTCGGTGATCCGCGAGGCGCTCACCGTGGCGCTGGTGTACGTGGCCTGCAACGCCTTCGGCGTGTTCCTCATGCAGCGCTTCGAGCCCGGGCTGGACCTGATGTCGATCATGTTCGAGGTGACGAGCGCGCTCGCGACCCTCGGCCAGTCCA
Source organism: Glycomyces luteolus (assembly GCF_027622875.1). Lineage (GTDB taxonomy): Bacteria > Actinomycetota > Actinomycetes > Mycobacteriales > Micromonosporaceae > Glycomyces > Glycomyces luteolus. The sequence continues at coordinate 47,668 of NZ_JAPZVP010000023.1, read as the reverse complement.
CCGGCGTCACCTACGACCTGTCCGAACCCTCCAAGTGGCTCTTGGCGATCGCCATGTACACCGGCCGCATCGGGCCGGTGCTGTTCGCCGCGTCCCTCGCCCTCCGCTCCCGTCACCGCCTGTACCGATACCCGGAAGGACGGCCGCTCGTGGGCTGAACGGCCGACTATTGGAGTGAGCCCCGCCTCATACAGCCCTGAAAGCACAAGCGAAGATGGTCACCAGCACGCCGCAGCGCTTTCGCCCCTCAGAAAGGACGCCCCCCGATGGCTCGTAAAAGCCGGCAGCGCACCAGTCGCCTCCCGATTCGGGCGCAGTTGATGCTGCCGATCGCGGCGGCGCTCATGGGGATGCTGGTGCTCGGGCTGTTCCAGACGGTCACGGTGTGGGACGAATACCAGAACGCCGCCGACGCCGAAGTCCTCGCCGAACTCTCGGAGGGCCTGAACAACACCCTGGACCGGCAGCAGCTCGAGGTCGCCCCGCTCGCGAAGGCGGTGATCAACCAGGGCGGCGGCCAGTTCGACTCGGCCGTGGCCCGCCGCGAGACCGACAAGGCCTACAAGGCGCTGGAAGGCATCTCGGACGCCGCCGTGGCCCGCTTCACGGAGCTCGAGGACGACATGCGGTTGCTGTTCGAGAAGGCCGCGAACCTCGACGGCGCGCGGACCACCTTCGACGAGATGGCCAACGGCGACGCCGCCTACACCGACGAGGAGGTGACCGCCGCGTTCCTCGCCTACCGCGAGGCCGCCGACCACATCGTCGGCGTCGCCGCGATCCTCCCCCGCCTCGTCAACGACGCCGACGTCTCCTCGCACCTCGACTCCCTCGCCGCGGTGATGCAGGCCGGACGCATCGCCGCTGAAATCCAGTTCACCGTCTCCGCCGACCTGGCGATGCTCGAGCAGTCCGGCGAGATCCGGGTCGACCGCGACGCCCTCGGCCAGGTCGCGACCCTCTCCGGCAAGTTCGACCAGCAGATCATCGAGTTCAGGTCCAACGCCTCCAACGAGACCAGCACGACCTACCAGACGGCCATGGAGTCCCAGGAGGTCAAGGACGCGCGGACCGCCCTCGGGGTCTACCTCCGCGGCAACATCCCCACCATCTCGCCCGCGGACTTCCTGCAGGCGCAGGGCGCGGTCGTCGCCTCGCTCGACACCACCCAGGTCGCGGTCCTCTCCTACATGAGCGACGACGTGAACCTGATGCGCGAGAGCGCCTCGCGCACCCTCCTGACGACGTTCGCGCTGGTGCTCGTGCTGGCGCTGACCTCGATCATCTCCGCGGCGATGCTGGCCCGCCGGATCAGCCTCCGCGTCGACGGCGTCCGCGAGGCGACCCTGACCGCCGCGTACGACACCCTGCCGAAGACGGTGGCCGCGGTCTCCCAGGCCGCCAACGCGAACGAGGTCGACCGGCTGCTCCAGGCCGCGAAGCAGCAGACGGTGCTGCAGACGGACTCGCGCTACGCCGACGAGCTCGACAGCCTCGCCGAGGCCTTCAGCGCCGCGCACCACCAGGCGCTGCGGCAGACCGCGAACCAGGCCCTGCTCCGCATCGACGTCGAGGCGATGATGAAGACCCTGGCCCGCCGCGGCCAGAGCCTCATCCGCCGCCAGCAGCAGGTCATGGAGTCCCTCGTCGAGGACAAGGGCACCACCGCCGCCATTCCCGACGAGTGGCGCAGCGTCTACCACCTGCTGGCCCGCATGCGCCGCAACGAGGAGAACCTGCTCCTGCTCGCCGGCGGCGACCCGCAGCGCCGCTACAACCACCCGGCCGGGCTCGACGCCATCATCCGCGACGCGGTCGCCGAGATCGAGGACGCCGGGCGCGTCGTCGTCGAGAACCAGGTCGGGGCCCGGCTCGAGACCAAGCCCGCCGGTGACCTCGTGCGCATCCTCGCCGAGCTGCTCGACAACGCCGCGTCCTACTCGCCGCCGACGCAGTCGGTGCGGGTCACCTCCCGCCGTTCGGGTTCGGAGATCGTCATCTCCATCGCCGACGACGGCATCGGCCTCGCCCCGGAGCCGATGGCCGCGATCAACCGCCGCCTCGCCGAGCCGACCCAGCTCAACTCCGAGCTCACCGCGACCATGGGCCTCCTGGTGGTGGGGCGGCTCGCCGCCGAGCACTCGATCAGCGTCCAGCTGCACTCCACGATGGGCAAGGGCACGCTCGCGCTCGTGCGCATCCCCGCGAGCGCGCACGCCGAGGACCCGGTGGGCCTCTCGCCGAGCGACCGCTCCGGGACGGCCGCGCAACTCGCGCTCTCGGCCCGCGCCGCGAACCTGCCGGTGACCGGGACGGGCGCCGACACGGGGGTGCCGGGCGCCGTCGAGCCGATCGTGCCGCGCCCGCGCCGCGCCGGCTCCGCCCCCGAACCACTGCCTGTAGCTGGTACGACACTCAACGGCGGGAACGGTTCCCACGCCCCTGCGGGGCCTGCGCCCGAGACGCTGGATGTTACCTTCAGGAAAGTGAACCGAGCACTCGAAACCTCCGGCAGGGTCAACGGCGCGGAACTGCCCCGTCGCGCGCCCGGTTCCCGGCTGCTCCCCGGCTCCGTCCCCAGCTCGCGTGCGGGCGGCGGCGGAACCGACCTCGACCCTGCCGAGATCCGCGACCGGCTCGCCGGTTTCGCCTCCGGCATCGCGGCGGCCGCCGCGCACGAACAACGCCAATAGAAAGCAGCGAGATGGACAACAAGGACAAGAACGTCGGTGAACTCGACTGGCTCCTGACCTCCTTCGTGGAGAAGGTCCCGGACGTCTCCGAGGCGCTCACGGTCTCCGTCGACGGCCTCGCCATCGCCGCCTCGCGCGGCCTGTCGACCGACCGTGCCGACCAGCTCGCCGCCATCACCTCGGGGCTCGCGAGCCTGACGACGGGGGCGGCCAAGGTCCTCGACGCCGGCCGGATCCGCCAGTCCGTCATCGACATGGACGAGGGCGTGCTGCTCCTCATGGCCGTCGGCGACCGCGCCCAGCTCGCCGTGCTCGCCAACGCCGGCTGCGACCTCGGACAGGTCGGCTACGAGACGGCCCTCCTGGTCAAGCGGGTCTACGCCGCGCTCGAGCCCGACGCCCGCGGCAGCCTGTAGCACTGTAGGAGATTGCTCACCCGCGGGCGCCGGCCCGATGGCGCCGCCCGCGGGCACCACTCCTCACCGAAAGCCGGTCGCACGGCCCACCTGCGACAACCACGATGAGCGCAGCATCCGATCACGCTCCGCCACGACGCTACCGCAATCCCCCTCCGCATCGGCGGCCGTTCTCGGGGCTATGCTGCGTTCGCTACCTGGAAATGAATCATGGAGGCCCACAGGTGACCACGGTTGAGCCGAAGCTTGAGCCAACGCCTATCGTCGCGCGCCCCTGGCCGGTACGCCGGGAGCCCAACGGTTCCTGGCTCGCCCGCACGCTCCGCACGACGGACGCGAAGCAGATCGGTCTGCTCTACTTCGTGACGTCCTTCGCGTTCTTCGCGATCGGCGGCATCCTGGCCCTCCTGATCCGCGCCGAGCTGTTCCAGCCGGGCCTTCAGATCGTGTCCTCCGAGCAGTTCAACCAGCTGTTCACGATGCACGGCACCATCATGCTGCTGATGTTCGCGACCCCGATCGTGTTCGCGTTCGGCAACTACCTGGTGCCCTTGCAGATCGGCGCGCCCGACGTGGCGTTCCCGCGGCTCAACGCGTTCGCGTACTGGCTGTACCTGCTCGGCTCGATCCTCGCGGTCTCCGGTTTCATCACCCCGGGCGGCGCGGCCGGCTTCGGCTGGTTCGCCTACCAGCCGCTGTCGAACGCGGTCAACTCGCCGGGCATCGGCGCCGACATGTGGTTCGTGGGCCTCTCCATCTCGGGTATCGGCACCATCCTCGGCGCGGTCAACATGATCACCACGATCATCACGATGCGCGCCCCGGGCATGCTCATGTTCCGGATGCCGATCTTCACCTGGAACATCCTCATCACGAGCCTCCTGGTGATCCTGGTCTTCCCGATCCTCTTCGCCGCGCTCCTCGCCGTCATGGCCGACCGCCAGCTCGGCGCGCACGTCTTCGACTCGGAGACGGGCGGGGCGATCCTGTGGCAGCACCTGTTCTGGTTCTTCGGCCACCCCGAGGTGTACATCGTGGCGCTGCCGTTCTTCGGCATCGTCTCCGAGATCTTCCCGGTGTTCAGCCGCAAGCCGATCTTCGGCTACAAGACGCTGGTCGCCGCGACCCTCGCGATCGCGGGCCTGTCGATGGCCGTGTGGGCGCACCACATGTACGCGACCGGCTCGGTCATGCTGCCGTTCTTCTCGCTCATGACCTTCCTCATCGCGGTCCCCACGGGCGTCAAGTTCTTCAACTGGATCGGCACCATGTGGAAGGGCCAGCTGACCTTCGAGACCCCGATGCTGTTCAGCATCGGCTTCCTGGTCACGTTCCTCCTCGGCGGCCTCTCGGGCGTCCTGCTCGCCAGCCCGCCGGTGGACTTCCACGTCTCCGACTCGTACTTCGTGGTGGCGCACTTCCACTACGTGCTGTTCGGCACGATCGTGTTCGCCGTCTACGCGGGCGTCTACTTCTGGTTCCCGAAGGTCGCGGGCCGCATGTACGACGAGCGGCTCGGCAAGGTGCACTTCTGGCTGACCTTCATCGGCTTCCACACCACGTTCCTGGTCCAGCACTGGCTGGGCGCCGAGGGCTTCCCGCGCCGCTACGCCGACTACCAGGCGACGGACGGCTTCACGACGCTGAACATGATCTCCACGATCGGCGCGTTCATCCTGGGCCTCTCGACCCTGCCGTTCATCTGGAACCTGTTCAAGTCCTGGAAGGCCGGCCGGGTCGTCGAGACCAACGACCCGTGGGGCTACGGCGGCTCGCTCGAGTGGGCGACCAGCTGCCCGCCGCCGCTGCGCAACTTCGACCGCCTCCCGCGCATCCGCTCGGAGCGCCCCGTCTTCGACGAGAAGTGGGGCCATCTGGTCAAGGAAGTCAAGGGGCACTAAAGCACGCGTAAGGAAGCCCGGGACCGTACGGTTCCGGGCTTCTTTCGTTCGCTGCAAAGGAAAATCGCGCGCTGGCGCGCACCGGGGCTTCCACTGGCATGCCCGCGTCACTAGGATCGGAGTATGAGCCGGGCATTGATCGTGGTAGACGTCCAGAACGACTTCTGTGAGGGCGGGTCGCTCGCGGTCGCGGGCGGCGCGGCCGTGGCGTCCGCGGTCACCGACCTGATCGGCTCCGCCCCGGGCCGGTGGGACCACATCGTCGCCACGCGCGACTGGCACATCGACCCCGGCCTGCACTTCTCCGCTGAACCGGACTTCCGCGACTCGTGGCCGCCGCACTGCGTGGTGGGCACGGCGGGCGCGGCCTTCCACCCCGGTTTCGACCACACCGTCGCCGAGGCCGTGTTCGACAAGGGCGCGTATGAGGCCGCGTACTCGGGCTTCGAGGGTTCGGCGGGCGAGACGGGCCTCGCCGAGTGGCTGCGTGAACGGGGCGTCGACGCGGTCGACGTCGTCGGCATCGCGACCGACCACTGCGTCCGCGCGACCGCGCTCGACGCGGCGGCCGAGGGCTTCGAGACTACGGTGCTCCTGGAGTACACGGCCGCGGTCGCGGAGGAGACGAAGGCGAAGGCCCTCAAGGAACTCGAAGCGGCGGGCGTCGCGTTCGCCTGAACCCCGATACGGCGGTCAGTCGGTCCCGTCGTAGTCGAAGAGGCGCTGGGCGCGGTTGTTCTCCCAGTCGGTTTCGAGGACCAGGGCGTCGATCAGGTTGCTGGGCATCTGGACGCCCACGATGAACTCCTGTCCGTACGCCCGCCCGCTCTCGGGCCACTCCTCCCTCGGGTCGACCTCGATGGTCCAGGTCGTCTCGTAGGAGTCGCCGGCCCCCAGGCCGTCGACGGTCTCGACCTGGGCCGGGCCTTCCGAGCAGTCCCTGCTGTCCTCGCCTTGGAGGCGGATCGACTCGGTCGAGCAGATGTTGAGCGTGAACTGCGCGGCGTCGTTCTCGCCCAGGTTGGCCACGGTCACGACGACCTCCCGGGTGCCCTCCCCCGAGGCGACCACTTCGGCGGAGACGGCGAGGTCGGTGATGAACACGCCGGGCACGTCGCCGGTCAGCTTCTGGGAACCGCCGTCGCGGTACCGCTCGATCCAGCGATCGAGGTCCTGGATCTGCGTGGAGCAGCACGGCTCCTCCTCGAGGAGCCCGAGGAGCACGCCGTAGTCGGCATCGGGGGCGATGTCGTACACCGAGGCGGTCGCGCCGTAGTCGTAGAGGTGCAGCTGCTCGGTGGCCGCATAGCCGTCCCCTTCCGCTTCGATGACGAGGACCTGCCGGATCATGGCCTCGCCGGGTCGGCAGCCGACGAGCGCGACGGCCCGCTGCGGCCCGTCCTCGGAGAGGCGGGCGTGGACGACCTTGATGAGGTGGACCGGTCCTTCCCCGTCCGCCGCAGTGAGCTGGGCGGGTCCGGTCGGGCAGGCGAGTTCTGTGGAGTCGCCGAACGACGGCAGTTCGAGCTCTTGGCCCACGAGGTCGTCGAAGCTGGGCGGGGGCGCGGTCTCGGAGGTCCCCGTCTCGGTCTCGAGTGAGGGTTCGGTCGAGGGCGTGGGTTCTTGGGGTTTCGCGGACTCCTCGCCGCCGGTGGGGTCGCCGGTCCGCTCCTCGGCGATGACCGGCTCGTCGCGTTCTTCGGCCGTCGCGGCCTGCTGGAGGGCCCACGAGGCGGGGGCGAGGAGCGCCAGGGCGGCGACGGCGGCCACGGTGACGCGGGTGGCGCGGCGGCGGCGGAGCTTGCTGCGGATGGCGGCGGCGGTCGGCGGCTCGACCATGAGTTCGGCGGATTCGCCGAGCTCGTTGAAGGCCTCCGCGAAGCGGATCTCGTCTTCGGGGGTGCTCATCGCTGCTCCCTCTCGTCTTGGATGGTGAGTCGTGCTGCCAGTGCGGCTTTGCCTCTGAAGAGCCAGGACCGGACGGTGGCCTCGGCGGCGCCCTCCTGCTCGGCGATCTCGGTGACGGTGAGCCCGGCCATGTACCGGAGGATGACGGCCTTGCGGTGGTTGGGGGTGATCCCGGCGAGGGCGCGCATCAGGTCGACGCGGTCGCCGTCGGGCGCGGTCTCGTGGGTCTCCCGCTGCCGGTTGAGGAACCGCTGGATGACGCCGCGGCGGCGCAGCTGGCTGGTGGCGAGGTTCCAGGCGACGCGGCGCACCCAGGCCACCGGGTTCTGGTACTCGCGCACCTGCCTCCAGCGGGCGAGCGCCCGGCAGAAGGCCTCGGCGACGAGGTCCTCGGCTTCGGCCTTGTTGCCGGTGTAGGCGAGGAGCTGGCTGGTGAGGGCGCGGACGTTGGCGGCGTAGAAGTCGTCGAACTCCTGGTTCGCGCGCAGCGGCGGCTGCTCTACGGACACACTGTCCAATATGGCGTCTGGACTGTCGCGGGTCATCATCGGGGCTCCTCAACTCGGGTATGGCGGGGGTCCGCACTAGATACACGAGCGGCGCCCGCAAAGTAATGCAGCGGATGCCGCATGCGGTTCCAGTGGCGTCGCCCACTGTGGTTGGGGTGGCCGCTGCAGACGCGGCGAGGCCCCCGCGAGCGCTGCTCGCGGGGGCCTCGCCGCACGCTATTACTGGTAGAAGTAGTACACGCCGCCCTCTTGTCCCCAGAAGACGGTCTGCACCAGCTCGGGCCGCTCCTCCCACGGCTCGGTCGCTTCGAGGCCGACGTCGAACCGCGGCGAGATCCCGTCGTCGTCTCGGTCGGCGTCGACGGACACGGTCCACTCCTGGCTGTAGGACTGGCCGACCCCGAAGTCGTCGAGTTCGCCGAGCGTGGTCCAGATCCCTTCCTCGATGTTGCCGAGCGGCTCCCCGGACACGACCTCGATCTCCTCGTCGGCGCCCGCGTTCAGCACATGGTCGCTGATGTCCCGCGGCCCGTTGTTGCGGACCTCGAGGGTGACGGTCCAGATCCCCGCCTCCTCGGTCTCGGTCGCGGTGATCTGGACCGACAGGTCGGAGTAGCCCGCCTCGTCGAGTTCGGCGAGCACCTCGCGCACCGGCGCGCCCGCGGCGTCGAACCCGACGCTCTCGACCCAGTAGGCGAGGTCGTTCGCGGCGGGGTCGTACCGTTCGGCGAAGCCGATGAGGACGCCGTCGTCGTCGGTGCTCTGCAGGTACTGCGGCGATTCGCCGCCGGGCACCGAGTGGACGATCTGCTCTCGGGCCGCCCACGTGTCGTCCTGGACCTCTTCGAGGACGACCGCCTGGTACAGCGTCTCCTCGCCGTACCGGCATCCGAAGAGCCCCACCTCGGCCCAACCGCCGCCGTCACCGGCCAGCGTCCCCGGGAGGGCCTCTTTGAGGAACACCGAGCCGTGCTCGACGGGCTCCTCGTGCCTGCCGTCGCCGAGCACGACGCCGTCGAGCCCGCAGACGGCATCGATCTCGGCGTCGCCGGGGACGAACGGCGGCAGGTCCAGCTCGGCTCCGACGAGGTCGGCGCCCGGACCGAGCATGTCCAGGTAGTCCTCCTGCTCCTCGGTGGGCGTGGAGGTCTCGTCCGGGACGGTCGGCTCAGGGGTCTCCTCGGCGGCGGTCTCCTGCTCCTCGGGGGCCACGTTCTGCTGGAACGCCCAGGTCGCCGAGCCCGTCAGCGCGAGAGCGGCGACGCCGGCGGCGGCGACCTGGCCGATGCGGCGGCGCTTCGCCCTGCGCCACAACCGGTCGGCGTCGCCGGTCGAGGTAGCGGTGATCTCGCCGGTGTACCGGGCGAAGATCTGTTTCATCGGGTCCGGGGTGTTCATTGCGGCTCCTTCACGTCGTCGATGCGCAGTCGTTCAGCGAGGGCGGCGCGCCCTCGGGCCAGCCAGGTGCGGACGGTCGATTCGGCGACCCGCTCCTGGTCGGCGATCTCCGCGCCCGACAGCCCGGCGATGTAGTGGAGGATGATCGCCTTGCGGTGGCGCTCGTTGAGTCCGGCGAGCGCCCGCTCGAGGTCGACGCGGTCGGGTTCGGGCCCTTCGACGTCCACGACGCGCTGGCGGCGCATGAACGTGCGGATGAAGGCGCCGCGCCGCAGCCGGGAGGTGGCGAGGTTCCATGCGACGCGGCGGACCCAGACCGCGGGGTTGTCGTAGGTGCCGACGGTCTTCCAGCGGGTGAGCGCCCGGAGGAAGGCCTCGGCCACGAGGTCTTCGGCTTCCGCGGGATCGCCCGTGTACGCGCGGATCTGCGCGGTGATCGGGCCGATGTTGCTGGCGTAGAAGGCGTTGAACTCGGCGCGGTGGTCGGCCGGGCCCGCTCGGTCCAACGCGGCGGTGTTCGCGGCGATGCTGGCTGCCATAGGGCTCCTCTGGGGGTCAGCAGGGGCGATCGGTCGATCGCCTCATCCACACGAACGAGCGGTCCATAAAGTCTCACCCCGGAACCGGGTTTTCTCCAGGCGGAATCCGTCGGGTCCGCCTCGATCGCGGACGCGGGCGCTGCCCTCATGGTGAGGCGGAGCGCGAGCGGGCAGAGCATCGGACGGCGAAGGCCCCCGCGAGCAGCGCTCGCGGGGGCCTCGTTGTCGCTCAGGCGATCAGGGTGTGGACTCCTCCGAAGCCGAGGGCTCCTCGTCGTCGCCGGTCGTGGGCTCGTCGCCCCCGCCGGGAGTGGACTCCCCGGTCGGTTCCTCCTCGCCCGCTTCCGTGGGCTCCTCCCCCGCGTCCGTGGGCGCCCCTGCGGATTCGGTCGGCAGCTCACCGGTCTCCGACCCTTCCTCGGTGGGCTCGTCGCCGGGCGTGCCGCTCTCCTCGGAAGGCTCCTCACCGGTCGGATCAACGCAATCGGCCGCAAGTTCCTCAGCTCGCGCCTCCTCGTAAACGGCGACCACGAATTCCTCCTCAGATGCGAGGGTGAAGCCGTACTCCTCGACATCGAGGTAACCGTCGAGGTCCACATCCCCGGGAATGACCACGATCTTGATCTCAGGGTCGTCCCGGTAGCCCCGGATTTCGGAGCCCTCCGGGAGGGCCAGCATCATCGCCCGGGCCTCTTCGGAGGCGATGAACTCCTCCAGTTCGGTGCCTTCGGCATCCACGATCGGCGTCATCGTCAACACCGTCATCGGGCAGGTCGCGGCCTCCTCGCTCGGTTCCGCGGCGCCCTGGTCGGCGGCACCGACCGGTTCGTCGGCTCCGGCATTCTGGAGCGCCCAGACCCCCGGTACGGCCAGGACCGCGGCCGCGACGCCGACAGCGGCGAAGCGGCCGGCGCGGTGGCGGTGCATCCGGCGGCGCAACTGCCCGGTGGTCGACCGGGTGGTCTCGGCGGCGGTGGCGGCGGCGTACTGGTCGAACATGTCGCCCAACGGGTCTCGCTCAGGGGTGGTCATCGGTTCTCCTCGAACTCTTCGATGCGCAGTCGCTCCGCGAGCGCCGCTTTTCCTCGGGTCAGCCAGGAGCGGACGGTCGACTCGGCCACCCCCTCCTGATCGGCGATCGCCGCGGTGGTCATCCCGGCCATGTACCGGAGGATGACGGCCTTGCGGTGCCGCTCGTTCAGCTCCGACAGCGCCTGCTCCAGGTCGATCCGGTCGGGACCGGGCGCCTCGGCGGTCGCTGGCCGCTGCCAGCGCAGGAACCGCCGCAGCACGGCGGCGCGGCGCAGCCGCGAGGTCGCCAGGTTCCACGCGACCCGGCGCACCCATGTGGCCGGGTTGTCATAGGCGCTGATCGAGCCCCAGCGGGCCAGCGCCCGGCAGAAGGCCTCCGCCACCAGGTCCTCGGCCTCGGCGAGATCCCCGACGTAGGCGCGGATCTGCGCGGTGATCTGGTCGACGTTGGCGGCGTAGAACCCGTCGAAGTCGGCGCGGGCCGGGGGCGACGCGCGAGACACAATGGACTGTTGCGCTATGGGGCTCGCAGTCATCCGGTCCTCGTTTCCAGGATTGTGGCGTGCAGTCGGTTTGATCGCACTCTCCACACGAAGGACCCGGCCCGAATGACGCAGCGCGCGTCAGGAAATCTTCGGCGAGAACGCCGTCACTTGCCGTAGCGGCGGTCGCGGATGGCGAAGGACCGCACCGCGCGCAGGAAGTCGACCCGGCGGAAGTCCGGCCAGTTCGAATCGCAGAAGTAGAACTCCGAGTACGCCGACTGCCACAGCAGGAACCCCGAGATCCGCTGCTCGCCGCTGGTGCGGATCACGAGGTCGGGGTCGGGCTGGCCGGTCATGTAGAGGTGGCGGGCGATCGAGTCGGCGTCGATGGACTCGGCGACCTCCTCCAGGCTCGCTCCGGTCGCGGCCTGCTCGAGGATGAAGGAGCGCACGGCGTCGGCGATCTCGCGCTGGCCGCCGTAGCAGACGGCGAGGTTGACCTGCATGCCCCGCTTGTCGGCGGTGCGCTGCTGGGCGCTTTTCAGCGCGGCCTGGTGCTCTTCGGGGAGGAGGTCGAGGGCGCCGACCATGCGGAGCTGCCACGGCTGGCCGTCCTCGGCGAGTTCTCCGGCGAGTTCGTCGATGATGTCGAGGAGCGGGTCGAGCTGCTCTTTCGGGCGGGAGAGGTTCTCGGTGGAGAGGAGCCAGATCGTGACGTGCTCGACGCCCAGTTCGTCGCACCAGCCGAGGAAGCGCTCGATGTGCTTCGCGCCGGCGCGGTGGCCGTCGTTGGGGTCGGTCAGGCCCATGTCGCGGGCCCAGCGACGGTTGCCGTCGACCATGACGCCGATGTGCCGGGGCAGCGGCTGGCCGGTCAGCTCGCGCGCGAGCCGACGCTCGTAGATCCGGTAAAGCAGGTTCGAGATCGCCACAACCGGCAATTGTAGGCTGTGCCAAATTCACGGCTCGCAAGCTTCACCGTGGGGACCGAATCCACGGCTCGCGAGCGTCACCGTGCGGCCGGGGAATCACCGCTCATACGCGCCACTGGTGGTAGACCGCGGCGGACGCGCCACCGCCCGCGCGCTGGGAGGCGCGCGGGCGGTGGAAGTCGGCTTACTGCAGGTCGAGGCGCTGCTTGAGCGCGTCGAGTTCGCTCCAGAGCACGGTCGGGAGCCGGTCGCCGAACCGCGCGAACCAGCTTTCGACCAGCGGGATCTCCGCGGCCCATTCGTCCCGGTCCACCTCGAGGGCGGCCTTGAGGTCGGCCTCGCTCATGTCGAGCCCGTCCACGTCGAGCGCCTTCGGGGTCGGGCAGTACCCGATCGCGGTCTCGACGGCCTCGGCGCGCCCTTCGAGGCGCTCGACGACCCATTTGAGGACGCGGGAGTTCTCGCCGAAGCCGGGCCACAGGAAGCGGCCGTCTTCGGAGCGGCGGAACCAGTTCACGTAGAAGACCTCGGGCAGGAGCTCCTCGTCGGTGGCGGCCTTGCCGATCTCGAGCCAGTGGCCGAAGTAGTCGGCGGCGTTGTAGCCCATGAACGGCAGCATGCCCATCGGGTCGCGGCGGACCACGCCGACCTGGCCGGTGGCGGCGGCGGTGGTCTCCGAGGACATGGTCGAGCCCATGTAGACGCCGTGGGCCCAGTCGCGGGCCTGCGTGGCGAGCGGGATCGTGGTGGCGCGGCGGCCGCCGAAGAGGATCGCGTCGATCGGGACGCCGCGCGGGTCGTCGTACTGCTCGGCGAGGATCGGGCACTGCTTGATCGGCGTGCAGAAGCGGCTGTTCGGGTGGCTGGACGGCTCCTCGGAGCGGGGCGTCCAGTCGCGGCCCTTCCAGTCGATCAGGTGGTCGGGGGCCTCCCCCATGCCCTCCCACCACACGTCGCCGTCGTCGGTGAGCGCGACGTTCGTGAAGAGCGTGTGGCCCTTCTCGATGGTGCGCATGGCGTTCGGGTTGGTCTTGTAGTCGGTGCCGGGGGCGACGCCGAAGAAGCCGTACTCGGGGTTGGTGGCCCAGAGGCGGCCGTCCTCGCCGAAGCGGAGCCAGGCGATGTCGTCGCCGAGGGTCTCGACCTTCCAGCCCGGGATCGTGGGCTCGAGCATGGCGAGGTTGGTCTTGCCGCACGCGGAGGGGAACGCGCCGGTCACGTGGTAGACCTTCCCTTCAGGGCTGGTCAGGCGCAGGATGAGCATGTGCTCGGCGAGCCAGCCCTCGTCGCGGCCGAGCACCGAGCCGATGCGCAGCGAGAGGCACTTCTTGCCGAGCAGCGAGTTGCCGCCGTAGCCGGAGCCGAAGGACCAGATCTCGCGGTCTTCGGGGAAGTGCGAGATGTACTTCGTCTTGCTGCACGGCCAGGGCACGTCGGCCTGTCCGGGTTCGAGGGGCGCGCCGACGGAGTGGAGGCACTTGACGAAGTCGGCGTCGCGGCCCATCGCGTCGAGCACCGGCGTGCCCATGCGGGCCATGATGCTCATGGAGACCGCCACGTACGCGGAATCGGTGATCTCGACCCCGAACTTCGGGTCCTCGGCGTCGATCGGGCCCATGCAGAACGGGACGACGTACATGGTGCGCCCGCGCATCGAGCCGCGGTAGAGGCCGGTCATGGTCTCGCGCATGTAGTCGGGCGCGGTCCAGTTGTTGGTGGGCCCGGCGTCCTCGGGGTCGTTCGAGCAGATGAAGGTGCGGTCCTCGACGCGGGCGACGTCGTCGGGATCGGTGCGCGCCAGGAACGAGTCGGGCTTCGCGGGCACGGGCTCCAGAGTCCCGAACGCGACGAGCTCGGCGGTCAGGCGCTCCCATTCGGCGCGGCTGCCGTCGCACCACACGATCTGGTCGGGGTCGGTCAGCTCGGCCACCTCGCCGACCCAGGCGAGCAGCCTGTGGTGGCGGGTGGGGGGATCGGTGAGTCCGATCGAGGCGGTGCTGGTGTCAACGACACTGGCGGTGGAGACTTCGATGCTCACGGTGGCTCCTTCGGTGCTGTTCTCTTGCACGGCGCGCTGTCCGCTGGTGGCGGCTCGCGGCGGCCCGTGCCGATGGGCCGGGGCTGGTCGCCCCGGCCGGGACCGGTCATTCGGACGCTACGGGAATACCCGGGCACGCGCAGGCAGTCGTGCGCGATTGGTCCGGTCCTGAACAGGAACTCCGTAGCCGCAACCCGGCCTCGTGCGCATTCAAGCTCGAAACGAGCATAACTACTCGCACTTTCTGCGTGAGCAAGCAGTAACGCGCATACGGGACTGAATTCGACCAACCCTCGCAACTAATGCGATCGGTTTCGATCATGGAACGAGCGCGTTAGCGCGCCGTCGCGAGCACGTTTCGAGCGCGAGTCATCGCCTTTTGACCTGAATCCCCGCATCACGACGCGTCTTGGGTGAAGATGCAGGTCTGCACAGCCGCATCCGAGTGTCGAAGCGTTGGAGAGGCCCATGGCGCACCGAGAACCGGAACCGCAGCCGAACCGCGCCAGAGGCGCGACGATCGGCTTCGTGGTCGCGATCCTCATCATCATGGCGATCGTCCTGGCCTACCTGCTGCTGAACTGAGCACGCGAAAAGGGCGGGAACGCACGCGCTCCCGCCCTCTCCACACGCCCTTCGCGCTACACCGAAGGCCCCCGGCGCCGCAGCTCGTCGACGCTCACCATCGCCTCGCGCAGCTCCTTGAGCCAGTCCTCCGCGTGCTGCTCGACCAGGCGCACGCACCAAGCGAGCGCATCCGAGCGCGAAGCGGCCACACCCGAACCCACCAGCGTGTCCAGCACCAGCCGCTCCGGCTGCCGCAACCGCGTCGTCACCGGCAGGGACTGATGCGTGAACACCATCGTCGTGGAACCGCAGCGCGCACCCCACGAGGACTGCCGGTGGTACCGGTACTGCAGCTGCTGCGCGATCTGCACGCGCATGTCCCGCGTCGCCTCCCGGAACCGCGAGATCCGGCCCTCCTCCGTCGCCGCCCGGTCCGACTCCGTCGCGTCGGCCGGGTGGTCCGGGGTCGGCAGCGGACAGATGATGATCATCTCGTCGCGGTCCACCGTCACATCGGGCATCCCGGCGATCCAGCCGTCCGGGACGATCCCGTAGATCCAGGCGGGGGCGTCGTCAGTGGACGGCAGGGGGCCGTAATGCCACGAGCCGGTGTCGTCGATGGCGGCCATTGACGGGACTCCTCACGTTTCGTTGACGCATCAGGTGTACCCCATGACGTCAACCGCCCTCTAGAGCCCCCTCATGAACAAGCCCGCCAGCACGCACACCCCGACGATCGCCGCCCCGACGCACACCAGCGTCTGCCCCGGCCGCGGCCGCACCCGGTACTGCCAGGACAGCCACGCCCCCAGCACGATCGGCCCGGCCCCGATACCGACGAACAGCATCAGCGACGCCAGCCCCTCCGCGAACGCGAGACCCCCGGACCTCAGCATCCCCAGCGCCGCCCACACCGCCAGCGCCCCCAGCCCGAGGCCGATCGCGGCCGCGGTGATCTCGGTGTGCCGCGGCGCCTCGATCGGCAACTCCCCCTGCCGGGCGAGCGAAAGCAGACGCTCAGAGCGCTCGAGCCGGGCCCGCACCCGCTCCGGACCGGGATCCGGATCAGGCTCGCCCGCCGAAGGCATCGGCCCGATACGGCGGTGCCCCACGAAGCCCCCGAGGGAACGCCACAGCACCGCCACAGTGTTGTCGGTCTCGGCCACGAGCGCCGCCGCGCTCGCCGCGGCGCTGTCGGCCCCCTCCCGGGCGACACGGGCGGACCCGACCGCAGCGGCGAGCCGGTCCGCCTCGGCCCGGTACGCGGCGACGGCCGCGCGGATCTCCGCCCCGGCCTCCGCGCGCTCCTTCAGATAGGCGGCGACTGCGGTGGCGTAGTCGGTGACGATCGGCATGGGTGGCACCTCATTGCGGCAGGTCGAGGACGGCTTCGGGCCGCGGCAGCAGCGCCGTCGCCCGGTACGGGATGACGACCTGCGGCGCCCGATGCCGGGCGCGGTCGAAGTACAGGCCGCGGCGCTCCCGCGGATACCAGGCGGGACCGCCGCTGGCGGGCGAGAGCGGGGCGAGCTCGGGCCCCTGCACGTCGAGGGCGAGCCAGGCGTCCACGGCGTCGAAGCGGGCCGAGAAGCCGCCGAGGTCCTCGCGCAGCCGCGGCACCGACCGCCACCACCCGAGCGTGTGGAGGTGCCGTTCGGGGCCGTCGATGAGCATGGCGCGCAAGGCGGCCGTCCCGGCGGCGTCGAACCGCGCGGACCCGGCGTCCACGGCGTAGACCAGGTTGAGGCGCAGGGTGCCGTCGCAGCGGCGGTCCCAGTCCTTGCAGACCTCGTCGAGCCCGTCGTGCCAGTCGACTTCGGCGCCTTCGGCTTCGAGGGCGGCGGCGAGCGCGAGCGCGGACGGGGCGGCGTCGGGTTCGAGGCAGCAGAGGTCGACGCCGATGCGCTGGCCGCGTGCGGCGGTGAGGGCGGCGGCGGCGAGGATGTCGGCGGCTTCGGCGCCTCTGGTGCCGAGGATGGCGAGGTTGCGTCCGGGCGCGCGGTGGAGCGCGAGTTCGGCGCCGCGGGAGGCGACGTCGATGGTCTGGCCGAGGAGCGCGGTCTCGGGCGCGGGTGCGGCCTGGGTGAGGGCGGGAACGTGGTCGCCGTCGAAGAGCGCGGGCGGTTCGTTGCCGATGGGCCGGGCTTCCCAGAGGCGTTTCTGGAGCGGTTCCCAGGCGTCGGCGTGCCCCGCGTTGGGGACGGCGACGATCCTGTTGGCGTTGGCGTGCCCGGATTCGTCGTTGACGACGGCGTGGAAGCGGGCGACGGTGTCGGCGGCGTGGTTGTTCTCGGCGAGGACCCTGCGGGCCTTGGGGAGGGCGATGCGCATGGTGAACTGGGCGACGAGGCTGGGGCGGCCCCAGAGGGCCTCGATCCCGGCGATGTCCTGCGAGGCGAGCACGAGGTGGATGCCTTGGCTGCGTCCGCGGCGGGCGAGGTCCTCGAGGAGCTGCACGGCTTCGTCGGTGACGGCGTCGCGGGTTTCGAGCAGCACCTGGAATTCGTCCACGATGGCCACGATGCGCGGCCAGCGGCCTTCGGGGTCGGCGGCGCGGAGTTCTTCGAGTTTGGTGGCCTCGTGGGCTTTGGCGGCCTCGGCACGGCGGCGCAGCTCTTCTTTGAGGTGGCGCAGGAGGGCGAGGCCGAATTCGCGGTCGTCGTTGATGTTGACGCCGACGAGGCGGACGTGCGGGAGCCAGGAGGGGTCGCGGCGGCCGGAGGCGAAGCGCGCGAAGGAGACGCCCTCTTTGAAGTCGAGCAGGTACAGCTCCAGTTCGTCGGGGCTGTAATTCGATGCGAGGCCCGCGATCCAGGCGTAGAGCAGGTTGGTCTTGCCCGATCCTGAAGGGCCGCCGACGAGCGCGTGGGGCGGGTTGTCGCCGAGCGCGAGGCGGGCGACGTCGCCGGCGGCGGTCTCGCCGATGGCGGCGTAGAGCCCGGTGGCGGAGGAGGCGGCCCAGAGGCGCTGTGGGAGGAGGTCGACGAGCCGGGCGGGTTCCCTTCCGGCGCTGTGCTTCTCGGCGATGGCTTTGGCGGCGGCGGTGATGGTGCTCAGGGGCGGGGGGCCGTCGAGTTCGATGGCGGCGCCGGGGAGGCCGGTGTAGGCGTTCGCGGTGAGGCGGGGCAGGTCGGCGGGTCCGGCGGTGTCGTCGCCGACGACGACGAGGTGCACCCCGGCGGCGACGCCGGTGCGGCGCAGCCGCGCGAGCTGTGCCTGGTCGTGTGCGGGCCAGGAGGCGAGGTCGGCGTTGAGGAGCACGAGGACCCGCCAGGGTTCGGGGCGCCGGCCGGTGGCGGCGGCCAGTTCGGCGAGCGAGGCGTGTTCGCCTGCGAGGACTTCGGCGTTGACGCGGCGGACGGTCTCGACGAGCGAGTCGAGGGTCTCGCGCAGGCCCGAGGGGCCGATGAAGGCGAGCAGTCCGGCCTTGCCGAGGCCGGCGAACGCGGAGAGCGATCCGCCGAGATGCTCGGGGTCGTAGACATGCAGCCGCATGAGCCCGGCCGGCACCGACCCGACGGCCCGCAGCAGCAGCCCGGGAAGCGCTTGGGCCGCACCGGAATCGATCCGCAGATGCGCCCGGTCGAGCAACGGCACGAGTGCGGGCAGTGAGATCGCGGTCACCGAGGGTGCTGAATTGTCGTACCCCCCTGCCACACTGGAACAGCCGGCGGATGCATCCGCTGCACCGGAACGAATCCGGAATTTTCCGGAGGCACCGGAGGCATCACCACGCTCGACCGGAGCGCGCCCGATCGAGCTGGAAGCCGGCAAGGCGGTGGTGGTGGCGGGGTGGGTGGGCGAGGGGGAGGGAGGGAGGCCCCCAGAGTCCGCGAGGTCGCCGATGCGCAGCATCGGGGCCGCGCCGCGGCCCAGGCCCGATTCGGGCTTCCATGCGCTCCATGCCGCTCCGGCGGCCGCCGGGGCCGCCGCGGACGCCGCCGCGAGCGCGGTGTCGTGGCCCGCTTGCACCGCAGCGGCTTTGCGCGCTTCGAGCGTGGCGAGCATCCGCTCGTGAATGCCCTTGAGCTGCGCCTGCTTGCGGATCGCGTCGGCGATCGCCTGCTCGGCCTTGGCCCGTTCCGACTCGGCCTCGGCCGCGGTCCGCGCGGCGAGGAATCGGGCCTCGCCGCGGGCGCGTCCGAGCTCGTCGCCCATGGCCGCCACCAGTCGTCGCCGCCAACTGCTCATGCTCAGGCC
This sequence comes from Glycomyces luteolus, assembly GCF_027622875.1. Classification (GTDB taxonomy): domain Bacteria; phylum Actinomycetota; class Actinomycetes; order Mycobacteriales; family Micromonosporaceae; genus Glycomyces; species Glycomyces luteolus. The sequence goes on along the minus strand of NZ_JAPZVP010000023.1, from coordinate 29,050 downwards.
CTCCGCTCGCTCTTGCTCAACCGGTGCAGGGCCGCGACCAGGGCGGGGCCCATCGCCGCGGTCCGGGCGGCGTCGTTTTCGTCGTCAGTGCCCTTGCGCCCCAGGGTGCAGGCCGAGGCGAGTGCGGCGCCGATGTGGTCGGGTTCGGCCTTCGGGACGAGGGACCGCACCTTGTCGGCGCATTGGTCGCGCAGGCCGGGCACGTCGCGCGCGGTCGGGGTCCGTCCCAAGTGCTCGGCGGCGAGGGTGCGCACGAGCGGCCAGGCCAGGCCGGGCAGTTTCACGCCGGTGCGGGGTCCGGCGTCGCGCAGGCGCTTGCAGTAGGCCTCGGCGTTGCCGTCGCCGGCGGCTTTGAGCAGTTCGTTGAACAGCCGGGTGGGCGGCACCTGCTGCGGGTCGGCGGCGCCGGTGCGGTCGCAGAGCTCGTTCACGCGGTCGGTCCACCACCGGCGCGGGTCGACCTGCGGCGGTTGCACGGCGTTCGCCTTGGGGGCGGCGGCGGTCGGGGCCGCGGCGGCACCGGCGCCGATGCCGTCGAGGTAGTCGTCGATCGCGGCGGCGGCCTCGGTGAGGCGGACGCGGGCCGAGTCGAGCCGTTCGCGGGCGGCGCCGAGCTTGCGGAGCCCGATCTCGGCGTTCGACTCGCGCGAGGCCTCCTTGAGTTCCGCTTGGGCGGCTTCGAGGCACTGGTCGGCGGTGTCGAGGGCGGGCAGCGGGAGGTCGGCGGCCAGGGCCTTGAGGCGTGCGGCGAGGGCGGCGACGTCCACAGGGGCTCCGTTCTTGGGTCTAGAGGGTCGCGGCGTAGGCCTCGGCCTGCTCGGCGGCGGCGAACGTGGCGGCCAGGGACTGCTCGAGTTCGGCGGCCGCCTGCGCGAGCGCGGCCTGGGCGGTGGCGACCGAGTCGTGGCCCGACCCTGCGGTGACGGCGGTGAGGCTCCCTTGGGCGGCTTCGATGTTCTGGCTGGCGGAGGTAATGGCGGCCTGGCCGTCGCGCACCTGCTGGAGGGCGGCGGCGATGGCGGACTTGAGTTCGGCGACGCTCACGGTGGACACAGGCTCATTCTCACCGAGAAAACGTCCACTTTCAGTGATCGAGGCATAACCCGGCGTGTCTGCTTTGTCGGATTTCCGACGCGCCGGTGACTACCAGTGTTGCTTTCGATGCATTTAACGGTGGCGGAGTGACGTACCTCCCAACTAGAGTGTGAGTACCAACGGGGGCCCGCCCCCTACACATCGACACCCGGGAGGCGACCGTGCCAGTGCAACGCACCTACGTCCTCGACACCTCGGTTCTGCTATCAGACCCTGGTGCGTTCTCACGGTTCGACGAACACCACGTGGTCATTCCACTCGTCGTAGTCAGTGAACTGGAGGCCAAACGCCACCACCCCGAACTGGGCTGGTTCGCCCGGGAGTGCCTCAGGCGCCTCGACGAACTCCGCATCAGGCACGGGCGCCTCGACCAGCCGATCCCCGTCGGGGACCACGGCGGTTCCATCCGGGTCGAGCTCAACCACGTCGACACCTCCGGCCTCCCGGCCGGGTTCGCCGTGGACACCAACGACTCGCGCATCATCGCCGTCACCCGGGCATTGGGGCTCGAAGGCGCCGACGCCGTGCTGGTCACCAAGGACATGCCGCTGCGGGTGAAAGCCTCCGCGGTCGGCATCCCCACCGAGGAGTACCGCCACGGGCAGGCCGTGGACCCCACGTGGTCGGGGATGGCCGAGCTCGCCGTTTCCGACGAGGTGATCGACCAGCTCTTCGACGGCGGCGACGCGGACCTCCCGCACGACGTGGACCTGCCCTGCCACACCGGGCTCGTCCTCACCGGCAACAGCTCGAAGGCGCTGGGCCGGGTCACTGTGGACAAGCAGATCCGCCTCATCCGGGGCCGGGACGCCTTCGGCGTCCACGGCCGCTCCGCCGAGCAGCGGGTCGCGCTCGACCTGCTGCTCGATCCCGACATCGGGATCGTCTCGCTCGGCGGCAAGGCCGGCACCGGCAAGTCCGCGATGGCCTTGTGCGCCGGGCTCGAGCAGGTGCTCGAACGCGAGCTGTTCAAGAAGGTCATCGTCTTCCGGCCGCTGTACGCGGTCGGCGGGCAGCAGCTCGGCTACCTGCCCGGCTCCGAGGGCGAGAAAATGAGCCCGTGGGGCCAGGCCGTGTTCGACACGCTCGGCGCCGTCACCAACGACGTCGTGATCTCGGAGGTGCTGGAGCGCGGGATGCTCGAAGTCCTGCCGCTCACGCACATCCGCGGCCGCTCCCTGCACGACGCGTTCGTCATCGTCGACGAGGCGCAGTCGCTCGAACGCGGAGTGCTCCTCACAGTGCTCTCCCGCATCGGGCAGGGTTCAAAAGTGGTCCTCACCCACGATGTCGCCCAGCGCGACAACCTGCGGGTGGGCCGCCACGACGGGGTCGCCTCCGTGATCGACGTACTCAAGGGCCACCCACTGTTCGCCCACGTGACGCTCACGCGCAGTGAGCGTTCGGAGATCGCGGAGATGGTCACCAACCTGCTCGAAGGCTAGCGGAACAGCTCTGGCATGCTGTGTCCCGGGCGTCTGTGGACAGACGCCCGGGACACAGGAGTAGAGCGCATGATCCCACTGCTGACCCGCTACGGTGCGAAACTCGCCGCCGTGCTCGTCCTCGCACTCGGGGCCGTCATAGCCGTCAACGCCGCGACCGACAAGCCCTGGGAACGCGACGCCCAACACCCCAGTCAGGCCGCCGCCGAGCAGCAGGCCGACGCCGAAGAGGCGTACGACGAGGTCCGCTACCTGCACGTCAACTACATCGCCGAGACCGCCGGAGCCGACGTCACCGTCAAGGCCGAGGCGGTCTTCGAGTACGCCGCCGACAAGGCGAACGGCCTCAACGACGCCCAGAAGGACGCCGACGAGGCCGCGCAGGCAGCCGAGGAAGCCGCCGAAGAGGCCGCCAACGCCGGCCGGACCGATGTGGATATTCCGGGCAGCTGCAGCGAGTACTCCGGGAACAAGGCCACCGGCTGCGCCCTCGCGCAGGAGCACGGCTTCGACCTCGAGCAGGTCGGCTGCCTCGTGGCCCTGTGGGACCGCGAGTCCGGCTGGAACGAGCTCGCCGCCAACGGCATCGGCGCGTACGGCATCCCGCAGGCCCTCCCCGGCGACAAGATGGCCAGCGAAGGCTCCGACTGGGAGACCAACCCCGTCACCCAGATCGAGTGGGGCCTGGGCTACATCGAGGGCCGCTACGGCACGCCCTGCGAGGCCTGGAACCACTCCGAAGACGTCGGCTGGTACTAGATCCGAACCGCTGCCCGGTCCCCCCGGGCAGCGGTATTTTTTTGGAGCACCCCTTCATGATCCAGAAGCTGACCCGCTACGGCGCCCGCATCGCCGCCCTCGCGGTGCTCGCGATCGGCGCCGTCATCGCCGTCTCGGCCATTACCGACGATCCCGCCCGGATCGACGCCGAACACCCCGGCCAAGCCGCCGCCGAGCAGCAGGCCGAGGCCGAAGCGGCGTACGAGGAGGCGCGCGGCCATCACCGCGACTACATCGCGGCGACCGCCGGAGCCGACGTCACCGTCAAAGCCGAAGCGGTCTACGAATACGCCGCCGACAAGGCGAACGGCCTCAACGACGCCCAGGAGGACGCCGATCAGGCCGCTGCCGCGAACACGAACCCGACGTCAGTCGACATCCCGTCCGGCTGCGACGAGTTCACCGGGAACCGGGCGACGGGCTGCGCGCTCACGCTCGAAGCCGGATTCGACCTGGAGCAGTTCGCGTGCCTGGAGCTCTTGTGGGACAAGGAGTCCGACTGGAACGAACTGGCCGAGAACTCGATCGGCGCCTACGGCATCCCCCAGTCCTACCCCGGCAACAAGATGGCGGCGTTCGGCGACGACTGGCGCTCCAACCCGGTCACCCAGATCCTCTGGGGCCTCGACTACATCGAGCGCCGGTACGACGCCCCCTGCGACGCCTGGGCCAAATCCGAGGCCGAGGGCTTCTACTGAGCCCTTGAGCCAGGCGCCCACGAACGCCAGCGCCACCAGCTCCATCCCCACGGTGGTGCGCTGCAGCAGGCCCGCCGCGAAGGCGCCGGGTTCGCGCGGCACACCGAACCATTCGGCGACGTACGGCGCGGAGCACGCGGTGAGGGCGATGACGGCGATCCAGCTCGCGGCGAGGATCGATTTGCGGGTCTTCTCGGGGCATTCGGTGCCCTTCGCCCAGCGGGCGAAGGCGAGGCCCATGACGGCCATGGTGCTGAAGGCGCAGAATGCCGCGTACCGGTGGATCGCCGAGATCAGCGAGACCTCGGGGAGGCCGGGCGGGTCGGTCGGGAAGAGGGCCACGAGGCCGAGGAAGCCGGCCCAGACCAGGAGCATCGGGCTGAGCCAGCGCGGGGCCGCGACGCGGCGCGCGACGGCGGCGAAGGCGGCGGCGCCGAGCCCGAAGAGGCTGAGCGCGACGGGCAGGAGCCAGCCGAGCGGGGTGTAGAGGTGGAGGCTGATGACGACCTCGACGGGGTTGAGTCCGGAGGTCGCGTGGAGGACGACCATCGCGGCGAACCCGGCGCCGAGCGCGGTGAAACCGGCCGTCGTCAGTCCCTTGAGGGTGGTCGCAGTGTTGGCACTGTCGCCAAGGGGCGCATGAATGATCATGGATTAAGCCTCGCGAAATCGGGCTCCGGAATCAGTGACGCGGGCACCCGAATCGCTCCCCCAGCCAGCACCCGGTGGTTGGTACCGCCAGCACTACCGGCCCGCTCCCGCCCACCGCACCGCCCGCAGCTGTCGCCGGGCGCGCCTGGGTGCCGCGCTTTGGCGCCGCTCCCGCTCGCTTCCCGTCCGCGTGTGCGAGGCTTGGGGGGTGAACGAGTTGGCGGGAGCCCTGTCCCCGTACCTGCGTCAGCATGCCGCGAACCCGGTGGCGTGGCGCCAGTGGAGTGCGGCGGCGCTCGCGGAGGCCGCCGAGCGCGACGTGCCGGTCCTGATCTCGATCGGCTATTCGACCTGCCACTGGTGCCATGTGATGGCGCACGAGTCGTTCGAGGACAAGACCGTGGCGGACTCGATCAACTCCCGGTTCGTGGCCGTGAAGGTCGACCGGGAGGAGCGCCCGGACCTGGACGCGGTGTACATGCAGGCGACGATGGCGATCACGGGCCAGGGCGGGTGGCCGATGACGGTGTTCGCGTTCCCGGACGGGACGCCGTTCTTCGCGGGCACGTACTTCCCGAAGTCGCATTTCCTGCGCCTGCTGGACGCTGTGCACACGGCGTGGACGACGCAGCGGGAGGAGCTGACGCACCAGGGCGCGGCGATCGTGGAGGCGAGTGCGCGGAGCGGTCCGGCGTTCGCCGATGTCACCGTGGCGTGCCCGCTCGACGGGCCGTGCCCGCCCGCGCCGCCGATCCGCACGGACCTGCTGGACGCGGCGGCGGCGACGACAATGGCGTCGGCTGACACGATGAACGGCGGGTTCGGCGCCGCCCCGAAGTTCCCGAGCGTGCCGGCGCTGCGGTTCCTCTGCGACGCGTACGTGCGCACCGGGGACACGGCGCTGCTCGACCACGTGAAGCTCACTGCGGAGCGGATGGCGCGCGGCGGGATCTACGACCAGCTCGAGGGCGGGTTCGCGCGGTACAGCGTGGACGCGGAGTGGACCGTGCCGCATTTCGAGAAGATGCTGTACGACAACGCCGAGCTGCTGTGGCTGTACGCGCGGCTGTACGGCGAGGGCGCGCTGTTCGCGCGGGTCGCCGACGAGACGGCGGCGTTCCTGCTGGAGCGCTTCTCGACCGAGGAGGGCGGTTTCGCGGCGGCGTTCGACGCCGACACCGACGGCGTCGAGGGCCTGACGTACGTGTGGACCATGCGGGAGCTGGAGTCGGTGCTCGGCGAGGACGCCGCGTGGGCCGCCGAGGTCTTCGGGGTCGATCCGGCGAATCCGAACTTCGAGCACGGCGCGAACGTGCTGGAGCTGCCGCGCGATCCTCAGGACAGCGCCCGGTGGGAGGCAGTGCGTCACCGGCTGCTGGGGGCCCGGCGCCTGCGGGCGCAGCCGGGCCGGGACGACAAGGTGGTCGCGGCGTGGAACGGTCTGGCGATCGCGGCGCTCGCCGAGTACGCGTCGCGCACGGGCCACCGGGATTCGCTGCTGGCGGCGGAGCGGGCCGCGGAGCTGCTGCGGCGCGTGCACATCGGCGCTGACGGCCGCTTGGCGCGGGCGTCGCTCGCCGGTGCGGCCTCGGAGGCGCCGGGGATCCTGGAGGACTACGCGGCGGTGGCGCTCGGGTTCCTGCGGCTGGGCGGGGACTGGACGGCACGCGCGCAGGGGCTGATCGAGCAGATCCGGGAGCACTTCACGGATTTCGAGGGCGGGTTCTTCGATACGGCCGCTGACGCGGAGGCGCTGGTGACGCGGCCCGCGGATGTGCACGACGGCCCGACGGCCTCGGGTTGGGCGCTGGCGGCGGCCGCGATGCTGGAGGCGTTCCAGGTCACCGGCGATGAGACGTACAAGGACGACGCGTGGCGGGCGGTGGCGCGGGCCGAGCCGGTGATGGCCGCGAATCCGCGGTTCACGGCGGGTCTCCACGCGGCGGCCGAAGCGCTGGCGCGAGCCCTGCGCACGGAGTTATCCACAGGGCACGGCGAGTTATCCACAGGCGGAAACTTTCTGTTGCCGCTTGACTACCCGGCATGCTGTAGTAGATAGCAAAAACGCCATCTGGCACCGGCGGGATGGCGGCGACACAAGGGGATTCGCGAACGTCGCCATACCGAGACCGCGCGCGGGAAGCCTCCCGCGCGCGGCCCCCCCCCCGCCCCCCCCCCCCCCGCGCCCCCCCCGACCGCAAGAAATTGCGCGGCCGCCGGGTGTGAATCACACTCCGCTTCGTCGCATATCTGCTTGCCGCTCGGCAAGTGACATGCCTACGTTTGTGAGTTGTGAAGCCCAACCCACTGCGCCCCCCTGCCTTGTCCACCGCGGACATTCCAGCCGACCCGTGGCGGTACCTCTGGTACGTCGCCCGTGCCCAGACGGGCCTGGTCGCGCTCGGGTTCGTACTGCTCAGCGTCTCCGGCTCGGCGTGGATCCTGCTGCCGTGGACGATCTCGAAGATCATCGACGAGGTGCTCCTGGCGGGCTCGGCGGAGCCGCTGCTGCAATGGTCGATCGTGCTGGTCGTCGTGGCGATCGCGTCGTCGTGGGTGTTCGTGGCCGGGTACCGGTCGCTGTTCATGGCCGAGTCGCACGCGCGCGTGCGCACGGTCCGGAACCTCACCGACCACCTGAACCTGGCCGGGACGGGCGTGCGCGGCGCGATCTCCCCCGGGGAGATGGTGAACCTCTCCACTGAGGACGCCCACAAGACCGGGTCGTTCATCTTCCAGCTCGGCTTCGGCTGGATGGGGCTGGTCATGACGGCCGTGGGCGCGTTCCTGCTGTGGCGTGCCAGCCCGGCGCTCGGGCTGACGACGCTCGCCGGCGTGCTGCTCATCGGGTTCGTGGTGGGGCCGGTGCTCGGCCGCCTGCAGCACCACCAGATCGCGTACCGCTCTTCAGTCGCGACCCTCACGGGCCAGGCGAGCGACGTCGTGGGCGGCCTCCGCGTGCTGCGCGGAGTCGGCGGCGAGGCGCAGTTCTCGCAGCGGTACCGGGCGGCCTCGGCCGAGCTGCGCGAGGCGGGGTACGGGGTGGCGACGGCCGACTCGTGGGTGCAGGGCTTGAAGGCGAGCCTGCCGCTGGCGCTCATCGCGGCCGTCACCTGGGTCGGCGCACGCCTCGCATTGAACGAGACGATCAGCATCGGGGAGCTCTCCGCCGCGTTCGGCATGACCGCGCTGGTCGCCCAGCACTCGGGCGCGATGATCGGCATGGCCCAGGCCGTGATCGCCGCGCAGGTCGCCTCCCGGCGGCTGACCGCGTTCTTCAACACCCGCAGCGACATCGCCGACGACGGCACGGCGACGGGCGCGGCCGGGACGCTCCGCGATCCCGAATCGGGCCTCGCGATCGAACCCGGGCGGCTCACCGTGATCGTGAGTGCCGAGGCGAAGCCCGCCGAGGCCGCGATGGAGCGCCTGGCCCGCTACCGCGAGTCCGGCGCGGAGAGGTGTTCAGAAGCATCGCGGGGTTCAGCGGCAGAGTGGGGGTCAGGAGCAGAGTGGGGCGACGCGAAACTCGCCGGCCTCGCACTCGACGAGGTGCGCGAACGCGTGCTGCTCCTGCGCGACGACTACCTGTTCGCGCAGACCCTCGGCGAGACCCTGCGGGTCGACGGGGCGCGCGCGCTCACGGCGATCAACGCGGCGGGCGCGGGCGACGTGTACTCAAGCCTCGGATCCACCATGGACGGCGAGGTTCACAACGGGGGGCGCAACCTCTCCGGGGGCCAGCGCCAGCGTCTGCGCCTCGCGCGGGCCCTCGCGGCCGATGCGGAGATCCTGCTCGCGGTCGAGCCGACCTCGGCCGTGGACGCGCACACCGAGTCGCTGATCGCCGAGCGGGTGGCGGCGGTCCGGGCGGGGCGGACGACGGCGGTGGTGACGGCTTCGCCGCTGTGGCTGGCGCGCGCCGACCTGGTGGCGTGGATGTGGGACGGCAAGGTCCGTGCCACGGGGAGCCACGCCGAGCTTTTGCTGCAAGACGAGTACCGGTCCCTCACCTCGAGGCAGGAGTCCTGATGAGCGCCAAGGAAACCAGTGGTCGTCTGCCGGTGGCGGACCGCGCCGCGATGATCGAGGCGATCAAGCGGCTGATCTTGGAGGACAAGCGGGCATTCGCGGGTGTGGTCGCGTTGTATGTGGCGGCCGCGGGTGCGAGTGCCGCCTTGCCGGTGATGCTCGGTGAGGTCATCGACGGTATCGGGACGGGTTGGACGGCGTCCCGTGTGGACTTGGTGTGCGGGGTGATCGTCGCGTGCGTGGTGCTGCAGCTGGTGTTGATGCGCACGGGTCGGCGTCTGGGCTACCGGCTCGGGGAGCGGGCGGCCGCGCGGTTGCGTGAGTCGTTCATCGATCGGGTGTTGCGGCTGCCGCTTGGAACGGTGGAGCGGGCCGGGACCGGTGACCTGGCGACGCGCACGTCGGGTGATGTGGGGGCGGTGGCGGAGCTGCTGCGCAAGACCGCGCCGGAGGTGGCGGTCGCGATGATCGAGGGGACGGTGATCATCGTGGCGGCGTTCGTGGTGAGTCCGCTGCTGGGGTTGCTGTTCGTGGTCGGGTTGCCGATGCTGTTCATCGCGGGGCGCCGGTATCTGCGGGCGGCGAGCCCGGTGTTCTTGAGTGAGCGGGCCGCGATGAGCGAGATCGCGGAGACCGCGACGGCTTCGGCGGCGGGTGCTGCGACGGTGGTCGCCTATCGGATGCAGGACGAGCGGGGCGAGGCCGGGTATGCGCGGGCGGCCACGCACCTGGAGCGGCTCAAGGGCATTGTGCGGCTGCAGACCTGGTTCTTTCCTGCGACGGATTTGACGTTCTTGACGCCTGCCGTGGTGGTCACGGTCGTGGGTGCCTTGTGGTACTTGAACGATTGGGTGACGGTGGGCGAGGTGGTCGCGGTGGCGATGCTGACGCTGCGTCTGGACGGTCCGGTGTTCCGGTCGATGCTGTCGCTGAGCGAGTTCCAGATGGGCGGGGCGGCGATGGCTCGTGTCGAGGGCGTTCATCTGATGCCTGATGAGGTTCGGGAGGCGGCTCCGGAGGGCGCCGAGGTGCGGTTGGACGGGGTGACGTTCGGGTATGGCGACGGCCCTGACGTGCTGCACGGCTTGAGTTTGCATCCGCGTCGCGGTGAGCGTCTGGTCGTGGTGGGTCCTTCGGGGGCGGGGAAGTCGACGATCGCGCGGCTCGTGGCCGGGATCGACCGGCCGCGCGCGGGTGCGGTGACGCTCGGGGGTGCGCCTGTGGCTGATATTCCGTTGGAGACGTTGCGCCGCAAGGTGATCCTGGTGACGCAGGAGCATTACGTCTTCACCGCGTCGTTGCGGGAGAACTTGAATCTGGCGGCGCCGGAGGCCGATGACGAGGCGCTGCGTTCGGCGCTGGCCACGGTCGACGCCCGTTGGGCGGCCGACCTGCCTGAGGGTCTGGAGACGATGCTCGGCGACGAGCACCACCGGCTCAATCTGGCCGAGGCGCAGCAGCTCGCGCTGGCGCGGGTGATTCTGGCCGATCCTGACGTGGTGATCTTGGACGAGGCGACGGCGGGGATCGACCCGGGCAGTGCGGGGAACGTGGAGGCGGCGCTCGCGGCGGCCTTGGACGGTCGCACGGTGATCGCGATCGCGCACCAGTTGCAGGCGGCGGAGTCGGCCGACCGGATCGCGGTGGTGCAGGACGGGCGGATCGCCGAGGAGGGCAGCCATGCGGAGCTGCTCGAGGCGGGCGGCGCGTACGCGAGCCTGTGGTGGGCGTGGAAGGGCGTAGCGGTCTGAGACGCGAAGGCGGCCCGGGGCAGGTGTCCCGGGCCGCTTCGCCCGGGTCGCTTCGTCTGCCCCGGAAGGCGGACATGCGCGGGGCAAAATACTGGCAATTCGCATTTCGGTCGCTAGGGTGATCTCCCGTACCTGCGGCGGCCTCGATGCCGCCGTGCACCTCGGACGGGAGCTTCTATGCCGCGCAACGCCGCCACCCCCCAGGTCTGCAAGCACCGCCTCGCGGGCTACACGTACTGGTCGCGGCGCACCCGTTCCGACTCGCTCCGCTTCGCGCCGGTCGTGCTCGTCGGCGGTGCGCTGCACCGCAAGGAGGACTGGGGCCGGATCGAGCAGGGCCTCCTCGATCACGCGGACGTGATCTGCCCGGACCTGCCCGGCTGGGGCCGCGCCGACCTCCTGCCGCCGTATCTCGGGCCGGACATCCCCGCGCAGGCGCTGGTGCGCCTCCTCGACGACCTGGGCATCGAACGGGTGAACCTGTTCGCGGGCTCCTACGGCTCGTCCGTGGGGTACCGGCTGGCGCAGACCCACCCGGAGCGGATCGCCCGCATGGTCCTCGCCGGGACCATGGGCGGCGTCCCGCCCGAAGCGCGTCCGATGATGCGAGCGGCTGTGGCGCTTGCGGAGCGGGGCCCGCGCGGGCGGTTCGGCCCGGCCGCGGTGGACGCGCTCATGAGCCCGCATCCGGACATCGCTGCGAAGGCCGTGGTCCGCCGCGTCCTCGCGATGCGCTTCGGCGCCGCTGACGATGCGGACCTCGCGAAGTTCATCGCGAACACGAACCGCCTGCTCTCCCGCGACATCATCGACCCGTCGATCCCGCCCGCCGTCCCGACGGTCTTCACCACCGGGGAGCACGACACCCTCACGCCCCCGGAGCTCTGCCGCGAGCTCGCGTTCACCTGCCCCGAGAGCTGGTACGTGGAGCTCGCCCGCGCCGACCACCTCATCCATCTCGAGCGCCCGGCGCAGCTGGTAGACCTCATGGTGCGTTTCTTCTCCCGCGAGCCGCTCGAGGACCTCCAGTACGCGACGGTCGTGGAGGACCTCCGCAGGATCCCTGTCGGTGTCTGAGCGCGAGCACTTCGCTTGGCGGCAACCGGAGTCCGGGGTGCCGAAGGGTGTGTCACGGCCGGGACTCAAGAGCCGCATCCGGCAGCAATGTGGGCGGCGCTGTCGGACTCCGGCGCTACCGTGGAACGGTGGCAGCGCAACCGGGCTACGAGGAACGCTCACCGCGAGGGCCGCTGGGGCAGTGGTCGCCCTGCGTGTGGGTGCGCCGCGCGCCCGACCGGGGAGACGACGCGGCGCCCGGCCTCATCCGCGACCTGGATGCGGACGAGGCGCGGACACGTCTCACCGGTGCGAGCACCGCGCGGGCCATACCGGACAGCCCGGGTGCGGACGCGGAGCCGGAGCGGACACTCGCCACCGGCGCGGGCATCGCACGGGTCGTTCCTGACGGGTGCACCGACCTCCTGTGGCGGCGTGGCGCACTTGAGATCGCGGGGCCGGACACGGCCCATCGCGAGGTGCCGCTCGAGCCCGGTGAGCTCATCGTCGGCGTCCGCCTGCGACCCGGTGCCGCCCGCCCGCTGCTCGGCGCGGTCCCGGCGACCGCCGTGACGAACGCCCAGCCGGGCCTGCGCGAACTGTGGGGCGAAGCGGCCCTTCGCCTCTCGGATGCCGTCTCCGGGCAGCGCGAGCCTTGGCGGATCGCCGCGACCCTCGCCGAAGCGCTCATGGCCCGCTGCGACGCCCATGCGCCGGATCGGGTCGCGCTCGCGGTCGCGGAGGCCCTGGATCGCCCCCGGCCTCCCGCGGTAGCAAGCCTCGCTTGGGAACTCGGCTATTCAGAGCGTCACCTTCGCCGCCGAGTGAAGGCCTCGACCGGGTACGGGCCGAAGACGCTTGAGCAGATCCTGCGCTTTCGCCGCACGCTCGAAGCCGCTTCGCGTATGGCGCCAGCTTCGACCGGAATCGCCTCATCCGAATCGGTCGGCGCCGCCGCAATCGGATCGGCCAGCGCAGTCGTATCGGGCGGTGCGCCCGCTGGCGCGGTTGATCCGGGTGATGTTCTTGCGTCCGTGGCGAGTCGAACCGGATCGTCCGCACCTGATTGGAACCGTATCGCCGCCGAGCAGGGGTATGCCGACCAGGCGCACCTGAGTCGCCAGGTGCGGCGCTGGTCGGGTGTGTCCCCTCGCGCGCTCGCGGCTCAGACGGACTGATCCCAGGCCCTGAGGGTCCGCAGGGCGGCCAGCGTGAAGCCGGGCCGGGCCTGCTGCTCGATGGCAGGGTGCCAGCGCCGGTAGTAGATCGGCCAGCCGCCGTCGTCTCGCTGTTCGGCGGCGAGATGATCGAGCGAGGCGGCCAGTTCCTCCTTGGAGAACCACCCGGCCGCGAGGCTCTGCGGTTCGGCGGCGAACTCGCATGGGTGTGTGAACTCTTCTTCGGCGTATCCGGGAGGTGTGGGGATGCCTTTGGGGTTCGCCGGGTCGAGCAGTACGAGGTCGCCGTCGCGTACGAGTGCTCCGATTCGTTCGGCTTCGGTTTGGGCCCAGGTCCGGTCGGGGGTGTGGTCGAGGAAGCGCACGACGCTGAAGACCTCGTACGGGTGCGTGGTCTCGAGTTCGCTGATCGCCTTGCGGCAGAACGTGGTCGCCCCGGTCAGCCATGGATGTTCGATGCCGTGTCTGAGGAGCAGTCCGGCGCTTCTTGCGGTGGTGAGCAGGCCGCCGCGGTCTTGCGGCGGGGCCTCGACCCACGGCGGGTGCGGGTATGCGGAGATGCTCGGCAGTAGGTCGGGGACGCCGCCGTCGGGTGCGGTGCGGCTGAGCAGCCAGTCGCAGATCGGCGCGGCGGTCTCCTGGTCGAGTGCGTCGGCTTCGTCGAGGATTTCGAGTGCTGCCATCGCTGAGAGTGGCTGCGGCGCGGGTCCTTTCACGTCGGGTTCGAGCGCGTGCGCGTAGCCGCCGTCGGCGGTCCGGTGTGCGGCCAGTGCGGTGAGGACCGCGTCGCGGTCGCCGTCGCCGCGGAAGCGTGCGAGGCGGCGCTGGTCGAGTGTGCTTCCGGTCAGCCAGATGAATTCGGCTGCTCGTTCGGTCATGGTTTCGGTGATTCGTCCCATGCCTCCACGCTAGGGCGGATCGGTCGCGGGGTCTTGAACAGAACGGACGTCGTTGGGCGGCAGTGCTGGGGCGGGGTTTGTTGTGGCGTGTCGTGGGTCTCTGTCGGACCCTGAGCCTGGTAGTTGACATATCATTCATCTCGGCGTAGCTTAAATGATGCGTCATGCAAATGGTTCGGCCGAATCGCGACCGAGCATCCTGCCACCGACCTATCGTCCCGGTTGGAGACGCCCGGGACACCGAACCGAAAGGCAACACCATGACCGAGCAGAAGATCATCGCAGTCGTCGGCGCGACCGGGCAGCAGGGCGGCGGGCTCGTCCGCGCGATCCTCGACGCACCGGAATCCGGTTTCACCGTGCGCGCCCTCACCCGCGACGCCGGCTCCGAGAAAGCCCGCGAACTCGCGGAGCTCGGGGCCGAAGTGGTCGAGGCCGATCTCGACGACGAGGCGAGCATCGCGAAGGCCTTCGACGGCGCGTACGGCGCGTTCCTCGTGACCAACTTCTGGGAGCACATGTCCCCCGACCGTGAATACGAGCAGGCGGGGAACCTCGCCCGGGCCGCGAAGAGCGCGGGCGTCGAGCACGCGATCTGGTCGACGCTCGAGGACACCCGCGACTCGGTCCCGCTCGGGGACGACCGCATGCCGACGCTCCTGGGCCGGTACAAGGTCCCGCACTTCGATGTGAAGGGCGAGGCGAACGCCCTGTTCACCGAGGCCGGGGTCCCGACCACGTTCCTGCAGACGACGTTCTACTGGGAGGGGTTCACGACCTACTTCCCGCCGAAGCGGCAGGAGGACGGCAGCCTGGTCCTGGCGATGCCGATGGGCGACGACAAGCTCGCCGGGATCGCCGCCGAGGACATCGGCCGTACCGCGTTCGGGATCTTCAAGCGCGGCAAGAAGCTCGTCGGCAGGACGGTCAGCATCGCCGGCGAGCACCTGACGGGTTACGAATACGCCGAGGTGTTCAGCGAGGTGCTGGGTGAACCGGTCGCCTACTACCCGGTCCCGTTCGACGGCTTCCGGGCCGCCGGGTTCCCGGCCGCCGAGGAGCTGGGCAACATGTTCCAGTACTACGCGGAGTTCGACGACGAGTTCACCGGCCGCCGCGACCTCGCAGCCGTGCGGGACCTGAACCCGCGGCTCAAGACCTTCCGGGAATGGCTCGTCGCGAACAAGGACGCCTTCACGGGAGCCTGATCACCAGCAGTGGAGCAGAGGGACCGCCCCGGTGGGGACGGTCCCTCTCCCGTCTCGGCGCAGGTCCGCGCGCCGACACCGCGCCGACCAGGGCAGGAGCGCCGTGCGGTGGACGCGACGGCCCTGGTCGCGAAGGCCTCGACCGCGTTGACCACGGCCTCGAAACGCGGCGAATGGAACAGGTCGAAGCCGTGCTGGGCGCCGGGCAGTTCGGCGTAGACGACCGGCTGCGCCGAGACCCCGCGGAGGCGTTCGGCGAAGCGGCGGGCCCCGGCTGCCGGGACGACGGTGTCGTGGCTGCCGTGCACGATGAGGAACGGCGGGGCGTCGGCATGGGAGTGGGCCATCGGGTCGCTGTCCGGGTCGCCGCCGAAGTACGAGCCATAGAAACCGCCCAGGCCCACGACCGCTGCAACCGACGTGTCGATGGTCTCGAAGCCCTGCTGGAACCGCGGATGGCCGGGAGTGAGCGCCGCCAGCGCCGACAGGTGCGCGCCCGCGGAGGAGCCGGAGAGGACGATGCGGCCGGGGTCGATGCCGTATTCGCGGCCGTGGGTGCGGACCCAGGCGATGACGCGTTTCGCGTCGTGGAGGTGGTCTTGGAAGCCCGCGTCGGGGCGGAGTCGGTAGTTGGCGCTGATGCACACCCAGCCTTGGCCGGCGAGGCGGTGGAGCAGCGGCAGGGCTTGGGAGTTCTTGTAGCCGGTCGTGTAGTAGCCGCCGTGGAAGTGGATGAGGACCGGTGCGCCTGCGGGCGCGGTGCGGTGGCGGTAGAGGTCGAGGAGGTTGCGTTTGCCGTGCGGCCCGTAGGAGAGGTTCGCGATCCGTTGGACCGAGCGGGGTCGGATGCCGAAGGGCAGCAGGAGGATGCGGGTCCACGGCAGGCGGTGCGGGATGCGGAGGCCGCCCATGGCGCGCATGAGGATCGGCCGGGCGCGGAGGCTGCGCCACATGGTGAGGGTCAGGCAGGCTCCCGCGAGGACGGCGGCGGCGATGGTGAGGGGCGAGTCGAGGTCGCCTTCGGCGATCGCGAGCGCGGTGCTGGCGGAGAAGCCGGCCGAGGCGAGGAACGGCAGTTCGAGGACGGCGATGCTCGCGAAGAAGAACGAGGTGCCGGGGCCGGTCGGCATGCGCGGCAGCCGGAATGCGGGGAGGGCGAGGATGAGCAGGCCGATGAGGTAGCCCCAGGGGAGGTTCATCGCCGCACCAGCCCGGCGATGAGGACGCCGCCGGTGGCGACGTGCATGCCCATGAGGACGAGCATCGCGGCGGTGGTGGCGGCGGCGAGCGGGCCGGTGAGGGAGCAGGCGAGGACGGCCGCGGCGATGATCGACCAGATCAGTCCGGCTCGGGCCGTGAGCTTCTCGAGGAGCGCGAGGAGGCCCCAGGCGGCGAAGCCGACGGTGAGGCTCGCGAGGGCGATGAGGACCGGTCCGACGGTGAGCGGGGTGCCGGCCTGGTCGACGGTGAGGTCGACGCCGGCGAGCGGGGCGGCTGCGGCCCAGAGGAGGAGTGCCGCCGCGGCGGCGGCGATGACGGTGAGGAGTCGGCGGGTGCGCTTGTTCATGTGACCAGTGTCGTTGGGGCCGAGGGGTGCCCGCATCGGTCGCGGGGCCGCGCCGTCCCCTGCTCGGGAAGGGGCCGTCTCCTACTTTCGGAGGTGACGGCTCCGGCCGGTCCGGGGCTAGCATGAGCCCGGTGACCGAGCGCCGACATCCCCGCCCCGCTGATGCGATCCTCCTGGTCGGCGGTGTGGCGCTGCTGACCGCGCTGGGGTTGTGGGCTCGTATCGACCTGGGGCCCTTGGATGTCGCGGTCGCGGTGCTGAGCGTCGGGGCCGCGGTCGTGCAGGTGCGGCGGCCGGTCGCCGGGGCGTTCGCGGCCGCGGTGCTCGCCGTGCTCTCGCCGGTCGCCACTCCGGTGGCCACGATCGGTGCGCTCCAGGCGGCGTGGCGCGGGCGGTTCCGCACCGCCGCGGCCGTGGCGGCCGCCGGGGTCCTGGCGCACCTCCTGCAGTGGCGGTGGTATCCGAACCCGGCGCTCGGGTTCGAGTGGTGGGCGTTGCTCGTCGTGGTCACGTACGGCGCGCTGCTCGGGTGGGGCGCTCTGGCCAAGGCACGCCGCAGGCTCCTCATCTCCCTGCACGAGCGCGCCGAGCGGGCCGAGGCCGAGCAGGGCCGCCGGGTCGCCGAGGCCCGCGCGGCCGAGCGCCGCGCCCTCGCCCGCGACATGCACGACGTGCTCGCGAACCGCCTCTCGCTGGTCGCCACGCACGCGGGCGCCCTCGAGTTCCGCCCCGACGCCCCGCCCGAGAAGGTCGCCATGGCCGCCGGGGTGGTCCGCGACGGCGTGCACCAGGCCCTTGAGGAGCTGCGGCAGGTGATCGGCCTGCTCCGTGAAGACGACGAGGCCGCGACGGGCGGCCCCGTGACCGTGGCGGACCTGGAGCGCCTGATCGAGGAGTCCAGGGCCGCAGGGCAAACCGTCGAAGTGCGCAACGCTCTCTCCGTAGCAATCCTCCCGCCTTCCATCGGCCGCACCGCGTTCCGGGTCCTCCAGGAAGGGCTGACGAACGCCCGCAAGCACGCCGCCGGGAGCCCGGTCGACCTCGCCCTGAGCGGCGCGCCCGGCACCGACCTGACCGTCGAGCTCGCCAATCCGCTTCCCGCGCAAGGCGACGCCCCGGTCGTGCCCGGCAGCGGACTGGGGCTGGTCGGCCTCACCGAGCGGGTCCGCTTGGCGGGCGGGCGACTCGACCACGAGCGCGGCGACGGCCGGTTCCGGCTGCGGGCCCGGCTACCATGGCCGACGTGATCCGAGTGCTCCTGGTCGACGACGACGCCCTGGTCCGGGCCGGACTGTCGATGATGCTCGACGGGATCGGCGACATCGCCGTGGTCGGCGAAGCGGGCGACGGCCGCGAGGCCCTCACCGCCGCCGACGCCCACTTTCCCGACGTCGTCCTCATGGACCTCCAGATGCCCCACGTCGACGGCATCACCGCCACCCGCAGGCTCCGCGCCCGCCCCAACCCGCCCGAGGTCATCGTCCTGACGACCTTCGACACCGACGAGAACATCGTTCACGCCCTCCGCGCCGGCGCCGGCGGCTTCCTCCTCAAGGACACCCCGCCCGCCCAGATCGCCGACGCCGTCGCCCGCGTCGCCGCCGGAAACCCCATGCTCTCCCCCGCCGTCATGCGGCGGCTCATGGACCGCACCGTCGCCCACACCGGCGCCTACGAGCGCGCCCGCACCGCCCTCGCCGCCCTCACGCCCCGCGAACACGACGTGGCGGTCGCGATCGCCAACGGCCGCTCCAACGCCGAGATCGCCGGCGCGCTCCTCATGAGCGTCACCACCGTCAAATCACACGTCTCGAGCATCCTCATCAAGCTCGGCCTCGACAACCGCACCCAGATCGCCCTCCTCGCCCACGACGCCGACCTCGTCTGAACCGGCTCCGAGCGCCCGCGCACGTAGGATGGGCTGATGCCCGAACGCGAACCGCCTGCACCTGCACCGAAGTCGCATCACGACGCCCCGAGCGGTGAGCAGTTCACCACCGCCGCAAGCGTGTTCGCCCTCCTCGCCGACCCCACCCGCCTGCACCTGCTCTGGACACTCGCGCAAGGCGAATCCGACGTGACCGGCCTGGCCGAACGCACCGGCGCCGCCCGGACCGCGGTCAGCCAGCACCTGGCGAAACTGCGCCTCGCCGGCCTCGTCCAGCCGCGCCGCGAAGGCCGCCGCGCCGTCTACAGCCTCACCGACGGCCACCTGCGCCGACTCGTCGTCGAAGCCCTCAGCCGCGCCGACCACCAGGTCACCGGCGAACCCTGGCACGCCTGAACCGGCGCACCGCCGCCCACGAACACGCCCATCTCCACAACTGATCAGTCGCGCGCCCCTTCCACCGGCGTGGAGGGGCGTTCGGGCGCCGACCACGAGCCGAGGAGCCGGAGCGCCTCGTGCGATGCGGTGCCGGGCTCGGCCGACCACAACACGAGTTGCTGGTCGGGCTCGCCGGTGTGGGCGAACATGTCCCAGCTGAGGGTCATCTCGCCGACCACCGGGTGGTCGATGGCCTTGGTGCAGATGCTCTTGGTGGCCACCTGGTGCTCGGCCCACCAGCGACGGAAGTCCGCGTCCTGCACCGAAAGCTCGCCGACAAGGGCGGCCAGCGCGGGGTCGTCGGGGTGTTCGGCGGCTTCCAGGCGCAGGTGGGCGACGCTGTAGCGGGCGATGAGCTCCCAGTCTTTGAAGAACTCGCGGGAGCCGGGCTCGCTGAACAGGAGCCGCACGTAGTTGCGGCGTTCGGGCGGCATCGCCGCGAAGTCGCCGAGGAGGGCCGCGGCGAGGGCGTTCCAGGCGAGGATGTCCATGCGCCGGCCGAAGATGACGGCGGGGACGTCGGTGAGCTGGTCGAGGAGGCGCTGGAGCTGCGGCCGGACCTTCTGGGCGGTGCGGCGGCGCGGGCGGGCGGTCTGCTTGCCCGCGAGTGTGAACAGGTAGGCGCGCTGGACCTCATCGAGGCGCAGCACTCGGGCGAGCGCGGTCAGTACGGGCGCGGAGGCGTTGATGCGGCCCTGTTCGAGCCGCGTGTAGTAGTCGTTGCTGATGGCGGCCAACTGCGCGACCTCCTCGCGGCGCAGGCCCGGAACCCGGCGCACGGCGGCGGTCCCGGGGAGTCCGACAGTCTCAGGGGTGAGTTCGGCGCGGCGGGCCTTGAGGAATTCGCCGAGTTCGTTGAGCTGCGGATCGCTGCCGGTCATGGGATCAGTGTGACAGGCCTGAAGGCTTCCAGGCAGGGAGAGATCTGTCCTAGGCAGCGGCGGTCCCAGGAGGGAATTCGACCATTGGCACGGTTCGGAGGGGCGGTGATGATCGTTCCGGGAGCCGGTGGCCGGCTTCCGCTTCGCGATGAGGAGGCGAACATGGAATACACGCGGCTGGGCGGATCGGGTCTGAAGGTCAGTCGGCTGGCGCTGGGGTGCATGAGTTTCGGTGTGCCCGGCGGGTGGTCGCCGTGGACGCTCCAGGGCGAGGACGCCGAGGCGGTCTTCAAGCAGGCCGTGGAGCTGGGCATCACGTTCTGGGACACCGCCAACGCCTACGGGGCCGGCTCCTCGGAGGAGCTGGTCGGGCAGGCGATGCGGAAGTTCTCGCGCCGTGAGGACATCGTGCTCGCGACCAAGGTCTTCTTCCCGATGCACGAGGGCCCCGGCGGCTCCGGTCTGTCGCGGAAGGCGATCTTCGAGCAGGTCGACGCCTCACTCGAGCGGCTCGGCACCGATTACGTGGACTTGCTCCAGATCCACCGCTTCGACCCCGAGACGCCGGTCGAGGAGACCATGGAGGCCCTGCACGACGTGGTGAAGTCCGGCAGGGCCCTCTATGTCGGCGCCTCGTCGATGTGGGCGTGGCAGTTCGCCAAGATGCAGTACAGCGCCCGGGCGAACGGCTGGACTCCGTTCGTCTCGATGCAGGACCAGTACAGCCTGCTGCAGCGCGAGGACGAGCGCGAGATGTTCGGCCTCCTCGAGGATGAGGGCGTGGGCTCGATGCCGTGGAGTCCGCTCGCCGCGGGCCGGGTCGCACGCCCTTGGGGAGCGAAGGGCACCTCGCGTTCGGAGGTCACCGGTGACACCGACTTCGACGGGCGCCCGACGGTCTTCGACACCGACAAGGCGATCGTGGACGCGGTCGGCACGATCGCGGCCGACCGCGGGGTCTCGATGGCGACGATCGCGATGGCCTGGGTCCTCAAGAACCCGGTCGTCGACGCGCCGATCATCGGCGCGACCAAGGCGCACCACCTGACCGACGCGGTCGCCGCGCTGGACATCGCACTCACCGACGCGGAGATCGCCGCGCTCGAGGAACCGTACGCGGCCCGCCAGCACACGTTCTTCTGATCGCGACAGGGCGCTCGCCGGTTCCGAGCACCTTGGCACGTGGTCGGTCCCCGAGCCCAGTGCTTCGGCACCGCGGCCGAGTGGGGCCGTGCTTGGCAGATGGCGAGGCGTCGGCTCTTATTGTCAACCCGCTCAACGAAACATCGCCTGAGTCCCTTGCCCAGAAGGGACCGGCTTGTTATGTTGGGTCTCAAAATTAAGTAAACGGTTACATATCCCTACCACCCCCATCACTCCTCTCCCATTTGGAGCACTCGTGCGACGACGCACTCTCGCCGCTTCACTCGGCGCCGCCGCTGTCGCGGCCGCCGCTGTTCCCACTGGCGCCCAAGCCAAGACCTCCGGCCGCTGCGAGGACGCCTACACCTGGCGCAACGCGATCGTGAACGGCGGCGGCTGGGTCCCCGGCATCGTCTTCAACGAGACCGAAGCCGGCCTCATCTACGCCCGCACCGACATCGGGGGCCTCTACCGCTGGCAGGAACCGACCCAGACCTGGAAGCCGCTGCTGGACTGGATCGGCTGGGACCAGTGGGGCTGGACCGGCGTCGTCTCGGTCGCCACCGACCCGGTTGAGCCGAACCGCGTGTACGCGGCGGTCGGGACTTACACGAAAGACTGGGACCCGACCTCCGGCGCGGTCCTCTACTCCGACGACTACGGGCAGACCTGGGGTGCGGCCGAGCTGCCGTTCAAGCAGGGCGGCAACATGCCCGGCCGCGGGATGGGCGAGCGCCTGGCCGTCGATCCGCACGACAACGCGGTCGTCTACTTGGGAGCCCCGAACGGCAACGGCCTGTGGCGCTCCCACGACCATGGCCGCACCTGGGCCGAGGTCACCGACTTTCCGAACCCCGGGAACTTCGTCGTCACCCCCGGCGACCCCTACTCCGGCGACAACCAGGGCGTCATCTGGATCGAGTTCGCCCAGGACGGCCGGATCCTCGTCGGCGTCGCCGACCCGGCAGACCCGCTGTACGTCTCCGCCGACCGCGGCCGGACCTGGCAGCCCGTCCCCGGCGCGGCGACCGCGCTCGGGACCGCCGACGGCAATCGCACCATCCCCAAGCAGGCCGCGATCGACCACGAGAACGGCCACCTGTTCATCGTCACCAGCTGGGACCCCGGCCCCTACAACGGCCCGCCCGCCACCGGCAGAGGCGGCTCGATCCAGCGCCTGGCGCTGGCCACCGGCGAGTGGACCGACGTCACCCCCGCGTACGACCCGCTCGGCACCATACCGGGATTCGGCGGCATCACCGTCGACCGGCAGCGACCCGGGACGCTGATGGCCGCGACCGAGAACCACTGGTACCCCGACGAGATCCTGTTCCGATCCACGGACTCCGGCGCCACCTGGCAGACCAGTTGGGACTACGCGTGGGACGCGAACTGGTCGTGGCCTCCGGAGCGCACCGACCGGTTCACCCTGGACCCCACCGGGAATGAGTGGCTGACGTTCGGCAAGGTCGACGACGGCCCGGCCTACGCGATCAAGCACGGCTGGATGATCGACGCCCTCTCGATCGACCCCCACGACTCCGACCGCGTCATGTGGATCGGCGGGACCATCTGGGGCACCGAGCAGCTGACGGCCTGGGACGCGCAGGGCCCGCTGGTCGGCTGGGACGACGCGGCCGGACGCCAGGTGCCGCTGCCGGTCGAGCCGTTCGACGTGGGCATCCGCGTCCAAGGGATCGAGGAGACCGCGGTACAGGACATCGCCGCGCTCGGCGGGACCCTCGTCTCGGCGATGGGCGACCTCGGCGGGTTCGTCCAGACCGACCTCGATCAGCCGGGCGTCATGATCCGCCGCCCGAACTGGACGTCCGGCCGCAGCCTCGACTTCGCCGGCCTGAACCCCGACGTCGTCGTCGGCACGGGCGATGTCGAAGGCGAGGCCGACGGGCACGTGGGCGTTTCCCTCGATCGCGGTGCGGCCTGGTTGACCACGAAGCGCCTGGACGGCGTCGCGGGCGGCGGCAACGCGGGCACCGTCGCGGTGAGCGCCGACGGGGCGGTGATCGTCTGGTCCCCAGGGGACGGGGAGACCACGCCGGTGTGCAGTACCGACCTCGGCCAATCCTGGACCGCCGTCGAGGGACTCCCCGCCGGAGCGCTCGTGCGGTCCGATAGGGCCGACCCGAACCGCCTGTACGCCTTCGCCTCAGGCGTCTGCTACGCCAGCACGAACAGCGGCCTGGCCTTCGCCGCGACGGGCGCGACCGGTCTGCCTTCCGAAGGGCCCGTGGAGCTCCGCGCGGTCCCCGGCAAGGCGAAGCACCTGTGGCTCACCGGCGGCGAAGCCGGCAAGGCGTACGGCATGTGGCGCTCGGTCGACGGCGGCAGGACCTGGCGGCGGGTGCGCGACTTCGAGGAGGCCGACGCGGTCGGCTTCGGCAAGAGCCGCACCCGGTACGGCTACCCGGCGATCTACACCTCGGCGAAAGCCGGTGGCGTTCGCGGGATCTGGCGCTCGACCGACGAGGGCCGCAACTGGCAGCGGATCAACGACGACGCCCACCAGTGGGGCTGGACCGGCAAGGCCGTCTCCGGCGACCCGGACGTGTACGGCCGGGTCTACATCGCCACCAACGGCCGCGGCCTGATCTACGGCGACATCATCGACTGAGACGTTGCGGGCGGCGACCAACGGGTCCACGCGGTACTCGATCGGTCTTTCGAGTGCGAAGAGAGCAGGGAACAGAGCGGCGTGAGGGTCCTCCTCGTCTGAGAGATCCTCACGCCGCCGTGTCAGTGCCTTCTAGGAGGCCGTGCCGGTCACGGTCGAGCCGTTCTTGGTGACGGTGTAGTCGACGGAGTCGCCGCCCCAGAAGTGGTACGTGATCGTGACGGGCTCGCCGTCCCTGATCGCGTTCACGAAGGAGGCCGGAACGGTGATCGTGCCGCCGCTGTAGTTCGGCAGCCAGCTCACGTTGGACTCCTGGTAGGGCGTCCATTCGGCGGGGCCGGCGTTGGAGCCGTCCGCGTAGTGCGCCTCCATCTGCTCGATGCGGTCGCCGTTGAACTGCGTCGGGATCGTGAGCGAGGTCGTCCCGGTCGCGTCCGAGAGCACGGCCTGATCGAAGGTGATGATGTTGATGCGCCACGGGACGCCCGCGGAGAAGCGGGCCTCGATGGTGGCGTTGGTGCCGTAGGCCCGGTCGCCCGCGAGACGGGTGAGGGCCGCGGCCTTGAAGGTCAGCGTGTCACCCGAGAGCGTGTAGTCGGTGCCCTCGACGAGCTGCGTGTCCCCGTCCCACAGGCCCTCGAACTCGAGGCCGTTGAGGTCCAGCGTCTGCGACACGTCGCCGATGGTCCCGGCCTTCTCGAGGTAGATCCGGTCGAACGAGGTCGCACCCGAGCGGGTCGTCCAGCTGGAGGAGATCCGATCTTGGAGGTACTGGTCGTGCCACTCCAGGGTGTTGCGGTTGAGGAACTGGATCGCGTCCCAGATCATCGTCGTGAAGTGGTACTCACGGGCCTGGAACTGCAGGTCCTCGAAGAACTTCAGCATCTCCCCGTACTCGACCACCTCGGGACCGGTCACGCCGTAGTTCAGGATCGCCCACTCGCCCACGATGACCGGGATGCCGTTCGCCACGAAGGTGTCGTGCGTCCGCTGGAAGGAGCCCGCGAGGTCCGCCTGGGACTGCTCCTCGTAGGTCGGGAACCCGGCGACGTTCACCGAGAACGGCCAGAAACCGTAGTAGTGGATCGTCGCGGCGACCATGTCGTCGTTCAGGCTGTCGATCATGGCCTTGAGCGGGTCGAGTCGCTCCTGCGCGGCGTTGGTGTTCAGCGTCGGCAGGACCAGGAGACGGTCGGTGTTGTTCCCACCCGAGGCCCGGACGATGTCGTAGAAGGCACGGTTGAGCTCCTCGTTGTACGGGTCACCCGCGTCGCCTTCCTTGCCCACGAACTGGGGTTCGTTGTTGCTCTCGAACGACAGCGCGTCCGGGTAGTCCTTGAACCGCTCGGCGATTTGCGTCCACATCGACTCGAACTTGGCCAGCACGTTGTCGTGGTCGTTCGGCAGCTCGTCGAGCCACATCCACGAGTCGTGGTGGAGGTTGATCATGACCTGGAGGTCGTTCTCCAGCGCCCAGTCCACGACCTGCGCGACGCGCTCCATGCGCTCGGGCGCGATCGTGTAATCCGGTGCCGGGCCGGTGAACTCGTCCCAGGTGACCGGCAGGCGGATCGAGTTGTACCCCTCGGCCTTGTAGGTCTGGAGCAGTTCCTCCGTGATCATCGGGTTGCCCCAAGCGGTCTCGCCGCCGAGGGCGTCGAGCGTGTTGCCGATGTTCGTGCTCGGCTCCATGTCAGCGACCTGGTCCATGGCGTTGTCCCACTCCTGCGGGCCGCCTGTGGGCGTCTCGGTGGGCTCGCCGGTGGTGCCGTCGCAGAGGCGCCCGTTGAGGCGGAACTCGGTCGGGTCGGTGTTCTCACCCGACCAGGAGCCGGTGAAGCCGAAGGCGGTGGTGTCGCCGGTGGCGACCTTCTTGTTGTAGCCGCGGCTCTCAGCCGTGGCGGTCTCGCCGGAGCCCGTGTGCTCGGCGTTCCACATGTTGGTGACGCGCTGGCCGTCGGGCCAGGTCCATTCGAGGCTCCAGCCGTCGACCGGGTCGCCGAGGTTGGTGACCTCGACGGCGGCGATGAAACCGCCGGGCCATTCGCCGGTGACCTCGTAGTCGACCTGGCAGCCTTGGGCCGCTTGAGCGCTGACCGCGCCGAAAAGACCGGCCGTCATCGCGGCGACCGCCGCGCCGGCGATCACGCCGAGACGCAGCCGCCGTCTGTGGTCAGTGGTTGGACTCATTCAAGACTCCTTGCCGAGAAAGGGGATTGTGCGCGGGACCAAGGGTCGGATGCATCGAGATATGTAGATGTTGGCCCGCCGGGAGTACGGTACGCAGACATCGTGGCATTTGTCAAACGATGAAACGAAAGAAAGCATCATCGAGGCGTCTGCCCGAGGAATGCAGGCGATGCTGCACACCAGAACACCCGATTTCCGGCATTTTGACGGGACTTGGGAAGGACGTAGGCATCGTTTTTGTTACATGATCTAATTAATCACATCGCGATACATTCATGAATGTCGCGGGAGGAAGCCGAGTTCCTCGAGGAAGGCGTGTCCTTCATCCGACGCGGATCGCTCCTCGCCGCCGCACCGCGGGCCACCCGAGATCACTTCCTCGGCCGGCGGCGCCGACTTCACGGCAACAGCTTCGCGCTCTGGACCTAGCGGGCGCACCGGCCGCCAGGGCTGGCCCGCGCATCGCGCTCCACCTCCCGGCCTGGTCTTCGCCCGCGAGGGCGCCCTCGCCGATCTGAAGCCGCCCCGCGCCTCGCGGGGCGGCTTCAGTCTGACAGTGGAGCGTCCACTACCCGTTTGCACCGGTCAGTCAGATGGTCGATCCGCCGCCGGAGGTGTTGCTCCACCAGGCACTGTAGGCGTTCAGCGAGTACCGCTTCTGCTGATTGTTGGTGGAGGTGATCTCGAGGCCGAACTGCATCGTGTCGAAGGTGGTGTTGCGCAGGAGGTTCCACGAGGCCGCCCATCGCCAGACCGCCGCGGCGTCGATGGTGCCGCTGTTGGTCTGCTGGGCGGGGATGAGCTGGAGGACGTTCCAGCCGGGATCGGCCTGCCAGACCGACGCGTAGAGGACGCCGCCGATGGTCACGTTGGAGGCGATCTGCCTGCCCCAGCCGCCTGCCGTCCCCCCGGACCAGCTGGTGAAGACCATGATCTCGTCCTGGTTGTTGGTCGACCAGAGGTCGCTCGTCCAGTTCCAGTGGTCGCCGCTCGCGACGGGTGCCGACGACGTGTTGTACCAGAAGCCCGCCGAGTTCAACTGCGACAGCGGGGTCTGGGGCCGGACCGAGGTGTTCGGGTAGGACTTGATGCCGCCGCCCGTGTGGGTCGCATCGACGTACCAGGACTTGATGCTGTTGACCGTGAGGCACTGTCTGCCATGGATGTCGCCCCAGATGTTGTTGTAGACCGTCCAGGAACCCTGGGTGTAGCTGCCCCACCGATCGCACGTCGAGTACACCTGGGCCTGCGCCGGAGACGCGAGACCCAGCAGCCCCGCGACCACGAGCACGATCAGGGCCAACCGGCTGATCACTGCCGGCTTCAAAATGGATTTCATCTGACCTTTCCTTCCTGTGTGCAGATGCCTGGATCAACCGCCTGCACACGAATCGCGTCGGATCCGAAGCTCGCGGACCGCGAGCTAGTCGAGTCTCCATTGCTCATTGGCACCGCCGCGGCAGGTCCACAGGTGCACCTTGGAGCCGTTGGCCGTGCCCAGCCCTCGACATCCAGACACAGTCCTGATTGGACTGCCATGATGGTGCCGTCGCTGTTCAGCCGCCACTTCTGGTTCGACCCGCCGTTGCAGTCCCAGATGACCGCGGCTGTGCCGTTGGCGGTGCCGCCCCCGTAGGCGTACTCGATCCACTGGCCGTTGTAGCGGACCACCGTGGGGTCCTTGACCGCGACGACGGGATGGTTCGCGTCGGGCTTGGGCCCGATCAGCGGCCCGGTCGAGGACCACTGGAACGAGGTAGCGAGGTCGGCCGCTGCGATCGGCGGCGATTCCTGGGCGGTGGCGGATTGGGCCGCCGCCGTCGCGGTGGTGATCATCGCGACGATCGTGAGCGCCGCCAAGGCGATCCGCGATCCGATGCGCCGTGAGCGTTGCATGGTGTCCTTCCTGAGGTGAGGGCTGCCGGGGCGGGGATCGGACGGGGGAACCGGGAAAGCCGCCCCGCGGGAAGCGGGGTGTCAGGGCAGGGGCGGCGAAGTCGCTGAGGATTGCGACGGAACCCGTTATATCGACGTATGTACATTCCTGATCTGATGCGGAGTACGGTACGCGGCACGCATCAAATTTGTCAACAGATGAAACCAATTCCTGCGCTGCAGAGTTCGATGGCGCTCGCAGTAACAGACAACAAGGGGCAAATATCTTGCGGCGTCGCAGGGGCTACCGTAAGTCCTGAACAAATCGAAGGGATCGGGATGGAGCAGACGGCGGCTTCGGCGACCAAGGAGCCACCGGCGCGGGCGGCGATGACCGGCCTGGAACGCAGCACGCTTCGCGAGCTGCTGATCCGCGGCCCGCAGACCCGCGCGGCGATCGCGCGGGAACTCGGCATGTCTCGGGCCAGCCTCACTCGTGTCACCCGCACACTCATCGAGCAGGGCCTGATCGGGGACAGCGCGGTCGAGCTGCGCAGCGCCGCCGGTCGGCCCGGCGAGGTCCTGCGCATCCGTCCCGAAGGCAGGCGGTTCCTGGGCGTCAAGCTCACCGGCGACCGGCTGTTCGCCGTGGTCACCGACCTCACCGCACAGGCCCTCGCCGAGTACGACGAGCCGCTGGCGTCGCAGAGCGTGGAGCAGGTCGTCGGGCAGATCGGCGCCGTCCGCGAGCGCCTCGCGGGCGAATACCCGGACATCACCGCGGCCGGGATCGGCCTTGCCGGCGACGTGGCATCCGCCAACGGGCGCCAGATCGTCCTGGAGTCGCCGTTCCTCGGGTGGAGCGACGTGCCGCTGGCCGACCTCGTGAGCGAGCGCCTGGGCATCCCCGCCACCGCTGAGAACGACGTGCACGCCCTGACTGCGGCCGAGCACTGGTTCGGCGTCGGTGCGGGATACGACTCCATGGTGCTCATCGCCATCGGCGCCGGGATCGGTGTGGGGATCGTCGTCGACGGCAAGGTCGTGACCGGCACCAGCGGCAGGGCCGGGAGCCTTGAGCACCTGCTGGTCGACCCGGCGGGGCCCCGTTGCGAGCACGGCCATCGCGGTTGCGTCGCAGCGTACCTCCCGAAGGCCGCGATCGTGGGAGCACTGCGCACCCCGGGTCTGGACTACGCGGCCGTCCTGGACCTCGCGCGAAGCGGGGACCCCGCCGCCAGGCAGGCGTTCCGCGACGCCGGGCACGCGCTCGGCGTCCTGACCGCGACGGTGGCGAACTTCATGGATCCCGAGAAGGTCGTCATCACCGGCGACGGCATCGCGGTGGCCGAGCTCGCGCGCGGCGAACTCGACGCCGCGATCGCGATGTACCGCCGCCGCCCCAACGGCGCGCCCGCCGCACCCGACATCCAGCCGTTCGACTTCTCCGAATGGGCGCGGGCCGGAGCCGTCCTCGCGATCCGCGACTTCCTCAAGTTCTGACCGCCACCCGTCTCTAAGCGATGTCCCGCAAGTTGCTCTCGGTTGTGTGAAAGCCAGAACAACCGAAGACCGATCGGCCGGTCAGCCGGTCATCGTGAGGTTGTGGAGGCGGGCGATACCGGCCATGGCTTCAGCGACAC
>NZ_JAPZVP010000022.1 GCF_027622875.1 Glycomyces luteolus | reverse complement strand
AACGACCGGCCCTCAGACTCTCGGCCACATTGCGGGCCGCTTCACAGGACCGATATCCAACCCACCTGTTCATCACCGATCGAGAGAGCTTCCACTGCGCGGCATCAACTTGCGGGACATCGCCTAGGCGGTTGCCGCGCTCAGCCTTTGATTACCCCTTGTGAACGGAGTTCCGTGTCGCGTACTCGATTCGGCGAGAGCGCCGTTGAACGGGAAGTCCTTGCCCAACCTCAGTACGGCCGAGCGGTTTGGGGGGTGCGATTGGCCTTCCCATTCTGGGCCGGCGGCATGGCCACCGCCGTCGTAGCCGCCGCGACGGGCGACGAGGGTTCGGGATGGTTCGGTTTGCTCATGCTGCCATGCATGCCACCGCTCGGGTTTGCCGTGCTCAACGTGCTCGCCCTCAGGGAGTTCATCACCGGTGAGAAGGGATACCGGACGTTGCCGATGGTCTCAGCGCCTGCCGCCGAATACCTGTTCCGGCGTACTTTGCACCATGCGATTCTCGAAGCGCTGTTCATCTTGCGAAGGAATCGATGAATCGAGGGCATGGGTCGGACACCCGAATCCGCGCCAGTTCGTAGTGCCGGTGCAGTAACTTCACGGGTGTCACACACGCCTCCACCCGAAGGACCAATCGTGCCCTCCGTTATCGCCGCACTGGCACCCAAGAAACTCCTCGCCGCCGCCGGGATCGGTCTCGTGGGGCTCACCAGCCTCACCGCGTGCACCGACGCCAATCCCGGTGAAGACACCGCCACTGAGACCACTGCTGAGGCCGGCGTCGAGGAGACGACCGAGGCCGCTCCCGTGGTCATCGAATGCGACTACGTGCCCGCAGAATCCGATCCCACTGCGGGCC
Organism: Glycomyces luteolus; assembly: GCF_027622875.1. Lineage (GTDB taxonomy): Bacteria > Actinomycetota > Actinomycetes > Mycobacteriales > Micromonosporaceae > Glycomyces > Glycomyces luteolus. The sequence continues at coordinate 91,205 of NZ_JAPZVP010000022.1, read as the reverse complement.
AGAGCATCGAAGCCCCGCTCGACATGTGCGCGACCGGCAAGGTCGACACGTGGGACATCGCCGTCACAGCCGTGGAGGTCGACGCGACCGACACGATCTTGGCAGCCGACCCCAGCAACCAGGCCCTCGACGAGGGCTCCCAGTACTTCATGATCACGGTGACCGGCATCAACAGGTCCGACGCCGCCGCCGCTCCCACCGACCTCCTGATCGGCGTCCGCAACGAAGCCTGGACCTACCAGAGTGACTGCGGCATCGTCCCCAATGACCTCAACGAGGTCGGCGCGGTCGCACCCGGCGAGTCCTTCACCGCCAACCGATGCGTTCCCATCGAAACCGAGAAGATCGAAGGCGCCATCATCGAGATGGCACTGCTGAACTCTTGGGATGTGGAGAAGTACACGTACTACGCCTCCGCTTAGAACGTGTCTCAGTTGGTTCGCAGGAGCAGGGCTTGCAGCTGGTCGCGTCGGTGTCGGTGCCGGTACCCTTGGCGCGGATCGCCCCCGCACCCTCTCCTCCGAAAGGGCTGATCATGCAGCCCCGCTTTGTATCCCGGCGCTCTCGTCGACAGATGACGGCCGCCATAGTTGGAGCCAACCTCTGCTTGGTCGCGGTGATCGTGATGCAGGCCGCCGGGTATCTCTGGTGGCATGGCGAATTCGCCGAACTCATCGGGTGCGTGCTGCTCATTGCCGCAGTGGCGCTGGTGGTTGTGTGGTTGCGGCTGCGGTGGCGACTGGGTCGCACGGGGACGGTCCGAAGGCTTGCGAAGAGCGAGATCCCATCCGCCGAAGCCACCGCACAGCGACTGCTGCGGCGACGGGCAATTGCCGTCCACAGCATGATCCTCCTCGGCACCTGCGCAGTCTTCGCTCTAGTCGCCGGCACGCTCGGTGACGACCCCGCCTGGCGCGCGCTCATCGATGGCGACCCCGGGATTAGCCCGGTTGACGTCACCTCGATCGGCGAAGTGGAGCAGTCCAGCAGCCGACACGGCCCCAGGTACAGCTTCGAGTTCACTGGCTCCATCCCGACCAGCACGAGCTTCCATCTGGTCCATGATCAGATCAGCACGAAGAGCGATCCGCACGGAAGTGACGATTGGGACGGCCTGGTGTGGGCCGTCTACGACCCTGACGATGTCAGCAGCGGCATCGTGTTCGCCGACTCCTACTCCGAAGCCGTCCAGGTCACGAGGTTTCCCCTAACTCCGGTGTTCGGGTTCGGCGGGTACGGGTTCATCCTGCTCTCGGCTGCCGCGTTCTTGAAGCCGCCTTCGAAACGGATCGAGGAGATCGCTGTGCCGGGCCGACTCGCGTACTACCGGGGGGACGCGGATCGACCGTCCAGAGCCGACCTCTGGTTCCTGGCAGTCCTGGTGCTCATCGCCGGAATCATCTATCTGGGCTGTGCACTGCGCCTGGTCCCGACGACAGGATTTACCGATCAGCTGTTCGACACATCTTCGATGGGTGTGTTCGTCTACGGCCTTGCGATGCAGATCGTGGCGCTGATCATCGCGAACTTCCTGGCAGGTTTCGCCATAGGCGACGCCAGATTTCCGGTCCGCTGAGCACCTGGTCCTGGGCAGTCTGCAAACATCGTGTGTGGCTGCGTTCGCTGAAGAGTTTGTGCCCGACGAGCTGTGGGAGATCACGGAGCAGCTGATCCCGGTCCCGCTAAAGCGCGCACAGGGCGGTGGCATCGCCAGGGTCGATGACCGGCAGGTGTTCGCAGCGATTGTGTTTGTGCTGACTACCGGCTGCGCTTGGCGGCACCTACCGCCGACATTCGGCGTCTCCCACCAGACCGCGCACCGGCGCTTCACCGAGTGGTCCGAAGCCGCGCTATGGGCGAAGCTCCACCGCGCGGTACTCGACCGGCTCGGCGCGGCCGGTGAGATCGACTGGTCCCGCGCGATCGTCGACGGCGCGAGCCTGCGCGCGAAAAAGGGGGATCTCTGACCGGTCCAAACCCGGTCGATCGCGGCAAGTCCGGCTCAAAGATCCACGTCCTGTCCGACCGGAACGGACTGCCGCTCGCGCTCGGAGTCTCGGCTGCGAACATCCACGATTCCCAAGCCTTCGAGCCGCTGATCCAGGGCATCCCGAAAATCCGCTCCCGGCGCGGCCCGCGCCGCAGGAAGCCCGCGAAGGTCCACGCCGACAAGGCCTATGACATCCCCGACTGCCATCGGGCGCTGCGCGATCGGCGCATCGGCGACCGGATCGCGCGGCGCGGCATCGAGCCCTCGACCCGCCTCGGCCGCCACCGCTGGGTCATCGAGCGGACCATTGCCTGGCTCGGCGGCTATCGCCGCCTCACCATCCGGTACGAACGCCACGGACACCTGTTCGCTGCATTCCTCGCCCTCGCAGCAGCCCTCACCTGCTACAAGAAACTCACCAACTGAGACGTCCTCTTAGTGCCGGGATCCCGTTGGCGATCATCACGACCGGAGGGAACGTGCCCGATATCAAGGCCGCCCGAGACCTGGTCGAAGCTATACGATCGGTCGCGGGCCGGGTCGGGCGCGGCCGATGTTCTGATAGCTACCCCAATGCCCTTCATGCCTCCAAGGACGGACGCCCCGTGGTCGACCTCAACACACTGACCGAGCGCGAATACGTCGCGTTCATCGCCCAGCGGCCCGGCCTGTTTACCGGACGGGTCACCTACGAGCGCATGGCCCAGTTCCTGATCGGGTATGACCTCGGAGCCCAGCGCGCAGGCGGGCGCGGCTTGAAAGGACTCAAAGACTGGCTCATGGACCGCCTCGGCCCCTCCTCGCCGCTCATCTGGACCGCAGTCGTGTTGCAACTGGCATTTCCCGGCCAAGAGCAGATCTCAGATGCCCTCGCCCCAGACCAGGACGAGCATGCACTCAACGTCTTGTTCACACTCCTCGACAATTTCCTAGCCGAACGCGACGCCTCACACGATTCTTGAAATCAGTTCTTAGCTTGTCTTTCAGCCTGCGGCGCTAGTCGTTTCAGGGCAGTGCTCGGGTGAGCCAAACGATTTCGCCTCGATCATCGGTGGTGGTGTGGTCCCGCTCGAAACCGAGCTTGTCGAGGACCCGGAACGATGCCGTATTTCAGGTGCGGACGGTCGACCACAGGCGCCTCCTGCCGGTCGCGATCGCGGCGTCGAGCACCGCGCGCGCGGCTTCGGTCGCGTAGCCGTTGCCGTGGACGCGCTGGAACAGTTCATAGGCGATCTCGGGCTCTTCGATCGTGGCGCGGCCGACTAGCAATCCGCAGTAGCCGATGAAGTCGTTCTCGACGCGGCGGCGTATGGGCAGCAAGGCGATTCCGGAGTTCGCTGCGGAAGCGAGACCGTTCGCGATATTCATCCGGGCTTCCTCGACCGTCGGGTTCCCATCGCCTCTCTCGGCGTGCAAGGCGCATAGCGCCTCCGCGTCCGTCTCGGCCCACGGCTGCAGCCTCAGCCGTTCGGTCTCCAGGTGGAAGGACATCGGTTCGTAGGCAGACATGCCTTTACCTTTCACTAGGGTCTATCACGACCGTCTGCCGGGTGCCGAGCGCCGACATCGCTTTGGCGATGACGATGACCGGGTGCTGTCCCGACAGGCTGAGTTGATGGCGCTCTACGAGTTTCCAGCCTGATCGCTCGGTTTCCAAGTGGCACAAGAGCTCCGGCGGTACCAGGCACACAAGCCTCCCTTCGTCGGCGATGACTCGCCGCCACTCTTTGAGGAGCGCTGGGAAGTGCTGGCGCGCAGCGACTTGGCGTCCCCAGGCCGGATTGGTCACGATCCGGTCGATGCTGCCTGCGGACATCGGCAGCCGGGCGGCGTCAGACTTCGCAAACGCGACGCCGGTGAGGTGCTGCGCGTTTCGCGCCGAGGCTGCGAGTGCTTCCTGATGCAAGTCGGCACCAATGAAGTCGGCGCTGGGAGCGAGTTCTCGAGCTTCGACGAGGATCGTCCCGGCCCCGCAGCAGGGGTCGAGCACGGTCATCCCCGGCTCGATCCCAGCGAGCCGGGCCATGGCCGCAGCGACCGGCGGATGCAGGGTTCCCCGGATCGATGCGGTCTTCCAAGCCCGACGGTGGAGGGGTGGGCGACGACCTCGGTAGCCGAGCAGGAGACCCTCGGGCGACAGCACTGCGCGCCATTCGGCGGCGCCGTCCGGGGGTCGGATGCCGCCGCTGCGGGAAGCGAACTGGGCGCCGAGGCGGTCGGCCAGGAGCGACCCGATCACGTCCTCCAGGTCGTGGCGGTTGTAGGTGCGCCGACCGGTCATCGAGGCCGAGACGGTCAGGACCGGATCGCCGCGATCGAAGTCGGACTTGACCGGATTCAGGTCGGCGGCGTCGAGCAGGGGGCGCAGGCGATGCAGATCCGCCTTGGTGAGGCCGGGATCGGCGGTTCGCGCTATCTGAATGAGCACGTCGTCGACCGTTCGCGGACGATCGGCCGAGCATGGCTCAGGAGCCGAGAGCAGCACTTGACGCTTTCGGATGGAACCGACTCGGTAACCGAGCTCGGCGAGTTCCACCGCTGCGAGGTGTTCGAGTCCTTGGACCGTGCTGGCGAAGAAGTTCCGGTGTTCCGGTGATTCGGGCGTGAACGAGCCCACCGTCGAAGGACGGTTCGGTGACATGACAAAGCTCCGGGTGAGCGACCTGGAGCGGCGGGCAGCCGCACCACATCGCTAGCCACGGGGATTACCTCTGGACGGCTACTGACTTTGTAGTTTTGGGGTCTGGCTGGTTACGGGGGTCTGAGCCCGGTGCCGGTGAACATGCCGTCGATGAGGTCGGTGCGGGCCTGTATGTGGTTCAAGTGTTCTCGGACCAGAGCGAGGAGATGGTCGACGCCTTCGATGAGGGTGTTGGCGATGCGGCGCTTGAGCAGTGACCAGGCGCCTTCGACCGGGTTGAGTTCGGGCGCGTAGGAGGGGAGCTGGAACACGCGCAGCCAGGGCCGGGCCTCAATCAGCTCGCGCATCAGCTTCGATTTGTGCGCGTTGAGGTTGTCCCAGACCAGCACGATCGGCCCGCCGAGCGATCGATGTGCCGCGTCGAGCAGTTCGGCGAACTCACGCTCGCGAAAGCCGGGCTTCTCGCCCTTGCGTCTGCGGTGGGGCATGGTCCGGTAGAAGAACCGGGGGTCCTCGCCGGGTCGGTAGGCGCAGAGTCCTGCGAGTGAGACCCGGCCCGAGCCCCGCTTGCGGACCTTGATGACCGGAGTCTTCCCGCGACGGCCCCAGGTGCGGGACCGGGCTGGTATCAGCGTGTGCGAGGACTCGTCCATGAAGCAGATCCACGCGCCCAGCCTGCGCGCCGTCCTTTTACCGCGGGCCAGGTTTCCTTGCGCCAGGCGGTGATCGCCTCCTCGTCGCGGTCGGAGGCCTTCGCGTCGGGAACCTGTACCGTCCAGTCCATCGCATGGAGCACCAGGGCGACGCCCTTGAGGCTGTAGGTGATGCCGAACATCGCATCGATCAGCGCGCGGACGCGCACCAGCGTCCACCGCTGGTCCTCACCGAGCCCGGCGGCCGCGGGGCCGGCCTCCAGCGCCTGTTCGAGAGCCTGCCGCTGCGCGGCATCAAGCAGCGAGTCCGGACCCGAAGGGCCTTTGGACGCCAACGCCTCCGCGCCACCGGTCTTCCAGGTCCGATGCCATTGATAGCCGGTCTTGTCCGACACCTCGAACCGCCGGGCGACCTCCAGCGGATGCGCCCCCGCAGCGAACATCGCCGCGGCCTCCATCCGGACCGCCTCGCGCTTCGCCCGCGCGGCGGCATTCAAACCGCCGCCATCCCCGTACCTCACACAGGAATCAACGAACACCGCGCCAAACGGACACGCCATCAGACCCCGAAACTACAAGATCAGTAGCGGAGCGCTAACCGAGGCGGAAGACGCTGTATGTCACGGCGCCATGCTAACTCGCCCCAAGGAGACGTTCTCATCCGTATGCGGCCCTTGGGCCTCGCGCTTAGGCGTCGCCTTGCGGTCTCAGCGACTCGGGAATCTGGCGTCGCCTATGGCGATGCCGGCCAGGAAGTTCGCGATGATCAACGCAACGACCTGCATTGCGAGGCCGTAGACGATCACCCACCCAGATGAAGCGTGGAAGGCCTCCCCGGTGAACTCAAAAGTCGGCGCCGACCGCAGTGCGCAGCCCAGATAGATGATCGCGGCAATGAGGCCGAGGATTGCCAGGAACCGCATGTCCTTTCGCCGCAGCCGATGAACATCTCCCCGGTAGTACGCGAGTCGGCCGTCCTGGGAAACCGCGGCAATCCGCTTCGACGGCGGCTTCGAGAACGCGGCGGCCGAGAGCAGGATGAGAACATACCCGCCGAACCCGACTACGGGAGACAGCGGAAACGTCGCCGCTTGAACCGCCTCGGAGTAGGAGTCGGCGATCACGACTCCCCTAGATACGTCGTCAGGGTCGTAGACCGCCCACACCAGGCCGTCCCAGTAATCGGCTTCGCGCGGATCGACGTCCGAGCTGCTCCGATCATGGACCAGATGGAAGCTCGTGCTCGTAGGAATGGAGCCGGTGAAGTCGAAGTTGTACGACGGGCCGCCCCTGCCGTTGTGCTTCTCCACATTGTCGATCGAGGTGATGGCCACTGGGCTGATCCCGGGGTCGCCATCGATGAGCGCACGCCAGGCGGGATCGTCGCCGAGTGTGCCGACGACCAGGGCGAAGACCGCGCAGACACCGAGGAGCAGCATGCTGCGCACGGTGATCGCGCGGCGCCGCAGCAGCCGCAGTGCGGCAACCTCGGCTGATTGAAGCTCGCTCTCATGAAGTCTTCGAACCGCTCCGGCGCGACCCAGTCGCCGCTGGAGCCGCAGCCAGACGAGCACTAGCGCCAGTGCCGCCAGGAGCAGCGCACAGGCGGCGAGTTCGGCGAACGCACCACGCCACCAGATGAATCCGATGACCTGCATCGAGATCACTGCGATCAAGCAGAGGTTCGCTCCTACGACGGCAGCGATCAGCTGTCGGCGAGAACGCCGTGAAACGTAGCGGGGGTGCATGCTCAGCGCTTTCGGAGAGGGGATACGAAGCGTGACGCCAAAGGTACCTGCTGGGGCCCGCGAATCCGCTTAAGTTCGTTCGGCCCCTTCGGGCCAGATGACCGTTACCGGGACACCCGCGTTGCGTGCCACGGCGACGGCGTCGGCGGTGCCGCCCTTCTTTCCTTCCGGTGAGGGCTGGCCGTCCCAGACGGCGAGCAGCAGATCGACGGAGCTCAGCATCTGGGCGTTCGCGTCCTCATAGGCCTGCATGGAGGAGGCCTTTGCGATGTACCGCTTCACATGCGCGCGCTGCACGAGGCCGTCGAAAACTGGAAGGTGCGCGGCACTGACCTGCGTGTCGCGGTAGTCCGGCGTGGGAAGCAACGCTTCCAGTCGGCCCCCTGCGTCGAGGAGCACCGCCGCGAAAATGCTGTCCGCGCCCTCGGCGATGCAGGAGACGCCGACGAGTTCGGCCGGGCCGTAAGGCTCCAATGCTGCTTGCAGCGCCTCGCGAACGAGGACGACAGTGGCAGGCGCGAGGTTCATGTGTCCGGTGATGCCGATTCTGGGCACGGCATTCCTCTCTCGATGCTGGGGCGCTCAGTCGAGGGTGGCGACGAGGCCTTTCAGACCGGCGGCGATCTCCTTCGGGCCAGGTGCGTTGTCGGGGTAGGACATCCACTGCATGACGATGCCGCTGACGAGGGCGAGCTGGACGGCGCCGATGGTTCGGATCGTCTCGGCGTCGATGGTCTCTTCGATCTCGCCGGTTGCCAGGGCGGCCATCGCGGAGAGGGCCCCCGGCTGGCCCTTCGCGTAGACCTCGGCGAGTTCGGGTGAGCGCTGCGCCTGCATGAAGAGCTCGAAACTCGCCATCCACATCGTCCGGTTGGCCTTGATGTGGTCGATGAGCAGGTTCCAGACCGCCTCGAACCGCTTGGGGCCCTTCGGTTCGTCGAGCTTGGCGAGCTGGGCCTGGAGGCCGGCGTCCCAGTCTTCGAGTGACGAGAAGAGCGCCTGCTGGAGGAGGGTCTCGCGGGAGCCGTAGTGGTAGCCGATCGCGGCCATGCTCACTCCGGCGGCGGTGGCGATGTCGCGCACCGTGGTGCGGTCGTAGCCCTTCTCGAGCAGGCATTGCTTGGCTCCGTCGAGGAGCGCTTCTCGGTTTCCCATGGGCCCGATCCTAACAGCGACCTGCGCATTCGCCTAGCGCAAACGCATTGCGCAACTTTCTTAGGCGATCGCCTTGCGCGTTTGCCCAAATCCTTGGTACGGTTCTGCCAGACGCGGACGAACCCCGTTCCGCACCAGTCGAAAGCGAGCCCCCCAATGGCTTTCTCCAAGACCGCCAAGACCATCGCCGCAAGCCTCGCCGCCGGCGGCATCGCCGCCGCCTCCATCGGCTACGGCACCGCAGCCGCGGCCCCCGCCGCCCCGACCCTCGTCGACACCGACCTCGGCCCCCTCCAAGGCGCCGCCGGCAACGGCGTCCACTCCTGGCTCGGCGTCCCCTACGCCGCCCCGCCCGTCGACGAATTGCGCTGGGCCTCACCGGAACCGGCCGCCCCATGGGAGGGGGTGCGGGAGGCGACCGAGTTCGGCAACGTGTGCGCCCAACCTGCGGCCCCGATGCCGGGCATCCCGAGCACCGACGAGGACTGCCTCTACCTCAACGTCTACGCACCCGACGACGCCCGGGACGACCTGCCGGTCATGGTCTGGTTCCACGGCGGCGGCAACTCGTACGGAGCGGGCGAGCAGTACGACCCCTCACGCCTCGTGACCGAAGGCGACGCGGTCGTCGTCACCGTCAACTACCGCCAAGGCCTGTTCGGCAGCATGGCCCACCCGGCGCTCGACCAGGGCGGCGAGACCACCTCCGGCAACTACGGCCTCGAAGACCAGCAGGCCGCGCTCCGATGGGTCGGCGAGAACGCCGAGGCCTTCGGCGGCGACGACGGCAACGTCACCATCTTCGGCGAATCGGGCGGCGGCTTCGACGTCTGCGCCCACCTCGCCTCCGAAACCTCGGCGGGCCTGTTCGACAAGGCGATCATGCAGAGCTCGCCATGCGGATCCGATTGGGCCCCTTCGAGAGAGGAAGGCCGGGCCAGGGACATCGCCGCCGCTGAGGAGCAGCTCGGATGCACCGATCCGGCCGAAGCCGAAGCCTGTCTGCGCGGCCTCAGCACCGAAGCGATCAACGAGGCGACCGCCGGGCTGTACGAGGTGCAGCCGGTCGTAGGCGGCCCGGTCATGCCGGTCGCCACCGCCGACGCGATCGAAGCGGCCGAACTCAACGAGGTGCCGGTGCTCATCGGCATCAACCGCGACGAGAACCAGCTCATGACCGGCGGCATGGAAGTCCTGACCGGGCATGTGATGACCGCCGAGGAGTACGTCCCGGCGCTGACCGAGGAATTCGGTGCGGAAGCTGCCGACGCGATCGCCGCCGAATACCCGCTGAGCGATTACGAGCACCCGGCGAAGGCCCTCGCGGCCGTGCAGACCGACGCCTACTGGGCCGCGAACCTCTCGACAACCGTCGCGGCACTGTCGGACCAGGTGCCCGCCTTCGCCTACGAGATGTCGGCCTCCGGCACCCCGTACTTCAAGGAGTTCGAGGCCCCCTCATGGGAGATGGGCGCCTTCCACATGGTCGACGTCGCGTTCCTGTTCGACACCACGATCTTCGCGGACCGCAGCGCCGAGGTCGAGCCGCTCGCGGACCTGATGGTGAAGTCCTGGAGCACCTTCGCCCGCACCGGCGACCCGGACGGGCGCGGCCGCTGGCACGAGGCCAAAGGCGACTGCGTCCGCCAGCTCACCCCTGAAGGCGCGCGGAACGTCGACTTCGCCGATGAGCACCACCTGGAGTTCTGGGAGTCCGTGAACGCCTAGTAGGTCCATTGTAAAGGGGCGCAAGGCCATCCCGGTGCGCCCCTTCCGTTGCGTATCCGGGCTGCGTCATCCGGGGGCGTTGCGGGCCAAGCGGAAGCCGAGGTCTTCGATACGGAGGGTCGGCATGGTGCGGCGGCGCACGCCCACTCGGCAGGACCAGTGCTCGTCGAACCAGCCGCCGCCCTTGATCACGCGGTAGTCCTTGTAGACCTCGGCGTCATAGACGTCAAAGCACCATTCCCAGACGTTGCCGATCATGTCGTACAGGCCCCAGGCGTTCGGTGCCTTCTCCCCGCCGCGATGCGGGCGCTCCCCGGAATTGCCTCGGTACCAGGCGATGTCGTCGAGCTCGCCGTACCGGGGGCCGGTGGCCCCGGCTCGGCAGGCGTACTCCCATTCGGCCTCGGTGGGGAGCCGGTAGCCGTCGGCGGTGCGATCCCACGCAACCGAATCGCCGTCTTCCCCGGTGAGCATGTAGGCGGGCCGCAGGTTCGCCAGCGCAGAGATCCGGTTGCAGTAGTCGACGGCCTCGAACCAGGACGTGTGCGTCGCGGGAAGGAGGTCGTCATCGTCGATCGCGAAGCCGTAGGCCTCGCCGATTGCACGGCGCGTGACCTGCAAGGGCGACAGGAGGAACGGTGCGACCTCCACCGTCCAGCTCCGCTCGGTGCGCCGGTCGGTGATCGTCGTGGCCCCGGCCTCGATCCTCTGCATCGCCGCATCCTAGGCCGCAGCTTCCTGACTCCGGCCCGGTGCTCGTAGGAAGCGGCTCCGGCGATGCAGTTCATATGATCCAGGACACTCTTCGAATGCCGCTGTCACGTTCGCGGCCTCCCGGGTTTCCACCGGGTGTAAGCGTCCCCCGCGAAAACGAACCGGAGCTCTCCCATGACCATCGCCTACATCATCGTCACCATCGTCGCCTCCCTCTGGGTCGGATTCTCGGCCTACTCGATCTTCGCCAAGGCCTCCTACGTCGTCGACCCGCTGCGCCACTATGGCGTCCCGGAATCGTGGTGGTTCCGGCTCGGCCTCGCCAAGGCCGCCGGTGCGCTCGGCCTCCTCGTCGGTTTGTTCGTTCCGTTCATCGGCATCGCCGCCGGTGTCGGCCTGGTCCTGTACTTCCTCGGGGCGCTCGTCACGGTGCTGCGCGCCCGCTCGTACGAGACGGTCGTGGCCCCGCTGATGTACCTGGTTCCCGCCGCCGCCGCGCTCGTCCTCGGCATCCTGGTGTGAACAGAGACGAGGCTGCGATAGGGCCCGCGCTCGGCGCGGGCCCTATCGTGCGTCGGTCTACTTCTGCCACTGCTCGGCGAAGGAGACTCCCACCTTCGGGTTTCCGATCAGCGCGAGCGGCATGAAGAACCCGATCTGGCCGAGTACCCCGATGAGCACGACGATCTCCTTGTCGCTGAGGTGCTTCCGGGCCTCCTCCACGAGTTCGTCGGTGACGCGCTCGCCGGTCGGGTTCGGCGTGTGCACGGCCTCCGCCAGCGCGAGCGCGGCCCGCTCGGCGTCGGTGAAGTAGGGGGAGGTGCGCCAGGTGGCGACGGCGCCGAGCCGTTCGAGGGTGTCTTCGGTGTCGCCGAACGCGCGGGCGGTGAAGTAGGAGCTCCCGAGGAGCTGCCCGACCCGGAGGTGGACGAGGGCGACGAGGTTCTTGGGGAGCACGCCTTCGGCGTTCACCTTGTTGACGGCGGCGGCGATCTCGTTCACGACCGGCAGGTGCTGGCCGGGGTTCTCGATGCGGGGGTAGGTGCTCATGATGGTGTTTCCCTTCCTGTTGATCCGCTACACCACAAAGACGGATCAGGGCCGGAGAGTGTGACCGGCGAAGTCCACGAACGAGACGAGTCCTGCGTCACATGGAGGCGAGTTCACGGACGACTCGGGCAAAGCCCTTCACAAGCGGCGTGTCCGCGTTCGCGCGCCAGGCCAGGGCCACCCGCAGCGGTTCGGCGTCGGTGAGCGGAACCCACGCCAGGTCGGGCCGGGCGTAATAGGCGGCCATGCTCTGCGGGGCGAAGCAGATCGCGGCGCCCTCGGCGACCTGTTCGAGCATCTCCTCGACGTTGTCGTTCTGCGGGCCCCACACCGGCGCCGAGCCGTCGGGGCGCGGATTGACCGCCCACCAGTCGACCCAGGCTCGCGGCGCCTTATCCGTCCACATGAGCGGTTCGTCGTTCGTCTCGACGACGCTGACGGCCTCGCGGCCGGCAAGGCGATGCCCGCGGGGGAGCCCGACCACGCGCGGCTCGGTGTGGATCACTACGCTCCGGCAGCCGGTGAGATCCGCTGGGAGCCAGACGAACGCGACGTCCACCTGGCCTTGCTTGAGCGCGTCGGCCTCGCCGCCCCAGTCGAACCGCTTGGGCACCACCCGCACCTCCGGGTGGCGGGCAGCGAACTCGGCGCGGGCCCGCGTGGTCAACTCGCCGGCGCCGCTCGCCTCGAAGCCGACCCGGAGCACTTGCCCGGCTCGGTGCCGTTCGGCGACGGCAGCGACGAGGTCAGCCGCAGCCACGGCCTCGGCCGCCGCGCGAAGGACTTCCCGTCCGGCGGCGGTCGGCTCGACGCCCGCGGGGGTCCGGTCGAAGACCCGCAACCCGAGTTCGGCCTCGAACCGCTTGAGCGCGTATGAGAGCGCGGGCTGGCTGACGTACAGCGACTTCGCCGCCCGCCCTAGGTTCCCGTGCTCGGCGATCGCCGTCACGTACCGCAGCTGCCGCAACTCCACGCAGCGATCATAAGCGCCGTTTATGACGTCGTCCGATTCCGGTATTGGACGTGCCACTTCCCTCAGGGGGATAAAGGAACCGCACACCGAATCGGAAGGAACACCATGAGCGACAACCGCACCCGCACCGCCGAAGGCCGCGTCTGGCTCATCACCGGCACGTCCTCCGGCTTCGGCCGCGCCATCGCAGAGGCCGCCCTCGCGGCAGGCGACACCGTGATCGCCACGGCCCGCGGGCCCGAGACCCTGGACGATCTGGCCGCCGCCCACCCCGGCCGGGCGATCCCCGTGGCACTCGACGTCACCGACCCCGCCCGGATCAGGGAGGTCGTGGCCGAGGCCGTGCTCTGGTACGGCCGCATCGACGTCCTGGTCAACAACGCCGGACGCGGGCACATCGGCGCGATCGAGGAGACCACCGACGCTGAACTACGTTCCCTTATGGACTTGCATTTCTTCGGTCCCGCCAATCTCGTCCGTGCCGTCCTGCCGCACATGCGCGCCCAGGGGAACGGCGCGATCGTCCAGATCAGCAGCATGGGCGGGCGCATGTCCTTCCCCGGCGTGGGCGCGTACTCCGCGACCAAGCACGCCTTGGAGGGCCTGAGCGAGGCGCTCGCCGCCGAGGTCGCGCCGCACGGCATCGACGTGCTCGTGGTCGAGCCCGGCGCGTTCCGGACAGGGTTGACCAGCGGCTCCCAATCGACTTCGAAGCCGCTCGAGGCCTACAGCGAAACCGTGGGGCCCTTCAGGACCGCGTTCCCGGACTCGTACGGCAAGGAACCGGGCGACCCGGCGAAGGCCGCCGCCGCGGTCCTCGGAGCGCTTGCGGCCGAGCAGGTTCCGCTGCGCCTGGTGCTGGGCAACGACGCCGCCGACGCCATCGGTGCCGAACTCAAGTCCCAGACCGAGGAACTCGCGGCGTGGGAACACTGCTCACGCGGCACCGACTTCGACGCTTAGGCACCAGGGTCCGGTAGTGATGCCGGTATTACGGACTGACCCTGACGGTCAGCAGCCAGCGCCAGCGCGGCAGTTCCGCGACGAGGCTGGCGATCGTCAAGGCGCTCAGGGCGGCCGCACCCCACAAGGGCCAGGCGATCCATGCGGCGACGATGCCGCCGACCATGGTCGCGGCGAGGATCGCGATGGTCACCCAGCCGGGCACGGGGATGAGGGCCTGCGGTTTGTCGCCGGGGGTGGCGTAGACCGTGGGGACGGCGACGGAGGCGAGGACCACGCTGATGGCGAGGGGCAGGGAGATCTGGGCGAAGGCCATGCCGATGGCGGCCCAGGCGCCGGCTTCGGTGGCGAAGCGCAGCAGGGCCGCCCGTCGCCGGGTCGGCGAGGCTGCGCCCATTTCGTGAACGGGGGTCATGCGGTCATCTTGGCCCAGTGCGCCGGGACCCGATCGATCGGTCCGGCACCGTTCATCGCCACCACTGTCGTCGTCGCCGTCGCCGTCGAAGCCAATGCGGCCGGCCGCTTTCCAGCGGCCGGGCCTTCTGCATGTCGCCGCCCTGCGCGGCTGCCTTGTCTGCTATCCGACCAGTGCGCCGACGCCGAGGATCGCCTTGAGGTCCGCCGAGAGCTCGACCGACGGCCGCACCCGCCACTGGTCGCCGAGGGCGAGCATCGTCGTCTTCGGCCCGTTCGCCAACTGGACTCGCACCTGGGCTTCGCCGCGGTGGGTCTTGAAGGTGTCGGAGAGCTTCTCGATGAGGTCCGGGTTCACTGCGGCCGCCCTGAGCGCCAAGGTGATCGGCGCCGAGTTCGCCTCAGGCCCGGTGGAGGTGTCGAGGACGGCGAGGTCCTGGGCGATGAGCTGCGCGGTGCCGTCGCGGCGGTCGAGCTTGCCCTTGACGCAGCACACCAGGTCGTCCGCGAGCGAATCCGACACCAGCTCGTACGTGTTGGGGAAGAAGCGGACCTCGATCGAGCCGGCCAGGTCCTCCAGCGTGGCCGAGGCCCACAGCTTGCCCTGCTTGGTGACGCGCTTGGCGACGTTCTGGAGGATGCCCGCGACCCGCACGTTCGCGCCGTCGGCGATCTCCTCGCCGTGGAGCGCGGCGATCGGACGGTCCGCATTTGACGAAAGCAGCCGCTCGAAGCCGTTCAGCGGGTGGTCGGAGACGTACAGGCCGAGCATCTCGCGCTCGAAGGCGAGCTTGTCGCGGCGGTCCCATTCGTCGTCGCTGATGGTGAGGTCGACGCCGAGTGTCTCGGTGGTGTCCTCCATCATGCCGCCGAACAGGTCGAACTGGCCGCGGGCCTCCTCCTTCTTGATGGAGACCATCGCGTCGATCGCCTTCTCGTGCACTTCGGCGAGGCCGCGGCGGGCGTGCCCGAGCGAGTCGAACGCGCCCGCTTTGATGAGCGATTCGACGGTGCGCTTGTTGCAGACCGGGGCGGGCACCTTCTGCAGGAAGTCCTTGAAGTCGGCGTAGGCGCCCTTCTCCTCGCGGGCCTCGATGATCCCGGCGACGACGTTCGCGCCGACGTTGCGGACCGCGCCGAGCCCGTAGCGGATGTCCTCGCCGACCGGGTGGAAGACGTGTCGGGACTCGTTGACGTCCGGCGGCATGACGGTGATGCCCATCTTCCGGCACTCCGAAAGGTAGACGGCCGCTTTGTCCTTCGAGTCGCCCACGGAGGTGAGCAGGCCAGCCATGTACTCGGCGGGGAAGTTCGCCTTCAGGTAGGCCGTCCAATAGGAGACGAGCCCGTACCCGGCGGCGTGCGACTTGTTGAACGCGTACCCGGCGAAGGGCAGCATGATGTCCCAGAGGGTCTTGATCGCCTCTTTGCCGAAGCCGTTGGCGACCATGCCGGACTCGAAGTCGCCGAACATCTTCTCCAGGACGTCGGCCTTCTTCTTGCCCATGGCCTTGCGGAGCGTGTCCGCCTGGCCCATCGTGAAGCCCGCGACCTTCTGCGCGATCTTCATGATCTGCTCCTGGTAGACGATCAGGCCGTACGTCTCGGCGAGGATCTCCTCCAGCGGCTCGGCCAGTTCGGGGTGGATCGGGGTGATCTGCTGGCGGCCGTTCTTGCGGTCGGCGTAGTTGTTGTGCGAGTTCGCCTCCATCGGGCCCGGGCGGTACAGCGCCAGGACGGCCACGATGTCGTTGAACTCGGTGGGGCGCATGCGCTTCAGCAGCTCGCGCATCGCGGTGCCGTCGAGCTGGAACACGCCGAGGGTGTCGCCGCGGGCGAGCAGCTCGTAGGCCTTCGGGTCGTTCGTGGGCAGCGTGTCGAGGTCGATCTCGATGCCCTTGTTGGCCTTGATGGCCTCCACGGCGTCACCGATGACGGTGAGGTTCCGCAGGCCCAGGAAGTCCATCTTCAGCAGGCCGATGTCCTCACAGGACGGATAGTCCCAGCCGGTGATGATCGACCCGTCCGGCCTGGCCCACATGGGGATGCAGTCGATGAGCGGCTGCGAGGAGAGGATGACCGCGCAGGCGTGGACGCCGGCGTTGCGGATCAGGCCCTCGAGGCCGAGCGCGGTGTCGAAGATCTGGCGGACGTCGCCGTCGTTCTCGATGAGGGCCCGGACCTCGCCGGCCTCCTTGTAGCGGGGGTGGTCGGCGTCGACGATGCCCGAGAGCGGGATGTCGGTGGCCGCGACGGGCGGAGGGAGGGCCTTGGTGATGCGCTCGGCGATGGAGAAGCCCGGCTGGCCGTGGTGGACGCGGGCGGCGTCCTTGATCGCGGCCTTGGTCTTGATCGTGCCGAAGGTGATGACCTGGGCGACGAACTCCTTGCCGTACTTCTCGGTGGCGTAGGTGATCATCTCGCCGCGGCGGCGGTCGTCGAAGTCGATGTCGATGTCGGGCATCGAGACGCGCTCGGGGTTGAGGAACCGCTCGAACAGGAGGCCGTGCTCGATCGGGTCGATGTTGGTGATCTTCATGGCGTACGCGACGAGCGAGCCCGCGGCGGAACCGCGGCCGGGGCCGACGTAGATGCCGATGGAGCGGGCGTGGCTGATGAGGTCGGCGACGACCAGGAAGTACGAGGGGTACCCGGCGTTGATGATGACGCTGAGCTCGAGGTCGGCGCGCTCGAGGTAGTCGGCGGGGACCTCCTGGCCGGGGAAGCGCTCCTTGAGGCCGTCAAGGACGAGGCTGCGCAGCCAGGTGCCCTGGTCGTGGCCTTCGGGGACGTCGATGACGGGCATCCGGTCCCGGACGGCGAAGATCTCGTCGTAGGACTCGACCATCTCGGCGACGAGCAGCGTGTTCGCGCAGCCCTCCTGCCACATCTCGTCGGAGCGGACGCCGTACATCTGCTCCGCGGAGCGCAGGAAGTAGCCCTGGCCGTCGAACTTGAAGCGCTTCGGATCGTCCAGAGTGGTGCCGGACTGGACGCACAGGAGCGCGGCGTGCGTGTCCTTCTGGGCCTCGGTCACGAAGTGGGAGTCGTTGGTGACGAGCGGCGGGATGCCCATCTTCTTGCCCAGCTCGTACAGCTCGTTCTTGACGCGCTGCTCGATGTCGTTGCCGTGGTCCATGATCTCGAGGAAGTAGTTCTCGGCCCCGAAGATGTCCCGGTAGTCGGAGGCGGCCTGGTAGGCCTCGTCCATCTGGCCCAGGCGCATGCGCGTCTGGACCTCGCCGGACGGGCAGCCGGTCGTGGCGACGATGCCCTGGGAGTGCTGGGCGATCATCTCGCGGTCCATGCGCGGCTTGTAGTAGTAGCCCTCGAAGGAGGCGAGGCTGGACATGCGGAAGAGGTTCCGCACGCCCGCGGAGTCCTTGGCGACCATGGTCATGTGCGTGTAGGAGCCGGCACCGGAGAGGTCGTCGCTGCGCTGGGAGGGCTCGCCCCACCAGACGGGCTTCTTGTGGAAGCGGTCGTGCGGCGCGAGGTAGGCCTCGATGCCTAGGATCGGCTTCACGCCGGTCTTCTTCGCCTGCTGATAGAAGGCGTAGCCGCCGTACATGTTCCCGTGGTCGGTCATCGCGATCGCGGGCTGGCCGAGCCGCTCCGCTTCGGCGAACAGGGGTTTGAGTTTCGCAGCCCCGTCGAGCATCGAGTACTCAGTGTGCACGTGTAGGTGGACGTACTGGTTCGACACGCTTCGCTCCCGCTTTGACCTGTAGTTTCGCCCGCTGCGGGCCCCCGCGCGGCGCTGTGGCGGCACGGTCGCGGGCGGCCCGGTTCAGACCTTCCACCCTATCGCCCCGCGCGGAGCGGCCGCGCGGACGCCGGGCCGCGATGCCCTCCCTCTCAGGCCCTCGGGAGCCGTACGCCAAGCGCCCCGACACGCCGTTATCACACCCCGCGAACAGGACCAAACAATCCACAGGACCGATTCGGTTATCCACAGGGCAAAAATTAATTCTTGCCAGTACTGGGCATGTAACCGACAGTTGATATATGCACACGACACAAGCGAGAATCCGACTCAACGGCCCCACGGACCTCCTCACAACGGTCCCGCTCCTGCTCGGCTTCCACCCGGAGCACAGCCTCGTGGTGGTGGGTCTCCTCAACGGCGAACTCCAGTGCACCTTCCGGGTGGACCTGCCGGGTTCGGCCGACCATCTGGAGCACCTGCCGGACCTCACGGCGCAGCTGAGCCTCAACGAATGCGACGGCTGCGTGGTCGTCGTCTACGGCGAAGCCGAGCTCGCTCAGGCGGTCGCCGAACGTGTCGCCTCCCGATACCACGCCGCCGGCGTCATACCGCTCGACCTGCTGCGGGTGGCCGAGGGCCGCTGGTTCAGCCTCACCTGCGAGAAACCCTGCTGCCCCGACGAAGGCCTTGTCCTCCCGGAGACTTCCGCGGCCTCCTGCGAAGTGGCGGTCGCGGGCGGGTACGCGGAGGCCGACCGGAACGCGATCGCCGCCCAGCTCGCCCCGGCCCCGCCGGGCCGACGCGCGGCGGTAGCGCGAGCGGTCATGGCGGCGCTCACCGCCGACGCCGAACTCGACTGGGCAGCACAGCGCGACCTCGACCTCCAGGCGATCGACCGCTGGATGGGCGCGAAGGCGCTCCCCGACCCGGAGGCCATCGCCGCGGTGGGCCTGGCCCTCGGCGACCTGGACATCCGCGACTACGCACTCCGGCGCATCAACTCGGGCCAGTTCGAAGGCAACCGGCTCGACCTGTGGATCTGGGTGGCCCGCCATCTCGAGGACGACCTGGTCGCCCCGGCCGCAACGGTCGCGGGATTCGCCGCCTACCGCTTCGGCAACGGCGTATTGGCCTTGGAGGCCTTCGAACTCGCCTTGCAGTCGAGCCCGCACTACAGGCTCGCCCAGATGCTCATGGCCGCCTTGCAGGCGGGCATCCCGCCCGGCGCGCTCTCGCGGATCGGCTGCGGCGACCGAGAGGAAGCCGAGGTCAGCGACTGACCGCCACCGAACCCGGTCCGCAGCAGGACGCAGGCCCTCCGACCACCGACCGGCCTCACCATCCCCGAATCCACCTATCGGTCCCCGAACCTCGCACCCACCCGCAACTCGAACCGCCCGCTGAAACCCAAGAGAGAGAAAGAGAAAGCATGGCCAACACCATTCATTCGAAACCTGACATGAGGGACCGACCAGCGGCACCCCGCCGGGGCGGAGTGATCGCTACGCTGGGGGCATGGTTGAGCACCTGGGCGGCTTTGCCGCGATCATCCTCATCGGCGGCAAGGCACGGCGTTTCGCCGGCTGCGCGAAGAGCGAGCTGGTCGTCGGCGGTGCAACGATCCTGGAACGGATGCTCTCGGCCACCGAGGGCGCGGCGTCAAGGGTCGTGGTGGGCGCGCGGCCCCCCGAGGCCGAGCCCCTCCCGCAGGGGGTGCTCCAGGTCTTGGAGGATCCGCCGGGCTCCGGCCCGGCCCGGGCGGTGCAGGCAGGTCTGGCGGCAGTGCCGGACGGCTGCGACCGGGTGGCGATCCTCGGCGGCGACCTGCCTTTCCTCACCACGGAGGCGCTGCATCTGCTCCACCGGCACGCGAGCGGGGCCGACCCTGAGGGTGCCACTCCGAAGCATGGCGCGGTGTTCTGCGATAACGCAGGGCGAAGGCAGTGGCTGTGCGGCCTGTGGCCCACCGATCTGGTCCGGAACAACGCGAGCAAGGTCGAATCGGGAGCCCCTGCCAGGCTCTTGTTCGACGGCATCGAAGTCGAGACCGTCACCTGGGAGCACGCGAGTCCGCCCCCGTGGTTCGACTGCGACACACCGGACGACCTCACCCAGGCACGAACCTGGGCCGCTGAGCTGAAGTAGTCGGCGAGCGGGAACCGAATTCTCCAATCGCGAACGGCGGCACCAACCCCACCAGGACGCACCTAGCGGCTCAGGCCCGGTTCAGGAACCCAGCCCGAGCGCGCCCAATGGCGCAGACCGACGGCACAAGCACCGCCCGGACGGTCAACGACGACCGTCGGCCAGTCGCCCCAAAGCGACGGCCCTCAACACCATGCACGACAACGACAACAGGGCGGGTGGGCGAGGGGGGGGCGGGGGGAGGGCCCCAAGGATGGAGAAGACGAACCGGACCGCCGCAGATAGACGGTCCGGAACTCAGACGATGTCGTACTGGTTGTCGAGCAGGCCCGTCTGGAAGAACGTGATCGCCGCGAGCACCACCAGAAGCACCGCGAACCCGACCCAGTGCAGGGACCGCCGCTCGCGCGGCGTGAAGGTCAGGATCGCACCGCAGGCGAGACCGCCGACCAGACCGCCCACGTGGCCCGCGAAGCTGAAGCCCATGATGAGCGTCAGGACCAGGTTGAGTCCGAGCAGCACGTAAAGACCCTGGTTGTCGCGCTTGAGCTTTCGGTTGATGAGGATCATCAGGCCGAACAGGCCGTACACGGCACCGGAGGCGCCCGCAGTCGAGGTGCCGAACGAGAACAGGTAGACCGCGACCGATCCGGCCAGGCCGGACAGCATGTAAGCCGTGAAGAACCGTGCCGGGCCCAGGTCGCGTTCGAGGATCCGCCCGAGCATCCACAGCACCACCATGTTGAACAGCAGGTGGATGACACCGAAGTGCAGGAACATCGCGGTGATCATGCGGTAGTAGCCGCCGGCGGCCACGACGGGAGCGTTGACCTCGAGGCCGAAGAGGTCGACGGTAATCGAGGTCTGGAAGCCCGGCAGGAAGCCGATCTCGGCGCCGATCAAGTGGAGCGGCGTCATCATCGAGCCGGTCGCTGCGGCGAGGCTGCCCGCCGAGATGACCGCGAGCAGGAACACGGCGACGTTGGCGCCGATGAGCACCTTGGTCACGGTGCCCGCCGCGCCCGCGCGGGCACCGCCGCCGAACGATGAGCGCGTCTGGCGCATCGTCCGGCGGCCGGCGGCCACGCAGTCGGGGCATTGGAAACCGACGGGAGCGTCGATGCGGCAGTCAGCGCAGATCGGCTTGTCGCAGCGGACGCACCGCAGGTAGGTCTGGCGGTTCCGGTGGCGATAGCAGGTGGGGGCCGTCTGCTCTTCGCTCATCGAGGCGTCGTTACTTCTCAATGACGACGGACTCGATGACCACGTCGTTCACCGGGCGGTCCATCGGACCGGTCGCGACCTTGCCGATGCGGTCCACGACGGCCTTGGAGTCCGCGTCGACGACCTTGCCGAAGATGGTGTGGCGGAAGTTCAGGTGCGGGGTCGGGCCCAGCGTGATGAAGAACTGGGAGCCGTTGGTCCCCGGCCCGGCGTTCGCCATGGCGAGCAGGTAGGGCTCGCCGAAGTGGAGGTCCGGGTGGAACTCGTCGGCGAACTGGTAGCCGGGTCCGCCGCGGCCGGTGCCCGTCGGGTCGCCGCCCTGGATCATGAAACCGTCGATGATCCGGTGGAAGATGACACCGTCGTAGTACGGGCCCGAACCGGGCTGGCCGGTCGTCGGGTCCTTGTACTCCTTGGTGCCCTCGGCCAGTCCCACGAAATTCGCCACGGTCTTGGGCGCGTGATTGTCGAGCAGCTCGATCTGGATGTCGCCGGCATTGGTCTTCAGCGTCGCCTTCGTCATGGCGTCTATGGTGCCAGACCGCCGAGGTTCGTCCAACTTTCTCCCCCGTTTCGCTCGACCGGTGTCACAGGCCGGGGCACGATGAGGGCAACAAGCACTTAGAGGAGGCATTCACCATGGGCTTCAGCCGACACGCCACGACTCCGACCAAGGAGGCCGTGGACCATTTCACGCACGGTGTGAACTCGCTGAAGAGCGCGGGTTTCGCTGCGGCCAGGGGTACGAAGGAGGCGGCCGTTCCGAAGGTCAACGTCGTCTTGACGAAGGTCGGGCTCAGGAAGCCGCCGGCCCGGAAGTGGCCGTGGGTCGTGGGGGCGATCGGTGCGGGGCTCGCGCTCAGCGGTGCCGCCGCCTACCTCTGGTACCGGCAGCGGACCGAGTCGATCGGAGAGGCGCTCCTCGCGGACGAGCTCCTGGACGACGCCGAGCTCGCAAACCGGGACCGGGCGCTTACCGAGGAGCTGGTCGAGAGCGTCACGCGCTGACGGCCGTACTCCGCTGCGAGTGTATGGAACAGCGGCGAGGCCCGAGCGGCCGAGCCGCTTATCACTGAATACAGGGGCGACCGGTCGGCGACGACACCGGCCGGAGCCCGAATGCGGTCGCGGGGCGGGACCCGCGGCGGCACGAGCATCGGGGATTCGCGGCGACGCGAGTCCCCGAACGCGTGCGAAGAGAACGCCGGACCGGTGCCTCGCCTCGGGGGGAGTGGGCGAGTCCACCGATCCGGCGTCAATGGGGGCGGGATAACGGCCGCACCGCGGCGAACCGCGGTCACGCACCGATCTTCGCTCCCCGTCTCCGTTCTGGGAAGGGCGTCGCGGTGGCGGTTATACGCCATGGCGCATAACCGCCATCCATTGTCGACGTTACGTCCGCAATCGCTTACACAGCGTGCGACTCAGGCGATCCCTAGAGGCCCTTCGAAACCTCGACGGCCCTCGCGAGGCGACGCACGCCCTCGTCGATCCGGTCGGCCTTGACCGCCGAGTACGCCAGGCGCAGGCAGGTCTCGCCGCCTTCGAGCACGAAGTCGGTGCCCTTGACGACCTGGACGCCCTCGTCGGCGGCCGCGGCCGCGACCTTCGCGCAGTCGACGCCCTCGCCGAGGTCGACCCACAGGAAGTAGCCGCCGTCGGGGACGATGAACTCAGCGGTCGGCAGGTGCGCGCGCAGGGAGGCGGAGAGCTGGTCGACGCGCTCCTCGAGGGCGGCCTTGACCGTCGCGATCGAGCGGTCCAGCGCCCCGGAGGCCGCGAACTGGTAGATCGTGGCCTGCGCGAACATGTTCGGCGCGATGTAGGTGTTGGTGGCGGCGCCGGCGATTTTCGCGATGATGTCGGTCGGTCCGACCAGGTAGCCGGTGCGCAGGCCCGGGCAGACGGTCTTGGAGAACGAGCACGCGTACACGACGCGGCCGGTCGCGTCCTGCTCGAGCATCGTCGGGAACTGCTCGCCGCGGAAGCGGATGTCGTAGTACGGGTCGTCCTCGAAGATCGTGAACTCGTACTCGTTCGCGAGCTGGAGCAGCCGCGTGCGCTTCTCGCCCGAGAGCGTCACGCCCGCCGGGTTCTGGAAGTTCGGGATGATGTGCGCGAGGGTCGGCCGCACGCCGCCCTTGAGGATGCCTTCGAGCTCGTCGACGTCGAGGCCGTCGGCCTGGAGGCGCACCGGGTGCAGCTCACCGCGGCGGTTGCGCAGGCCGAGGAGGGTGCGGTCGTAGGTGGGGCGTTCGACGATCACCGGCGAGTCGGGCTTGACGAGCTCGTCGAACAGGAACGCGTCGGCCTGCATGGAACCGTTGGTGACCAGCACGTTCGCAGGCGTGACGCCGTGCTTGGCGGCGATCCACTCGCGCAGCGGGCCGTAGCCCACGGACGTGCCGTAGCCGGTGACCCCGGCCGGATCGGCTTCGAGCGCGGCCACGGCGGCGGCCTTGAGGCCTTCGGTGTCGACGATGTCGAGCGACGGGGCGCCCCGGGAGAAAGAGATGACGTCGGTGTTCGGCATGACACCAGCGTAAGCGGCCCGCAGGGCGGACGTCGAGCGGCATATGGGCGGCCTCGGGCACACCTCACCGGACGGCATCGCGGGTCAGGTTCGGGCACACCGGCGCACGCGTCGGCAGCGCGAGCCGCGACCGCGTCCACGATGCGGACGGCTCGTCCCGGAAGGCCCGACCGCGGACCTCCCGGAAAGCCGGACCGCGGATCCCGGTAGGCCGGTCGGCGTCCGCTCCCGTTTTCAAGGAGAGCCGGACCGGTCCCGCTCCGGCAGGTTCACCGCGCGCCCGCTCGTGCGGGCGGCCGGACCGCGATACGGTGCAGAGGTGGGGTCCCGGCGCCCCGCGAGGTACTTGACGGTTCCGTTGATCATGCGGCCCCGCAAGCGAAAGCGGCTCCGCCGCCCGTGCGGGCGGGGAGGGCCGGCGCCGCGGGCCGGGCCGAGAAGTTGAGGAGAACGATGACGTCGCTCGACCGCACCCGGGCCCCCTGGCCCTACGACCACCTGCCGCCGCTCCCGTCGTTCACCGTGGTGTCGGACGACGTCGCCGACGGTGCCACCCTCGACCCCGCGCAGGTCGGCGGGAACGACGTCTCCCCGCATCTGGCCTGGTCGGGCTTCCCGGCGGCGACGGCCGCGTTCGCCGTCACCTGCTTCGACCCGGACGCGCCCACCGGCTCGGGCTGGTGGCACTGGATGCTCCTGGGCCTCGACGCGTCGGTGACCGAGCTGCCCGCGGGCGCTGCGGCCGCCCCGCCCGCGGGGACGGTGCAGCTGCGCACCGACTCGGGGACCGTAGGGTACGCGGGCGCCGCGCCGCCGCCCGGCGACGCCGAGCACCGCTACCTCTTCGCCGTGCACGCCCTCAAGGCGCCAGTGGAGGTCGACCCGAGCTCCTCGATGGCGGTGGGCGCCCTCCACCTCACGTTCAACGCGATCGCGCGTGCGGTCATCGCGCCGGTGTACCGCAATGCCTGAGGCCGTCATCCTCGCCGCCGCCCGCACGCCGCTCGGACGGCGCGGCGGGGTGCTCTCGGGCGTGCACGCAGTGGACCTGGCCGCGCACGCGATGAACGCGGCACTGCTGCGCTCCGGCCTCGGACCGGACGCGGTCGACGACGTGATGCTCGGCTGCGTCTCGCAAGTGGGCGAGCAGTCCTGGAACGTCGCCCGCAACGCCGTCCTCGCGGCGGGCTGGCCCGACCGGATCCCCGGCGCCACCGTGGACCGCCAGTGCGGTTCGAGCCAGCAGGCGATCTCGTTCGCGGCGGCCGCGGTCCTGGCCGGGCACGCGGACGTGGTCGTGGCGGGCGGGGTCGAGTCGATGAGCCGCGTCCCGATGGGCTCGAGCGTCGGTACCGGCGCGGGCGAGCCGTACGGCCCGGTGGTGCGCGAACGCTATGCGGCGCATGTGGATGCGACGGCGCCGGTGCTGTTCAACCAGGGCCTGGCCGCCGAGCTGGTGGCCGAGCGGTACGGGATCGGGCGCGAGGCGATGGACGCGTTCGCGCTCACCAGCCACGAGAAGGCCGCGGCCGCGAGCGACGGCGGCCGGTTCGACGACGAGATCGCGGCCGTCGCGGGCGTGTCGGCGGACGAGGGCATCCGGCGGGACACGAGCATGGCGAGGCTCGCCGGGCTGAAGCCGGCGTTCACTCCGGACGGTTCGGTGACCGCCGGGTCGGCTTCGCAGATCTCGGACGGGGCGGCGGCGCTGGTCATCACCACGGACGAGCACGCGCGGCGGCTCGGGGTGCGGCCGCTGGCGCGGATCGCGGCGGCGTGCGCAGTGGGATCGGACCCGGTGCTCATGCTGGACGGGCCGATTCCGGCGACGGCGAAGATCCTGGCGCGCGCGGGCCTCGACCTGGACGAGATCGACGTGTTCGAGGTGAACGAGGCGTTCGCCGCGATCCCGCTCGCGTGGCTGGCGGAGACCGGCGCGGACGAGGAGCGGCTCAACCCGCGCGGCGGCGCGATCGCGCTCGGGCATCCGCTGGGGGCTTCGGGGGCGCGGCTGGCCGCGACGATGCTGCACTACATGCGCGACACCGGGTCCCGGCGCGGGCTGCAGGTGATGTGCGAGGGCGGCGGCATGGCGAACGCGACCGTGTTCGAGCTGTTGTGAGGCCTGCTGCCGCGAGGCGGCCTCGCATCAGCGGGGCGCGTTCGAGGGGGCGAATCTGGTTGCGTCAGGAAATATCCTGATAAATCCGCCCTTAGGGACCCCTGGCGTAAAGGTACGCCGGGGGTCCGACACGGTTCGGCCGCGACCGGTTCGAACAAGCGGCGAGGATGCTTCGCCTGCCCGGTTCGGACGGCGAAGGGGTCCCGCCGGTTCCGTTCAGAGCAGCGGCGGAGGGGCCCGCCGTCAAGAGGTTCGGGTCAGCGCCACTTCGAGAGGACGAGCAGGGCGGCCACCATGCAGGAGAAGCCGACCGCGAGGTTCCAGTAGCCCCAGGCCCCGACCGGGAAATTCATGCCCGAGAGGTAGAACAGGGTGAGCCAGCCGATGCCGATGACGATGAGGGCGACGGCGGTGACCGGCACCCACATCGGGCTCGGCTCGTAGCTCTCGCCCGAGGTCGATCCCGTGCTCGTTCCGGAGCTCGAGTAGACCTTCTTCTTGCGCACACGTGACTTCGGCATCGACGACTCTCCAACTGAGGGACATGTCCGGCGTCCAGGGTACCGCCCGCCGGTGACGGGCCGTCCGCGCGGCATCGCGTAGCTCACACCCGGCGAGGTGAGCTGCCGAAGCGCCTGGACCGCGCCGCGACACGCGCGACCCGCCCTGGTCCGCCGCGATGGCGCAGGCACCGCGCACACCTGCCCGTTCGGTTGATATCCGGGTTCGCGGTACAACCCTAGGATTGCCTCGCGCGTTATGGTTACGAGATCCCCCAACGAAGAGAACACCGGCACTATGGAGGCGACGTTCCAGGTGAGCGATCAGGACTGGTCCCCCTTCGCGAACGAGCCTCCGCCACGCCGGCGGCCCTCGCCGGGACCGGCGGGCGCCGCGCCGACCCCCGGCCGCGCCAGCGTCCCCGCCCCGAACCCCGCCCCCGCAGCGGCGGACCCCGACCGCACCACCGCACTCCGCCCTCCCGGCCTCGCGAAGAAGGCCCAGCACGCGCCCCTCGTCCCCGAACCCGACGGGACCGCGATCCTCCCGGTGATCCCCGCCGACGAGACGCCCGCGCCGCCCGGCGCCGACAGCGAGGCCCGCAAGAAGCGCTCGGTCAAGCGCCACCGCAGCGACGGCGGCCTGCGCACCACCGTGCGCGGCCTCGGCGAAGTGCTCATCACTCTCGGAGCGGTCGTCCTCCTCTACGCCGGTTACGAGGTCTTCGGCGTCTCCCAGGTGATCAACAACGAGCAGGAGACGCTCTCCACCGACCTCGAGGACATCTGGGAGGGCGAGGTCGCCGAGGAGGGCGTCGACGGCGCGCCCGTGCCCGAGCTCGGCGACGCGTTCGCCCGCATGTGGGCGCCCGACATCAGGCCCGAGTCCTGGACCCTCGTCGAAGGCACCGAACCGGCCGACATCGAGTACGCGCCGGGCCGCTACATGGACGGCGCCTACCCCGGCGAGCAGGGCAACTTCACCCTCGCCGGCCACAACGTGCCCGCGATCTTCTCCGAGATCCGCTCCCTCCAAGCCGGGGACAAGGTCGTGATCGAGACGAAGGAGAACTTCTACATCTACGAGGTGCAGGAGCACGTGGTCGTCGATGAGACCCAGGTGGAGATCACCGAGCCGGTCCCGGGCCAGCCCGGGGCCGAGCCCGGCGACGACGACTACTGGCTGACCCTTTTCACCTGCCACCCGCGGTGGGACAACTACCAGCGCTACGTCGTCTACAGCCAGCTGGTGGACACGATCGAGCGCGACCCCGAGGGCGAACTGCCCCCGGCGGCCACCGACCCGGAGGTCTGACGTGTACTCGTGGATCTGGCGGAAGCTCCCCGGGGGGCTTCCGGGTAAACTGATCGGCTCGGTCGCCTTGACCGTCGGCATGGTCGCCCTGCTGTGGTTCGTGGTGTTCCCGGCGGTGCGCCCGCTCATGCCGTGGAGCAACGTCGACCCGGCCGGCGGCGTCAATGTCGAGAACGGCGACGACGGCGGCGAACCGGCCGAGGGAGAGACCTGCACACCCGGGGTGGACTGCCCCGGGACCGGTTTCGACCCCGAGGACTGGCAGACCGCGGAGTCCCCCGAAGACGGGGAGTAACGTTCGAACGCACTGGTGGGGGCGCTGATGGAAGACACCGATGGGTAGCGTGCTGGTCGTTGACTTTCGCGACTCGTTCGTCCACACCATCGTCTCCTACCTGCGGGCGCTGGGCGCCCGGGTGGAGGTGCGCCGCTCCGACCGGACCGATGTGGACGAGGCCGTGAGGCTGCGCCCCGCCGGCGTGCTCCTCTCGCCCGGCCCGGGGCGGCCCGACGAGGCCCGGCTCGGCCACGATCTGCTCGACCGCTTCGCGGGCGAAGTGCCCGTGCTCGGGGTGTGCCTGGGGCACCAGGTGATCGCCGAGCACTGGGGGGCCAAGGTGACGCGCGCGGCCGAGCTGCGGCACGGCGAGACCTCGCCGATCCGGCACGACGGCGAAGGCGTCTTCGCCGGGCTCGCCAACCCGTTCACCGCCACCCGCTACCACTCGCTCGCGGTCGAGCCCTCGAGCGTGCACGAGCCGCTCGAGGTGACCGCCCACAGCGACGACGGGACCGTCATGGGGCTGCGCCACCGCAGCCTCGACGTCGAAGGGGTGCAGTTCCACCCCGAATCGATCCTCACCGAGGACGGCAGCGCGCTGCTCGGCAACTGGCTGCGCCGCTTGGAAGGCCCGGCGGGCGACTAGCCTGCGCGGGGAGCGCGCGCGATCGTCCTGGGGCCGCCGTGCGGCGAGGGACGAGCGTGGAAGCCGCGATCGGGACGCCGCGTCGCCTAAGCTGTGTGCGCAAGCGGCGCCTTCGGCGCCGATCAGCGCCCCAGGAGACCGCACATGACCCGAGAGGACTGGCTTCCTCGCCGCAGCGCGGGAGGCTCCGCGCTCGCGGGAGTCCTGCTGCTGCTCATGGGCGCCTGGCAGCTGCTCACCGGGTACGCGGTCGCGATCGGCGGCGTGTCCGTCTTCACCGGCGGCGGCTACTGGTACCGCGGCGACAGCACCGGCTGGGGCTGGGTGAACCTCGTGATCGGCCTGGCGGCCGTCGTGATCGGGCTCGGCCAGCTCGGCGCGTGGCGGCGCCTGGCGCGGTGGGGCGCGCACCCGGTGCCCGCTCTCGCGGTCGCGTCCGTCTCGGCGGTGAACCAGGTCCTCCTCGCTCCGCAATATCCACTGTGGGCCGCACTGGCGATCGCGGTGGACGTCTTCGTCATCTGGGATCTCGCGACGCGCGCCCGCGCGGCGGTGCGGTCGGACCGGCTCGCGCCGTAGGCGTGCCGAGTTCGCGCGAACCGGCCCTTTCCTGCGCGCCGCCTGGCACGGTGGGGGCATGGGCGCCAGGTCATTGGTGAAGGCCGCCAAACGGTACGGCGGGGCGAGCCGCGGGGACACCGCGGCGGCCCTCACGTACTTCTCGGTGATGTCGCTGTTCCCCGCGATCCTCGTGGGCGCCTCCGTCATCGGCATGCTCGACGAGAACGCGACGGAGGTGCTCCTCGACGGCATCGCGTCCATCGCGCCCGGCGCGAGCCTCGACATCATCGAGGACGCCGTGGCGCAGCTCCAGATGAACCCCGCCGCCGCGGGCCTGCTGGCCCTGGTCGGCCTCCTGGCGGCCCTGTGGGCCGCCTCCAACTACGTGGCGGCGTTCTCGCGGGCCCTCAACGCCGTCAACGGGACCGACGAGACCCGCAAATGGTGGACGGTCCTCATCGTGCGGATCGTGCTCACCCTCGTGGTGGGCGCGCTGACGGCGGTGTGCGGGATCGTCGCGGCCACGGGCGGGTCGGTGGCGCGCGCGATCGGCGACGCGATCGGCGCGAGCGGCACCGCGGTCACCGTGTGGGGCTGGGTGAAATGGCCCGCCGTGATCGTGCTGGTGATGGTGATCGTGGCGCTCCTGTACTGGCTCGCCCCCGCGAAGCGCTCGCGGTTCGGCCGGCGCGCGCCGGGCGCCGCGCTGGCGGTGGTGCTGTGGATCGCGGCGTCGGCCGGGTTCGGGCTGTATGTGGCGAACTTCGGGCACTACGACAAGACGTACGGGACGCTGGGCGGTGCGATCGTGTTCCTGATCTGGCTGTGGATCACGAACGCGGCCTTGCTGTTCGGTGCCGAGTTCAATGCGACGGCCGAGCCGGAGGAGGACACTGCGGGGACGGCCGAGGGGGAGGCGGGCGAGCCGAGCGCCGATTGAGCGGCCCGCCCTGAGTGCCGCGGTCAGGCGCCGTTCTTGGGCTGGACCAGGCCCGACTCGTAGGCGAAGACGACCAGGCCCGCGCGGTCGCGGACGGCGAGTTTCATCATGGCGCGGTGCACGTGGGTCTTCGCGGTGGCCGGGCTGATGAAGAGTCGCTCGGCGATCTCGCCGTTCGTGAGGCCGCGCGCGACGAGTGCCACGATCTCGGTTTCGCGGGAGGTGAGGCCTTCGACCTGCCCGGCGAGGCGCGAGGGAGGGTGTGCGACGTACTCGGCGACGAGTTTCGCGGCGATCTGCGGCGAGAGGAGGGTCTCTCCGGCCGCGGCGGCGCGCACGCAGCGGAGGAGCTCTTCGGGTTCGGTGTCCTTGACGAGGTATCCGGCGGCTCCGGCGCGGAGGGCGTCGAACACGTAGGCGTCGAAGGAGTAGTTGGTGAGCATGACGACGCGGAGCTCGGCGAGGCGCTCGTCGGCGGCGATCGCGCGCACGGCGCTGATGCCGTCGCCGCCGGGCATCTCGACGTCGAGCAGGGCCACGTCGGGCCGGTACTCGCCCGCGAGGCGCACCGCGGTGGGACCGTCGGCGGCCTCGGCGACGACGGTCATGTCGTCTTCGGCGTCGATGAGGGCGCGGAAGCCGCCGCGCATGAGCGGCTGGTCGTCGGCGAGCAGGACGCGGATCATCGCGTGCCCCCGGTCTCGGCGGCCTGGGCGGGGATCGCGGCGGCCGGGGCCGGCGGGTCGGGCATCGGCAGGCGGGCGGTGACGGTGAAACCGTACTCGCCGGGTCCGACATCGAGGGTGCCGCCGAGGGCGTCCACGCGTTCGCGCATGCCGGTGAGTCCGCGCCCGGGCGCGAAGTCGCGGGCGCGGCCGTTGTCGGCGACTTCGACGACGAGGGCGTCCTCGCCGTGGTGGACGCGCACCCGGACCCGGTCGCCCGCGGAGTGGCGGACCGCGTTCGTGAGGGCCTCCTGGACGATCCGGTAGGCGGCGTGGTCGACCTCCTCGTCGATCGCGGCGGTCTCCTCGATCTCGCATTCGAGCTCGATCGCGAAGCCGAGGCCCCGGTAGCGGTCGGCCAGGGGCTCGACGCGGGAGAGGCGGTGGCCCTCGTCGTCGCGGAGCATCGTGAGGGTCTCGCGCAGTTCCCGGGTGGCGTCCTTCGCGGCCTCCTCGACCGCGACGAGGGCGGGCGGCGGCTCTTCGCCGCGTTTGCGCGCCAAGTGGAGCGCCACGCCTGCCTGGACGCGGATCACCGAGATCGAGTGGGTGAGCGAATCGTGGAGTTCGCGGGCGATCCTGACGCGCTCGTCGGCGGCCTTGCGCTTGACCGCCTCCTCGCGGGTGTGCTCGGCCTCGGCCATGTAGGCGTCGCGCTGGCGCCGCGACTCACCGGAGATGAGGGCGACGTGGAGCCAGCCGATGACCAGCATGGACTGCTCCATGACCGCGCCGGTGAAGTGGAATCCGGCCGCGCTCCAGTTCCCGAGCATCGTGACGGCCGAGACGAGCAGGACCAGGGAGACGGTGAGCCTGCGGTGCCCCCGGTACATCGAGACCGCGATCGCGACCAGCGCCGGGACCGCCGCGAGCGGGCCGACCTGGAGGTGCCCGACGGCGACCAGCGCGCCGACGCTGACGAGCATGACCGCCCGCGGGTAGCGGCGCCACAGCGGGAACGCGAGGGGCCCGGCGGCGAGCAGCGGCCAGCCGTACCAGGCGAGGCCGTCCCCTACTGCGGCGGCCGCGCCCGAGATGAGCGTGTCCGACAGCAGGATCGCGGCGACGACCAGGTCGAGCCGCAGCCCTGAGAGGCGGCTTCCGGAGGGAATGGACATGGCTCCCATCCTAAGTCGGGGCCGTCACCTCGGCATCGGCCCGCGGTGCAGCGGCCGCGTACGGCGCAGGGTGTACGCGGCGGCCGCGAATGCGGCGCTCGGCGCGGGGCCGAAAGCCAGCGCGGGGCGGACGCGCATCGGGCCCGCGGCGGGGAGTCTGGAGGGCATGACGCGGCGGGTGCGAAGGCGTTCGGCGCGAAGGGAATCGAGGAGGACCCCATGCCCCAGATCAGATATGTGGCGCCGGTCGAGGCCAGACAGGCCGACGGCCTGGTGGCCGAGGTGTATTCGCAGGCGAAGCGGGAGCTGGGCGCGGTGGGCGCGCCGTTCCAGATGCTTTCGCCCGCACCGGAACTGCTGGCGTCGATGTGGTCGCTGCTGCGGGAGTCGCTGATGGTGGGCGGCCCGGAGGAGCGGCTGGCGAAGGAGGTCGTGGCGACCGCGATCGCGGTGCGCAACGGCTGCAGGTTCTGCACGGACGCGCACACGGTGCTGCTGCACGCGTTGGGCGAGTCGGCGCTGGCTGAGGGACTGCGCGCGTCGAACCCGCCGAAGGAGTGGGCGCCGCTGGCCGAGTGGGCGCTGGAGCCGGGCCCGGAGGGGCCGTTCGCGGCGTCGGCGGCGCCGCGGTTCATCGGTACGGCGCTGGTGTTCGAGTTCATCACGCGGCTGGTGCAGGTGCTGGCGTACAACGAGTCGCCGCATCCGGTGACGGCGACGCGGCTGGGCCGTTCGGTGGCGTCGCGGACGCTGCGGGCGGCGGTCATGGCGGACTTGGAGCCGGGGACGAGCCTAGCGCTGCTGGAGGAGCGGCCTGGCTGGGCCCGGGGGCTGCGGGTGCGGGTGCCGGGCTGGGCGGCGGGATCGCCGGTGGGGGTCGCGTACGGGCATCTGCGGGCGTACGCGTCGTCGGGTCCGGGGCTGCTCGGCGGCGATGCCGCGGAGGCGGTGGCGCGGACCGTGGGCGTCCGGGAGGACGCGGTCGGCGACGGCCTGCCGGAGCTGGTGGACGGTGGCGGTCTGGAGGCCGGCCCGGCGTTGGGGGCGCGGCTCGCGGTGGCGGCGGCGCTCGCTCCGGGGGCGGTGGACGAGGCGGATGTGGCGGCGTGGCGGGGTGCGAAGCACTCGGATCACTGCGTGGTCCACCTGCTCGCCTACGGGACGATGACGGGCGTCGACGCCCTGCAGGACGAGATCGAGAAGCGGAGCGCGGTTTTGGAGGGCACTGATGCTTAAGTTCTATCGCGTGTGGATCGGGATCCTGCACGTGCTGATCGGGATCCAGTTCTTCCTGGCCGGGTACGGGGCGATCGGGACCGGCTCACCGGACGAGTCGTTCTCGCTGCACATCATGAACGGCCGGGTGATCGCGGTGGTCGCGCTGCTGGGCATCCTGTTCGCGGCGCTGGCGCGGTCGGGCGGGAAGCTGGTCGGCCTGGCGGCGGGCGTGTTCGGCCTGGTGGTGCTGCAGTCGCTGATCGCGCTGGTGAGCGTGGCGGGGACGACGCCGGGTCAGATCATCTTCGGCTTCCACGCGATCAACGCGCTCATGATCATGGGTCTGGCGGAGGCTTCGGGGCGGCTGGCGAAGCGGCTGCTCGAGGACCGCAGGCCCGCTGAGACGACGGCGGCCCCCGCGGCCGCTTGAGCTTGAAACCAGGAAACCGGGCCCGCGGCGACACCCCGCCGCGGGCCTTCCCGGGCCCGCTTCGCCGCGGCGGAAACGGCTTGCCGCCCGGTTTAGGCTGGCGCGTATGGCGATTCCAGCGGATCCGGTCCGGCGTTCGGCGCGTGTACTGCTCGTGGACGGGGACGGGCGGGTGCTGTTGTTCTTCAACCACGGGTCCGCGGCGCGCGGCAGGGACTACTACTTCACGGTGGGCGGCGGGGTCGAGGACGGCGAATCGCTCGCCGGGGCCGCCGCCCGGGAGGTGTTCGAGGAGACCGGCCTGCGGGTCGCACCGGAGGCGCTCGGCCCGGTGGTGTGCCGGCGCGAGGGCCGGTGGCGCTCGAACAGCGGTATCCGGTACTGGGCGGAGGAGCACTATTTCCTCTTGCGCGTCGACCGCTTCGAGCCCGACTTCCGGGGGATGGAGGAGGGCGAGCGGGACGAGGTCGCCCGGCACGCGTGGCTGTCGCCCGCGGACCTGGACGCGGTGGACGCGATCGTGTTCCCGATCGGCCTCGCGGGCCTGCTCGAGCAGCTCCTCGGAGGCGGGCGGCCCGGCGTCCCGATCGAACTGCCCTGGGTCGACCTCCCCTAGCGCCGATCGGCGGCGGCTCGGCAGGCTGCATACTTTCCGGATGACTGACACCGCTGGAACGGAACCGCGCCGCTGCGCCCGAGTGCTCGTCGTCGACGAGCGGGACCGGGTGCTGCTGCTGCACAGTTCGGGGTTCGTGACCCCGGAGTCGGAGTTCTTCGTGACGATCGGCGGGGGGATCGACGGCGAGGAGACCGCCGCGGAGGCGGCCGCGCGTGAGCTGTTCGAGGAGACCGGCCTGCGCGTCGACCCCGCCGCGCTCGGGGAGCCGGTCGGGCACACCGCCGGAACCTGGTGGATAGGACCCGACGACCACGTGTTCTTCCTGCTGCGCGTCGAGCGGTTCGCCGTCGACTTCGCGCACCTCGAGGCGAGCGAGATCGGCGAGCTCACCGGTTCCATGTGGCTATCGATCGACGAGGTCAAGGCCGTCGACGACGGGATCTTCCCGGTGCCCGTCGCCGACCTGCTCAAGCGGCTCGTCGGCGGCGACCTCCCGGCGGCGCCCGTCGAGCTCCCGTGGGCGAACTGGCGCGGTGACACCAAGCGCTTCCCGCTGCCGGAGTAGACGCGGCGGCCCCGCGGTCCGGATACTCGGACCATGACCACCCCAGAAGCCAAGGTGATCCGGCGGCGGTGCGCGCGGGTGCTCCTCGCCGACGAGGACGACCGGGTGCTGCTGTTCTACAGCCGCGACTACATGGGCCCGGGCGTCGAGTACTACGTGACGCCCGGCGGCGGGCTCGACGAGGGCGAGACGCTCGAGGAGGGCGCGGCCCGGGAGGTGTTCGAAGAGACCGGCCTGCGGATCGACCCGGGCGCGCTGGGGCCGGTCGTGGCCGAGACCGAAGGCGACTGGTCCGACAGCCCCGACTTGGTCATCCGCTCCCGCGACGCGTACTTCTTCCTGCGCGTCCCGCATTTCGCGCCCGCCCGCGACCGGCTCGAGGACATCGAGCGGGCCGAGTTCACCGAGGCGCGCTGGCTCAGCCTCGACGCGATCGCCGAAGCGGACGCACTGGTGTTCCCCGCGAGGGTCGCGGGCCTGCTCAAGGGACTGATGGCGGGCGCGACTCCTGTTGCGCCCGTTCCGATTCCATGGGGCGCTTGGACATGGGATCCCGATAGAGGGTGGACGGCTACGGAGCGTGCCCCCATACTTGACCGGTGAGCGCGACGAACGAACCCACCCGAATCGACCGCTACGGCGCGCGGTGCATCGTGATCGATGAACAGGACGCGGTCCTGTTCATCGGCCGGTCCGCGACCCCGGAGCGCCCCGCCCGCTGGTTCCTGCCCGGCGGCGGCATCGACGCCGGCGAGACCCCCGCCGACGCCGCCGTCCGCGAGCTGTTCGAGGAGACCGGCCTGCGCATCGGCGACGGCGACCTCGTCGGCCCGGTCGCCCGCCGCGCCTTCAGCCGCCCGAAGGACGGCGCGCTCTTCACCCAGGACAACTACCTGTTCTTCACGCGCGTCCAGCGCTACACCCCGCACGTCTCCGGCGGCGACGCCTACGAGCAGGACCTCGAATTCCGGTGGGTCCGCGTCGACGAGCTCAGCGACGACGGCGGCTTCGACACCCCCGGCGACCCGCTGCTCGGCCTGCTGAAGCGGCTCATCGACGGCGACATCCCCGCCGAGGCGCTGCGCCTCGAACCGGCCGGGGACCCCCGAGACGGCACCTCCGTGTGATGAGCATCGAAGCCCTGACCGGCGCCGAATCCCGCACTTCCGCGCGGGTCGTGCTCCTCGCACCCGACGACACGGTGCTCCACATGGGCGGCGACCGCTGCCGCGACGGCGTGACCCGCTGGTTCACCCCGGGCGGCGGCGTCGAGGACGGCGAGGACCTCGCCGACGCGGCGGTCCGCGAAGTCCACGAGGAGACCGGCCTGCGCATCGACCGCGAGGCCCTCCACGGCCCCGTCGCCCACGGCGTCTACGTCTGCTTCCCGCACGGGCGGCTGCTCGTCCAGAAGAACTGGTACTTCTTCCACCGCGTCGAGCGCTTCGCGCCGCGCATGACCGCCGGCGCCGGATACGAACTCGGCCTCGGCTTCGACTGGCTGCCGATCGGCGCGCTGGGCTCCTCCGACGGCATGATCGAGCCCGACCGCCTGGTGTCCCTGGTCAAACGCCTGCGCGACGGCGACGTGCCCGCCGCGCCGGTCGACCTCGGCGGCTCCCACGGCCCCGTCTTCCCCGACGTGGACTGAACGCCCGCAAGCGAAACGGCGCCGCCCCCGCTCGACTGAGCGGAGGCGGCGCCGTCAAAGCGTGTCTAGAGCTCGATCTCCGACCGGTCCCCCGACCAGTCGGTGTGGAACGTGCCCTCGCGGTCCACCCGCTTGTACGTGTGCGCGCCGAAGAAGTCCCGCTGCCCCTGGATCAGAGCCGCCGGCAGGCGGCGCGAACGCAGCCCGTCGTAGTACGCCAGCGCCGACGAGAAGCCCGGCGTCGGAATGCCCGCCAGCGCGGCCGTCGAGACGACCCGGCGCCACGCGTCCTGCGCGTCCGTCACGATCTTCGTGAACTCCGGCGCCGCGAGCAGCGTCGGCAGTTCCGGGTTCGAGCGCCAGGCCTCGGTGATGCGGTCGAGGAAGCGCGCCCGGATGATGCAGCCCGCGCGCCACAGCGCCGAGCACGAGCCGAGGTCGATGCCCCAGTCGTATTCGGCGCTGGCGGCGGCGATCTGGTCGAAGCCCTGCGCGTACGCGACGATCTTGGAGGCGTAGAGCGCCTGGCGGACGTCTTCGACGAAGTCGGCGGGGAAGTCCACTTTGGCGGTGGGGCCGGTGAGCAGGTCGACGGCGCCTTCGCGCTGCCTGGTGCCGCTGGAGAGCGCGCGGGCGAAGGTGGCCTCGGCGATGCCGGTGACCGGGACGCCCAGGTCGAGGGCGTTCTGGACGGTCCAGCGCCCGGTGCCCTTCTGGCCGGCCTGGTCGACGATGACGTCGACGAGCGGCTTGCCGGTGGCGGCGTCGACGTGGCCGAGGACCTCGGCGGTGACCTCGATGAGGTAGGAGTCGAGCTCGCCGGCGTTCCATTCGGAGAAGGTCTTGGCGAGGTCGGCCGGTTCGATCCCGACGCCGCGGCGCAGCAGGTCGTAGGCCTCGCCGATGAGCTGCATGTCGGAGTATTCGATGCCGTTGTGCACCATCTTGACGAAGTGCCCGGCGCCGTCGGGGCCGAGGCGGGTGCAGCACGGGGTGCCGTCGGGGGCCTTCGCGGCGATGGCTTCGAGGATCGGGCCGAGTGACTCGTAGGACTCCTCGGAGCCGCCGGGCATGATCGCCGGGCCGAGGAGCGCGCCCTCTTCGCCGCCGGAGACGCCGGTGCCGACGAAGTGCAGGCCCCGGTCGCGGAGGGCGGCTTCGCGGCGGCGGGTGTTCTCGAAGTGGGCGTTGCCGCCGTCGATGATCATGTCGCCGGGCTCCATGAGGGCGGCCAGCTGGTCGATGACCGCGTCCGTGGCGTTGCCGGCCTGGACCATGATCATGGCCTTGCGGGGGCGTTTGAGGGAGGCGACGAAGTCGCTGAGCTCCTCGGAGGGTACGAAGTCGCCTTCGTCGCCGTGGGCCTCGATCAGCTCGGTGGTCTTGGCGTGCGTGCGGTTGTAGACGGCGACGGTGAAGCCGTGGCGGGCGAAGTTGCGGGCGAGGTTGGAACCCATGACGGCCAGCCCGACCACGCCGATGTCGGCGGTGCTCATGCCATTGTCTCCCTACGTTGCGTAAGAGGTGTGCGCCCCGATTCTCGCCGGTCGGCCCGGCGCGGGCGCCACCACGGCCGATCGTATCCACGCATCGGGAAGCGCGTGGCCCTGCGGGCCGGAACCGCGCCGCGGATCGCGCCGGTCGGGTCCGCGTCCAGGTCGCGCGGCCTGGGCTCCGGTCCTCGCACGGCCCTCAGGCATAGGCTGTGAGCATGCAGTACTACGAATCCGTCCTCGACCTCATCGGCAACACCCCGCTGGTGCGGCTCAACGCGGTCACCGAAGGCGTGGCCGCGACGGTGCTCGCGAAGGTCGAGTACCTCAACCCCGGCGGGTCCATCAAGGACCGCATCGCCCAGCGCATGATCGACGAGGCCGAGGCCTCCGGCGCCCTGAGGCCGGGCGGCACGATCGTCGAGCCGACCAGTGGGAACACGGGTGTGGGCCTGGCGATGGTGGCGCAGCAGCGCGGCTACAAGTGCGTGTTCGTGTGCCCCGACAAGGTCTCCGAGGACAAGCGGAACGTCCTGAAGGCGTACGGCGCGGAGGTCGTCGTGTGCCCGACCGCGGTCGACCCCGAGGACCCGCGCTCCTACTACAAGGTCTCCGACCGGCTCATCCACGAGATCGACGGCGCGTGGAAGCCCGACCAGTACTCGAACCCGGCGAACCCGGCCTCGCACTACCACCAGACCGGCCCCGAGCTGTGGAAGCAGACGGACGGGAAGATCACGCACCTGGTCGCGGGGGTCGGCACGGGCGGCACGATCACCGGGATCGGCAAGTACCTCAAGGAGGTCTCGGGCGGGAAGGTGCAGGTCGTGGGCGCCGACCCCGAGGGCTCCGTCTACTCGGGAGGGACCGGGCGGCCGTACCTGGTCGAGGGCGTGGGCGAGGACTTCTGGCCCGAGAACTACGACCGCACGCTGGCCGACCGGATCGTGGAGGTCACCGACGCGGAGTCGTTCGCGATGACGCGGCGCCTCGCGCGCGAGGAGGGCCTGCTCGTGGGCGGTTCGGCGGGGATGGCCGTGGTCGGGGCGCTCGCGGTGGCCCGCGACGCCGCCCCGGACGACGTGATCGTGGTGATCCTGCCCGACGGCGGCCGCGGGTACCTCTCGAAGATCTTCAACGACGAGTGGATGACCGAGTTCGGTTTCATGGGCGGCTCCGGCGAGACGACCGTGGGCGAGGTGCTGGGCAGCAAGGGCGCGAACATTCCCGAGCTCGTCCACGTGCACCCGCAGGACACGGTGCGCGAGGCCATCGACATCATGCGCCAGTACGGGGTCAGCCAGATGCCGGTGCTCAAGGCCGAACCGCCGGTGACCAGCGGCGAGGTGGCCGGGGCGGTCGCCGAGCGGGACTTGATGGACGCCCTGTTCTCAGGGCGGGCGACGCTGCACGACCCGATCGAGCGGCACATCGGCGATCCGCTGCCGACGATCGGCTCGGGCGAGCAGGTCGAGCGGGCCGTCGCGGCGCTGCAGGACCGGGACGCGCTCATGGTGTTCGCGGAGGGCAAGCCGGTGGGCGTGCTCACCCGGCAGGACCTGCTCAGTTACGTCGAGCACTGATTCTTCGGCGTTCGGTTGACGCTGTCGACCCCGCCTCCTAATATAAGTAGCAACTTATATTAGGAGGCGGCAATGCCCGATCCCCGAGAGGCGGCATGTCCTGGCTCGAGGTGCGCTTGAGCGAGGAGGGCGAGGGCACCGTGCTCGAACTCGTCCACGAGGCCCCGGTCGACCCGGAGATGTGGCGCCAGTACGGGCCCGGCGCGGTCGGCATCGGCTGGGACGGGCTCCTGCACAGCTTCGGCCACTACCTCGAGACCGCCGAGTCCCTGGACCCCGACGAGTGGGAGCAGTGGATGACCGGCACCGAGGGCATCGCGTACGCGCGCCTCCTGGGCGATGCCTGGGGCGCGGCCGCGATCGCCGACGGCGACGACCCGGAGGCGGCGAAGGCCGCCGTGGACGCGGTCGTCGCGTTCTACACGGTGCCGCCGCAGCAGCCGGAATCGTGAGCGAGGACGCGACGGGCGCTTCGGCCGAGGCCGCGTTCGACGCCCTCGGCGATCCGGTGCGCCGCCGGATCATGGAGCTCCTCGGCGGGGGCGAGCGCCCGGCCGGGGCGGTCGCCGAGGCGCTCGGGACGCTGTTCGCCGGGCGTGGCGGGATCTCCCAGCCCGCCGTCTCCCAGCACCTCAAGGTCCTCCGCGAGGCAGGGCTCGTGACCGTGCGGGCCGAGGGGACCCGGCGCTTCTACGGCGTCGACGCCGACGGGCTCGCGCTCGTGCAACTGTGGCTGGAGCGCTTCGCGGACGGGTTCGCCGGTCCGCTCGACGCCCTCGAGACCGAGCTCGCGCGAGGCAAACGCGAACGGCGCCTTGCCGAACGGCCGCACGAACGCCGCCGCCGCGGCGCCGCCTGAATTGCCGTACCCCGCAGCTGCAGTCGGTTCACAGGCTCGACCCCGGGCGCTCACTCCCGCCCCGGACGTCCTCCCAGCGGCGGAAGGTGAACGTCGCGGCTCGCTCCAGTGCCGTTCGCGTAGTCGCGTTCGGCGAGCGCGCGCAGCCGTTCGTCCATAGTGCTTCCTGAAAGACGTCGGAGGCCGTACGCCCGATGAGCGTACGGCCCCTATGCGACGGGAGCGGCTAGCCGATGCTGATCTTCGGCTTGCGGC
This sequence comes from Glycomyces luteolus, assembly GCF_027622875.1. Classification (GTDB taxonomy): domain Bacteria; phylum Actinomycetota; class Actinomycetes; order Mycobacteriales; family Micromonosporaceae; genus Glycomyces; species Glycomyces luteolus. The sequence continues at coordinate 50,685 of NZ_JAPZVP010000022.1, read as the reverse complement.
CCACCGTGAGGACCGGTTTGCGGGTCTCGGCGTAGAAGTCGTTGCCCTTGTCGTCCACGACGATGAACGCCGGGAAGTCCTCGACCTCGATTTTCCAGACCGCCTCCATGCCCAGCTCGGGGTACTCCAGGACCTCCATCGACTTGATGTTGTCCTGGGCGAGCTTCGCGGCCGGGCCGCCGATGGAGCCGAGGTAGAAGCCGCCGTGGGCCTTGCAGGCGTTCGTCACCTGGTCGGAGCGGTTGCCCTTGGCGAGCATGACGAACGAGCCGCCCGCGGCCTGGAACTGCTCGACGTAGGTGTCCATGCGCCCGGCCGTGGTCGGGCCGAAGGAACCCGACGCGTAGCCCTCGGGGGTCTTGGCCGGTCCCGCGTAGTAGACGGCGTGGTCGCGCAGGTACTGCGGCATCGGCTCGCCCGCGTCGAGGCGCTCCTTGATCTTGGCATGGGCGATGTCGCGGGCGACCACGAGCGTGCCGGTGAGCGAGACGCGGGTCTTCACCGGGTACTTCGAGAGCTCCTCGCGGATCTCGGCCATCGGCCGGTTGAGGTCGACGCGCACGACGTCCTCGTCGAGGTCGTCCTCCTGCACGTCGGGGACGTACCGGCTCGGGTCGGTCTCCAGCTGCTCCAGGAACACGCCCTCGGCGGTGATCTTGGCCATCGCCTGGCGGTCGGCGGAGCAGGACACCGCGATCGCCACGGGCAGGGAGGCGCCGTGGCGCGGGAGGCGGACGACGCGCACGTCGTGGCAGAAGTACTTGCCGCCGAACTGGGCGCCGATGCCGAACTGGCGGGTCAGCTCCAGCACCTGCCGCTCGAGTTCGACGTCGCGGAAGCCGTGGCCGAGCGGCGAGCCCTCGGTCGGCAGCGCGTCGAGGTACTTCGTGGAGGCGTACTTCGCGGTCTTGAGGGTGTGCTCGGCGCTGGTGCCGCCGATGACGATCGCCAGGTGGTAGGGCGGGCACGCGGCGGTGCCGATGCCGCGGAGCTTCTCCTCCAGGAACCGCATCATCGCGTCGGGGTTGAGGATCGCCTTGGTCTCCTGGAACAGGAAGGACTTGTTGGCGCTGCCGCCGCCCTTGGCGATGAACTGGAACTTGTACGCGTCGTCGCCCTCGGCGTACAGCTCGATCTGCGCGGGCAGGTTCGAGCCGGTGTTCTTCTCGTCCCACATGGTCAGCGGGGCCATCTGGCTGTAGCGCAGGTTGAGGTCGCGGTAGGCCTGCCAGACGCCGCGCGAGAGGTGCTCGGCGTCGCGGCCGTCGGTGAGGACGTGGCGGCCGCGCTTGCCCATGACGATGGCGGTGCCGGTGTCCTGGCACATCGGCAGGACCATGCCGGAGGCGATGTTGGCGTTCTTGAGCAGGTCCATCGCCACGAACCGGTCGTTGCCGCTGGCCTCGGGGTCGTCGAGGATCGAGCGCAGCTGCCTGAGGTGCGCGGGGCGCAGGTAGTGGGAGATGTCCTTGACGGCCTCGGTCGCGAGCTGCGTCAGGATCTCGGGCTCCACGGTGAGGAAGCGCCGCCCGGCGGCTTCGACCGTGTTCACCCCGTCCTTGGTGAGCAGGCGGTACTCGGTGGTGTCGGGGCCGACGGGAAGCAGGTCGGTGTAGCGGAACTCCGATGTCACGCGTTCCAACTTAGCGCGCAGGGTGTCGGGGCCGGGTGTGAGGCGAAGCTCAGTCGGCGCGGGGCCGCGAACGGCGCGGCGGGTTCGGTGTCGGGGCCGCGAATGTCGTACCCGGCCGGTAGCGTCACATCCAGGCGGCGCAGTGAAGCCGCACCGCCTGTAAGCAGGTACGATTGCCCGGTTGTCCGTACCGGCCCGAACTCGGGGCGGCGCGGCACGCGCAAGTGAATCCTCCTGCTGCGGAGAGACCGCAGCCGTTGAGACCAAAGGGGGTGGAGCGATCTTGCGGCACTACGAACTCATGGTGATCCTCGAACCGAACATCGAGGAAGCACAGGTCAGCCCGACGCTGGACAGGTTCCTGAAGGGCGTCAAGGACGCCGGAGGGACCGTCGACAAGATCGACGTCTGGGGCCGGCGCCGTCTCGCCTACGAGATCAACAAGAGCAACGAGGGCATCTACGCCGTCATCGACCTGCAGTCCGAGCCCGGTCCCGTCGCTGAGATGGACCGCCAGCTTCGACTCAACGAGTCGGTGCTGCGCACCAAGGTGCTGCGACCGGAGCTTCGGTAACCCGACCCTTGCAACTGCGAGACCTTAGGGAGAAGAGGTCATGGCAGGAGAGACAGTCATCACGGTTATCGGCAACCTCGTCGACGACCCCGAACTGCGTTACACGCCGTCCGGTGCCGCCGTCGCGAAGTTCCGAATCGCATCGACCCCGCGCACGTTCGACCGCGAGTCGAACGCGTGGAAAGACGGTGAGGCCCTGTTCCTCACCTGCAGCGTCTGGCGCCAGTACGCCGAGAACGTCGCCGAGTCCCTGTCGCGCGGTACCCGCGTGATCGTGCAGGGCAGGCTCAAGCAGCGCAGCTACGAGACCCGCGAGGGCGAGAAGCGCACTGTGTACGAGCTCGACGTCGAGGAAGTCGGCCCCGCGCTGCGTTTTTCCACAGCGAAGCTCAACAAGTCCGGCAGCGGTTCCGGCGGCGGTGGCGGTCGTTCCTTCGGGGGCGGCGGCAACACCGGTGGCGGCTCCGCACCTGACGACCCTTGGGCCTCGGCCGCCCCTGCCGGCGCTTCCGCCGGCGGTGGAGGCTTCGACGAGGACCCGCCGTTCTAATCGGGCCGCTGCTTTTCAAGAGCACAGCAGTCCGGTAACGATCTCGAGTAAGAGGCAAGACAACACATGGCCAACCCGAAATCGGCTCCCCTGCGGAAGCCGAAGAAGAAGCCGAACCCGCTTGAAAAAGAGGGTATCGAGTACGTCGACTACAAGGACACGGCGCTGCTGCGGAAGTTCATCTCCGACCGCGGCAAGATCCGTGCCCGTCGTGTGACCGGCGTGACCACCCAGCAGCAGCGCCAGATCGCCGCGGCCGTCAAGAACGCCCGCGAAATGGCTCTGCTCCCGTACACCAGCCAGACCCGCTAAGGAAGGAGCGCAACATGAAGATCATCCTGACTCATGAGGTGCCCAACCTCGGCTCGGCCGGCGATGTGGTCGAGGTGAAGAACGGCTACGGCCGCAACTACCTCCTGCCGCAGGGCCTGGCGATCGCCTGGACCAAGGGCGGTCAGAAGGAAGTCGACGCGATCCAGCGCGCCCGTGCGGCCCGCCAGATCCACGACCTCGACCAGGCTCGCACCGTGGCCGAGCAGCTGAAGAAGACCGACGCCCACATCGTCGCCCGCACGGGCGACGGGGACCGGCTCTTCGGCTCGATCACCGCGGTCGACGTCGTCAAGGCCGTCGACGAGGCCGGGGGTCCGAAGATCGACCGCCGCCGCGTCGAACTGCCCGCCGCGATCAAGTCGGTCGGCACCTACGACGTGTCGGTCAAGCTGCACCCGGAGGTGACCGCGAAGTTCAAGCTTCAGGTCACCCCGGCCAAGCGCCGCAAGAAGTAGGACGCGAAAGCGAACGCGAGGAAGGCCCGCGATCTGTTCGATCGCGGGCCTTTGTCGTACCCGTATGCGACGGTGTCCTTTTCACTGGTAGTGGTGAAGGTGGGAACGGGCGGGTACCCGGGGCCACCCGTACGGCCGCGCCGCGGCCGCACCGCCCGCCCTCAGATCACCCACCCGGCGGTCCGCAGCACCACCGTCACCAGCCCCGCGCCGAGGATCGCGGCCGCCGAGCCGGCCACGCCCGCGCGCCAGCCCGCGCGCGGCAGCCGCAGGAGCACCGCCACGAGCAGGCTCGCCGTGAGCGCCGAGAGCGTCCACGCCCAGCCGCCCGCGATCGCGGTCGAGAGCCGCCCCGCCACGGTGCATCCGCCCTCGGCGCAGGTCGCCTCCACCGGCGGCTGCGAGAGCAACCACGCCAGGTACACGGCCATCGGCACCGCGTACCAGGCGACGGTCACGAGCAACGTCGGCGTGAACGCCCGCTCCCCCGGGCGGTCGTCGCCGTCGGGGTCGAGCCGGGGCCTGCGCTCGGGTTGCCGGGGGGCGTTCATGGGGTCGAGCTCCTCTGATCCGTGCCGGGGGTCGCCCCTCACCTTAGCGGCAAGTTGGCACGAACGAATCTCCGTCCACAGGCGGTGGATAGCGTCGCCGCAGATGAAGACCGTGAACCGAGCTCGGATCACGTTGTTGTCCACAGGTTGTCCACAGGCCCAACGCGGTTATCCACAGGTTATCCACAGCCTTGTCCACAGGTTGTCCACAACCTCGTTTGCAACCGTGCCCGGCGCGACATAGCGTCGTTGACGCCGCCGATCTGTCATATGCGGGCGGTACATTCTCCATGAACGCACGGTGACCGAGGGGGTGGACGGCATGACCGACGTGTCGGCGGAAGGCGTCTACTCGCGGGGCGCCAACGGCTCCAGCAATTCCTATTTCGACACTCCGCCCGAAGACCCGTTCAGCAGCGGCGGGGGCGGTGGCGGCGGTGCCCGCGCCTACGAGCGCACCCCGCCCCAGGACGCCCAAGCCGAGATGTCCGTCCTCGGCGGCATGCTCATGAGCAAGGACGCGATCGCCGACGTCATCGAGGTGCTCGGACCGGGCGACTTCTACCATCCCAAGCACGGCATGGTCTTCGACGCGATCATCGACAAGTTCGGCAACGGCGAGCCCGCCGACGCCGTCACGATCGCCGCGGCCCTCGCCGACACGGGCGACCTCGCCAAGATCGGCGGCGGCCCCTACCTCCACGACCTGCTCAACGCGGTGCCCACGGCCGCGAACGCCGGGTACTACGCGAAGATCGTCAAGGAGAAGGCGATCCTGCGCCGCCTCATCGAGGCCGGCACCAAGGTCGTCCAGTACGGCTACGGCGGCGGCCAGGGCGGGCGCGACATCGACGACCTCGTCGACCTCGCCCAGCAGGCCGTCTACGAGGTCACCGACAACCGCCAGAGCGAGGACTTCGCGGTCCTCTCCGACCTCCTCCAGCCCGCGATGGACGAGATCGAGGCGATCGGCGCCAGCCAGGGCCTCATGACCGGCATCCCCACCGGTTTCGCCGACCTCGACCGGCTCCTCTCGGGCCTCCAGGCCGGTCAGCTCATCATCGTCGCCGGGCGTCCCGGTGCCGGCAAGTCAACGGCCGCCATGGACTTCATGCGGCACGCCTCGCTCCACCACCGGCACGCCGCCGCCCTGTTCAGCCTTGAAATGAGCAAGCTCGAGATCGTGATGCGCCTCTTGAGCGCCGAGACCCGCGTGCCGATGCACGTCCTGCGCTCGGGCGACCTGTCCGACGACGACTGGACGCGCCTGGCCAAGCGCATGGGCGACATCTCCGAGGCGCCGCTGTTCGTCGACGACACGGCCTCGATGACCATGATGGAGATCCGGGCCAAGGCCCGGCGGCTCAAGCAGCGCCACGACCTCAAGCTCATCGTGGTCGACTACCTGCAGCTCATGACCTCGCCGAAGAAAACCGAGTCGCGCCAGCAGGAAGTCTCCGAGATCAGCCGCGGGCTCAAGCTGCTGGCCAAGGAGGTGCAGTGCCCGGTGATCGCGGTCGCGCAGCTCAACCGCGGCCCCGAGCAGCGCACCGACAAGCGCCCGCAGCTCTCCGACCTCCGCGAGTCCGGTTCGCTCGAGCAGGACGCGGACGTCGTCATCCTGCTGCACCGCGAGGACTACTACGACAAGGAGTCCCCGCGCGCGGGCGAGGCCGACTTCATCGTCGCCAAGCACCGCAACGGCGCGACGGACACGATCACCGTCGCGGCCCAGCTGCACCTCTCCCGCTTCGTCGACATGGCGGTATAAGAACGCGCGGTGCCAGCGGCGTCAGTCGCCGAAGAGGATCTGCAGCAGCGTCCGGCGCTCGCGCGCCTTCGGGCTCTCACCGTTCGCGTACTGCGGCAGGGGCGTGGTCGCGGTGCCGTCCTGGACGCCGTTGACCCATTTCTCGGTGTCGATCAGGTGCTCGAGCTCGCCGCGGTCGAGCAGGACGGCGCGGCAGGCCGAGCACTGGTCGACGACGATGCCGTTGCGCTCGTACTGGCGCATGAGGGCAGCACACTTGGGGCAGGTGAGTTGCATGCCCGTCACCGTACTCCGTTTCGGCCCCTTGCGGTTTCGCGAGTGAGGCCGCTCAGCGCCACCATTCGACCGCCATGGACGGGCCGAGGCCCGTCTCCTCCTCGAGCTCGTCGACCACCTCGTCGTCCTGGGCCAGGCCCTGGAACAGCGTGCTGGTCACGGTGCCCGCCACGGCGTCGCGCAGCGGCAGCCACCAGCCGAGCAGCACGACCGGGTACAGCAGGTACCCGAACCGCGTGGACGGCATGAGCAGGAACGCCGCGGAGAGCCCCGCCGCGCACCACAGCGCCGCCGACGCCGCCGTCGCCGGCGGCCGCGTCCACAGCAGCCCCGCGATCACCAGCGCGGCGAGTCCGAGCAGGGCGGGGGCGATGAGGTCGCCGCCCGGGACGTAATGGGCGACAAGGAATCCGGGCAGCGGCGACTGCGCGGGCGAGGTGACCACGCCGTGGCCGAGGCCGAAGGCGATCACGTTGTCGAAGAATCCGCGGGCGTCCACAGCGAGGACGGGCAGCATGGTGGCGGCGACGGGGAGGGCGAATCCCGCGGCGTATCGGCGCAGCCCGCCGTTTCTCGGTCCTGGCGACGCTTGCGAGCGATGAGTTTGCAGAGCCAGGAACGCGATCACGACGGCGGCGGGCCATGCGAAGAGTTTGAGGGCGGCGGCGGCGCCGATCGCCAGGCCCGCGGCGAGGGGGCGTTCGCGGTGGGCGAAGGCGAGTGCGAGGACGATGAGGGCGACGACGGGCATGTCGTCGCCGCCCGTGGCGAACGTCAAGGCGCACACGGGGAAGACGAACGTGGCCTGGACGGCGCGCAGCAGTGGGCCCTTGCCGGCGCCGGTGCTGTTGAGAGCGCTGCCGGGGCCGCCGCGCAGGAGCCGGACCGCCGCGATCGCGCAAGCGGCGGCGGCGAGGAGGAAGTAGACGCGGGCGTCGGTCCACCAGTGCTGGCCGAAGAGCGCGGCGGGGATGCCGAAGACGGCCATGCCGGGCTGGTACGGGTTGTAGCCGAGGAGGGGTTCGGGGAGCGCGGCGATCGCGTCGGCGTGCAGGTACGGGCTGCCGGTGTCGAGGAGGCGCGCGCCGGAGGCCTCGACGACGAGGACTTCTTCCTGGGCTCGTCCGCTGAGTCCGGCGGCGCGGTCGATCGCCATGAACACCAAGGGGATCGCGGTGACGGCGAAGGCGGCGCCGACGGCGACGAAGGCCCGGCGGCGCCAGACCGCTCCGGGCTGGACCAGGAGGATCGCCGCGCAGATCGCGGCGGGGAGGTAGCCGCCGAAGGCGATCGCGCCCCATTGGGCGTGCGAGTCGAGCGTGGTCCACAGCGCGGTGGCGCCCGCGAAGAGCGCGGCCGCGCCGTAGAAGGCGAGGTCGATGACGAGCGGACGGTTGGACACCCGGACAGCGTACGGGTGCGCGGCGAGCCGGAGCGGCTGCGGCCGTTCCCAGGGACCGGGTGTGGCGGTTCGCCGTCGCCCCCGGGTCGACTATGGCGCAGGGGTGTGACATCGGTGCAGGGTGCGGCGGCGGGGAGGTTCGGGTCGCTGAGGTTGCAGGCCCTGTTCGCTTTCAGCGCACGGGAATGCGGGCCCAGACCTCTTGGGTGCCGTCGCCGAGGGAGCGGACGCCCCAGTCGGTGGAGAGCTTGGACACGATGAACATGCCGCGTCCGTGGGCGGAGTCGAGGTTGACGGCGCATACGTGCGGGTGGGTGCGGGAGCCGCCGTCGATGACGCCGACCTCGACGTCGGCGGGGCCGAGCTCGAAGGTCACGCACACGTCCCCGCCGGGGAGCGGGCGGGCGTGCCGCACGGCGTTGGAGACGAGCTCGGTCGCGCACACGAGGAGGTCGTCGCGGACTTCTTCGGGAAGATCGGGGAGCGATTCGCGCAGCCACCGGCGCACCTGGCTCGCCGCTCCGGACTGGTGGGGGACGCGCAGCCGCTCTGGTGCCGGTATCGCAGCGGGCATCGCGGTCCCCTTCCTTCCTCCGTGCCGTGGGGAGGCTATACAGCAACCTACCTGTTAGCTCCGCATGACGCCAGCATTACGACGGACGGTACGTCCGTCTTGAGGCGGCTTGAGGAAGCGGCGCTCTAACCCGCGAGGGTCTGCCGGATCGCGGCCGGACGGTCCGTGAACATCACGTCGACCTCGAGTCCGGCGCAGCGCAGCGCGGTGTCGGCGTCGTTGACGGTCCAGGTGTACACCTGGTAGCCCGCTTCGTGGCTGCGTTCGACGAAACCGGGGGTCGATTCGAGGTAGTCGACCCGTGAGCTGAGCACTTGGACGCCCTCGGGCGGGCGGCGGAACGGGTACTCGAAGATCCAGACGAGCGGCGTGTCCGCGTCCAGGCCGCGCCAGGTCTTGAGCGCGGCGCGGGAGAAGGACATCACCGTGACGTCGAGTCCGGGCCAGCGCCGCAGCGTCTCCCACAGGCGCAGTTCGAGGCGGGGACCGAACTTCGAGGGGTGTTTGGCCTCGATGAACAGTTTGAGGTCTTTGCCGGAGTCGACGACGAGGCCGAAGAGGTCCTCGAGGGTGGGGATGCGCTCGGCTTCGGGGTTGCCGGCGCAGTCGGGGAACTGGTGGGCGAAGTTCAGCTCCCGCAACTGGGCGAGGGTGAGATCCGCCACGGCGCCTTTGGCACCGGCGGTGCGTTTGACGGTGCGGTCGTGGTGGAGGACGAGATGCCCGTCGGCGGTGAGGCGGATGTCGAACTCGAAACCGTCGGCGCCCTCGACGATCGCCTGGCGGAACGCGGCGATTGAGTGCTCCGGGAGGAACTCGTTCGCGCCTCGGTGGGCGGCTATCAGCGGCTGGGACACCCCTTGACGATAGACGCTGAGTCCGACGCCGGGCCCGCTTAGCGGTGTCCGTTCGGGGTGGTGGTGATGAACGTCCCCCGCTCGGCGGAGGCGGGTGAACGGCGGGTGCGGCGGTCAGGGTCGGTCGGCGCGGGTTCGCGCCGCTGGGACGGGTTCGGTTCCGGTGGCGGCGGGTGAGGGGTGAGAGGGAGGATGGGGGCGTGCAACTCGATCCTGAATCCGCGTTCGACGACCAGCCCGAATCCACGGCTCCGCAGGCGTCCCCCGAGGCGGCGGGGCCGCGGGGGTTCACCGGGGCCGGGGAGGGCTACCGCGACCTGGGCTGGGCCAAGATCGACACCGACCGTCCGGCGCGGACCGGGACGGCCGAGGCCGTGTACGCGGCGGGGAAGACGCCCGAGCAGGTCGTCGGAGCGCTCGCGGCCTTGCGCGAGGCGCACCCGGGCCGGGTGGCGGTCGCGACCCGCTGCGACGACGCCTGCACGGCGGCGGTGCGGGAGGCCTTCGGCGATGACGTGCTGGTGGAGAGCGGGGTGTGCGCGGTCGGCGCGTTCCCGGACGCCGAAACCGGGCTGCTCGCGGTGGTGTGCGCGGGGACTTCGGACCTGCCGGTGGCCCGCGAGGCCGCGATCGTGGCGCGGGCCAACGGGATCGACACGCGCTTGGTGGCCGACGTGGGCGTCGCCGGGCTGCACCGGCTCCTCGACAAGGTCGGCGAGCTGCGGGAGGCGGCGTGCGTGATCGTGGTGGCGGGCATGGACGGGGCACTCCCGTCGGTCGTGGCGGGCCTGGTGGCCGCGCCGGTGATCGCGGTGCCGACGTCCGTGGGTTACGGGGCGGCGTTCGGCGGGCTCGCGCCGCTGCTGACGATGCTGAACTCATGCTCCCCGGGGGTCACGGTGGTCAATATCGACAACGGCTTCGGCGCGGCGATGGCCGCGTCGCGGATGCTCGGCGTGAAGGCGGCGCAGGCGTGAACGCGCAGGGCGAGAGCGGTGCGGTCCGGATCGCATGGCTGGACTGCTCGGCGGGCGCGAGCGGCGACATGTTCCTGGGTGCTCTGGTCGACGCCGGGGTGGAACTGGCGGTGATGCAGGCAGCGGTGGACGCGCTCGGAACCGAGCCGGTCCGCTTGCTGGCCGACAGGGTCACGCGGCACGGTCTTGTCGCGACGAAGGTGGACGTCGAGGCCCCGGAGGTCGCGACGGACCGGCGCTGGCGGTCGATCCGGGGGATGCTCGAAGGCGCGGAGCTCGACGCGGCGGCCCGGAAGCTGGCGTTGGGGGCGTTCGCGCGGCTGGCGGCGGCGGAAGCGGCCGCGCACGGGATCGACGAGGAGGACGTGCACTTCCACGAGGTGGGCGCGCTCGACTCGATCGCGGACATCGTGGGCGCTGCAGCGGGCTTGGCGGCGTTGGGCATCGACCGATTGACGGTCTCGACGGTGACCGTGGGCGGTGGCACGACGCGCGGCTCGCACGGTTCGATCCCGCTGCCCGCCCCTGCGGTGCTGCGGGTGCTGGCCGATGCGGGCGCACCGGTCGTCGGCGCGGTGCCTTACGAGGCGTGCACGCCGACCGGCGCGGCGATCATCGCGGCCGCGGCTTCCGGCTACGGCCCGATGCCGGAGATGGTGGTCGAGCGGATCGGTGCGGGCGCGGGCGGCCGCGACCCGAAGGAGCGCGCGAACCTGCTGCGGCTCTTGGTGGGCCGCGAGGTCAGCGCGCCGGGCCGCGGATCGCACGTCCATCACGACCAGGGCATCGCCTCGGCGGGCCACGGGCACGGGCACGCGCACCGACCTCACGACCACGACCATCACGGGCGCCACGTGCCCGCGGCGCCGGAAACTCGCGATGCCGCGCCGCGAAAGGCGCACGTCCGCAGCGGTGCGAGTGCCGAGGCCCATGGAGGCAACGCGCAAGCGCCCGCGAAACCGGTCGTCATCGAAACCAATGTGGACGATCTCGATCCCCGCCTGTGGCCCGCCGCGCTCGCGGCGCTGCTCGCCGCCGGGGCCTCGGACGCCTGGCTGACGCCGATCCTCATGAAGAAGGGGCGCCCGGCGCACACGGTTCACGTGCTGTGCCGTCCCGAGGCGATCGAAGCGGTGCGGTCGGCGCTGGTCCGGCACACCACGACGATCGGCATGCGCTACTACGAGATCGAGAAGAACGCGCTCGAACGCCGGTACGCGCATGTCGATGTGGACGGTCACCGGATCGGCGTGAAGATCGCGCTGGAGGACGGCGAGGTCGTGAACGCCTCGGTGGAGTACGAGGACGCGGCCGCCGCGGCCGCCGCTCTGGGGCGTCCGCTCAAAGTGGTGATCGCGCAGGCCACTGCGCTTGCGGCCGAGCACTATTAGGCGGGCCGCGACGCTGGGACCGTACCGATATCCTGCCCGCATGATCGATTTCGAGAACGGTTCGCTTTTCAAGCTCAAGCTCACTGACGACCCCGGCTTCCGCGACGAGGTCCAGCCGCTGCTGGTCGACGGTGAAGAGGTCGCCCTGGCCTTCGAGGGCGTGCGCGACTTCGTGGTCTTCACGAACAAGCGGGTCATCGCCGTCAACGTGCAGGGCGTCACCGGCCGCAAGAAGGACTACACCTCGCTGCCCTACAACAAGATCCAGGCCTACTCGGTCGAGACCGACGGCCTGATGGACAACGACGGCGAGCTCGACCTGTGGTTCAGCGGCCTCGGCCGGGTCCGCTTCGAGTTCAAGGAGAACGTGGACCTGCCCGCGATCGCCAAGCACATCGCCGCCTGCTCCCTCTAGTAGACCTGCTGCGGCGCAGGGAATCCCGTTCGTGGTGCCTACGGGCGGGGCTCCCTGCGCCGCGTCGTCCCCCGGCCCTTGCGGCCGGGAGCGGCTCAGTGCCCGCCGTGGGAACTGGCGGAGGCGCTGACCGGGACTGTGCCGATCTCCTCGCCTTCGCCGAGGACCACGAACTGGCCCATCATCCCCGAGTCCTCGTGGACGAGGATGTGGCAGTGGTACATGTACGGCAGGTTCGGGTCGGTGTAGTCGGCGAAGCGCATCGCGAGCCGGTACTTGGCCTGCGGGTTCAGCTGGACCGTGTCCTTCCAGCCGCGCAGGCGCGGCGGCGGCTCCCGCCCGTCCACGGTGAGCACCTGGTACTGGACGTCGTGGACGTGGAAGTTGTGCATGAAGCCGTCCGAGTTCTCGACCTCCCAGACCTCGACGGTGCCCTCGCGGACCCCGAAGTCGATCCGCATGGGGTCCATGGACTCCCCGTTGATCTGGTTGAAGCCCGAGAGGGAGAACGAGCGCTCGGCGGCGATCTCGGCGTCCGCGAGGTCGGGGGCCGTGCCCATGGACTCGGGGATCTCGGCGGTGTCGGCCAAGGTGCCGGCGGCCCGGAACTCGCAGATGTCGAGCCGGTCGTCGCCGCCGTTGAAGCGCCCGAGCGGGCCCTCGTAGCCTTCGTCGGCCGGGTTGGAGCGGAGCGCCACGGTCTCGCCGGGTTCGAAGGCGACCACGATCTCAGCGCGCTCGCCCGGTGAGAGCTGGAGGCGGTCGGTCTCCCAGGCGGTGGGGAGCAGGCCGCCGTCGGTGGCGATGAGGGAGAACGGCCGGTCGTCGCTGAAGCCGAAGTTGTACAGGCGCGAGACCGAGCCGTTGAGCAGGCGCAGGCGCACCAGGCGGGTGGTGACGTCGAAGTAGGGGCCGAGGGTGCCGTTGACCATGATCTCGTCGCCGAGGATGCCCTGCATGCTCATGAACGAGGCGTTGTCGTTGAACTGGTTGTCGCCGTTGAACTTGCGGTCCTGGACGATCATCGGCACGTCGTCCACGCCGTACTCGGAGGGCAGGTTCAGGCCCTCGGACTCGTCGTCGTCGACGATGAACATCCCGGCGAGGCCCCGGTAGACGTGGTTGCCGGTGCGACCGTGGGGGTGCGGGTGGTACCAGAGGGTCGCGGCGGGCTGGTTCAGCGTCCACTGGGGAGCCCAAACGCCGTCGGGTTCGACCTCCTGGTGGGGGCCGCCGTCCATGACCGAGGGCAGGTGCATCCCGTGCCAGTGGATCGAGGTGCCCTCGTCGAGGCCGTTGTGCACGGCGAAGGCGACCTCCTCGCCGCGCTTGGCGCGGATGGTCGGGCCGAGGAAGGGGCCGTTGACGCCCCAGGTCTCGGTCTCACGGCCGTCCTTGAAGGCGACGGTGCCGGACTGGATCTCGAGGTTGAAGATCCGGGCGCCCGAGGCGTCCTCGGTCGACTCGGCCAGCGGGGGGACGGCGAGGGGGGTGTCGAAGTCGACCTCGCCGACGGTCTCGAGCTTGGACTTGTTCCAGAAGTAGCCGAGGGTCCCGGCCCCGCCGAGCACGACCGCCCCGACACCGCCCCCGACGCCGATGAGGGTCCACTTGAGTGCTTTACGCCGCTTCATGGTTGCAATGTTCGTGCGGCGCCTCGGCGGTTGCATCGGGCCGGGGAAGGCAATCCGCGTACCACCCGGGGATGATGCCGCGGCCCCGCGTCAACCTCCAGTAGCGGAGCCGGGGCGAGCACTGCTCGCCTCCGTTCACTCCTTCGCGTGAATCCGCCACACCCGAATTTTCCGAATTGACCTGATTTGCACGCCGGTGTTCGAACTCCGGCTTCCCATAGCCGCGGCGAACCGTCGTACCGGTCTGGGAGCCTGGCCTTTTTCACTGGTAGTGGTGAAGGTGGGAATGGGCGGGTACCCGGGGCCTCCCGTATGCGCGCGCGGCCGCGCCGCGCTGCGGCAATTCGCCGCAGCTACAGGTACAGGTACAGGTGCAGGTACAGGTACAGGTACAGGAGGATCACGGCCCGAGCGGGCCCCGCGCGGTCAGGCCTCGGTGAGGTAGCCGCGCAGGTGCGCCGTGTTCACCGCCGCGGCGCGGCCCGCGACACCGAGCTTCGCCATCGCCCGCGAGAGGTGCACGCTCACCGTCTTCTCGGAGATGTACAGCTCCGCGCCGATCTGCTTGTTCGTCAGCCCGCGCGCCACCTGCCGCAGCACCGCAAGCTCCCGCGGCGTCAGCGGCGACGTCGTCGGCACCGCCGCATCAAGGCCCGCCCGCTCCGCGAGCGCGCACAGCTCCTGCGCCAGCGGGGTCGCCCCCAACCGCAACGCGGTCGCCTTCGCCTCGGTGAGCACCGCGACCGCTTCCGTGCGCGACTCGGCTCCCGGCGCTGCCAGCAGCGCCTCCGCGAGCCGCCACAGCGCGAGGGCCTGCCGGTACGGCTCGGCCCAGGTCCGGTCCTCGAGTGCAGCGCCATCGGCTCCGGCCTCGAACAGCGCCAAGGCCTCGGAGGCGACCGGGTCGCGCAGCGCGAGCTCCAGCCGCGCCTGCTCGTCGAGGTTCACGCCGAAGTCGAGCGCGCTCGAGGGGCGCTCCAGCGGCACCGCAACCGATCCGGTGCCGGCGTTGCGGTAGTCGAAGGCCGCGGCCGCCGTGCGCCACAGGTCCGGGTCGCCGTCACTGTTAAAACGGGACTCCTCGGCGTCGAGCTGGGCGATCCACGCAATGCCCTCCGGGCCGAGCGTGCCGGAGAGCGGACGGCCGTGCTCGTTGAAGAACCGGGCCCGCTCGGCCAGGCGCTCCCCCGCCGAGACAGCGTCCTTCGCCCCGGTCGCGTCGCCTTCGCGGCGCAGCCGCTGAGCGAGGTCGGCGGCGGCCCCGACACCGGCGGCGCAGACCGAGACGCCCGCGAGGTAGTAGCCGCGCATACGGGTCATCCGCTCGGTGGCGCGCTCCGCGCGGCGCAGCGCGTCCTCGGGGCGGCCGCGCCAGCGGTCGAGTTCGACGCCGCACAGCGAGGCCAGCGCGAGCACCTGCCCGTCGAGCTGCCAGCGGTCCGCGAGGTAGTCGAGGCGCCGGTCGGCGGCGTCGAAGCGGCCGCGAGCGACGTCGACGAGGAGCACGGCGGCGGCGAGGCGGGTGAGCACGACGCCGGGCAGGACGCTGGAGGCCATCTCGCCGTTCGCGTCGACCTCGTCCCAGCGGCCGATCATGTAGTTGGAGATGACTTGGCGCACCGCGGTTTCGAGGCCGTAGCCGCTCCACTTGTCGCCGGTGCTGCGGGCCAGGTCCATGCCGCGGTTGAAGTGGGTGAGGGCTTCGGCTATGCGGGCGGCCTCGACCATGACGAGGCCGTTGTTGAAGTGCGCGCGCAGTTCGACCTCGTGCCAGCCCTTGCCGCGCACGAGCGCGCGGGCCTCGTCGTTGCGGGTGACGGTCTCTTCGAGGGTCTGCCCGCCGCGGCGGAACGCGCCGATGCTGTGCGTGAGGATCGCGTCGGCCTTGGCGGCGAGGTGCCCGTCGTGTTCGTCGGCGGTGCCCGCCGCGGCGACAGCGTCGGCGGTGGCGATGGCGCGGGCGCACCATTCGGCGGCCTCGTCGTACTTGCGGCTGTGGTAGATGGTCCGCGCGACCACGGCCTGGGCCCAGGCCTTGATGGTGTGCGGCTCGTCGTCTTTGACCAGTTGCCATGCCTCCCAGGCGACCCGGTGGGCCTCCTGCTCGCCTCCTTCGATGGAGAGGAGGTGTTTGGCGTATTTGCGGCGGGTGTAGGCGCCTTGGAGCCGGTCGCCGGAGGCGTCGGCGAGGCGCACTGCGGCGGCCGAGTACGACTGGGCGCGTTTGATCTCGCCGGATGCCTCGGCGTTGGAGGCGGCGCGGACGGTGAGGCGCAGTTCGGTGAGGCCGTCGGGTCGCTTCTCGGCGGGGACCTTCCCGAACAGGGTGAGGGCCCGCTCGAGGTGGAGCAGGGCCTCGGCGGGGGCGGCGAGTTCGACGGCCTCGTCGGCGGCGCGCACGGACGCGGAGAGGGCGCAGGGGAGGTCGCCGGATTCGTGGGCGTGGTGGGCGAGTTCGGCCTCGGCGCCCTTGCCGTTGTCGTCGGCGAGGGATTCGGCGATCTTCTGGTGGTAGCGGATGCGTTCGCCCGGAAGGAGATCGGTGTATACGGCCTCGCCGAGTAGGGCGTGGCGGAACGCGTACGTGTCCGCGCTCTTCTGGACGATGATGCCGTGCGAGATCGCGGCGCGCAGGGCCTGGTCGAGTTCGCGTTCGTGGCGCAGGCCGTTCTCGTCGAGCATCGACCAGGCGGCGGCGTTGAGGCGCTGGTAGGTGAAGCGGCGGCCCATGACGGAGGCGAGCTGCACGACCTGCTTGGCCGATTCGGGGAGGCGTTCGAGGCGGGCGAGGAGGACTTCGGCGAGTTCGAAGGTGACGGTGTGCGTCTCGGCGGCGGCGAGTTCTTCGGCGAGGAACGCGTTGCCTTCGGAGGCGGCGGCGATCTTGGCGACGGTCGCCTCGTCGAGCCCGGTGTTGAGTTCGCGCACGAAGTCGGCGGCGTGCTGGGCGTCGAAGGGGTCGAGGTGGAGGCGCTGCACGGCGGGGAGGCGGACGAGCTCGGCGAGGAGGGGGCGGAGCGGGTGGGCGCGGTGGACGGCGTCGGCGCGGTAGGTGCCGAGGATGAGGACGCGCTGGCCGGTGAGGCGGGAGGTGAGGAACGCGAGGAGGTCGCGGCTGGAGCGGTCGGCCCAGTGGAGGTCTTCGAGGGTGAGGACGAGCGGCTGCGCGGCGGAGAGGTCGGCGAGGGCCGCGTGGAAGGCCTCGAAGAGGCCGAGGCGGCCGAGGTCGCCTTCGGCGGGGGTGGGGTGGCCGGGGAGGAGGGGGCTGAGGCCGGGGTGGTTCGCGGCGAGGTCGGGGTTGTCGCGGGCGAGGGCGCCGACGATCTCGGCGAAGGGGAGGTAGGGGAGGGCGGAGTCGGCGGTGTCGAGGCAGTGGCCGGTGACGGTGAGGACACCGTCACCGGCGTTGTCGTTGAATTCGTGGAGGAGCCGGGTCTTGCCGACCCCCGCGTCGCCGGAGACGAGCACTGTCGCGGGGCGCCCGCCGCGGGCGGCGTCGAGCGTCTCACGGAGTGTGGCGAGTTCGGCGTCGCGGGCGAACAGGGGGAGGTCGGAACCCAGGCGCGGCATGTCAGCAATCATGACACGGGCCTATGACGTTCCGCGCCTGTCATTTCGCCGGATGGGCATGGTCGGCGCGCTGTCCGCCGGCGGGCTTGCCGGACTGCTCGCCGCGGCCGAAGGCCTTGGCGACGCGGGAGGCGAGGCCCGCGTGGCGGACGTTCGCGCCGCCGCGGCGGGTGGCCTTGGCGGCCCTGACGAGCGCGCGGGCCTGGCGTTCGTTCTCGGCCTGCTTGATGAGCTCCTCGGAGCGGGCGAAGTGGAGGTAGTTGAGCTCGAAGTCGTTCATGTGAACTTCCTTTGGTGTCGATGGCCGGATTTTCCGGCCTGACACCAATGCTCCGGCTGAGGCCGGGCAGGGGGCATCAGGCGTCCGCGTCGGGTGGGGCCTTACCCGCCTCAGTTTCGGGTGCGACTGCGCCTCAGTCCCTTACTTTCCGGCTGAGGGGCCTTACCCTGGCCAGGCGCGAGGGCCACCAGACGGCCCGCCCGGCGTCGAACGTGAGCGCGGGGACGAGGAGCGAGCGGACGATCACCGTGTCGAGGAGGACCCCGAAGGCGACGACGAACGCGATCTGCGCGAGGAACAGGATCGGCAGGACGGCGAGCGCCGCGAACGTGGCCGCGAGCACCACCCCGGCCGATGTGATGACCCCGCCCGTGGCGACCAGGCCCCGCAGCGTCCCGGCGCGCGTGCCGAGCCGCGCCGACTCCTCGCGGACCCGCGTCATGAGGAAGATGTTGTAGTCGATCCCCAAGGCCACCAGGAACACGAAGCCGAACAGGACCACGGTGGGGTCGGCGCCCGGGAAGCCGAAGAGGTGGTTGAAGACCAGCGCCGAGACGCCCATCGTGGCACCGAACGACAGCACGACGGTGGCGGTGAGCAGCAGCGGCGCCAGGATCGACCGCAGCAGCAGCATGAGCACCGCCAGGATGACCGCGAGCACGATCGGGATGATGACGGCCCGGTCCCTTTCGGAGGTCGCCAGCGTGTCGAGCTGGATCGCAGTGGGGCCGCCGACCTTCGCATCGGCGCCGTCCACGGCGTGCACCGAGTCACGCAGACGTTCCACAGTGTCCATCGCGGCGTCGCTGTCGGGCGCGTCCTCCAGGACCGCCTCGATCAGCACGAGTCCGTCGGCTTCGAGCACGACCCCCGACGCGTCGGTCTTCGGGGCCGCCGCGGCGACGCCCTCCACTTCGGCCGCCGCCAGGACCTCCTCCAGGGCGTCGGCGTCCGCGACGACCACCGCGGGCGCACCGGAACCGGCCGGGAAGTGATCCGCCAGCACCTCCTGGCCCGCGACGGAGTCGACCCCGGTGAGGAATACGTCGGTCTGCGCGGTGCCGTCCGCCTTGAGCTGCAACATGAAGGCGGCGGCCACAAGCAGGCCCGTGGTCGTGGTCACCCAGACGGCCCGCGGGCGGCGGGCCACGAGCCCGGCGGCCGCGGACCACAGCCGGGAGCGGCGCCTGCCCCTCCCGGGCACGCGGCGCGGCCAGAACGCCGCCCGCCCCAGCAGCGCGAGCACCGCCGGGAGGAACGTCACCGCGGCCAGGAACGCCGCGGCGATGCCGATGGCCGCCACCGGCCCCAGGCCCCGGTTCGATTCGAGCCGGCTGAACAGCAGGCACAGCACGCCGAGGATCACGGTCCCGGCCGACGCGGCGATCGGCTCGATCGTGGCGCGCAGGGCCTTGCGGACGGCGGTGAAGCGGTCGTCTCCGGCGTCGAGCTCTTCACGGAACCTCGCCACGAGCAGCAGCGCGTAGTCGGTGGCCGCACCGAACACGAGGATGAACAGGATGCCCTGGCTCTGGCCGTTGAGGTCGATCGCGCCCGCGTCGGCGAGGGCGTAGACGACGGCGCTGGCGGCGGCGAGCGCGAACCCGCACGAGAGGAGCACCAGCAGCGGCAGCAGCGGGGACCGGTAGACGAGGACGAGGATGACCGCGACGACGGCGGCGGCCACGAGCAGGAGCAGGCCGTCGACGCCGCTGAAGGCTTCGCCGAGGTCGGCGCCGAGCGCGGCCTGGCCGGTGAGGAGCACGTCCAGGCCGGCGGGGCGGTCGTCCTCAAGGACGGCGCGGATCGCGGCGACCGCTTCGGATTCCTCCGCCGCGGCGTCGATGAGGACGACGAGCTGCGCGGCTTCGGGCGGGGTCTCGGCGGAGAGCCGCGGCGGGATCGGCGGCACGGCGAGGTGTTCGAGTTCGGTCAGGGAGGCGTTCGCAGTCTCAAGGTAGGCCCGGTCGGCGGCGGTGAGGCCGCCGCGCCGCTCGGCGACGATGATCGCGGGGGTCGCGCGGGTGTCGTCGAATGCGGCCCGCATCTCGTTGACCTCGGTGGACTCGACTGTGGACGGCAGGAAGGCGGAGCCGTCGTTCGAGGCGACCTCGCTGAGTTTCCCGGCCGACGGGCCCGCGAACGCACCGAGGGTGAGCCAGGCCAGGGCCAGGAGTGCGGGCAGCAGCCAGCGCAGGCGTCGGCGGGGTCGCGGTGCTCCGCGTGCCATGGTTCGGGTCTCCTCGCGGTGCCGAGTGGTTCGACGAATCACGAGTTCGGCGATCGAACCGGTCGACTACAGGCTGCGTTGCGCATGTAGTGAGGATGACCCCTGGGGCGTTCACCGGCGGCTCTGACACGCCCGACCCGACCAGCTGCTCCGCCGCGATCCAGGCTCAGTCGCTGGGCGGCCGCACGTGCACCTGCGCCGGGACGATACCGACGGGGCAGGAGAGGCCGGTGGGGCCGTGGTTGCAGTACCCGTTCGGGTTGTGGTGCAGGTACTGCTGGTGGTAGCCCTCGGCGAGCCAGTAAGCGCCGGCGGGGACGATCGCGGTCGTGATCGGGCCGAGCCCGGCGGCGCGGACGATCGGCTCGAACACCTCCTTGCTCGCCTCGGCGGCGGCCTGCTGCTCGGAGGTGGTGGTGAACAGGACCGACCGGTACTGGGTGCCGACGTCGTTGCCCTGCCGCATGCCCTGCGTCGGGTCGTGGTTCTCCCAGAAGACCTTGAGCAGCTGCTCGTAGGCGACCGCGCCCGGCTCCCAGACGACCTTCACGACCTCGGCGTGACCGGTCAGACCGGTGCAGACCTCCTCGTAGGAGGGCGTCTCGGTGTTGCCGCCCATGTAGCCCACGGAGGTCGTCCACACCCCGGGGACGCGCCAGAACAGGCGTTCGGCACCCCAGAAGCAGCCCATCCCGAAATAGGCGGTCTCAGCGCCCGGGCCGGGCGAGCCTTCGATGGGGTGCTGCAGGATCGGGTGAGTGGTGCTCATGCGGCAAGTCTGTCACGCGCGAATAACGATCGCCAGCCTTGGACACGGGACGTTAGCGTATGCGCATGGTTGCAGACATCGGCAAGATCACCTTCGACTGCCAGGACGCGTACGCACTCTCGCTGTTCTGGACTAAGGTCACCGGCTACACCGAGGACCCCGACGACCCGAACCTCCCCGACCACGAGGAGAACTTCATCGGCCCTGACGGCGGCCACCCCGGACTGCTGTTCGTCAACGTGCCCGACGGGGCCAAGCGGATCAAGAACCGCGTCCACCTCGACCTCGTGCCCGACACCACCCGCGATGAGGAGGTCGAACGCCTGCTCGGCATCGGCGCGACCCTCGTCGGCGACCACCGCAAGGACGACGGCACCGGCTGGGTGACCCTGGCCGACCCTGAGGGCAACGAGTTCTGCGTCGAGCGCTCCAAAGCCGAACGCGGCGAGGACTGAGCGACGCCGCGGGCGCTCCCGGTCGAACCGGGGGCGCCCGCGGCGCGAAGTCTGACGGGCCTTGCGGAGTGCGAACCTGCCGAGGGGAGCGGGGCCCTACTTCTCGGCGAGGGCGTCCATCTGGCCGTCGCCGTCCGCGTCCACCACGGCCGCGTCGTACTTGCCGTCGCCGTCGTGGTCCAGCAGCACGTGGTCGATGACGCCGTCGCCGTCGGAGTCCACGGCCTTCATGTCCGCGGTGCCGTCGCCGTCGATGTCCACGTGGTACTCGACCGAGCCGTCCTCGTTGCGGCGCACGCCGACCGTCTCGTCGACGCCGTCACCGGTGATGTCCATCTTGTGTACTTCGTCGAAGCCCATGAGGCGCCCCTTAACTGAAGTGGGAAAGTGTTGTCTGCACGATAGCGTGCCTATCCATAGGCAGTGGTACTCGCGTCGGTTAGCGTAGGGACATGCATGAGGGTCACGGGTTTTCCACACGAGCCATCCACGCCGGGCAGGAGCCCGACCCGCTCACCGGCGCGGTCGTCCCGCCCATCTACGCCACCTCCACTTACAAGCAGGACGGCGTCGGCGGACTCCGCGGCGGCTACGAGTACTCCCGATCGGGCAACCCGACCCGCACCGCCCTCGAGACCTGCCTCGCGTCGATCGAAGGCGGCACCCGCGGCTTCGCGTTCGCGTCCGGCCTCGCCGCCGAGGACACCATCCTGAGGGCCCTCCTCGCCCCCGGCGACCACGTCGTCATCCCCGACGACGCCTACGGCGGCACGTTCCGCCTCTTCGACAAGGTCGCGACCCGCTGGGGCGTCGAGTACACCGCCGCCCCCATCACCGACGTCGCCGCCGTCGCCGCGGCCATGAACGCACGCACCAAGATGGTGTGGATCGAGACGCCCACCAACCCGCTCCTCAACATCGCCGACATCGAGCAGCTCGCCGACCTCGCCCACCGCAGCGGCGCCCTCGTCGTCGTCGACAACACCTTCGCCAGCCCCTACCTGCAGCAGCCCCTCGCGCTCGGCGCCGACCTCGTCGTGCACTCCACGACCAAGTACATCGGCGGCCACTCCGACGTCGTCGGCGGCGCGATCGTCGTGCAGGACGGCGAGATCGGCGACGCCATCGCGTTCCACCACAACTCGATGGGCGGTGTCGCCGGACCCTTCGACGCCTTCCTCACCCTGCGCGGCATCAAGACCCTCGGGGTGCGCATGGACCGCCACTGCGACAACGCCGAAGTCCTCGCCGAGTTCCTCGCCGGGCACGCCAAGGTCGCCGAGGTCCGCTACCCCGGCCTCTCCACCCACCCCGGACACGACGTGGCGGGCAAGCAGATGAAGCGCTACGGCGGCATGATCTCCTTCCGCCACAAGGACGGCGAGCAGGCGGCGGTCGACCTCTGCGCCCGTACCGAGGTGTTCACGCTCGGCGAATCGCTCGGCGGCGTCGAATCCCTCATCGAGCACCCCGGCCGCATGACCCACGCCTCCGCCGCAGGCAGCGCCCTCGAGGTCCCCGCGGACCTCGTGCGCCTGTCCGTCGGCATCGAGGACGCGGACGACCTCCTGGCCGACCTGCGCCAGGCCCTGGGATAGACGGACCGGCACCTCGCTGTGCCGCCTGAGAAGCGCAGCCCCCGTGAGAAAGAAGGACGTGCAGTGAGCTGGTCGGGAACCACCGCGCAGCAGATAGCCAAGGCGGTCCGGCGCGGCGACGCCGACGCCGCGATCGTCGTCGACCACCACCTCCGCCGTATCGAGGACCACCGCGAGGCCGAAGGCGCCCTCACCAGCGTCCGGAAGATCGAATCCCTCGCCGAGGCCGCGGCCGTCGACGAGATCGACAACCGCGACTCCCTGCCCGCCGCGGGCGTGCCCGTGGCCGTATGCGAGCAGCTCGCCGTCACCGGGCACGCGCCCCGGCTCGGCTCCAACGCCGCCGTCCTGCCGATCGCGGACACCGACCACCAAGCGGTGCAGCGCATCCGCGGCGCCGGCGCCGTGGTCGTCGCCTTCGGGCGCTCCTCCGAGCTCGGGCTCTGGCCCGCCACCGACGACGACGGGAACGTCCCGGCCAACCCGTGGCGCCCCGACCGCGGCGTCGGCGGCCCCAGCGGCGGCACCGCGCTCGCGGTCGCCACCGGGGCCGCGCCCATCGGCATCGGCCTCGACGGGCCCGGCTCGGCCGGCGGCGTGCGCACCGCGGCCGCCGCGTGCGGCATCGTCGCCTACAGCCCCGAGCATGTTCCCGCCGACATCAACACCGACCCTGAGCACTGGCTCGGCGCCCACACGGGGGTCATGGCGACCACCGTCGAGGACGCCGCGCTCGCGTACGCGGCGCTCACGCACCGCCACCCGCGCTCGACCGGCGACCCCGGGCGACTGCGGATCGCGGCCACCAACGTCGCGCCCCTCCCGGCGCGCGTCGACGACGACGCCACCAAATGGCTCCTCAAAGCCGTGCGATCCCTCACCGACCTCGGCCACGACACGTTCCGCGCCAAGCCCCGCTTCGGCGCCCGCCTGACCCCGGCCTCCTCCGGGGCCTGGACCTGCGCGGCGTACCTGCGCAGCCTCAAATGCGGCCCTGACGGGCTGCAGCGGCGCACCCGGCGGCTCGTGTCCGTCGGCGAGAGGACCTACCTGCGGGGCCTGTTCGGCGGCGTCCTCGGCGACGGCAACCGCGTCCGCCGCCACCTCGAGGACTGGTTCGACCTCGAGGACTACGACCTGCTCATCACCCCGGGCCTCCCCGCGGCGCCTCCGGCGGCCAAGGAGTGGTCCA
This sequence comes from Glycomyces luteolus, assembly GCF_027622875.1. Classification (GTDB taxonomy): domain Bacteria; phylum Actinomycetota; class Actinomycetes; order Mycobacteriales; family Micromonosporaceae; genus Glycomyces; species Glycomyces luteolus. The sequence goes on along the minus strand of NZ_JAPZVP010000022.1, from coordinate 27,198 downwards.
CGGAAACCCTGCGCGCCAACGTGACCCACCTCGCCAGCGCCGCAGCGTTCACCGCCCCGTTCGGCCTCGCCGGCCTCCCGGCCCTGGTCGTCCCGGTCGGGATGCGCAGCGACGGCGCTCCGGCCACGGTCCAGCTCGTCGGCCCGCCCGGCTCCACCGGCCGCCTCTTCGACGTCGCGGCCCAGCTGATCGCCAAACTCCGTCCCCGCCGCTACGCGCCCGGACTCAGCTGGGACTGACGGAGACCTTCAGGGCCCCTCGCGCTCGGCGCGAGGGGCCTTTTCGACGCCACGGAAGCACGCCGCCCGACCGACCCCACCAGCACCGCAAACCCCCAGCTCACCAACGTGACCGCCGTCTCCAGCCCCTCCCTGGGGCGGCCCCCGAACACTGTGTAAACTAGTCCCGGTTCCAAGGTCTAGGCCTCTGGAACGCCAATCAAGGGGCTTTGGCGCAGTTGGTAGCGCGTTTCCATGGCATGGAAAAGGTCAGGGGTTCGAATCCCCTAAGCTCCACTGAATCGGACATTGAGTATATGAGCGGTCATCATGCTGATGACCGCTCTTTGCTGTTCCAACGGTGTTTGTGGGCGATAAGGTCGCCACACGATCCTCAGGCCGTACTGAGATAGGGGCCCTGATCCTCTTGCGCTGCAGTCGGACTGGAGAGCCAGTTCGCGTGGACATGGACTGTCCGGTCTTCGGCGACATCGTAAGAGTCGATGTGGAGCAGGTGGTGCATGCGGGGGTTGGCTTCTCGCGTGCATGTCGGTTCTGCGTCAGGTTTTGTGACGGTCTCGGGACCGCTTGATCACGAGATGCATTGGTGTATCAACGATCTGGCGCTCTCAACTCCTCAATGTTCTGGCCTCGCATCTCGGCGGCTTACCGACGGAACGCGGCTCGGGTTGCTGCGGCGGTGGACCTGAAGTAGTCCTGCGGTCGGATGAGCCACCATTCGTCGAACTGGGCGCCGTTGATGACCGCGCGTCGGTAGCCGAAGCAGGCGAGGTACAGCGTCCGGATGTACATGATCGCTTCGAGCCGGTCGAGTTCGTCGTCGGTCGGCTCGATGTGCCGGCGGTAAGCGTTGACGGCAGCGTCGATGCGTTCCTGGTCGGGCCGCCGCGGGTTCCATGATCCCGTGCCCCAGATCAGGTAGGCGAAGTCGGCGAGGCGTGGTCCGCGCCCCGATGCCTTCCAGTTGATCGCGACCGGTCCTTGCTCGCTCAGGATGGCGTGATCGGGGGCGTGCAGGAGATTGCCGTGCAGCAGGGCCTCGGGAAGGCCCTCACCGTCGTCGGCTGAGCGCACCTGGTCCCTGAGTCGCTCGAATCGTTCGCGCTCGGTGGCCGGCACTTTGGTATCCACGGCGTCAAGGAACGCCAGGGCGGCGAGCAGGTCCTGACGCGGGGTGCCTTCACGGCGGGGGTCCTCACCGCTCGCACCCCCCGGTCGGCTCGAGGACTCGTCGTGGGGCAGCGCGTGCAGCCGTCCTAGCAGGTCACCCATCAGGGCGAACTTCTCCGTGCTGTCGGGGAGGGGTCCGCCTTCAACGAACCGCGTGATGAGGACCGTGCTGCCGTCGAAGTCAGATACCGCGTCATCGACCGCCAGGCGCTCCGCGGGGTAGTCCTGTTGCTCCAGGAACCGCAGGATCGCGGCGTCGCCCTCGACGCCTGGCCGCGGGCGGGCGGGGGGAAAGGCCCGTGCGATCCACGGGTCGCCGTCCTTGCGGTCGATGCGGAAGACGTAGGTCTTGTGCACGCTGAGCTTGGTTGCAGCGACCGGGTTGATGTCGTAGCGATCCCGCAGGTGGGCGAGCAGGCGTTCACCTGCGGGCTCATGGTGCATGCGCCCGCCCAGACCCTCCAGGTCAGTCAGCGCTTCGGTGTAGCGCTGACCTGTGTCCTTCGCGTGGTGGCGAACGATCTTCTTGAAACTGCCGTTCTTCGTCATGGGCAAGCCTCCTCGTGACACCCTCGTCCCCCAGCGGCGCGGTGTGCAGAGATGACCTGTGACGTTCAAGGACCATGAGGGCGACTTCCCCTTCGCCAATGGAACTCCGGCTGGGGCGGACGTTCCACGGCTCGGCGTCCGGTCGGCGCCGTCAGCCGGAGCCTATCAACCCGGTGCAGGCAGATCAAGCACTCGATCACCAGCCTCGTTGTTCATACGCTGCGACGGCGTCCGCCAGAGGATCGACGGCATAGGCAGCCGCCGCGCCGCCAAGCGAGGCAGGTTCAGCGCGCACTACTGCGCCTTCTCCGCTGCACGGTCCCCGCTCGACCACCGGTGGCCTGCGACCAGGCCGTAAAACGGGTCCTGTAGATCGCCCTTACAGCCGCCCGGGTGTGGAGGGACGCGGCCCTCCACACCCGGCTCTGGACGAAGCCGGTGTCGAGTGCGGTTTTGGTTACGAGCGTGCTGCGTATTTCCGTGCTCCGGCGTCGCGGAGGATGGTCTTGACGCTGGAGAGTCCGATGGCGTACCGCCTGGCGAGGTCCCTCTGCAACGCTCCCGCGAGGTAGTCTTCGATGAGTCGTCGGCGGTCCTTCGGGGCCAGTCGTTTGCGGAGCGGACGCGGTGCCGTCCGCACAGGAGATGTCAGGCCTGGACTGCGTTCCTGGCTTTTCGTGTCGGGTTTCGCATGCTTCGCCAGGTCGGATCGCAACGCTTTGACCTCCGGGAACGCGTGCGGATAAGCGTTCAGTACCTCCACCATTTCGCAAGACACCCGCCCTGAGCAGGTGAAACAAGTTCGGATCGTGAACAGGTGAATGGCCTTATCCGCACAGGACGGCTTCCCGTTTTCTGCGTCGCAGTGCCTCCGGCGAGCCCGAACGTGCACTGGCGCCCGAAACGGTGAGCAAGGCCTTCGGACCGCGCTCGACGATCGCCCTCACCCGCTCACCGGTCGCCCGCACCTGACGTGCGCCCTGCCGGCTGACACGTTCGCATCGGCCCGAATGCGCCGCTATCCGTTGTGCCACCCGCGCGGGCCAGGAGTACTGCCATAAGGTCATCCGCCGTGTTTGAGGTGGTGGTCGAGATATTGGCCGGTGACACTCCCGGTGACAGAGCGGATCTCGTCCGGGGTCCCAGTGGCGGTGATGGTGCCGCCTTCGCTGCCGCCGCCGGGCCCCATGTCGACAATGTAGTCAGCGTTGGCGATGATGTCGAGGTCGTGTTCGATGACGATGACGGTGGCGCCGTTGTCGATCAGGCGCTGGAGGACCCCGAGCAGCGTCCGGACGTCGAGCGGGTGGAGGCCGATCGAGGGCTCGTCGAAGACGAACAGGGTCTCGCTCTGGTCGCGGCCGAGTTCGGAGGCGAGTTTGAGCCGTTGGGCCTCACCGCCGGAGAGGGCGGGCGTGGCCTCGCCAAGAGTGAGGTAGCCCAAGCCGAGATCGATGAGGGTCAGGAGTCTGGTCCTGACGCGGCCGAGGTCGCTGATCTGCTCGAGCGCTTGCGAGGCGGTGATGGTGAGCAGTCCGGGGAGGGTGAGGCCGTTCCGTTGGTACTTGTCGGCTTCGGGTGCGTAGCGCGAGCCTTGGCATGCGGGGCAGACGATGTCGACGTCGGGCAGGAACTGGACGTCGAGTGAGACCTCGCCAGTGCCTTCGCAGCGCGGGCAGCGCAGTGAGCCCGTGTTGTAGGAGAAGTCACCCGCATCGAGATCGTCAGCCTTTGCTGCCGGGGTGGCGGCCCAGGCGCGGCGCAGGTGGTCGAGGATGCCGCTGTAGGTGGCGACGGTGGAGCGGACGTTGGCGCCGATCGGTGAGCTGTCGACAGCGTCGACACGCTTGACGGGGCCCGCATCGGGTGCGGCGACATGGCCGGGCAGCGGTGTCCCGGCGATGCGCGCCTGCAGGGCGGGGATGAGGCTTTCAAGGATGAGCGTGGTCTTGCCCGATCCGGAGACGCCGGTGACCGCGGTGAGGCGCCCGGCCGGGATCTCGAGGTCGAGGGCGTGCACGGTGTGCAGCGGCCGGGTCGACAAGCGGATGCGGCCGACGTCGAACAGGGCTTCGCTGCTGGAGCGGGCCCGGGCCTGGATGCGTTCGCGGCCGGCGAGGAACGGTCCGATGAGCGATTCGGGGTGTGCGGCGATCTGGGAGGCGTCGCCGGTGGCGAGCACCGTGCCGCCTTGGCTGCCCGAGCCTGGCCCGATCTCGATGAACCAGTCGGCCTCGCGCAGGATCTGGACGTCGTGGTCGACCAGGATCACGGAGTTCCCGTCGGTGAGCAGGTCGCGCATGACGGCGACCAGGCCGTCGATGTTCGAGGGGTGCAGGCCGATCGAGGGCTCGTCGAGGACGTAGAGCACGCCGGTGGTCTCGTTGCGGACGGCCCGGGTGAGTTGGACGCGTTGGCGTTCCCCGGTGGAGAGCGTCGAGCTGGCCCGGTCGAGGCTGAGGTAGGACAGGCCGAGCCCGGTCAGTCGTCGGGCGATCTCCATGAACTGGGCGGTGATCTCGCGGCCCATGCGTGCCATGTCGGGCGCCAGCTCCTCGACGACCTTCGGCACCCACTCCATGAGCTCACCGAGGGTCTTGGCGGTGGCCTCAGCGAGGTCGATGCCGTCGACGGTGGTGGATCGAGCGGCCGGGCTCAGCCGGGTGCCGCCGCAGTCGGGGCAGGTCTGGACGGACAGGAAGCGATTGACTCTCGCCAGGCCTTTCTCGCTGGCGGCGTTCCTGACCGCCTCCTCGACGGAGCGGCGGGCGTTGCGGTAGGTGAAGTTAAGGTCGAACAGCTTGCCGTTCTTGGAGGGCACGCGGATCTCCCGCTTGACCTCGGGACCGTTCATCACCGTCTCCCGCTCGGCGGCGTCCAGTTCCGAGTAGGGAACGTCGGTGCGCACGCCGAGCTCGGCCACCACCTGGGGCATGACGGTCAGTCCGAACATCGACCACGGCGCGACCGCGCCCTCGTCGATCGACTTCGCAGGGTCGGGGACGAGCGCGGCCTCGTCGACTTCGCGGACCACCCCGGTGCCTTCGCAGCGCGGGCAGGCGCCGTCGGAGTTGAACGCGAACGTCTCGGCCCCGGGCGGGTAGAACACCGCTCCGCATTCGGGGCAGGTCAGGTCCATGTTGAGCGCGACGTCGATGGTCGGTGCCTGCCGGTGCCCGTTGGGGCACAGGTGCGCGCCGAGCCGCGAGTACATGAGCCGCAGGTAGTTGAGCAGTTCGGTCGAGGTCCCGAACGTGCTGCGGATCGAAGGGAGCCCGGGGCGCTGGCGCAAGGCGAGCGCTGCCGGGACGTGCTGGACACCGTCGACGTCGGCCCGCGGGGCCTGCGCGAGCCGCCTGCGGGTGTAGGTCGACAGGGCTTCGAGGTACCGGCGCGACCCTTCGGCATACAGCACGCCGAGCGCGAGGGAGGACTTGCCTGAGCCGGAGACGCCTGCGATGGCGACGAGCTGGCGCAGCGGGATGTCGACGTCGATGTTCCGCAGGTTGTGCACCCGCGCGCCGCGGACTTGGATCCGCACCGGCTGGCCGTTCGCGTCAGCCGGTGAAGCGGGCGGAGCCGCCGTTCGCGTCCGCCGTCGGATCAGCCTTTTCGCCTCGATGTCATCAGGTTCCATGCCATGCTCTCCACGTTCGGGCGCCATCGCAGCGGCCCTACCCCATGATGAGAAGTATTCCACAGAAGTATATTCCTTGGAATGCACTTGGGTTAGGCTCACGCAGTCGGGCCGCGTCCGCGGTCCGACGGATCGCGAGAAGGAGGAAGCGTCATGGGTGCACCTGCCATGGGCTCGGTCGGCTGGTTCGAGTTCGGCACCGATCAGCCCGACAAGATCAAGGAGTTCTACGGCGAGCTTTTCGGCTGGCAGTTCAAGCTCAACACGGATCTGCCCGGAGTCAACTACCACGAGATCACCACCGCGCCCGGTCAGCCGTCGTCGGGTGGCATCTTCGAGTCGGGCGGTCGCTTCAGCGACTACGCGGTCTTCTACATCCTCGTCCCGGACGTGGCCGCCGCGGTCGCCAAGGCCAAGGATCTCGGCGCCGAAGTTGCGATGGAGCCGGTCACCGACGCCTCCGGGATCACGTTCGGCCGACTGCGCGACACCGCGGGCAACCACTTCGGCGTCTTCTCCCCGCCCCCGCAGTAAGCGCCGAGCAGGCGAACGGCTCCTGGCACCAGTGGGGTGTCGGGGGCCGTTGCGCGTTCAAGCGGCGCGTTCGGTGATGTGGTCGGCCCCGAGTGCGCGCCCGGCGTCCCTAAGCCGGCTGAGGGTCGCGAGCATTTGGTCGAGGTCCTGCTCTGACGCCACCGATCCGATCCTCGAGGCGAGCTCGCGGTTGAAGATCTCGTTGGCTCGTTCCAGGCTCGCTCTTCCATGGTCGGTGAGTTCGATGAGCGAGGAGCGGCGGTCGGCGGGGTTCGGCATGCGGCGGCACAAGCCGCCCGCTTCGAGCTTGTCGACGACTTTGCTGGTGCCGCCCACGGAGATGGAGAAGGCCGCAGCGATGTCCTGCACCCGCGCGGCCGAGCGGCGCTGGAGCAGGTCCATGATCTCGAACCAGGTGAGCGGCAGTCCGCATTCCTCCTGCAGGAGGGCGTCCATGGCCTCCCACAGCTCGACCTGGTAGTAGACGAGCTCATGGAAGAACGACTTGAGATCAGGCACGACATCGCTTCCTGGGAATTATCTTCACGGACAGCTATATCGTACCGGCGCTGTGCCCGCACCTCGTCGAAGACCTGTGCACCAGGCCGCATCCTGCGGCCTGGGCAACGCGGGCGCGGGGCGGCCCGCCCGGGCCGCCCCGACTGAGCTCGATCAGTGCCCGGCCATGCCGAGATCGGTCAGCCACTGGGGCGTGGTGCGCGGGGTGAGGCCCAGGAGCTGCTGCGCCGAGCACTCCTCGCCGATCGCGTTATGTGGGAGTGCTGCGACGCTCTCGTAGCCGCTGCGGACCACAGCAGCGGCCTCGGTGCCCATGAGCGGAGCCAGGAGGTCACCGAACCTCGCCGGCGTGATCGGCTCGTAGACGACCTCGCGGCCGCAGGCGGCGGCGAAGCCCGCAGCAAGGTCCTTGCCGGTGACGGCCGGGTACTGGCCGACCTCGACGACACCGGTCACCTCGGGCAGGTCGAACAGCCCCGCAACCGCGTCGGCCACGTCTAGGTGCGAGCTCCACGAGGCGGCGAAGCCGTCCGCGAGCGGGTAGCGCAGTACGCCCTCGGCACGAATGCCTTCCTGAACGACCGGCAGCAGCAGGTTCTCCAGGTAGTAGCGGGGTGCGACCACCGCGTGCGCCAGGCCGCTCTCGCCGAGCGCGGCCGCCATCGGGTCCGCGTCTGCGGGAAAGCCGCTGGTGGAGTACACCACCCGCGCGGGGCGCGACTCGATCAACGCGCTGATGATGTTGGCGTATGCCTCACGGGTCGGCTGGTCGGCGACCGGCAGGTGGACGAACCGAATGCGGTGTCGCCCGGTTCCTGACCCTGCTCGAAGGCCCTTGGGCGACGCTCATCGTGCGTGAACTCCTCAACGGCCCGAGGCGTTTCACCGAACTGCGCGCCGCATTGCCGGGCATCAGCCCGCACACACTCACGCGGCGGCTGCGCCAGTTCCCGGTGAACTTCAGCCCGAAGGTCCCGCCGGTGAGGGCCATCTGGGCGCCGATCATCTCGCCGACGGCCACGGCGCCGTCCTTGAGTCCGGCGAAGCGGTGGCCGCCGGGCTGGTGCCACTTGATGTCGGCGGCGAACAGGCCGGTAGCGGTCGGGATGTCGCCGGAGGACATGGCCTCGTAGTACTTCCGGGCGTCGGGTTTCGCATGGTTCGCCAGGTCAGACCGCAACGCTTTGACCAGCGAAAATGCGTGCGGATAAGCGTTCAGTACCTCCACAGAATCGGATATTGACTAGAAGAGCGGTCATCAGGTTGATGACCGATTTTTGCCGTTCCAAGGGTAATTGCGGGCGAGAAGCCCTCTGGGCAATCAATCCTTAGCCAACATCGCGCTGGTGGTCCTCAAGGTTGTCCCGAGAATTGGTCGGCCTCTGCGGCATCGAGGTCAGTCCAGTCCTGGCGACCTGCAACGGCTCGTCGAGCAGAACTGGTCCTTGGTCTAACGAGCGGAGTCTTACCCGCCGGCGCACCCTCACCGCCGTGCATGAATGAACGGGCCTCCCTTGTGGGAGGCCCGTTGCTCTCGCGCTACACCGCGAACTGCCACCAGTCCACATTGAACAGGAAACCGCTGCCCCCGGTGAAATTCAGGTACAGGTCGCGGGTGCCGGTCGCGCCGCTGACCGGGCAGGTGGCAACGTCGCCGTCCTTGTCGTGCTTAACCAACTGCGAGCCGGCACGCCGTAGTTACCGTCTGGTCCATTGCTGGTTGGCCTGTCCGCCGCCGCAGGTCCAGAGCTTGACCTTCGTGCCGTTACTGGTGCCCCAGCCAGAGGCGTCCAGGCACAGGCCGGACTGCACCCCGGTGATCGTGCCGTCGGCGTTGACGTTCCACTGTTGGTTGGGTTGTCCGTTGCAGTCCCAGATCACGACCGCGGTGCCGTTGCTGGTGCCCTGACCGACGGCGTCCAAACACTTGTTGCCGTACACCACGAGCTGCTTGCCGGCGGTGTAGGTCCACTGCTGGTTGGAGCCGCCCCAGCAGTCCCACAACTGCACGTCGGTACCGTTGGCGGTGCCGATCCCGGTGACCTCGAGGCAGCGACCGGACTGGGCACCCACGATCTCGGTGCCGTCCGCTGAGCCGATGCTGCCGGGTACCGATCGCAATGCGGCGTACCATACCGCGGCCATCTTGTCGTATCCGGCGGCGGTCGGGTGGACGCCGTCGTCCAGGTCGGCGGCGGTCAGAGCGCTGTGCATGTCGACCAGGTGCACGTTCTTGCCGGCGTTCACCTTGCTCTGCACGATGCCGGGGATCGCCGCGTTGAAGCTGTTCACCGCCGCGTCCCCCTCGGGCCACCCGAGCGGAGTGATCTGCGCGACGAACACCTCGGCGTTCGGCGCCGTCGTGGTGATGCGGTCGATCAGTGCGGACAGCCGGTTCGGGGCGTTAGAGACGTCGTGGTTCTGCAGGATGTCGTTGGTGCCGATGTGCAGCAGCACGGTCTGCGGCTGGTAGGTGTTCAGCCAGCCGACGATGTTCGCGTCGATCTGGTCGATACGCCAGCCAGGGTGGCCTTCGTGATCGTGGTCGCCGAGACTTCCCGGCCCGTTGAACTGCGACCCGACGAAGTCCGTGGTGTACCCGCCGTTGGCGAGGTGCTGCCACAGACCGATCCGGTACCCGCCCGGCGTGGCGGTGCCCTCGGTGATGGAGTCACCCAACGGCATGATCCGTACCCCGCCGTTCGACTCCGCGCTGGCGGTATCGATCGGCGTCATCACCATGCCCGCTATGAGACCGAGCGCCACGATCGGTCCGAGCCACCTTGCTCTTGTTCGCATCTCTTGTTCCTTGAATTCGTAGGATCGTTTCCGTTCCAGGTGGCCGTAGGGATCCGGGCTCGGTCTCGCACCAAGACCGCCCGTTACCTCAGAACACCCGAGCCGGACCTGCGTCGTGTGCCGCTAGCGGTGCAGGGTCAGCAGACCCGGCCGATAAGGCAGTTACCGCTCACATATCGCAACCCAGTTCCGAAACATCTGATGATTCTTCCGGCGATTCGAACTATAGAGAGATCTCTATGTGTAGTCAATGGCTCGACGGAGGTTTGTTGGTACACCTAGCGTTAAATTGCCGCTTCGAGTGTCGCCTTCACGGCAGTTTCCCGAAGGCCTGCAAGTGATCTCCGGCAGCGATCGTGCCGCGACAGGAGGCAGACAGTCGGTGTCGAAGATCGCTGTATCGACAAAATTTGATTTCGAGATCGACTCGCTGGACGACCCAAGGATCGCCGCGACCGTCCACTTCTACGGGTTCTGGCCCTCCAGCGTCAACATCGCCGGGGCCGCCTACGACGAGCAGGTCGAACAGGACAAGCCGGTCGCGAACCGGAGGATCGGCGACCGCCCCGTGCGTGCCGACGATCCACCAAGAACCGCCACCGTAGATACATATCGATTTTCGATCGTAATCTATTGACTTTCGATCGAAATCAATCGAGAATCGGTATATGAACAAGTTCTTCACCCTGATGCTCCGCCTGGCTCTCGCCGCAGCGTTCCTCGTCGGCCTGTTCGGCCAGGTCGTGGTGGTCCCCAACGCCGTCCTCGAAGCGGTAACGGACTCGTTCTGGGGCTCCTACAACGAACTCCACCCGTATGTCGTGGCCTACACGGTTGTCGCGATCCTCGGCATCGCATGCGTCCAAGTCGCCCTGTTCGCGCTCTGGCGCCTGCTCTCCATGATCCAGAACGGCGCGATCTTCTCCGACCGCGCCTTCCGATGGCTCGACACGATCATCGGTGCCGCCCTCGGGGCCACCCTGCTCGCATTCGGCGTCACCGTGCACCTCACATTCGATGTCGTGCCCTACAGCCGCGAGGACACCATGAGCGCCCTGAGCGTCTGGGGTGGCGCGATCATCTGCGTCGGTCTTGGGCTCTCATTTGCGATGCTCATGGTCATCATGCGGGGCCTGCTGCGCAAGGCCACCGAGTTGAAGTCCGAGATGGCCGAGGTCATCTGATGTCCATCGCGGTCGACATCGACGTGCTCCTCGCCGAGCGCGGCATGTCCGTGGGCGAGTTCGCCGAGGCGGTGGGGATCAGCCTCGCCAACGTCGCGGTCCTGAAGAACGGCCGCGCGAAGGCCGTGCGGTTCTCAACCCTTGAGTCGATCTGCCGTGTCCTCGGCTGCCAGCCCGGCGACGTGCTCCGCTGGGTCCCAGACGACAAGTGAGCAGGAAGGCCCAGTCGCTCCGCGTACGGCCGCGAGGACCAGCCCGGCCAGCGTAGGAGCGAATGAGGACGGGAACTGTCACTGTTCCGAGGCAGAATCGGGCCATGTCCGATACGACTGGCCGCGCGCTCCTGCTCCTCAACCTGCTGCAGTCGCATCGCCACTGGTCCGCACCCGAACTCGCCCAGCGCCTCGGCGTCACGGTTCGGACCGTACGAAGGGACATGGAGCGGCTGCGCGAACTGGGGTACAGGATCGACTCCACCGCAGGCGTGCATGGCGGCTACCGCCTCGCGGCGGGAGCATCGCTGCCGCCGCTGCTCCTGTCCGATGAGGAGGCGGTCGCGATCGCGATCGGTCTGCGCCTGGTGGCGGCGGGCCGCATGCGCCGCGGCGCCGAATTCGCGCTGTCGGTCCTCGCCAAACTCGAGCAGGTGCTCCCGGCACGGCTGCGCCGCCGAGTGAGCGCCCTGGCTCCACCGCTCCAGCACGCGCCCGGGAGTAGCGGCGTTTCATCGGAGGTGCTCACCGATCTGGCGCTGGCATGCCGCGATCGCGAGCGGGTGCGGATCGGCTACACGCCCGCCGGCGGCGAGCGGCAGGAGCGCCGCGTCGAGCCCCACTCGCTCGTCCCGATCGGCGGAGACTGGTACCTCGTGTGCTGGGACCTCGATCGCGCCGACTGGCGGACCTTCCGCGTCGACCGCGTGCGGGACGTCGAGCCGCTGCGCGTCGCGTTCGCACCGCGCGCCCTGGCACCCGAGCGAGTGGATGCGCTGGTCACCGTCGCGCGGACCTGGAGGCCCCACGCACAGGACGCGACGGCGGTCCTCGACATGCCGATCGGGGCGTTCAAGGCCGCCTTCGGCGAGTGGGCACAAGGCGCGGAAGCCGATGGCTCGGAGCGGACGCGCTGGCCAGTGGGCAGTGCGAGCGTGCGAGACATCGCCTACGGCCTCTCGTGGCTGCCGGCGGGGACCCCGTATCGGGTGGAACTCGCCGATGCCGACCGGGACGAGATGCGGAAGATGTTGCAGCACATGCTCACGGCGCTGGACCGGTGACCTTGCGAGGCCACCGGTCCAGCGTCGGCGACGTGCGCTAGCCGGCCTTCCTGGGGTCGGTGAGGCCGGTCAGGGCCTCGTCCAGGCTGGAATGGATGTACTCGAGCTCGGGCGTGGTGAAGCTGCTCCAGTCCTCGGCCCCGTCAGCCTGCCACGCTCCTGCCGCCTCGTCCGATTCCGGAGTCTGCGACCAGTCCTGGACGGCGTCCGGGTTGTGCTGATACACCCACCAGAGGTTCGCCGCCGGGTCCTGGAACCGCGCGAGCGTGTCGCCGAAGAAGTCGGTCGGACGCGTGAGGATCCTCCCGCCGAGTTTCTCTGCACGCGCGAGCACCGCATCCACGTCGTCGACGTAGACGCGGATGAGCGCAGGTGTGAACGGCCAGTGCGGTTTGCGGTCGGCGACGGTGAGCAGTGAATCGCCGATGCGCAGCTCGGCGTGCAGGAGGAGGCCGTCGGTGTCGAGCGTGCGGGCTTCGGGGACGTCTTCCGCCTCGAAGACTCCGGCGAGGAAGTCGATCAGGGCGGCGGCGCCGTCGGCCAGGATGAACGGGTTCACGGTGTTCGATCCGGCCGGGACGGGAGGCGATGCAGTCATGACGGGTCCTTTCAAACGGTGTCTGACACCCCCCATGATCATCGTGAACCAGGTCGGCTTCTGTCCGCATTCACAGTCGACACGAGGACATGAGTGGTCGAAAGAGAAGACTCCAGATGCTCAGCTCATCGACTTCAGCGGCACCCGCAGCGCGACCCGCCAGCCTCCTGTGTTCGTCGGCCCTGCTTCGAATGCTCCTCCCAGCAGTTCCGCGCGCTGCTTGAGGCCGATCAGTCCGTGCTTCGCGCTCGGCAGCGGCACCGCCGGTCGTTTCGGTGCAGTGTTGACCACCTCGGCCAGTACGGCACCGTCGTCTTGAGTGAGCTGGACGCCGACCGCGGCGCCGGGGGCGTGCTTGCGGGCGTTCGTCAGCGCCTCCTGCACGGTCCGGTAGATCGCCCGCTGCACCGGTGGGCTGAGCTCCGGCAGCGGTCCCTTCTCCAGCTCGGCCCCCATACCGGCATTGTCGACCAGTTCGCCCAACTGGTCGAGTGTGGGCTGCGGGGCAAGGCCGTTGCCCGCGCCCCCTCCGGCGCGCAGCACGCTCACCATGTACCGCAACTCATCCAGCGTGCGCGCCGCGAGCGTCCGGATCGTGTCGGCGGCCTCCTTCGAGGCCGCTTCCTCGGTACTCACCTGCAGTGCTCCGGCCCGCACCGCGATCAGGCTCACCTGATGCGACACGACATCGTGCATCTCCCGGGCCAAGTGGGCGCGCTCCTGCGCCAGTACCTTCTGCGTCGCCAGCGCCTGCTCGTGCTCGCGGACCTCGCTGATCTCCTCCAGTCGCCGCGACAGCTCGGCCTTGGTCTGCACCAGCTGGCCCAAGAGCACCGCCGCGCCCGCGGGGGCCAGCGAGTACACACCCCACACCGGCCATGCCGATTCGGACAGGATGTCGCTGCCGCCCCACCACGGGGCGATCGTCAATGCCGCGTACACCAGGGCACACGCGCTCAGCAGCCAGCGGTTTCGCGTCGAGCACGCGACCGTGAACAGCGCGATGAGCGACGCCGCCGACTGGCCCATGAGCAGCGGCATCGGCAGCGTGGCGATGAAGACCGCCAACGGGAACCGGCGACGCGCCGCCAGAGCGAGCACCCCGGCCACGAGCACGGCGTCGTCCCACCAGTTCCCGGGCATGCGGTTGAACCACAGGTCGGCCCCGGCCACGGCGATGAGGGCCGCGTCGAGGAGTACGGCGGGCCAGCGTGAGCCCGAGTGCCACCAGGCCGCCAGGCGGGCCGCGACCGAGCTCATCGCTGCTCGCCTTTGTCGAGCAGGCCCGCGCGTTCGGCCAGGAGCGCGGCCTGGACCCGGTTCGCGACCTGGAGTTTGCCGAGGATCGCCGAGACGTGGTCTTTGACGGTGCCGACGCCGAGGTAGAGGCGGGCGGCGATGTCGGCGTTGGACAGTCCGTCGGCGAGGTGCACGAGTACGGCCCGCTCCCGGTCGGTCAAGGTGCCGATGAGACCGGTGTCGGCGGGCTGTCTGCGGGCCGATGCGAGGTAGCCGTCGACGACGGTGGAGGTGACTTTGGGGGAGAGGGCCACGCCGCGGGCGGCGAGGGTGCGCACCTGCAGGGCCAAGTGATCGGGGGCGGTGTCCTTGAGCAGGAACCCGGCCGCGCCCCGGTGGAGGGCGGCGGTCACGTACTCGTCGTTGTCGAAGGTGGTGAGCATGGCGACCACGGGCGGCGAAGGCTTCGAGAGCATGCGGTCGAGCACGGTCAGACCGTCCACATCAGGCATACGGATGTCGAGCAGGACGATGTCGGGGTGCAGGCGTTCGGCTTCGGCCACCGCGCGGGCGCCGGTGACCGCGCCGACGACCTCGATGTCCGGTGCGGCGCTGAGGATGAGCTCGATGCCGCTGCGGATCAGCGCCTCGTCGTCGACTATCAGTACCCGGATCACGGCCGCTCCTCGCTTGTCGGTTCCACGGATCGATTCGTAGCACGGCCGGACCTCGTCGCGCTTCCGTCGCGGCCGTTCCGCGGCGATTTCCGCCGGTCGGCGGGGGTCCTTCGGTCTGTCGGCGGGCGAGGAGTCCCCGGCAGGAGGGAGCGGTTCCCGCCGTCTGCGGTGGGGGGCGGCCCTTCGCCGGATGGGAAGTGCGCCTGCGCGCCCGCAAGCTGAGTCCATGACTGACACCGACACCGTGCGGAGCGAGCGGACGCTGCGGCTGGTCCGCACTGACCGCGAGACGCCGCCTGAACCGAAACCGCAGCGAGGCGGCGCGCTCGGCCGCGTGCTCGGGCTCGACCTGGCCCGCGCGCTGGCGATCTTCGGCATGTTCTACGCGCATGTGGGACCGATGCAGGAGTTCAAGAACCCCGTGGTCAACACGATCATGCAGATTCCGCACGGCCGCTCGTCGGCCCTGTTCGCGATCCTGGCCGGTCTGTCGCTGGTTCTGCTCGCGGGCGGACGCCGACCGCTGCCGGCGCTCGAGCGCCGGCAGCGGATCGTGAAGATCGTCATCCGGGCGGTCCTGTTGATCGCCCTCGGCACGGCGCTGACCCTCTGGTTGCACACCGACATCGTCATCCTGGCGTTCTACGGTCTGTTCTTCCTGCTCGCGCTGCCGTTCGTGCGGTGCGGCGTCAAGACGCTGGCGGTCCTCTCGGCCGCGTTCGCGCTCGTCGGCTCCGTGGTCTTCTACTGGATCTCCATGGCGCAGCCGGCCTTCGTCTCCGCGCTCAACGCGCACGACCCGATCACCCGCATGGGCGCCGACGGCCTCGGCCGACTGCTGTTCACCGGCCTCTACCCGGCCGTCCCCTGGCTCGCGTACCTCTTCGCGGGCATGGCGATCGCCAAGCTCGACCTGTCCGCCAAGCCGGTGCGCCTCGGCATGGCCTCGGTCGGCGCCGGACTGGCGCTGGTCGGCTACGGACTCTCGTGGGCGCTGCAGAAGGTCCTGTTCGCCGGAGGCGATATGGGCGGCGGCTCCGGCTCCTCCGGTTCGGGTATGGCGTCGTCTTCGATGGGCTCGGGCTCGTCCGGCACCTGGTCGGACTCGATGAGCGGGTTCGATCCGTGGTCGTCGGACATGCTGCAGTTCCTGCTCTCGGCCTCGCCGCACTCGGGCACCGCGTTCGAGCTGCTGGGCAATATCGGCATCGCGATGCTGGTCATCGTCGGATCGGTCACGCTGCTCGACCGCTCGACTCTGGCCCTCAAGCTCCTGACGCCGATCACGGCGGCCGGTGCGATGTCCCTGACCCTGTACGTCGCCCACCTGTGGGCCCTCAACCACGTCCCGTCGAACAGCGACGGCGGCGCGGTCACTGCGGCACTGGCGGTGTGGGGCTGGTTCTGCGTGGTGGGCATCGCGTTCGCCTTCGTGTGGTCCCGGTTCTTCAAGCGCGGACCGCTCGAATACCTCATGCAGTGGGCGACCAGCCCCGCCAAGCTGATCCGCTGATCCAGCCACGGCACGACCGACGCGAGGAAGGCCGCTGGGCCGGGGCAACCGCTCCGGCCCAGCGGCCCCTTAACAATTTGCAGGGAGTACCGACATGACCGAAGCAACCGCTCACGACATCGCGCTCGCCCGCGCGGACGACGCCGACCTCCCGGCCTTCCGGAGGGAACTGCAGCGCGCGTTCACCGAAGCGGCCTCCGCGTACGGCATCGGCGGCGAGGAGGTCCCGATGCCTCCCGATGAGGACGTCCAAGCCTCATGCCGTGCGCCCGGGGCCGCCGTTTACCACGTGCTGCTCGAGGGAGCGAAGATCGGCGGCGCGGTACTGAAGATCGACGACCGGACGCACCGCAACTCGCTGGATTTCTTCTACATCGCCCCAGAGCATCATGGCCGTGGCATCGGCCTCGCGGCGTGGAAGGCGATCGAAGCCGCGTACCCGCAGACCGGAGTATGGGAGACCGGGACGCCCTTTTTCGAGCAGCGCAACATCCACTTCTACGTCAACAAGTGCGGGTTCCACATCGTCGAGTTCTTCAATGAGCACCATCCCGACCCCCACGACCCGCGTGGAGAGGAAGCGGCCGAGGACCATGGCGAGGGCCCGGAGGGGTTCTTCAGGTTCGAGAAGGCCATGCGGCCGTGAGGCGGTGGGAAGCCGGGCCCGTTCCGGTCGGGTGCCGGCCGCCCCGCCGATCGGGGTCCCAGTTCCCGCCGATCGGCGAATCGGATACGCGACCTGCCGGGTGGTTCGCGCCGTCCCCTCGCCACAGAGTGGAGACATGACACATTCGCAACCGCCGCAAGAGGAAGCGGCTCCGCAGGAGCACGCACCTCCCTCGCTTCGAACTCCGGGCGAGCCCGACGATCCCGCCTTGACCGCTCCCCCTTCGAAGGGCGACGCGTCGATGGGACGCCTTGTCGGGGTAGACCTGGCCCGCGCGCTGGCCGTGTTCGGCATGTACATCGTGCACGTCGGGCCGATGCTGTCGACCACGAGCGGCGTCGGCAGCTGGGTCCGCTACATGGCTGACGGTCACTCGTCGGTCCTGTTCGCCACCCTCGCCGGCTTCTCGCTGATGCTCATCGCCGGACGCAAGGAGCCCAAGATCGGCCTCGCCGGACGAAAGGCGAAGGCGCGCATCGCGATCCGCGCCGTCGTCCTGCTCGCCTTCGGCACCCTGCTGGCGAGGCTCTACGGCGATGTCATAATCATCGGCTTCTACGGGGTCTACTTCCTCGTCGCCATGATGTTCCTCAAGCTGAGCGCGAAGACGCTGGCGATCACCGCGGCGGCGCTCGCGGTAGTCGGGCCGCAGCTGGCGTTCCTCATGCGCCCGCTGCTGAGCGGCTCTTTCCAGCAGGCCGTCGACGCGTACGACCCGCTGGAGAAGCTCAGCGGCGTCGGCGTGATCGACCTGCTGTTCACCGGCTTCTACCCGACGATCCCCTGGATCGCGTTCGTGGTGGCCGGCATGGCCCTGGGACGTGTCGACCTGTCCGCCCCCGCCAATCAGCGCCGCCTCGCCGCCCTCGGCGCCGGGCTCACGGCGGTGGCCTACGGCCTGTCGCTGCTGCTGGCCGGCAAGGGCGCGCTGCGGAGCATGGCCGAGGACGGGTCATCCTCGGGCTCGTGGTCGGGTTCGGGCTCGGAGTCCTGGTCGGGCTCGTCGAAGCCGCCGATGGACAGCGGGTCGTTCGACTACCGGCCTTCGGTCCGCGAGCTGTTCGTCGCCGGGCCGCACAGCGGCACTACGTTCGACATCGTCGGCAGCGTCGGCATCGCGATCCTGGTGATCGTGGGAGCGACCTTCCTGATGGACCGCCTGCCGCGCCTGCGCCGCCTGATGACGCCGATCGTCGCGGTGGGCACGATGTCCCTGACGGCCTATGTCGGCCATTTCGTCGTCATGTCCTCGTTCTCCCTGCCGGGTGGCGGCGTCCGCGGTTCCTGGGTCCCGGTGCTCACGCTCATCCTCGGAGCGGTCGTCTTCGCCGCCATATGGTCCCGCTTCTTCAAACGCGGGCCGCTCGAGTACCTGCTCAACCTCGCCACCAAGCCGGCGAAGCACCTCAAGTGAGGCAGGAGATCGCACGATTACCGTCCGAAACGGAGTGGGGCGCCGAACCTGTGCGGTTCGGCGCCCCTTACTGGCGAGGGCTCCAGGCGACAATTGAAGCCTCCGGATGAATCGTGTTGCGACACAGCAGTTTCAACCGGAGGCTTCATCAATACTCAAGCACCTAGAGGACGGTGTTCCACTGCTGGTTGGTGCCGCCGTGACAGGACCAGAGGATGATCTTGGTGCCGTTGGCGCCGGTACCGCCCATCGCATCCAGGCAGAGCCCGTTGAAATCGTTGCGGATCGATCCGTTCGAGTTCACGGTCCAGCGCTGGTTGCTGCTGCCGGTGCAGTCCCAGATGACCACTTGGGTGCCCTCGGCAGTGCCCCAGCCATAGGCGTCGAGACACTTGCCGCCAACCTTGAGCTCACCGGCGGAGGTGCGGGTGAACTGCTGGTTGGAGCCGCCGTTGCAGTCCCACAGCTGGAGCTGGGTCCCGTTGGTCGAGTTCGAGCCGGGCACGTCCAGGCACCGGCCCGAGGCCGCTCCGGCGATCTGGCCGCCGGTGGCCGTCGAGGTCAGACCGAAGAAGCGGAGCGTCTCGGCGGCACGGTGCGGCAGGCCGTGGTCGACGCCCGCCATGCTGATCGCCTCGACGGGAGCCTGGCCGCCGGTGCCGCCGTAGCGGGTCCGGGTCCAGTTCGGCTCCGGCGTGTCGGTGTAGTCGGCGGTCTGGTCGGTGCCGTTGACGTTCGTCCACTGGTCGATCTGCTCCCGGAAGTTCGGGTAGAACAGCGCGTCGTCCTCGGTGCCGTGCCAGATCTGCATGCGCGGCCAGGGGCCGTTGTAGCCGGGGTTGGCGCCTCGCACGGCGTCGCCCCACTGCTGCGGGGTGCGGTCGATCCTGCCTTCGGAGCACTCGGAGTTCCACTCCGAGCCGTTGGTGGTGGCGAAGCAGGTGAAGGGCACGCCCGCGTAGGCCGACCCGGCCTTGAAGACCTCCGGGTAGACGCCGAGCAGGACGTTGGTCATCATCGCACCGGAGGAGGTGCCGGTCGCGAAGATCCGGTTCCGGTCGGCTCCGTAGTTCGCGAGCACATAGTCGACCATCGACTTGATGCTGACGGAGTCGCCGCCGGTGCCCGAGAGCGAGGCTTGCGAGGCGACGTCGAAGCACTTGCTGGAGCGGGTCACCGACGGGTAGACGATGATGTAACCGTGCTGCTCCGCCAGTTCGTCGAACTGGGTGCCGCTGTAGTAGGCCGGGCCGGAGCCGGTGCAATAGTGGTTGGCGACCACGAGCGCCGGGTTCGTAGCCACGTTGTCCGGCACGTACAGGTACATCTCGAGGTTGCCGGGGTTGTTCCCGAAGCTCGTGATCTGCTGCAGCTGCGCGGCGTGCGCAGCCTTGGGGGCCATGAAGACCAACAGCGCGGAGGCCGCGACGAGCGCGATCGTGAAGATCGCCGTCGCGCCGCGGCGCAGTCGGATGACTGTAGACATTGCTTCCTTCCTTTTGATGGGATTGCTGCGGCCAGAGGCGCCCGGACGAGGCGCCTCGGGCCGCTGGAACCGGATCTAGGCGATGTCGCCGTAGATCAGTCCGCGGCCGTTCGTCGTGAGGTAGACACGGCCGTAGATCTGGGGGTCTCCGGTGATGGCGGACCCGGCGAAGGCCCACTGGTGGGCGTCGTCGTTGATGCGCTGCCAGCTGCTGCCGGCGTCCGTCGAGCGGTAGATGGCGGCCTTGCCGCCGATCTCCGCCGAGGTGTAGACCGCCGGGTAACCGGATCCGACGGCGGCCCTGCCGAAGCCGACCGACAGCGCCGTGCCGATCGCGCTGATGCGCGTCCAGGTTGCGCCGCCGTTCTGGGAGTGCCACATGCCTCCGCCGATACCCTGCTTCTCGTCGCCGCGTCCGGCGAGCCAGACGTCGCCCCAGCGGCCGGGGACGACCCGGAAGTCGACGGCGCCGGCCGGCAGGCCGGACGCCCCGGTGTCGGTGAACGTCGCGCCCCCGTTGGTGCTGCGGTAGAACCTGCCGCCGGAGAACGCGTACGCGATGGGCGAGTCGACCCGGTCGGCGCGGATCAGCGCTCCGGCCGGGAGCCCTTGGACGGGGCTCCAGTTCGCGCCGAGGTCGGTGCTGCGGACCGGCGTGACACTGGTGTCGCTCGGCGACCAGAGGATCACGGACGCGTTGGCGGCGATCGCGACGACGCCGGCGTGGCCGCCTCCCGGCACACCTGCCAGCGGCGAAGCGGCCCGCCAGGTCCTGCCGCCGTCGGTCGAGACGCCGACATGGCCGACCCCGTTGTCGTGAGGGTTGCCCGTGCCGACGATGACGTTCGGGTTCCAATGGGCGAAGTCGACGCTGGTACCGGTGGACCAGTCGGAGCGGATCATCGGCTCGGCCCGGCCGAGGTCGGTGTGGACGAACCCGCCGATGTCGCCGAATGCGGAGACGAGCGTCCCGCCGAGCGCTGCGAGGTCGAGGACCGCGGTCTCCTCGACGCCTTCGGCGCGGACGCCGACGGTGAACTTCTGGATCGGCAGGGCCGACCGCTGACCGGACGCGTCTCGGCGGACCAGTTCGCCTTGGGCGTCCCACTGCGTCAGGTCGTCGGTGCCCCAGATGGTGGCGCCGGTGCCCCACATGATCCGGTCGGAGTCGTGCGGGTCGATCGCGAGCGCCTCGATCATCCAGCCGTGCTTGACCGCGTACGTGTCCCCGTCGTCCTGGCGGTTCCAGGACAGCCACGGGGTGCCGGTGTTGTCCATGTCGAAGCGGTCGACCCGTCCGGCGTCGTCCGAGTAGTCCCAGCTGAGCGACCAGGTCGCGCCGGAGTCGGTGGAGCGGAAGAGGACCTCGTCGGGGCCCCAGTTGTTGCACGTGGACGCCATGAGGGTGCCGGGATTCTGGCGGTCGACGGTGACCCCGCCGAAACCGGGGATCGGGCGGCCGGGGTTGTAGGGCGGGGTGACATCGGTCCATGCGCCGGTCAGCGTCGAAAGCCGCTGGATCTTGCCGCCCCGGCCGGAGGAGGGCCCGCCGTTGTAGGGGCCGGGGTCGTGGCTGGTGATGACGTACAGGTAGCCGTTGGTGTTGTCGACTGCGGCCTGCTTCGGGATGGTGCGGTGGCCGTCCACGCTGCCGAGCGCTGCGGCGGCTCCGGGGACGGGCTGCCAGGTCGCGCCGCCGTCCCTCGAGACGTAGAGCGGGTCGGCCGGGTCGGCCACGCCCACATAGATGTTGCCGCCGATCTGGTCGAACTCGATCCAGAGCACGCCCTGGTTGTCGGCGGAGTAAGGGTTCGAGGGATCGACGACGAAATTGCCCGGGTTGGGGAAGTTCCCGACCTTGGCCCAGGTGCGGCCGAAGTCGTGCGAGCGCCACAGTCCGTTGCCCGAGGGGGTGCCCAGGTACAGCTCGTAGTTCTTTGCAGGGTGGACGGCGAGGCGTTCGCCCATGCCGCGCCCGGGCATGTTGCCGCCCTGCTTGAACGGCAGCTCGGCGACGCCCCAGGTCTCGCCGCGGTTGTCGGAGTAGAGCACGGCGCCGTTGTCGGGGTCCCAGTCGGTGGTGTAGGTGCCGACCGCGGCGTAGACCCGGTTCGGATCGACGGGGTCGGTGGCCATGGAGACGACACCGGACCAGCCCCATTTGTCGCGGCCGACCCAGTCGAGGAGGGGCTTCCAGGTCCGCGTGGCTTCCTGCCAGCGGTAGCAGCCGCCGATGTCAGTGCGGGCATAGATCAGGTTCGGCTCGGTCTCGTTGAAGACGATGCCGGGCACGAAGCCCCCGCCGTTGACGACGGCGTTCTTCCAGACGTAGGTGTCGGCGGCCTGCTGGGCGAAGGCCGGGGCGGGCAAGGCGCCGGCCACGAACGCGGCCGCGCTGAGGGTGGTGAAGGTGCGTCGTTGCACGTTGTTCTCCTTGGGTTGGGATGTAGGGCGCGAAGCGGCACTGGGATCGATGGGAACCCCATGCCGCTCGTTCAGGTGTCGCCTAGCCCTTGGCTGGTGACGTCGTAGTCGACCGCGCGGTCTTGGGCCTTGGGCGCTGGCGGCCCCGCGCGGTCCTGCGGGGAGGATGCTGACAACGGCGGCGGCGATCGCGCCGAGGCGCAGTCGTTACCGCCCAAGAGTCGGGTTCGTGTCAAGACTCCTTGCCAGGAGCGTGGAGTTCGGCGAAGGACAAGAGGTACTGAGGCATCGAGATATGTAGATTCCTAACCTGACGCGAAGTACGCTACGGCCTGCGGGCAACTTTGTCAACTAACGAAACGAAGTAAGTGCCGTGATGGCAGTCAGACTGCGCCGTGGAGCTTGCGAACATCGAATGTGATCGCTCACATGACTTGCCATCCTCACCCGTTCCGACTCATGGGCTGATGTTGGTTTCTTTAATTGACAAAGTAATGGTGTCGGCACGGCAAGGGGAACCCTCCTCCCCGTCGTCGTCGACCTCGAGTCTCCGCAGAATCGGATATTGGGTACAGGAGCGGCCACGGGCACCTGGTGGCGAATGGCAGTCGTCGGCAGCGGCTGGCGGGCGACAGTCCCAGTCTTCCTGCAGTACTCCGCGTCAGTGGTTATGGTGAAGACGACCGGTTCCGATGAGCGCGCACGACTGGGGAGAGGATCGTGCCGTGGGCGAGCCCTTCGAGCTGACGTTCAACAATCTGAACGACTCGCCGGAGAGACGATCAGAGTCGGCCTCATCAGGAGGAGTGCCGCCTCCGAAGGCCGGCAGCGACTTCGCCGAGCTCTCGCGCAGGGTCCGAGCTGCCGGACTCATGCGCGGCCGCTCCCGATACTATGCGCTCCGGTTCGCGCTCGTGGGCGCTGTGTTCGCCGCTTCCTGGGCGGGTTTCGTCCTCATCGGCGACACCTGGCTGCAGATGTTCACCGCAGTGTTCCTGGCCCTGGTCAGTGCCCAGGTGGCGCTGCTCGGCCACGATCTGGCGCACCGCCAGGTCTTCCGCAGCCGCACCATGTCCGAGCGGGTCGGCTGGTTCACCGGCAACCTCGCCAACGGCATGGGCTACGGCTGGTGGACCGAGAAGCACAACCGCCACCACGCCAATCCCAACCACGAAGATCTCGACCCTGACGTCTCCCCGGGCTTGTTCGTGTGGTCGCAGCGCCAAGCGCGCGCGGCCCAGGGCATGAGCCGGTTCTTCGTCAAGTACGAGGCGCAGCTGTTCTTCCCCGCGCTGCTCTTCGAGGGGTTCAACCTCAACTGGTCGGGCATCAGGTCGGTCCTCAAACCGGGCCTGAGGCACCGAGGTGTGGAGGCGGCACTGCTCGCGGTGCACCTCGCCGCGTATCTCTCGGCGGTGTTCCTCGTGCTCTCGCCTGGCAGGGCGATCGTGTTCATCCTGGTGCACAAAGCGGTCTGGGGCCTCTACATGGGCTCGGTGTTCGCCCCCAACCATAAAGGCATGCCGACTCTCGTCGGCGAGACCGAGCTGGACTATCTCCGCAAGCAGGTGCTGACTTCCCGGAATGTCAAGGGCGGCTGGCTGACCGACGTCGCGCTCGGCGGCCTGAACTACCAGATCGAGCATCACCTGTTCCCCGGTATGCCGTCGGTGCACCTGGGACGGGCGCAGCCGATCGTGCGCGAGTTCTGCGCCGAAAAGGGCATCCCCTACACCGAGACCGGTCTCATCCAGTCCTGGCGCGAGGCCCTGACCCAGCTGCACCGCAACGGCGAACCTCTGCGCCATCCGCTCCGATCGGGCTAACGGCGCACCCGCCGCACCGCGGCCCTGCCGGGGCCACGGCGGGTTGATGGCCCGGGCGGGGATCCCCGTCGTCTGGTCACGCCCGAGTCGGTGGACCGGCCGCCGCAACGACCCTGCCGCTGGCCGAAATGACCGCGCAGCAGGCTCCCGGCGGCCCGGCTTTGGCCCCCGGACCCCGGCCTCTACGGCGGCGCGGACGGCGCTGCGGTGCTCGGGCATCCGGTCCCGGCTCTCGTGCGCGGAGACCAGGAACAGGGTGCGCACCCCGGTGAGCGCGGTGCGCAGCGCGGATTCGTCCTCGAAGGACGCGACCGCGGCCTCGGCGCCGTCCAGTTCCGGCGCGCGGGAGCGGTCGCGCACGATGAGCCGTTGCGGCACACCGCGATCGGCGAGCATCCGGGCCACCCTCGACCCAGCTGGCCCGTTGCCCCGGTGACGGCGATGAGTTCCACGCTCCGGCCCCTTTCCTCCGCATCCACCCGCCAGTATCCCCGCCGCGCCCGGGCCGCCGCGCCGGTCGGTCGGCATCCCGGCCGGGATGGCCAGTACCGCAACGAATCCCGCCAACGGCCGGAATTGCGCGGCGGGCTCCTTTACATTCAGGACCGCATCTCCACCTGCTTCCGCAGCCCGGAACCCCGGACCGCGGTCGGTATGCACCGAGAGGAACCGGGAACTTGCACACGAGCCGAATCCTGGTCGCAGCGGCCTTCGGGGCCGTCGCCACCGTGACCTGGGCGCCCGCCGCCATCGCCGAACCCGACACCGAACCGCGGTACGCGGCCAACCAGATCGCGCAGGTCGAGCCCGCCGACGCGGACCTCGTGGCGGGAGAGGCCCACCGCGTGCGCCACCGCGACGCGGCGTTCATCAAGACCCGCTTCGACGAGGTGGTGCTCGGCTCGGGCGACACGCTCACCGTCGCGAGCCCCGACGGCGCGGAGTCCTACATGTACCGAGCGGCCGATGTGGAGGCCGGTGAGCTGCGGGCGCTCTCGATCGAGGGCGACACCGCCGAGGTCCTGCTCCACGACGCCGAAGACGGCACGGCCGCGACCGCGCACCTGGCCGCTTACTCGCGCGGGCTCAACGAGGCCGAGCTGGCATCCCGCCCGAGCGAACGGGAGGCCGGTCCCGAGAGCATCTGCGGGAAGGACGACTCGAGGAACGCCGTCTGCTACAGGGAGTCCGACCCCGAGGTGTGGGACGCCGGCCGGTCGGTCGCCCGGCTCATCATCAACGACGAGTCCTACTGCACCGCATGGCTCGCCGACCACGGCAACCGCCTCATGACCAACAACCACTGCTTCACCACCAGCGCCGAAGCGCGGGTCACCGAGGTCCAGTTCAAGTACAGGTGCCTCGAGTGCTCGGGCGGTGCGACCCGCGTCCCGCTCAAAGTCCGGGGCGCGGAGGTCCTCGCCACGAACTACAAGTACGACTTCACGCTGTTCACCGTAGCCGACTACGAGAAGATCGATCATCTGCCGCACCTGCCGATGGACACCGACCGCGCCTACGCCGGCGAGAAGGTGTTCATCGCCGAGCACCCGGGGGGCAGGCCGCTGCGGATCGCGGCCGTCAGCGACCGGGGCGGGCCGAGCGGCGCCATCCGGCTGTGCAAGATCATCGACAATGGCGCCAACGGCAACGGCCTGCGGACCGACCTGTCCTACTACTGCGACACCGAGGGCGGCTCGTCCGGCTCCCCTGTGATCAGCCGAGACACCGGCGAAGTCGTGGGCCTGCACCACCTGGGGGGCTGCCCGAACCAGGCGGCGCGAATGGACCGGATCTGGCCGCTGATCGCGCCGTACTACAGATAAGACCATGAGACGGTTCGACGGGAAACGGGCGGCGGGATCACCCGCCGCCCGTTCTCCTTGCCCGTGGCGGGGCTGATCGCCGGCGGCCGTCGCGGGACGGTCGAGGCCGCCTAACCGGTCTCCGCTTCGGTGAGGGCGGCGAGCTGGGCGGTGACCGTGCTCCAGCCTTCGGCGAAGCCGAGCTCCTCGTGCAGTTCGCGCGACTCCGGGTCGCCGTGGCGGACCCGCACGCGGTAGTCGGTGCCGTCCGGATGGTCGGCCAGCATGATCTCGGCGGTCATCGACACCGGTTGGGGCCGCGCGGGGCGCCAGTCGCTGTCGAGCCCGTTCGTGAAGACCAGCCGCACCCGGTCCTCGACCACGAGGAAGCAGCCGTCGAGGTGCGGGACGAACGCGCTGCCGTCCTCGCTCATGCGGGTGACGAGCGCGCCGCCGGGCCGGGCCTCGAGCCGGTCGACGCGGCAGACGAGCGGCGCCGGGATCCACCAGCGCGCGAAGCGGTCCGGGTCGGTCCAGGCGCGCCATACCAGGTCGCGCGGTGCGCGGATGACGCGTTCCAGGCCCAGGTCCAGTGCAGGGTTGAAAGCGGCTGCAGCGTTGAAAGCGGCAGAGTCGAGTTCGGGATTCATCGCTCCTCCTCGGTTTCCGTCACGAAGCGCTCGAGCCTGTCGGTGCGCTCCTCCCAGATCCGGCGCTGCTCGGCGAGCCAGCCGTCGACGAGCGCGAGGCGCTCGCGCCGGAGCGCGCAGGTGCGCACCCGGCCGGACTTGGTGGTGCGGATGAGGCCGTTCGCCTCGAGGGTCCGCACGTGCTTCATGAACGAAGGCAAGGTGATCGGAAACTCGCGGGCAAGGTCGCCGACGCTCTGGGGGCCGCGGCCGAGGCGTCGCACGACCTCCCGTCGGGTCGGGTCGGCGAGGGCCACGAACAATCCGTCCAGCTCCTCCAAATACTTTGCCATAAGGCTAAGTATTGCTCGCCGGAGCGGCGAGCGCAACGAATCGGCGGTTCCCGATCCGCTCACAGCGAAACGTCCTGGTCCGCGGGCCCCCTCCGGACCTACGATGAGGCATGGCCGAGACTGCACCCGCGCTGCCCCAGGACACCGACCCGAAGCCGGACCGCGCCCCCCACGACGGCGAACCGCTCTGGCGCGACGCCCTCGGCGAATGCCTCCGCGACCTGCGCCACGACCGCGGCGAGAAGCTCACCGAGACCGCCGGCCGCGCCGGGATCTCCCCGCAGTACCTCTCCGAGATCGAACGCGGCATGAAGGACCCCTCGAGCGAGATGATCGCCGCCGTCGCCGGGGCCCTCGAACTCACCCTCACCGACCTCACCGTGGCAGTGGCCGAACGCCTGCAGTCGTTCCAGTTCTCCGCTTCCGTCGCCGCCTACGTCCGCGATTCGGCGTACGCGCTGGCGGCCTAGCTGTATTGCCCCGTGAGGTTGGGAACGCGGGTGGCGGGTGGGTTGCCTCCGAGTGCGGTATGGCCGCGGTGATGGTTATACCAGTGCAGCCATGCCGGGAGGGCGGCTCGTCGCTCGTGTTCTGACCGGTAGGGGCGGGCGTAGGCCCATTCGTCGGTCAGGGTGCGGTGGAACCGTTCGACTTTCCCGT
>NZ_JAPZVP010000021.1:83774-101965 GCF_027622875.1 Glycomyces luteolus | reverse complement strand
CGCCGGACAACGTCCGGCGCCCTTTCGATTCGCTTGCAGGCCTAGATCATCGGGTGGCGGATGATGTTCTCCTCGCGACCCGGGCCGACGCCGACGACGCTCACCCGGGCGCCGCACAGCTCCTCGAGGCGCTCGATGTACGACTGCGCGTTCGCAGGCAGCTCGTCGAACTTGCGGCAGTGGGAGATGTCCTCGAACCAGCCGTCGTGGTATTCGTAGATCGGCTTCGCGTGGTGCACATCGGTCTGCGTCATCGGCATCTCGTCGACGCGCTGGCCGTCCACCTCGTACGCGACGCAGATCGGGACGCGCTCCAGTTCGGACAGCACGTCGAGCTTGGTCACGAACAGGTCGGTGACCCCGTTGACCCGCACCGCGTACCGGCCCAGCACCGCGTCGAACCAGCCGCAGCGGCGGCGGCGGCCGGTGGTGACGCCGTACTCGCCGCCCTTCTTGAGCAGGAACTCGCCGAACTCGTCGAACAGCTCCGACGGGAACGGGCCCGACCCGACGCGGGTCGTGTAGGCCTTGATGATGCCGATCGCGGTCGTGATCTTCTGCGGCGCGATGCCGGTGCCCACAGCCGCCCCGCCCGTGGTCGGGTTCGAGGAGGTCACGAACGGGTAGGTGCCGTGGTCCACGTCGAGCATGGTCGCCTGCGCGCCTTCGAGGAGCACGTTCTTGCCCTCGTCGAGCGCCTTGTTCAGGAGCAGGCGGGTGTCGGCGATGTACGGCTTCAGCCGCTCGGCGTACGTGAGGTACTCCTCGACCACGGCCTGCGGGTCGATCGCCTTGCGGTTGTAGACCTTCACGAGGATCTGGTTCTTCTCGCGGAGGATCTGCTCCAGCTTGATGGAGAGGATCTTCGGGTCCAGGAGGTCCTGGACGCGGATGCCCTGGCGCGCGACCTTGTCTGCGTACGCCGGGCCGATGCCGCGCCCGGTGGTGCCGATGCGGGCCCCGCCGAGGTAGCGCTCGACCACGCGGTCGAGGGCCCGGTGGTGGGGCATGATGAGGTGCGCGTCGGCCGAGAGCTTGAGGTTCGAGACGTCGACGCCGCCGGCGGTGAGCTCGTCGAGCTCGGAGATGAGGAACTTCGGGTCGACGACCACGCCGTTCCCGATGACCGGGACGACGCCCGGGGTCAGGATGCCCACGGGCACCAGGTGGATGGCGTACTTGGTGCCGTCAGGGACGACGACCGTGTGCCCGGCGTTGTTGCCGCCCTGGTAGCGCACGACGTAATCCATCTCGGCGCCGAGCAGGTCGGTGACCTTGCCCTTGCCTTCGTCGCCCCATTGCGTTCCGACGACCGCGATCGCTGGCATCTGCCCATCCTCCCGGGAAGTTGATCACCCGATTACCTGGTAAGCCTACTTGCATTCATTTATGCGGGGTCTCACCAGGCCTAAGCACTATGAATCGGGTCCCCGTCACACCGTAAGGTGGCGGCTGTGAACGTTGTCGTGTTGACACTCGTGGAAGCGAACTGCGCGAACCCCGGACCGCGCACACAGGCGCTGCACCTGGTGGACGAGCTGAAGGCGCGGGGCGCCGTCGTGCGCACCGCCGAGGCGTCCAAACCCGAGGAAGTCGACGCGGCGCTGGGTGGTCCCGACGAGCGGATCGTGCTCGCCGCGGACACGGACGAGCAGGTCAATGCCGTTGTGGCGCGGCTGGTGCGCCAGGCGGTCCCCGCCCCGAGCAAGCGGCCCGACGGCCTGCCGGAAGGGCGCACGATTCCCGATCTGCCCCCCATCGCGATCCTGCCCTTGGGGACCGCTCCCGGCATCGTGGCGCGGCTGGGACTGCCCGAGAAGCCCGCGGAGGTGGCCGCGGCCGTCGCCGAGGGAGTGGTGAAACGCACTGATCTGCTGCGCCACGACGGCGGCGGCGTCGCCGTCGACGGCGTGCGGCTCGGTGGCGGCGACCGGCCTTGGCGCGGGGTCGTGAACCTCGACGACGTGGTGCTCGCCGACGGCAGCGAGCAGATTCTGGCCTGCGTGGTCGCGAACGCCGACGGGTACGCGGCGACCGACGACATGGTGCTGGCCGAGCCGGACCCGGCGGACGGGAAGATCGACGTCGCGGTGGCCGTGCCGGTCACGGTGGGGCGCTTGCGGAAGAAGCTGCGCATCGAGGTGCGGCGGGCGCGCGGGCGGGCCGTCGCGGTGCACCCGGAGGACACGGTCACGTTCATTCAGGACGGGCTCGTGAGCGAGCTCGGCCGCAAGCGCACCTGGTGGATCGAGCCGGGCGCGGCGGGCTGGTACGCGCCGGGTTCGTAAGCGGCCGGCGGGACGGGCGCCGATCGGTTGAGGCGATTCGCGGCGCTAGCCTTCAAAACGGACAGAAGCTACGCCGGTCCGGCATTCGATTCGTGTCGCAGCGCACAGCCTCCGGGCCGGTTTCGGCTGCTCACACGGCCGCGTCCAAATCGATTCGAGACGTGCGCCACGCGAGTGTCTTACTTTGTAAAACGGGGCGAAAAAGCTGGTCAATGGGGTTGATGCATGCTTCGGCTTCCCGTAGCCTGGAGTGCGCACCCCATCCTCTCCCCCCAGTGAAGGAGCTCCCGCATGGCGATCGTCTACGGCGGTGACTACAACCCCGAGCAGTGGCCCCGCGAGACCTGGGCCGAGGACATGCGCCTCATGCGCGAGGCGGGCGTGAACCGCGTCAGCGTCGGCATCTTCTCGTGGGCCCTCTTCGAGCCCGAGGAAGGCCGCTACGAGTTCGCGTGGTTCGACGAGGTCCTCGACCTCCTCGCCGCCAACGGCATCGAAGCCTGCCTCGCCACCCCCACCGCGTCCCCGCCGCCGTGGTTCGCCGCGACCTACCCCGAAGCGGTCATGGTCGACGCCGAGGGCCGCCAGCTCACGCACGGCTCCCGCCAGGGCTTCGACCCGTCCTCGGACGTCTACATCGCCAAGGCCCTCGCGATCGCCGAGAAGATCGCCGAGCGGTACGCGAACCACCCCGCGGTCGCCCTGTGGCACATTCACAACGAGTACGGCTGCCACAACGCCCGCTCGTACACGAAGGCCGCGACCGCCAAGTTCCGCACCTGGCTGCGCGAGCGCTACGAGGACCTCGACGGCCTGAACGCCGCCTGGGGCACCGCGTTCTGGTCGCAGGCCTACTCCTCCTGGGACCAGGTGTACGCGCCGCTCCCGACGCCGACGATCCCGAACCCTGGCCAGGTGCTCGACTGGAAGCGGTTCTCGTCCTGGCAGCTCGTGCAGAACTACCGGGCCGAGGCCGCGGTCATCCGCAAGTACTCCGACAAGCCGATGACCACGAACTTCATGACCGGCTCGCACGCGGACATCGACCTGTGGGAGTTCAGCGAGGCCGTCGACATCGTCTCCACCGACCACTACCTGATCGGCGAGGACCCGCACGTCAACCTGAGCTTCGCCGCCGACTACGCGCGCTCGCTCGGCGGCGGCAGGCCGTGGATCCTCATGGAGCACTCCACCTCCGCCGTCAACTGGCAGGGCCGCAACCGGGCCAAGGCGCCCCGCGAGATGCTGCGCAACTCGCTCGCGCACTTCGCGCGCGGCGCGGACGCCATCATGTTCTTCCAGTGGCGCGCCTCGAAGCAGGGCGCCGAGAAGTGGCACTCGGGGATGGTCCCGCACGCGGGCACCGATTCCAAGATCTGGCGCGAGGTCTGCGAACTGGGCGCGACGCTCAAGGGCCTGGCCGAGGTCGAGGGCTCCACCGTGAGCGCCGACACCGCGATCCTGTGGGACTTCCCGAACCGGTGGGCGCAGGAGCACGAGGCGCGCCCGACGAACGAGCTGGACGCGCAGGGGATCTTCGACGTCTACTACGCGGCGCTGTGGCGGGCCGGCATCACCGCCGACGTGGCCGAGCCGGAAGGCGACCTGTCGAAGTACAGGTTCGTGGTCGTGCCCGCGATCTACCTGCTCTCGCGCAAGGGCGCGGAGAACCTGCGGCAGTTCGTGAACGGCGGCGGCACGGTCCT
The DNA here is from genome assembly GCF_027622875.1 of Glycomyces luteolus. Classification (GTDB taxonomy): domain Bacteria; phylum Actinomycetota; class Actinomycetes; order Mycobacteriales; family Micromonosporaceae; genus Glycomyces; species Glycomyces luteolus. Next base: position 97,971 of record NZ_JAPZVP010000021.1, on the reverse strand, counting down.
CGTAACGCCGTACTCGGGGATCGCCGACGAGACCGACACGGTCTACCTCGGCGGATACCCGGGCGCGATCCGCGACGTGGTGGGGACGCGCAGCGAGGAGTTCTACCCGCTGATCGGCGGTCGCGTCGAGCTCGCGTCCGGCGGCTACGGGACGATCTGGAGCGAATCCGCCGAGGCTGTGCAGGTTCACGACGCCGCGGGCGCTGTCGTGGGCGGCGCCGAGGTCCGCGACACGTACGCCGACGGGACCCCGGCGTGGCTGGTCAACCGCTTCGGCGAGGGCACGGCGCACTACCTGACGACGTTCCCGGACGACGCCACGCTCGACCGCATCGTCGCCGCCGCGGCCGAGGACGCGGGCGTCGCGCCGGTCGCGGAGGCCCCGGTCGGCGTCGAGGTCGTGCGGCGCGCGCACGAGGACGGCCGCAGCTGGCTGTTCTGCATCAACCACACGGACACCGACGCGAAGGTCAAAGCCGCCGACGAGGTCATCGAGGTGCCCGCCGGCGAAGTCGTCGTGCACCGCGAGCACGCGTAAGCGGGTTCTGCGCATTGAGCGCGCCCGGCGGGACCGGGCGGAAAGCGGCGGCGGGGAGCCGTCGGCCAGTCTCGGGACTGACGGCCCCCCGCCGCTTCACGCGTTCGAGATCCCAAGCGGCCGAAGGGCTTTCGACCTGCGGCCGCGGGCGTCTCACACGTCGTCTAGACGGCTGTGGCCGTGCTCGCCACCTGATCGAAATCCGATCGTTATCTAGGTGAGGCACGCTGGAGAACGCCCGCGCCGTCACCGCGGCTGGGCGATGCTCAGCGGACCGACGCAGACGGAGGTGGGGTGCAATGGCGGCGGAGTACTCGAGTTTCGTGGCTATCGGCGACAGTTTCACCGAAGGGGTCGGCGACCCCGATCCGGGCGGCGGCACCTACCGCGGCTGGGCCGACCTGTTCGCCCTCCGCGCCGCCGAGCAGTGGCCGGGCTTCGCCTACGCCAACCTCGCCGTCCGCGGGCGCCTCTTCGACCGCATCGTCGACGAGCAGGTCGTCCCCGCGATCAAGCAGAGCCCCGACCTCGTCTCGTTCGCCGCCGGCGGCAACGACGCCCTCCGCCCCGGCTTCAACCCTGTGCAGCTCTCCACCCGCGCCCATGAAGTGGTGCGGCTCCTCAAGGCCTCAGGCGCTGAAGTCGTGCTCTTCACCTGCGCCGACATCACCCCGCACATCCCCGGCATCGCGGTGCTGCGCAAGCGCTTCGTCGCCACCAACGACGCCTACAAGCGCGTCGCCAAGCGCCACAGCGCGATCCTCGTCGACCTCTGGGCCGACAAGGCCTTCGAGGACCCGCGCCTGTGGTCCGAGGACCGTCTCCACCTCAACACGTACGGGCACCAGCGCGTCGCCTACGACGTGTGCGAGGCGCTCGGCGTCGACCCCGACCCGGCCTGGACCGAGCCGCTGCCGAGCCTGACCCGCGTGCGCCGCGAGATGAACGGCGTCCAGTGGGCGGGCAAGCACCTCGCCCCCTGGGTCAAGCGCCGCCTCACCGGCAAGTCGAGCGGCGACACCGTCGACCCCAAGCGCCCCGAACTGACCAAGGTGAAATGATGCCCCGCCCGACCCGAACCGAGGAACGCTGATGGCCCTGCTCTTCAAACTCCTGGCCATCATGGTCATCATCTTGACCTGCGCCTTCTTCTTCGGCATCCTCTTCCGAAAGGGCCGCGGCAAGTAGCGGCCCCAAGCCTTCCTCGCATTCTTCCTCCGCCGCTTCGGGGGTGGGCGTGGCGCTCGCGTCCGCGACAGGGCATCATGGAGAACTGTGGGACTCCTCCAGCGTCTGTTGGGGCGCCGGGACACACCTGATTCAGTGCCAGATCCCGCCGCCCAACCTGAACCTGCCTCCGAGCCCGGGGCCGCGTCCGAACCGGTCGCGTCCTCCGGCGCCCTTGACGATGCCGCCCCCGAGAGCAGCCCGTCCCCCTCGCCGGACCCTGCGGAGGAGGACGGCATCGCTACCCAGGCGCCGGCCACCGGCCTGCGGCTCGTACCCGAGCTCGAGCCGGAATACGAGCAGGAGCCCGAGCCCGCGGGCCCGATCCTCACGGCCGTGCCGGACCTCGAACCGGAACCCGAGCTCGATCTTGAGCCGGAGCCGGAAGTCGAACCGGAGGCGTCAACAGGCGCGCTAGCGCCCGAAACGGAACCAGAGGCGGCGATCTTCGTGCCCGAGCGGCCCCGCCGCGAACTGCTCACATTGGACAAGCCCGTCCCGCCGCGCCCGCCGACCACCGGCCGCGACGAGATGATGCCGCGCATCGAGGACGACGAGTCCCTCGACATCGCCGGGTCGCCACGCGCCGAACTGCGCGCCGCCGGGCTCGCCGTGCCGAAGATGCACCAGCTCGTGCGCCGCGGCGACACCGCCATGTGGGCCTTCGCCGTCCGGTCCTCCGAGGCCCTGCGCTGGTGGCTCGACATCCGCCAGGCCGCCGAGCAGACCGGCTGGATGCCCGTCCTCCTCGGCGGTCCCGAGGAGTGGCGCGACAACGGCGAGGCGATCATCCACGAGGGCGACGACGAGCTCACCCGCGCCGACGAGATCGACGCCTCCGAGCTCCTGCATCACAAGGCCGCCGAGGCCGGCGAGCCCGCCCGCGGCGTCCCGATCCTGCCGCGCCGCGGCGACACCGACTTCGCCACGCCCCACGAGCCGCACGGCCTCCTCGGCCTCGTCAAGACCGACGCGGGCTGGAAGGTCCCGGCCATGTTCCCGTGGAAGGGCTCCACGAACTGGGAGCTGTACGGCGCCGAGCACGCCGCCATCCTGCGGGGCTGGCACCGCCGCTTCGAGGCCGAACTCGTCGCCATGACCTACGACGTGATCGAGCTCTACGTGCCGCATCCGCCGAATGCCGAAGAGGCCCTTGCGGTCGCGAGCGAGGTCTACGCCTACTGCCCCGATCTGCTCGACTCCGGCGTTCCCACGCTGGAGGACCTGGCCGAACACATGATCAGGTCGAAGGCCTGGTACTTCAGGTGGACTTAAACCGACCGAACGCTTTCGCGCTGGATCGGCCGGGCCGGATCGCGCCCGGTCAGCTCGGCGTGCGGCGGCTGGCCTCCATCCGCGGGGCCAGCCCGTCGAGGAAGCGGTCGACGGCGTAGCGCATCGCGTCGTGGCCGGTGAGGTCCCAAGAGTCCTCGTCGCTGAACTTCGCGACGCGCGGGTACCGTCCCGAGGCGATGGCGCGCTCCAGATACGGCCCCTGCGCCTCCCACCACTCGGCTTCGCTCAGTTCGGGCCCGTCCTCGGCGCTGTCGCGGATCAGGTACTGGCGGGCGCTGCCCGTCACGATGTTCATCAGACCCGTGACGGCCAGGTTGACCTCCCGATCGGGCAGGTCGTGGGAGTCGAAGGCGCCCAGGACGAAGTCGTAGCCCTCCAGTGAGTCCGGGCCGAGGACGGGCCGCTTCTGATTGACCTCCAGCAGCCACGGATGCTCGCTGTAGACCTGCCAGGTGCTCTCGGCGACCAGCTCCAGGGCGGTTCGCCAGTCGGTCGCGGCGAGGTCGGGCGCGTCGGGCCCGATCCTGGAGAGGCGGTCGACCATGAGGTCGATGAGCTCCTTCTTGCCCGGGACGTACCGGTAGATCGTCATGGCGCCCACGCCGAGCTCGTTCGAGACGCTGCGCATCCCGAAGCAGCTGCCTTCGCGGTCAGCCACGGTGATGGCGGCCTCCACGATCCGGTCGACGGTGAGCTTCGGCTTCGGTCCAGGCTTGCTGTGCTGCGGTTCGTACTCGCGCCAGAGCAGCTCGAGGCTTCGTTTGGGGTCGCCCGCCCCCGTTTGTGGAGTCGCCATAGGGGCCTCATCGTATCGCGCTTGCTAATCGAGTACGTCGTATGCTATTACTGGGTACAACGTACCCGATTGAAGGGCGACAGTCCATGGGAACCACCACCGTCGAGGCGAACAACCTCGGCAAACGATTCAAGGACACCGCCGCGCTCGAAGGCTTCGACCTCACCGCCGAAGCCGGAACCGTCCTGGGCCTCCTCGGCCCCAACGGCGCGGGCAAGACCACCACCGTCCGGATCCTCACGACGCTCCTGCGCTTCGACACCGGCAGCGCCGCCGTAGCCGGGTTCGACGTGGCCCGCGACGCCCGCCAAGTGCGCCGCCGCATCGGCCTCACCGGCCAGCAGACCGCCGTCGACGACCTCCTCACCGCCCGCCAGAACCTCGTCCTCTTCGGCAAGCTGTTCCGGCTGAACAAGACCCGCGCCGGCGAACGCGCCGACCAGCTCCTCGCCCAGTTCGGCCTCGCCGACGCCGCCGACCGCCAGGCCAAGGGCTTCTCCGGCGGCATGAAGCGCCGCCTCGACCTCGCCGCCAGCATGATCCTCGCCCCGCAGGTCCTATTCCTCGACGAACCGACCACCGGCCTCGACCCCGCCGGGCGCCGCGAGGTCTGGGACGCCGTCGAAGGCCTCGCCGCCGACGGCACCACCGTCGTCCTCACCACCCACTACCTCGACGAGGCCGACCGCCTCTGCGACCGCATCGCCGTGATCGACCACGGCCGCAACCTCGTCGACGACACCCCCGCCGGACTCAAGCGCCGCATTGGCGCCGATCGGCTCGAGATCGTCGCCGCCGACCCGTCCGACCTCCCCGTCCTGGAAGGGATCATCGCCGCGGTCGCCGACGGCGACACCGCCGTCGACGAAGGCGCCTCCAGCGTCTCCGGGCCTGTGAAGGAACCGGTGGCCGCACTCACCGCCGCCGCGACCTCGGTGCGGGACAAGCGGCTCACCGTCGCCGACATAGGCCTGCGCCGACCCACCCTCGACGAGGCCTTCCTCGAACTCATCGGAACCACCGCCAAGGAGGACCAGCAGTGACCACGCTCGCGCCGCTCCCCGACGAGACCCTCGCCGGGCGGCTCAAATGGACGCTCCACGACTACCGCGCCATCGTCGGCCAGGAGTTCACGCACTTGTGGCGTCAGCCCGTCAACTTCGCCTGGGGGCTCGGTTTCCCCATCGTCATGGTGCTGCTCTTCGTCTACGTCTTCGGCTCCGCCATGGACGTCACGGGCCAGGGTGCCGGGGTCGACTACGTCGCCTACGCCATGCCCGGCATGTTCGCCATGACGATGGCCTTCGGCTTCACCAACACCGCCTGGGCGGTCGCCGACGCCAAGGAGAAGGGCTTCATCGACCGCGTCCGCTCCATGCCCATGGCCTCCTCCGCGGTCGTGGTCGGCCGCAACATCGCCGACACCATCCACGCCGCCGTCGACCTGCTCGTGCTCTTCCTCATCGCCCTCGTCATCGGCTGGCGCTCGGACGGTACCTTCTGGGAGACCTTGGGCGCCTTCGCGATCCTGCTCTGGCTGCGGTTCGCCCTCATCTGGGTCGGCGTCTGGCTGGGCCTCCTGGTCAAGAGCGTCGAGCAGGCCGGGAACCTCTTCGCCATCGCGTTCCCCTTCGGCATGGTCTCCTCGGTGTTCACCCCGCCTGAACTCATGCCCGGCTGGCTCGGTGCCATCGCGGCGTGGAACCCCGTGTCCGCCACCGCGACCGCGATTCGCGAGCTCTTCGGCAACCCGAGCGCCGTCGGCGACTCCTGGCCCGAGCAGCACGCCCTGACGGCCGCGATCGTCTGGCCGGTGATCATCACCCTGATCTTCCTGCCGCTCGCCGTCCGCAAGTTCCAGAACCTCGGCCGCTAAGACCTGCCAGGAAACAGGAGGCGGGGCCGTCCGACGGGCGGCCCCGCCTCGCCGTGCGGCCGAGCGGTGGCCGCCGGCACCGGGAGTGCACACTGGGCACATGAGTTTCACCGCCCCCACCCCTGACATCGGCGTGCCCCAGCCCCCCGTCCGGCCGAACGAGGTCTTCCGCTTCGTCACGCAGCCTTCCGCCCAGAAGGGAGCGGCCAGGCACTGGCTGACGGTCATGCTCCTCGACGCCGCCGTGACCGTGCTCGCCTTCACCGCGATCGTCACGACCGACTACTCCCGGGTGACCCTGTGGGTCCTGGCCGGCCTGGGCACCCTCGGGTTCCTCATCTTCCTGATGCTGTGGACCGGCGCCAGGACGGTGCAGGGCTGGTCCGGCGACGACCTGATCGACCTCCTGGTCCTGCCCGAAGGGTTCGTCACCCAGGGCGGCCTCGACATCTCCTGGGACGAGGTCGCGAAGATCGAAGCGGTGAAGTTCTCCCCGAGCGCCCCCAAGAAGATGACCCGCGCGGAGGCGGCGGGATACGCCGCCGGCACGGCCATCGTGGACTGGCACGGCGCGAAGACGACGATCAACATCCACGTGTTCGACGCCAAAGCACTGATCGAACGACCGGCGACCAAGACGCAGAAGCTCGCGATCATCGACGCGATCGGCAGCCGAGAGGGCTTCGTGGCCACCCAGCTCGGCTTCCGCTCGGGCGAAGAGATGAACCCGCTCCTGCAGCACCTGCGCCAGGCCTGCCAGCAGCGGAGCAAGCCGTTCGAGTTCCGCGAGTCCGACACCGGACTCTGAACCCGTTCCCGCTCTTGCCATGTCGGGCCCGCGCCGCCATCCGAACCGGCGACGCGGGCCCCCTTCGTCTCCGGCCCCGCCCTCGCTCGCATTCGGACGCATGGGTGCAATCCACGCGAAACCCAGTAATATCGAAAGTCTCGCCTGTCTCAATTTGATATCGAAGTTTAGAGAAGCGGGGGAGCGATTCCACCGCTGTGCACGTTATCTGGCTTTTGCATGGGCGCCATAGGCGGTCATTCCGGATTGCGGTGGTCTGTGTCCACCGTCGACCTGCGATAGCTTGAAACCAAGCGCAAGGCCGCGCTCCCGCCGCGGCGACCCCGCACGCTCCGCGTCCTCGCGCACCGGCACCCGGAGCGTTCTCGCTGGGAAGGCTCCTCACGGTCTGTGGTCGGGACCCGACTTTCGCGGACCGGCCTAGAAATGACCGCGCCTCCTGGCGTCGCTGAACGGACGCGAATGCCGTCCCTCCCGGCCTTCGATACCTGCTCCGATTCTCGACCAGGCGCGTCATCCCTCGAATCGAAAGCAGCACTGAAAATGACAAAGAGGCGACATCTCCCTGCGCTCTTCGCCACGGCAGCCCTGGCCACCGCCGCGGGCTGCACCGATGATGAGAGCCCGGAGGACGGCGGCGGGAACGGCGAGTTCCCCCGCGGCAAGACCCTGTACTCGACCGGCACGGCCTGGGGTCCGCCGGGCGACTTCAATCCGATCTCCGCCGGCGGGGTCACCGGCCTGAACGGCCTCGGCTACGAGTACCTCTTCGTGTTCGACACCGTGGAGCAGCGGCTCACCCCCTGGCTGGCCGAGTCCGGCGAATGGACCGCCGAGCTCGAGTTCGAGCTGCGGCTTCGCAGCGGCGTCAAGTGGAGCGACGGCAAGCCGTTCACGGCCGAGGACGTCGTGTTCACCTTCGACCTCGGCAAGATCGACGGCGTGCCGTACGGAGGGGTCTGGGAATGGCTCGACGCAGCCGAGGCCGTGGACGAGCACACCGTCAAGTTCCGCTTCAGTGAAGCGCGCCAGCAGGAATGGGACAACTTCCTGTACACCAACGAGATCGTGCCGAAGCACGTGTTCGAGGCGTACACCGCGGACGAGCTGCTCAACGGCCCGCTCGACGCGAAACCGGTGGTCACCGGCCCGTATGAGGTGCACAGCTTCACTGATGCGCAGATCGCCTGGGTCAAACGGGACGACTGGTGGGCCACCGAGGCGCTCGGACTCGAAGTCCAGCCGAAGTACATTGTGGACCTCGTGACGCTCGGCAACGCCGACATCCTCAACATGCTGATCGAAGGCCGCCTCGACCTGGCCAACAACTTCATGCCAGGCGTGGACGACTTCCTCACGGGCGACCCGGAACTCACCACCTACTTCGACAAGCCGCCGTTCATGGCCCCGGTCAACACGGCCATGCTCATCCCGAACACGACGCGCAAGCCGCTCGACGACCCCGCGTTCCGCCAGGCCATGGCCTACGCGATCAGCCCGGGCCAGATCGTCGACGCCGTCTACGGCGGCATGGTGAGCGAGGCGCACCCGACCGGTCTCCTGCCGATCTGGGAGCGCTACTACGACACGGACGCGGTGGCCGAGTTCGGCTTCGTCTTCGAGCCCTCGAGCGCGGTCGAGATGCTGGCCGCGGCCGGATACAAGGACGAGGACGGGGACGGCTTCGTCGAGACCCTCGACGGCGAGCCGTTCGCGCTGCAGCTCGTCGTCCCCTCCGGCTGGACCGACTGGGAGGCCGCCGCCGACGCGATCGCCGGCGACCTCAGCGACGTCGGCATCGACGTCACGCCCGCGTTCATCGATGCCGCCGAGGTCGACGCCGCCAGGGGATCCGGCGACTTCGACCTGCTGATCAACAACCAGAGCTGGGTCACGAACTCCCCCTGGAGCCACTTCCAGTACCTGTTCGAGCTGCCCGTGCGGGACACGCAGCGCCTCGCGAACTTCTCCCGCTGGGAGGACGAGACCGCCTGGGAGCTCACCCAGGAGCTCGCGACCCTCGCCACCGACGACCCGCACTACCCCGAGGTCATCGCCGAGCTCCAGCGCATCGCGATGCGCGACCTCCCTGCCATCCCGATCTGGTACAACGGCGCGTGGTCCCAGGCCTGCAACGCGGTCTGGACCGGCTGGCCCAACGGCAACGCGGGCGAGCCCGGCGTCTACCCCAGTTTCTGGAACGAGATGTGGGGACTCGGCGGCGTCAGGATGCTGACCGAGATCCGAAGGGCCGAATAGCGATCCGGCCATGAAGCGGGGACCCGCGCCGCCGCTGCCGACCGCGGCGGCGCGGGCGATCGAGCGGGCGCTGCCGCGTTCAGTCCGTTCGCTCGTCGTAGTCGTCGCGGTTCGCGAGCACTTCATCCATATGCGACTCCGCCCAGTCCTTGATCCCGCGCATCAGGTGGTGGAGTGAGAGGCCGAGGTCGGTCATCTCGTAGGTGACCGTCGCCGGAACGGTCGGAGTCACGGTGCGGGTGAGCAGGCCGTCGCGTTCGAGGGAGCGCAGGGTCTGGGTGAGCATCTTCTGGCTGACCCCGGCCAGCTGTCGTGCCAGCTGGGAGTACCGCATCGGGCGCGGCCCTGCTTCGGGAACGGACTGCGGGCCGTCGCCGCCCAGAGCGGCCAGCACCAGCGCGACCCACTTGTCCGAGACCCGGCTCAGCAGTTGGCGGCTGGGGCAGGCCGCCAGGTACGCGTTGTACTTCGCCTGCGCCTGTTCCCGCTGCTCGGCGGCCGTCATCGTGGTCATGTGCAGCTCCTCCCCACCCTCGGGTGGCTTACGCACTTCAAAGTGCCTACTTCCCGATAGAGAGTTACTCAACCATAGTGAAGTTGTCAAGCACCGCAGCGACAACAGGAGTGACACCATGAGCAAGTCCACCTACCGCGCCGCCGTCGTCCGCACTCCCAGCGGACCGGACTCGATCGCGATCATCGACGTCCCCCTCACCGAGCCCGGTCCCGGCCAGGTCCGGGTCGCGGTCGCCGCCGCTCCGGTCAACCCCACCGACCTCGGCGTCGTCGGCGGGTTCTTCCACACCATGGGCCTCATCAACCAGCCGCACCACACAGGCCTGGGCTGGGATTTCGCGGGCACTGTGGACGCCGTCGGGCCCGGAGTCGACCTGGCCCCCGGTACCCGGGTCGCCGGAGTCGTCGTCGGTTTCGACCGCGACTTCGGCACGTTCGCCGAACGGCTCATAGTGGACGCCGCCGACATCGCCGTAGTGCCCGACGAGCTCGACCTGGACGCGGCGTCGACGGTGCCTCTCAGCGGCCTGAGCGCGGCGCAGATCGTCGAAATGCTGGGCGACGCGCCCGCGGAAGGGGACCGGCTGCTGGTGACCGGCGCGGCCGGAGCGATCGGCGCGAACGTGGTCGCATTGGCGCTCAGCCGGAACTGGAAGGTGACGGGTCTGGCCCGTGCTGCCGACGAGGCGTTCGTGCGAGGCCTGGGCGCCGACTTCGCCGCGGAGGCGGCACCGGGCTGGGACGCGGTGGTCGACACCAGCTCCCAGCAGGAGCGGGGCCTGACGCCGGTCCGCGACGGCGGCACGTTCGTCGGCGTCCGCCCCAACATCGTCCCCGAGGTCGAGCGCGGGATCACCGTGCACACGCTGATGGTCCGGAACGACCGTGAAGGCCTGGGCCGACTGCTGGCCCGCGCCGCCGCCGGGCACCTGCCGACGCGAGTGCACGCGGCCATGCCGCTGAGCGAGGCCGCCGAGGCCTACAAGGCCACCGCGAAGGGCGGCCTCCGCGGCCGCTACGTACTCAAGCCCTGACAGCGAAGCGGGCCCGCACCGCTACCCGAATGAGCGGCGCGGGCCCTGTTCTTTCCTCCCGGCTCCGGAGGAAGGTCGGGTTACCAGGCGACCCAGGCGGTGGGTTCGTAGGTGCCGCCGAGCTGGTTGGACTGGAGACCGGCGTTGGAGAGGGTCCACAGCTGCGAGCCGATCACGATGGTTCGCAGGATCTGCGTGCTGTAGGGGTCGACGTCGGTCTCGCTGTGCTCGATCCAGGCGGCCTCGGTCAGCTCGGTGTCGCCGACGCTGAGCACCACTGCGCCGAACTCGCCGTCGTAGCTGCCCCAGTTCGCCGCCGGAAGCACCGCGATCGAGGCGTCCTCCCAGTAGAGGAACGCGTGCGGGTCCCACTCGACCGTGGACTCGGCGCCTTCGCGGTAGTACTGGTCGAGGACGACGGCCTCGTCGGCGCTCGTGTCGAACAGGCTCGCCTGCATGCCCATCGTCTGGCCCTCCTCGTTGGCCTCTTGGCCGACGCCGAGGAGGCGGTCCGGGCCGACCGGGTGCAGGTAGCCGGAGTAGCCGGTGATCTTGAGTTCGCCGGTCACGACCGGGTTCGCCGGGTCGGAGAGGTCGATCGTGTAGAGCGGGTCGGTCTGGCGGAAGGTCACCACGTACCCGGTGTCGCCGATGAAGCGGACCGCGTAGATGCGCTCGTCCACACCGAGATCGGTCACCGAGCCGGTCTCGTCCAACGAATCGCCGCCGACCGCGAACACGGTGACCGTCGACTTCGACGGCTCGTTCTCCTCGTCGGGCGCGCTTTCCCAGGCGCAGTCGTTCCAGGGCCCGCAGTTGCCGCCCGCCGCCTCCTCGGTCGTGGCCACCCGCAGGTGCCCGTCGAACTCGCTCAGCGAGTACTGGTTCAGGAGGCTGCCCGGAACGGCCGCCTCGCCCGCCAGGCGCGCCTCGCCGTCCTCGAACACGAACCGGTAGACCTCGCTCTCGGTCTTCGCCTCTTCCTCGTCCCACGCGTAGTCGTAGTGCGCGAGGTAGAGGCTTTCGGCCGTGCCGTGGACGGTCTCGCCGTCGACCATCACGGTCTGCGGCGCGGCCTCGGTCCAGTCGCCGTCGGCGGGCAGCGCGAGCACGCTCACCGAGGAGCCGGTGAACCGCTCGGGGTGCGCGATCGACCCGCAGCCGACCTGGTGCGCCTCACCGTTGACCGCGAAGGAGGGGATCCAGTCCTCGAGTTCGGTGTCGCGCACGGCCTCCGCGATGTCCTCATCCGAGGCGTCACCGCTCCACAGGGTCTCCCAGACCGGCTGGATCTGCGGTTCGGTGCCGATCGCGAGGCGCACTTCGCCGCCGACGAGACGCGCGTCCACCATGGACCCCTCCATCGTGAACGTGTCGAGCACGTCCAGTGACGCGGGGTCGAGCCGCTCGAGGCGGAACTCGCTCACCCACTCGTCGCCCTCCTCGATGTCCGATGCGTACATCAGGAGCAGCTCGTCGTCGCCCAGGAACAACTGGTGGTTCCAGGCCTCGTCCTCGAGCGCCCGTTCGGCCACGACCTCGCCCGAACGCGTGTCGACCACGCGCACGGCGTCGTAGTCGACGACGCTGTAGATGAACGTGCCGTCGGTCTTCACGATGTCCGGCTCGTCAACGCCCGCAACGGCATTGTTGGTCCCGGAGAACGCGTCGCCGCCGCCGGACTTCGGCGAGGCGTCGGTGGGCGCGGCCCCGGCCTCGTCCTCGACGGCGAATTCCTCGGCGCCGTCGGCGGGGAGGACCTGGTCGAACTCGTAGTTCTCGAACGCGGCGATCGCCGCGTCCTGGATGCCTTCGAGCGCGTCGTCGCAGGTGTCGAACGCGGCGAGCTGCGCGGATACGGGAACCCACTGGATCGGTTCGACCTTGGTGTCAGGGGGAGCGGTGCACGCACTGGCGGCCGCGGCCGACGCGGCCGCTGCGAGTGCGAGGAGGAGTCTGGTCTTCATGCTCTTCGGACGCCGCGTTCCGACGTTCGGTTCCCGCCGGGAAGCACAACGGGCCCGCGGGCGTCCCATAACCCCCGGGCCCGTCTGGAATCGGCCGGTTCACCCCTTGGTGCCGCCCGAGGTCAGGCCGCTGATGAGCTGGCGTTCGGCGAACGCGTAGAAGATCAGCGCCGGCAGCATCGCGAGCATGACGAACGCCAGCACCTTCGCGGTCTCGGTCGCGTACTCGCCCTGGAACTGGGTCACGCCGAGCGGCAGCGTCTGCCAGGTCGGCTTGCTGAGCACCACGAGCGGCAGGAGGTACGAGTTCCACGACCCCACGAGCGCCAGCACTGACACCGTGGCGATCACCGGCCGGGACATCGGCAGCAGGATCTGCAGGAAGAACCGCCAGGGCCCGGCGCCGTCGATGGTGGCGGCCTCCTCGACCTCGCCGGGGATCTGGCGGAAGAAACTGCGCAGGATGATGATCGTCAGCGGCAGGCCGAACGCGGCCTGCGGCAGGATCACGCCCAGCGGGCTGTTGAGCATCTCGAAGGTGCGCAGGATGATGAACAGCGGCAGCACCGCCACCGTGAACGGGAACATCATGCCCGCCGCGAACAGCGTGAACAGCCCTTCACGGCCCCGGAACTGGAAGCGCGCGAACACGTAGGCGACCGCAGCGGCCGCGGCCACCACGATGAAGGTGGTCACGAGCGCGATGAAGACCGAGTTGAACAGCTGCCGCCAGAACGTGCCGTCGGCGAGCACGTCCAGGTAGTTGCCCACATGCCAGGGGTTCGGCAGCCCGAGGGCGCTCTCGCGGAGCTGCTGGTTGTCCTTGAACCCGCCCAGGAGGGCGAACAGGATCGGCGTCGCGACGAACACCGTCCCGAGGAACGCCGCGATGTAGAACCCGGTGTTGCGCAGCAGCTTGGCGCGCGCGGTGTTGACGCTCATGAGCGGCCTCCGTCGGAAGAGGTGAGGGCGCCCTGCAGATCGCGGCCGAGCACGTAGCGCTGGTAGATCAGGGCGAACACGAGGCTGAGGAGGAACATCGCGATCGACAGGGCCGAGGCGTAGCCGATCTGGTTGCGGACGAAGCCCTGCTCGTACATGGTGATGGCGAGGGTCTCGGACGCGTGGAACGGCCCGCCCTTGGTGAGCACGTACACGAGGTCGAAGAGCTGCACGGTGCCGATCACGGAGAGGAACACGGTGATGCGGAGCGTGGGGCCCATCAGCGGCAGCGTGATGTGCCGGAACAGCTGCTTGCCGGTGGCGCCGTCGACCTTGGCGGCCTCGTACAGCTCCTCCGGGATGCTCTGGCGCCCGGCCAAGTACAGGATCATGTGGAAGCCGAAGAACTTCCAGGTGAGGATCCCGAAGATCACGAAGATGACGATGTTCTTATCGGAGAGCCAGCCGATGCCGTCGATGCCGAACCCGGCCAGGACGGCGTCGGCGAAGCCGCGCCGAGGCGAGAAGATCAGTCTGAAGAGGACGGCGGTCACGGCCTCGGTCAGGATGTACGGCACGAAGAACAGGAGCCGGAACGCGGTGCGGCCGGGGAAGTTCTGGTGCAGCAGCATCGCCAGGCCGAAGGCCATGGGCAGCTGGACCGCGATCGACAGGATCGTGATGAGGAGGATCCGCCACAGGTCGGCGAGGAACACCTTGTCCTGCAGCATGGTCTGGAAGTTCTCCAGGCCCACGAAGTCGGTCGGGAAGCCGCCGAGCCCGTTCCAGCGGAAGAACGCGGTGTAGGCGGCGAACAGGACCGGGACGAGCACGAAGAGGACGAACAGGATCAGGGCCGGGGAGATGAACGCCGCCATCGTCCCCGCCCCCGGCCGCCGGCCGCGCCGACCGCGGGGGCGAACCCCGTGGTCGGCGCG
>NZ_JAPZVP010000021.1:75471-83764 GCF_027622875.1 Glycomyces luteolus | reverse complement strand
CCCCCCCCCCCCCCCCCCGCGCCCCGCCCGGGGGCCGGGGCCCCCCCCCCCCCCCCGGCCCCCCCCCGCCCCCGGCGGCGCCGGGGAGCTGATCCCTCTGGCGGGTCACCGTCACTGCTCGGCCGCCCAGGCTTCGTTGACCATGGCGACGAAGTCCTCGGGCGTCAGCTCGCCGAGGACGAGGCCCTGCGAGGCGTCGTTGATGGTCGAGCCGATCGACGGCGGGTAGGCCTGGTCGAGGTAGAGCTGCGTGTCGGTGGCGGTGGCCAGCGCGTCGATGACGGCCTGCTGCTCGTGGTTCGGCTCGGGCAGGACCGCCTCCGGGTTGGCGGCCACAGTGGACATGTTGCCGTCCTTGACCACGCGCGCCTGGTTCTGCTCTTCGAGGAGGTAGCACATGAAGTCCTCGATCTCGTCCGGCGCGTCGGCGCCGGCCGCGAAACCGCCGCCGCCGCCGAGGAACTCGGTGGCCGTTCCCGGTCCGCCTTCGACGGCGGGGAAGGGGAAGAAGGCGAGGCTCTCGCCGATGCCCTCGGTGCCGGAGGCGTCGCGCTGGACCTGCGGGCCCCACTGGCCCATGAGCTCCATGGCCGCGAGGCCCTCGCCCATGACGGCGGCTTCGCCGTCGGCTTCGCCGTACGTGGCGGACTCGAAGCCTTCCTGGAAGGGCTCCATGGCGGCGAGGTCGGCGAGGAGCTGGCCGGCCTGCACGAATCCGGGTCCGGAGAAGTCGCCCGATTCGGCCGCGGCCGCGAGGCCGTCGAGGCCGACCAGGCGCATCGCCAGGTAGGTCCAGTAGTAGTGGATGGGCCACTTGTCGCCGCCGCCGAGCGCGATGGGCGTGATGCCGGCGTCCTTGAGGGTCTGCACGTCTTCGGTGAACTCGGCCCAGGTGGTGGGGGTGTCGGTGATCCCGGCCTGTGCGAAGAGGTCCTTGTTGTACCAGAATCCGACCACGCCCTGGTCGAACGGGATCGCGTAGAGCTTCCCGTCGATCGTGTAGGACTCGAGGGCGATCGGGTTGACCTTGTCGAGGCAGGGGAGCCCGGAGATGTCGCGCACGAGCCCGGCCTCGACCTGCTCGGCGAGCACGCCGCCGCCCCAGGTGTTGTAGAGGTCGGGGAGGTCCCCGGCCTGGGTCTGGGTGGAGAGGCGGGTCTTGAAGTCCTCGACGGCGATGGCCGAGACTTCGACGGTCTGGCCCGATTCCTCGGACCACTCGTCGGCGAGGGCCTGCCAGGTGGACTTCATCGGGTCTTCGTTCTGGATGTGCCAGAAGGTGACGTCGGCGTCGCTCTCGCCGCTGTCGCCGCACGCGGCGGCGCCCAGCGCGAGCACGGCGGCCGTTCCGGCGGCCACCAGCGCTCGCGGCCGGAATAGGGGATTTCGCATCGTTGCTCGTCCTCTCGAGGGATGAAGGGTGCTCCGAAACTTTCGGGACAAGTATCGGAAATTATCGATGCGGTCATACTACCCGTGAGCATTCGGAATGTGAAGAGGGTCTCTGTTACCGCTTCGCCTTTCACTCCCTGCGGCATAGACGCAGGTCAATGGCCTAGATGTGAAAACGAGCCGGAAAGGCGAAACGGCCGTCCCGGTGCACCGGGACGGCCGTGAAACTTCTGGAGCGGGTGACGAGAATCGAACTCGCCTCTCAACCTTGGGAAGGTCGCATTCTACCAATGAACTACACCCGCGAGCTCTGGCGAACAGAGCCGATCGAAGTATACAAGGCCGCGGCGGCGGGGCCGTGAGACCCCGCCGCGCGGTCCTCGGTCACAGGGTCGCGAGTGCGGCGCTGATGTCGTCGTGCAGGAGCCCGACGTTGGCGTACACGCCCGGGTTGCCGGCCTCGCCGCAGCCTTCACCCCAGCTGACGATGCCCACGAGCACGCCGTCCGGGGAGACGAGCGGGCCGCCGGAGTCGCCCTGGCAGGAGTCGATGCCGCCGTTGGCGAGGTCTCCGGCGCAGATCATGCTGTCGGCGATGAAGCCGGTGCCGTAGGCCTCGGCGCATTCGGCGTCGGTGACGTAGGGGACGTCCACGTAGAGCAGGTCCTGCGAGCCCGAGCCGGACTCGGTGGTGCCCCAGCCGGCCACGGTCAGGCTCTCCCAGTCCTTGGTGTCGGCCTCGGCGAGCGGCACGGTCACGGCGTCGGGGATCGGCGCCGCGAGCTTGACGAGCGACCAGTCGTTGACCATGGTGCCGCCGTCGAAGCCGTCGGCGACCTTGATCTCGGCGACTTCGTAGACCTCGGTCTGGGTGATGTCGGTGCCGCCGTGGCGGATCACCATGTCGGCGGCGGCGGTGCCCTCGGTGCAGTGGGCGGCGGTGAGCACGACGTCGGCCTCGATGAGCTGGCCGCCGCAGTAGTTGAAGGTGGGGTCGCCCGCGTCGGCGAGCGCCACGATCCAGGGGAACTGGCCTTCGTCGGCGGGCTGGCCGCCGATGATCTGGGCGTCGAAGTCGCCTGCGGGGCTGTTGTCCTCGGCGTAGGCGCCGGTCGCGCCGAGGGCGAGGGCGGTGGCGCCGAGTCCCGCCGCGATGGCGGCGCCGATCCGGGTGAGGGTCTTTCTGCGGTTCTGCACGCGCAGTTCCTTTCGAGTCAGGTGGTTCGAAAGCGGCGGCATTGGTGCGCCGCCATGCCGTGACCCTACGGGAAAAGCGCTCATATTCATATATTCCCGTCATCACCGGTATTTCAGTTAATATGACCGAATTTACCTACGTGTCATACCAATAGGGACTTTAAAACCGATAAGGTCCTTTGCGGTTCAAGCAGTGAATCCACTGTGGACGGCAGGGGAAGGGCCGGGGGGGGGGGGGGGCGGGCGGCGCCCCCCCCCCCCCCGAGGCGCGGGCCCCCCGCGCGCCCCGGCCCCGCTCCCCCCCGTGGGGGCCGGGGGGGGGCGGGGCGGGCCGCGGGGCCCCCGCCCCCCCCCCCGGCCCCCTCATGAGTGATCAGGCCGCCTGCCATGCGGCCCTGAGGGTCTCTGCGGGTGCTACTCCCAGCCCGCCAGGACCTCGTCGATGGCGTCGTTGAAGTCCGCCACCTCGCCGTACACGCCCGGGTTGCCCGCCTCGGCGCAGCCGTAGCCCCAGCTCACGATGCCGACCAGGACCTGGTCCTCACCGGCCGGGGTCATGATCGGGCCGCCCGAGTCGCCCTGGCACGAGTCGACCCCGCCGTTCTCCAGGTCGCCCGCGCACAGCATGGTCTGCGCGTCGACCTCGTCCGGGTAGGCCGCCTCGCAGTCGGCGTCGCTCACGAACGGCACCTCGACCCACTGCGCGGTGGTCGGGAAGCCCTCGCCGGTGTCGCCCCAGCCCGCGGTCTCGAGGAGGTCGTACTCCTCGGGCTCGGTGCCGAGCGCGATCGGTTCGACGTCGACCGGCTCGGCGAGCTTGAGCAGCGCCCAGTCGTTCGCCATCGCGATCGGGTCGTTGAAGTCCTCGGCGACGTGGAGGTCCACGACCTCGGTCTCGACGACGTCCTCGGACTCGAGGTCGATCGCGCCGGAGAAGACCACCAGGTCCTCCGCGACGGACTCCTCGACGCAGTGCGCGGCGGTGAGGACCACGTCTTCGGCGATCACCGAGCCGCCGCAGAACTGCCTCTCGTACGCCGTGCCCTCGCCGGGGGAGCCGAGGCCGACCAGCCAGGGGTACTGGCCCTCTTCGACGTCGCCGCCGCCGATGATCTGGGCTTCGAAGTCGCCCTCGGTGTCCGCGGGTTCCGCGTTGGCGGCGACGCCCGCCCACGCGATGGCGGCGGCGCCCAGGCCTGCGGCGACGCCCGCGCCGATACGGATCAGATGCTTCCTCTTTCTGTCCACTGTGAATCCTTTCGGGGTGGATGTGAGGGTTGGCCCGTTTGGCCGTCCTAGACCGAAAGACGCAATGAGAGTGATTCACGGTTGCTTGCGGCTAAAGAAGATCTTTCACTGAATAGTCGCAAGTGGCGCCCCGGCACCCGCACACGGCCGGACAGGCGAACGCCTGTCCGGCCGCGAGCCGAATCGCATCTATGCGCGCTCGGAGCCGAGCTCCTTGCCCAAGTGGATCGAGCCGTCCGTGCACGCGTAGTGCCCGAACGGGGTCACCGGCACGTAGCCGAGCACCTCGTACATCGCGACCGCCTCGGGCTGGCGCGGGCCGGTCTCGAGGATGACCCGCTTGCGGCCGGCCTCGGCGGCGGACGCCTCCACGGCGGCCACGAGGAGTCGGGCGAGTCCCCGGCGGCGGGCGTTTTCGCGCACGTACACGCGCTTCATTTCGGCGTCCTCTTCGTGCGCGCGCCAGCCGCCGCACCCGGCCGGCTCCCCGGCCTCGTCGAAGGCCACGATGAAGTCGCCGTTCGGCGGGTGGAAGTCGTCCTCGCCGAGCTGCGTCTCGTCGCCCGAGCCGTAGCGGCGGACGTACTCCTCCTGGATCTCGGCGCAGAGCAATTGCGCCACAGGGCTGTCGAACCGGGTCCTCGAAAGCGTGTACTGCACGCGTTCAACTCTGACATGGCGCACCGCGCCACGCCAGCGCCCTTGATCACGCGAACCTCCAGCGCGAACCGGCCGATCGGCCGAGGTCCCAACCGCCCGTTCGGCGTTCGCGGCCGACCGAACGCACAGACTTGTCCCTCACCCGTCTGACGAGGTCCTCAACGACCGGTATCGCGTCCCCGACCATTACGATCTTCACATCGGCGATGGTCAGATCGGGTCCGGCGTCCCGGGCACCCCGTCGCCTTCCAACGCACGCGAGCGCGCGCATCCCTCCGGCTCCGGCCGGGCGCGCCCGGGGCACGGGTCCGCCCGCGCCCGACCCCCGTGCGAGAGCTTCCGCGAACGCGCGGGCGACCCGGCCGCGATCCGGTAGGAAGGAGGCATTCACCCACATGCGCACAATGCTGCGACGGAGGCCCGAGATGGCACGCACTGATCGCCGTCAAGGCTGGTCGGCGCCATCGATGCGGGTGGCGTTCGCCGCCGCTTTCGCGGTCGTGGTCGTCCTGGTGGGACTGCGGCTGACCGTGCGGGACGAGTCGCACGCGATCTCGTGGCTGGCCCTCCCTCCCCTGGCGGCCTCGGCGTTCCTGCCCTGGCGCTGGGTGGTCGGGGTCGGGCTCGCGAGCATGGCGGCGGCCTTCGTCCACCTGTGGATCATCTTCGACTTCGGGATGGTCGGGGTGGCCGCGCACGGCGTGGACTTCCTGGTCGTGTCGGTGGCCGTGGTCATCTCGGCGGCGGTGGCGGTCGTGCGCGAGCGGGACGACGAGCGGATGAAGCGGCTCACGCAGCTCGCTTCGGTTGTGCAGCAGGCGATCCTGCGGCCGATCGGGGAGCGCTTGGGGCCCTTCGACGTCGCGGCCCGGTACGTCTCGGCGCGTTCGGGCGCCGAGATTGGCGGGGACCTCTACGAGGCGCTGAACACCGAGTTCGGGGTGCGGATCATCATCGGCGACGTGCGCGGGAAGGGCCTGGACGCGGTGCGGCTCTCGTCGACGGTGCTCGGCTCGTACCGGCATGTGGCGTTCGAGCGTTCCGATCAGCGGTGCATGGTCAACGACCTGGACCACGCGGTGGCGCGGAACGCGGGGGACGAGGATTTCGTGACCGCGATCCTGTTGCAGGAGCGGGGCGGGACGCTGGAGATCCTCAATTGCGGGCACCCGCCGCCGATGCTGGTGCGCGACGGTGTGGCGACGTACCTGGAGCCGGAGTCGATGGCGCCGCCGCTGGGGCTCGGCCCGTCGGTGCAGGAGCTGACGGTGCGGTTGCAGCCGGGGGACCGGATCTTCCTGTACACGGACGGCCTGGCGGAGGCGCGCAAGGACGGGGAGTTCTTCCCGATCCGCGAGCGGGCCTGGAGCCTCATCGGGCACGGCAACACCGGTGACGGCCTGGCGTCCCTGGAGTCGGCGCTGCGCCGCTGGGTGGGCGGCCCGCTGACCGACGACATCGCGCTGCTGCTCTTGGACTACCGGCCGGAGAGCGGCTGAGCCTCCGGGATCGCGACGCGGAAGACCCGGTGCAGGACGGGTCGGGCGCGGCGGTGGCGTCCGATGTAGGCGGGTCGGGCGCGCGCGGCGATGCGGTCGGCGACGGCTCGGATCATGGGGTGCTCCCGTTGGTTCGCACAGGCGGTCGGTCACACGGTTCAACGAGGCACGGGTGCGCAGGTTACGGCGGCGCCGCGCGAGTCCGGGAACGCTCACCCGATCGATGGAACGCGCCGTGTCGGCGCGGTCGGAAATCGGACTGGATTTTCCTCTGAACGTACTTCTCCCCGGCGTTCCGGCGCGGCATACTTGAGGTAGCTACTCACGAGTAATATGATGGGCGTTACCACCGAGTAATGGAGGACCCGCAATGACGCACTTCCGCCACAACCTTCGAGACCTGGAGTTCAACCTCTTCGAGGTCTTCGGAGCGGACAAGATTCTCGACCACCCGGCCTACGCCGACCTTGACGAGGCGACCGCCCGCGAGATCCTGACCGAGCTGGCACGCCTGTCCCAGGAGGAGCTGGCCTCCGGCTGGGTCGAGGGCGACCGCAACCCGCCGGAGTTCGACGCCGCCAGCCACTCCGTGACGCTGCCCGAGTCGTTCAAGAGGGCCTACAAGGCGTTCATCGACGCCGAGTACTGGCGCCTCGACCTCCCCGAGGTCCTCGGCGGCACCGTCGCCCCGCGCATCCTCTGGTGGTCCCTGGCCGAACTCGTGCTCGGTGCGAACCCGGCGCTGTGGATGTACGCCGCGGGCTCCTCCTTCGCGCACAGCGCGTACATCGAGGGCACTCCCGAGCAGCAGGAATGGGCCAAGCTCTTCGTCGAGAAGGGCTGGGGCGCGACCATGGTCCTCACCGAGCCCGACGCGGGCTCCGACGTCGGCGCGGGCACCACCAAGGCCTACAAGCAGCCCGACGGCTCCTGGCACATCGAGGGCGTCAAGCGCTTCATCACCTCGGGCGACCAGGACATGACCGACAACATCATCCACTACGTACTCGCCCGCCCTGTGGGCGAAGAGGGCGCGGGCGGACCGGGCACCAAGGGGCTCAGCCTCTTCATGGTGCCGAAGTTCCTGTTCGACCCGGCCACCGGTGAACTCGGCGAGCGCAACGGCGTCAACGTCACCAACATCGAGCACAAGATGGGCCTCAAGGTCTCGGCCACCGCCGAGCTCACCTTCGGCGAGAAGTCCCCCGCGAAGGGCTGGCTCCTCGGCGAGAAGCACGAGGGCATCCGGCAGATGTTCCTCATCATCGAGTACGCGCGGATGATGGTGGGCACCAAGGCCATCGCCACGCTCTCCACCGGCTACCTCAACGCGCTCGACTACGCGAAGAGCCGGATCCAGGGCCCGGACCTGCTCAAGGCCGCGGACAAGGCCTCGCCGCGCGTGCCGATCATCAAGCACCCGGACGTGCGCCGCTCGCTGCTCATGCAGAAGAGCTACGCCGAGGGGCTGCGCGCGCTCGTCGCGTACACCGCCTCCTGGCAGGACAAGTCCCGCCTCGCCGAGATCGACGGCGACGACGAGGCGGCCGAGACCGCCAAGAAGGTCAACGACCTGCTGCTGCCGCTCGTCAAGGGCTGCGGCTCGGAGCGGGCGTACGAGCTGCTGAGCTCGGAGTCGCTGCAGGTCTTCGGCGGGTCCGGCTACCTCCAGGACTACCCTCTCGAGCAGTACGTGCGCGACGCCAAGATCGACACGCTGTACGAGGGCACCACCGCGATCCAGAGCCTCG
The DNA here is from genome assembly GCF_027622875.1 of Glycomyces luteolus. Lineage (GTDB taxonomy): Bacteria > Actinomycetota > Actinomycetes > Mycobacteriales > Micromonosporaceae > Glycomyces > Glycomyces luteolus. The sequence continues at coordinate 76,017 of NZ_JAPZVP010000021.1, read as the reverse complement.
ACTTCCTGTTCCGCAAGATCATCAAGGACAACGGCGAATCGCTCATGGTCGTCGCCGGCGAGATCATGGAGTCCACGCAGGACGGGCACGCGGAGCTCGAAGAGGTGCGCGGCAAGGTCCTGCGCGCGCTCGGCGACGTGCAGGGCATCCTCGAAGCGCTCCAGCCGGCCCTCATGGCCGCGATGGGCGACGAGCCGCGCGAGCTGTACAAGGCCGGGCTCCACTCCCGCCGCCTGCTGCTCGCCGTGGGCGACCTCATGGTCGGCTGGCTCCTGCTGCGCCAGGCCGAGATCGCCCAGCAGAAGCTGGACGAAGGCGCCGACGACGACTTCTACCGCGGCAAGGTCGCGGCGGCGAAGTTCTTCGCCAAGGAGGTCCTCCCGCGCCTCACCGCCGACCGCAAGGTCGTCGAGGCCGCGGACCTGACCGCGATGGACCTGCCCGACGAAGCGTTCTAGCCCTAGGACGAGACGACCGCCCCCGCCGCAAGGCGCGGGCGGGCGGCGGGGCGCGCCGGGTGTCTCGTACCCCCCCGGCGGGGCGGGG
>NZ_JAPZVP010000021.1:31836-75461 GCF_027622875.1 Glycomyces luteolus | reverse complement strand
CCGGCCGCGGCCCTGCCCGCTAGCGACCGCCCCCCCGACGCTTTCCCGCCCTCGGCCGCCCCCCCCCCCCGCCCCCAACGGCGCGGGCGGTCGTCGTTCCGAGCCGGTTCTCTCGTACCGCCCGGACGGTGCGGGCCCTAAGCCGTCCCGGCTCCGGGGTCGAAGGAGCCGAACTCGAAGTAGACCGCCGCCTGGTCGTCGCCGCTCGTCATCTCCGCGAGCGCCGCGTCCAGGCCGTACAGCGTCCCGCGCAGGTACTGCAGGTTCCGCCACATCGCCGCGTGGAACTCCAGGTACCGCCCCATCGCGTTCTCGGCCGCGCCGGGCGCGGTCCCGAACGCCGGGGCCCGGCTCAGCGTCCCGGTCGCCATCACCGGCAGCAGCTCGCTCTCCAGTTCCTCGATCAGCTCCACCAGGAACTGCCGGTACTCGCCGATCGCCTCAGGGTCGAACACCCGATCCGCCATGGTCGTGCCTCCCAATCGCCTAGTTGTAGGGGTCCTCGTTCGGCTTGATGTAGCCCCACACGTTCCCGGTCTCGCGCCGCGCCAGGTGCTGCGGCCCCTCGTCTTCCTTCTCGCCGTCCTGCTTCTTGTCCGAATCCGAACGCCCCGAAGGCTTCCCGCCCCGGCCCCCCGAAGCCTGGCCCTGGCTCTGCTGGAACAGCCCGCCGCCCCTCGGACCGCTCGCCGAAGCCGTGGTCGACGCGGTCGTCGGCACGGTCACCGCCGGGCCGAACAGCCCCTGCGGCACCGCATTGGCCGGACCGGGCAGCACCGTCCCGCGCCCGCCGCCGCCGAAAGGACCGCCGCCGGTCCCGCCCCCGAGGCCGCCGCCTCCGCCGCTCGCGAGACCGCCCGCGACCTCCTCGTCGTCCGCTTCCTCGGCCTCCCAAGGGGTCTTCTCGGCCAGAACCGTGCCGTCCCCGCCCGGCGGGACCGGGCTCGGGTCCTGCGTCGTCCGCGGCGCGACCGGCGCCGCGGGCTGCTCCGCCTCCGGCACCGCCAAATCCATACGGGAACCATCAGCGCTGCTCGGGTACGGCCGCTCCTCGCCCGTGGTCCGCAGCGCCTCCAGCTCTGCGCTCTGCCCTTCCCGCTTCTGCGCGATCGCCTCGTCGATCGCCGCCTGCCGCTCCACATACGCCGCCATCTCGGCCGCCACCCGCTCGGCGAAGACCTCCTTCGCCTCCTCGCCAACCACCGCCCGCACGTCCGCCACCAGCGCCCCGAGGCCCGAAAGCTGCTGCCCCACGCGCTCTTCGACGAACTCCCGCACCTCCGTCGCCAACCCCGCGTCGGCCCCCGCCAGCTCCAGTGCCTTCTCGGCCTCCTCGCAGGTCATCGTGATGCAGTCGCCGTGCCACCAGGCCGGCCGCACATGCAGCGCCACCAGGCTCGACCACTCGCCCTCGGTGCCGCACAGCGGTGCGGGATAAGGGATCTCGCCCGAGTCGCCGCCCTGCAGCGTGTAGATCGCCGTCTCGCGGCTCGCCAGCTCCGCCACGGTGGCCTCGATGTCGTCGAGCGCGCCCTCCACCAGGGCCCGCGCCTCGCCCGCCTGCGCCGCGAACGCGTCGAAGTCCTCCCCGGCCCAGCCCTCGGCGAGCTGGGCCAGCTTCGACTTGAACCGGCCCGGCCACGTCCCCAACCGCGTCCCGATCTCCTCGGTCCAGCCCGTCCGCAAGCGCTGCAGCGAGAACGCGTCCGCGTCCTCCGGCCGCACGGCCGTCACCGCCGCCCGGAAGTCCTCCTCGGTCGGATACGCCATGCCCTCGCACCGCGGCTTGAACCGGTCCCGCTGCCCCTCCACCGGCACGGCCGAAGCGAGCTGCACCCAGGCCTCCTCCGCCGGGTGCGCCACCGGGTGCGGACACTGCGCTGCCGAGCAACCGGCGCGGTCCCCCGAGGACAGCGCCGACGTGTCGCCGAAAGCGATCGTGAACTCGAACGACGGCAGCTCGACCGAACCGCCCGCCCAGTCCTCACTGCCGGTGAAAAGCTCATCGGTCACGGCGCGCCTCCTCACGTGGCGGCCCGGAGCCCGGGCCTCGATTGCGTGTGCCGCCCATGGAAAGCGGCGTCGTCACGGATCCGTCATGGGTTGATCAAGCGCGAGCCGGGACCGACCCGTGACGAGCCGCGCGACAGTACTTCCGACGCCGCCGGGCGTCCGCCCGAGAGGGCGTCGACACCTCGCAGAAGGAGGAGCCCATGACCGTGCACATGGACGTTGACGATGTGCGAACGGGCGGCACCGGCCTGCGCGGCCTGGCCCCGAACAGCCAGGCCGCGTCCCGGCGGGTGGAGCGCCCGGCGGCGACCGCGGCCGAGAAGAACACCGGCTTCGCCACCGGCGAGGCGGGCCGCCGCTGGCAGACCGCGCTCGCCGCCGTCGCCACCGGTGTCGAGCGCCGTCTCACTTGGCAAGGCGACCAGGTCATCGGCAGCGCCGACGACCTCGCCGCCGCCGACCAGGAGACGAGCTCCCGCTTCGGCGGCATCCAGAGCCAGCTCCCCACCACGCCGAAGCCTTAGGAGGACCCATGCCCAGCTACCAGGACGCGCTCTCGGCGCAGCCCTCGGAATTTCTCACCTACGCCTCCGAGATGACCGCCGCCGCAACCGATCTCGCCACCCAGCAGACCGACTACGGCTCCAAGGTCGCCGAGATCAACAGCCACTGGCGCGACAGCGCGAACGACGCCTTCAACGGCGAGGTCGGCAACGTCAACGCCCACCTCACCCAAGTCATCGGCGAGGTCGCCGCCACCGCGGGCGGCCTCGCGGCGACGGCCGCGCAGATGCTGCTCGAATGCACCGGCCTCAAGGCCGCGGACGCCGCGCTCAAGGCGATCGGCTTCAACATCCAGCCCGCGCCGATGGTGACGTTGGGTCCGGCCCAGCGCACCGCGATCGCCATGGCGGGACCGTTCGGCGGCATCCTCGAAGCGGCCCTCCAGGCCCAGGCGATGGCGGGGACGCTCGGCCTCCAGACCCTCACCTCCCTCATCAACGCCGCCGACGCGAGCGCCGGAGCGGCCCTCACGCAGGCGGCGGAGCTCCTGAAGCCCTTGGACGACAAGTCGAACGCGGCCAAGGACATGAACTCCCACAAGGCCGCCGACGACCACTCCGCCACCGGCACCGAGGGCGCGAACGAGGCGTCCGCCGAGGAGGAGGAAGCGAAGAAGGAGGATGAGCAGCGAGAAGAAGAGCAGCAGCAAGAGGACCAGGCCCAGGACCACCAGCAGGACCCGAGCCAGTCGCAGAACCAGCAGCCGACGATGCCCCAGAACCCCTCCGGCATGGAGGACATGGCGCAGCCCGAGATGCCCGAGCTCGAGAACCCCTGGGACGCTTCCGAACTCGAAGACCCCGAGATCCCCTCCGGCGGTCTCGCCTCAGGCGGCGGCCTGGGTGGCGGCGTCGGCGGCGGTGCGGGCGGCCTGGGAGGAGGCCTCCCCGGCGGCGGAGCGCCTTCCAGCGGCGGCATGGGCACGGCGACGATGCTCGGCACTCCCGCCGGAGCCTCGCCGACCGGCGCGGCCCCCAAAGCCGGCGCGGGCGGCATGATGGGCGCCGGCGGCGGACGCGGCGCCGGAGGCAAGCAGGACGACGAGATCGAGCGCGAGTCCTTCCTTGTCGAGGACCCGGACGAGGACGTCTGGGGCATCGGCGAAGACGACGACAACCCGTACTCGTAGCGAAGGCCGCGGCCGCATATCGCGCGGCCGCGGCCTCTCATCGCTCACTCATTCCACGCCAGGGCAGCTGAGGCCGTCCTCCGGGACCTTGCGATCGATGAAGTACCCCGTCATTGCAGCAGGCCCCACCAGACTCCTTGGTGCCCAAGGCAAGACGCCAGTAAGAGGCGAAATTCTACGGCCCGCCGATGGCGTGTTGCCGTCCGTAGACTTCGGTTGGTGGACATCGAATTCCGGACCACCCGCGCCGACGAGGCGCCGTTCATCTCCGACCTGGCGATGCGGTCGAAAGCGCATTGGGGCTACAGCGCCGAGTTCCTCGAAGCGATCCGCGACGAGTTGACCTACTCGCCGCAGGTGTGCGCTTCCGGGACGCTCGTCGTGGCCGAGCGGTCGAATCGGATCCTGGGTTTCTACCGTTTGATCGAAAGCGTCCCGGAGAGTCGCCTCGAATCCCTCTTCATCGACCCGCCCGCCATCGGAACCGGCGTCGGCCGGGCACTCCTCCAGCGTGCGCTGCTCGCGGCCGAGGCGCTCGGCGCGCGGACGGTCGCGCTCGAAGCCGACCCGAACGCCGAGTCGTTCTACGCCAGGTTCGGCGCGGTCCGCGTTGGCGAGATCCCGAGCGCATCCATCCCGGGAAGGATGCTGCCGCACATGCGGTTCGACCTGCCCGCCGCGTGACAGTGGTCCGCGAGCTTCAGCCCGGGTGCACGAACAGCGTCGTATGCGCGGGCCGGACGGCCGCCCACGCCCGCAGTTCGGCCGTCAGGTCCTCGCCGTCTCGGAGTAGGAAGATGCCTTGGCGCACTGCGGTGTCGGGGATCCGCTCGACGGCCTGCGCGAAGGCGGTCCTATCGGCGCTGCCCTTGAGCCGCTCGAATGCGGAGCGCATCGCGGCGAACTTCGCGGCGGCGTCCTGCTCGATGCGCGCGACCGCGTCCTGATACTGCCGGTAGTACTGGCGGGGGACCTGGTCGCGCACCGCCCGGCTCGGCGCCTCGAAGTCGTCGGCGAGGGCGGTGATGTCCTCCCAAGGGCACCCGAGGGTCCGCGCCAGGAATTTGACCGGGAAATGGGGGCCGAAGCGGGCGAGTGCGGTCCAGCGCCACGCTTCGGTGATGCCGACCTCGCTGACGATCGAGGCGCGCGGGCCGTACGTGACCCCGACGCGGACTGGAGGCAGACGGACCATCTCATCCATGCTGACTCATTGCGCACCGACCGAATCCGAGGTTCCCGTCGCGAGTAGGGGACCCGCGACCCGCAGGGTCTCGGTGCGCGACAGGTGGATCCGGGCCTCGGGTGCGATGGGCCCGCCCGCTGCGATCGCCGTTCCGGCGGCGGTCAGGTCCGCGAAGGTCGCGCCTGCCGCGATCAGCGCTCCGGCTTCGAGCGGCATCCAGACCAGGGCCGCGATGTCGGGGTCGTCGGGGGTGAAGACGGTCGGTTCCTCGGCGAACTCGGCGAGGAACATGCAGAAGTAGGTGAACGGCCCGGCCGGAAGGTCCGGCCGGAACGGCGTGATCGGGTCCTCGTTCCGGAAGCGCTGCACGATGAACGGCGCCGGGGCGTCGTCCGTGCGCGCTTCCCGCAGTTCGTCGGTGTCGATGTCGTGCAGGTAGGTCCGCTCGGACGGCACGAGCCGCACCGGTACGCCGAGTTCCTCGCGGGCCTCGCGCAGCGCGCAGTCCCAGATGTCCTCGCCGGGTTCCATGCCGCCGCCGACACCGCCGACGTGCCAGTCGGTGCCGCTCGCGTCGACGGCGTCGACCCCGTCGGCGTTCAAGGTGGCGAGCACCTTGCCGTCCCGCACGAGCAGCACTCCGGAGCAGAACGGCCGCCCGCCGGTGAGCCGGCGGGTCTCCGCGGTTCCCGAATCGGCCTCGCGCCAGAGCCGTTCATCGATCGAGTCGGTGTGTTCCCGCGTCATCGCATCGCCTCCCTTGCCGGACCTCGACCGTACGCGAAATCCGCCCTCAAGGCTGCCCGCACCGGCCGACGGGCGGAGCGAGTCCCTCCACGCGAGGATTCGTTTCGCCACGCCGCTCGGATCGGTGTCGTCGGTGCGGACGACCGTGTCGAACAGCGGCCGGTACGCGCGGGCGTCCCGCAGCGCCGAGTCGACCTGCGCCGCGTCCCAGCCCCTGGCGCGCAGGCGATCCGCGCGCACCGCGTCGTCGCAGTCGAGCAGCAGGTAGCCGGTGGCGCCTCGCAGCTCGCTCGGGACGTTCGGGCTCAGGAACAGCACCGGGTGCCCCGACCGGCGCGTCATGTCGATGATCCGGCGCCACATCCGCCCGTACGCGGGCCAGATCGGCACGGCCTCGGGGACCGCGATCGGCACCCCGATGAGGGCGCTGTCCTCAAGCAGCTCATCGATGTCCATCACGACCAGGCCGTCCGCGGCCGCGAGCAGCTCCGACTGAACGCTCGTCTTCCCGGCGCCGGGAGCGCCGCTGACGGCGTAGAGCGGTGCGTATTCCGTTCCCGTCGGCACAGTCTCGCGGGAATGCCGCCGTACCGCACCTGGATTGCGGCGCTTCAAGCTTCGAGTCGCTCCGACCACGGGTGCTCGCCGTACGCCACGCCGATGGCTTCGCGCAGCCATGCGCGCTGCTCCGGGCTCAGCTTCGGCAGCATCGCCGCGAAGTCCTGCTCGTCCTTCGGCCGCAGGCCTTTGGCCTTGTACAGCAGTTGGATCTCGGCGGCCAGGTACGGGACGCCGTCGGCGCTCACGGATCCGATCCCGTCGATCGGGCGGCGGATCCGCGGGTCGCGGCGCGACACCCAGTCGTCGCCCTCGGCCTCGTCGAGCATGAACTGGAACCGCCACGGTCCTCCCGGTACCTCGCGGCACCAGATGTCGTGGATCTCGGGCGACAGGACCTCCCCGGCCTCCCAGGGCCGCAGCTCGCCCGGCGGGTCGGCTGCCCACAGCTCCCATCCCGGGAGCGCGTCCTGCGCCGCGAGCTGGTCGCGCCGCAGCAGCTGGACATCCACGTCCCCGTGCTCGCGGAACGGCTCGCCGACCGCGAATTCGATCGCGTACCCGCCCGCGATCCACCACGGCGAGTCGACCGCCGCGAGCAGATCCCGGACCTCGTTCGGCGTCAATGGCTCCCAGCGGCCCAGATGATGTGCGCTCATCCCCGCATCCTCCCGCCCCGCCGCCCGCACCGCCACCGAATTGCGGTGCCGCGCCGATGGACCGCGCCCGGGTCCCCGAGGCGCAGGCACCCCGGCATCATGGTCTCCATGACCGACACCCCTATTGAACTCTGCTGCCTCCTCCGGGCCGTCCCCGGCGCCGAGCAGGCCATGACCGCATACGAGGACAAGGTGACCGCGCTCGTCCCCGAGCACGGCGGCGAGCTGCGCTCCCGCGCGATCGGCGACGGCGCGGACGGCAACCCCCACGAAGTCCACGTCTACCGCTTCCCGAACCAGGCCGCCATCGACGCGTACATGGCCGACCCGCGCCGCCTCGCCCTCGCCGACGAGCGCGACCGCACCGTCGCGAGCACGATCCTCTTCCCCGTCCGAATCGCCTGAACCGCGGCGCTACGCCAGGATCTCGGCCAGGCGCTCGACCGCTTTCGCCTGGGCGGCCTGGATGGTCGCAGTCGCCTGCATGGACAGGTCCTCGCACTCGGTGTCGAGGGTGGCGTTGGGGACGAGGAACTTGAACTCGGTGAGGCGTCCCTCGACGTCCACCTCGGCCGAGCAGAGGTCGTCCTCGGTGGTGTGGGCGAAGCGCTCGTTCGAGCAGCGGGCGATGCGGTCGCGGAGCTCGTCGCCGCCCCTGTCGGGGACGCGGGCGGCGAGGAGGTCGGCGTGGGCGCGTTCGAGACGGAGGACGTACTCCGAGCGGGCCGCCTCGGCGGCGATCCAGGCCGCCTGGATCGCGTCGGCCACCGCCGGGTTGCTCAGCCGGTCGATGGTCGGGCTCAACGCCAGGGACTGCAAGCGCCCCAGGTAGTCGAGGCGCAGCCACGCCACCCGATCGGCGTCGGTGCCGTCGAAGCCCCGCTGCGCCAGCTCCCCGGTGAGGGCCTCGGCCCGATCGGCGAGGTCCGCCGCCTGCTCGTACCGCTCCCGGCTCGGCGCCGCCTCCAGAGCGCGGTCGACGTCCTCGCGCACCGCCCCAGCGGGGAGCCGCGCGGCGGCGTGGCGCCCGGCGGCCAAGCGGTCCTCGTAGTCCTCGGGGATCTCGATCCGGTTCATCGGCTTTGCCTCCTCAAACGCTGTTCAACCGCATCGTTCCCGGTGCGCTCACGGATCGGTCACCGATCGGTCATGCCCGCCGCCGCGGTTTCGAGGAACGTGTCGCTTATGGGGTTGTGGGACACTGGATGTCCCTTGTCCCGGTCCGGAACGAAGGCGGAACCCATGCCCCACCTCGACGTGCGCCTGCTCGGGCCCCTGGAACTCCGCGTCGACGGAACACCGGTCGCGATCCCGCGCGGGAACACCGCGACCGTGCTCGCGATCCTCCTCGACGAGGCGAACAGCGTGGTCCCGCTCGAGAACATCGTGCGCGCCGTCTACGGCCTCGACATCCCGCAGGACCCCGAAACGCAAGTGCAGAACACCATCGGCGTCCTGCGCCGCAAACTCGACGCCGCCCGCGACCGGGTCGAGACCGTCGGCCGCGCCTACCGGTTCCGCATCGACGCCGCCGAACTCGACACCCTGCGCTGCAAGGCGAACGAGGACCGCGCCAGGTCCCTGCGCGCCGAAGGCCGCTTCGACGAGGCCGTCGCCGCCCTCCGCGAAGCCCTCGGCGAATGGCGCGGACCCGCGCTCGCCAACCTCTCCGGCACCACGATCGACGCGATCCGCCGCCGCTACGACGAGCACCGCCTCGCCCTCCTCGAACGCCGCATCGACCTCGACCTCGAACTCGGCCGCGCCGCCGAGGTCGTCGACGAACTGCGCCAGATCGTCGCCGTCCACGGCACCCGCCAGCGCTTCACCGCCCTCCTCATGCGCGCCCTCCACACCGGCGGCCGCACCGCCGAAGCCCTCGAAGCCTATGCGGCCCTGAGCGAACGCCTCGCCGACGAACTCGGTGCCGACCCCGACCAGGCCCTGCGAGACCTCCACACCGCGATCCTCCGCGACGGCCCGCCGTCCACCGCGCTGGACGCGCCTTCCGCATCCGACCCGCTGTCCCGCCGCCGCGTCCCCGCGATGCTCCCCCGCGCCAACACCCGCTTCACCGGCCGCACCGGCCCGACGCGCCTCCTCGACGGCTTCCTCGAAGCGGGCGCGGGCACCGCAGGGCTCGCCGTCGTCACCGGCATGGGCGGCGTCGGCAAGACCGCCCTCGCCGTCTCCTGGGCCCACCGCGTCGCCCACCGCTTCCCCGACGGCCAGCTCTACTTCAACCTCCGCGGCTTCGACCCGCTCGCACCCGGCACCGACGCCGCCACCGTCCTCGGCGAGGCCCTCGTCGCTCTCGGCGTCGAGGCCCACCAGGTCCCGGCCGGGCTCGACGAGCGGATCGGCCTGTACCGCACCGCCCTCGCCGGCCGCAGCGTCCTCCTCGTCCTCGACAACGCCAGGGACGCCGCCCAAGTGCGCCCCCTCCTGCCCGTCGCCCCCGGCTCCTTCACCCTCGTCACCAGCCGCGACCGCCTCGCCGGCCTCGACGTCACCGAAGGCGCCGACATCGTGCCGCTCGACCTGCTCTCCGACGCCGACGCCTGGGCGCTCCTGGTGCGCCGCATCGGCATGGACCGGGCCCTCGCCGAAGAGCGGCCGGTCCTGCGAATCATCGCCGCCTGCGGCCACCTGCCGCTCGCGCTGACGCTCATCGGCGCCTGGGCCGCCGCCAACCCGCACTTCTCCCTCGCGTCGCTCGCCGACCGACTGGAGAGCACCACGAACGTCTTCCGGGTGCTCAGCTCGACCGACCTCGCCTCCGACCCGCGCTCGGTCTTCGCCTGCTCCTACCAGGCCCTCGGCAGCCGCGCCGCCCGCGCGTTCCGCCTCTTCGGACTCCACCCCGGACCCGACCTCACCGTGCCCGCCATGGCCAGCCTCATGGGCCTGCCGCCCGCCGACGCCGAAGCGGCCCTGCACGAGCTCGCCGAGGTCCACCTGGTCGACCAGCACCGCGAAGGCCGCTACACGATGCACGACCTGCTCCGCGCGTACGCGCAGGACCGCGTCGGCGAAGAGGTCGACGACGAGCAGCGCGCGGCGGCGACCCGCCGGCTGATCGAGCACTACCTCTTCACCGCCCGCGTCGCGGAGGAGTTCGTCTCCGAGCGCCGCGAACGCCGCGAACTGTTCGACCTCGGCGAGCCCGCCCCCGGCGTGCTCCTCGAACCGATCAAGGACGCCGACGCGGCCACCGCCTGGCTCGACGCCGAGGACGCGGTGCTCCGCGGCGTCATCGAGCTCGAACCCGAACGCGGCGACGTGTACGCGCGGGTCTGGCAGCTCCGCTGGGCGCTGACGGAGTCCATGGTGTACCGATTCTCCTCGCGAGGCCGGCCCGGAGCCGGTTCGGCGGGGCTGGCCGCCACCGACCGCGCCGGAGACGCCCTGGGACGGCTGGTCTCCGGCGGCCCGTCGGGCCCGATGCTCCTCGTCAGCACCGAGTCCTCACTGCACGAGCAGCTCGCAGGCGTCTTCGAAGAGGCGGCCCGCGGCCACAGCCCCGGGGCGAAGGCGCTGGTGAGTTACACGTTGACCGTGGGCGCCGGCGTGGAGGAATGCGACGCCGAGGCCCTCGGCTACGCGAGACAGGGCTACCAGTACTTCGTCGAGCACGGCAACCCGTTCTGGGCGAACCGGCTGCAGTACGCGATCGGCTGGCACAGCGCCCGGCTCGGCCGGTTCGACGAGGCGCGACGGTGCTTCGAACACGTCGTCCGCGACGCCGTGCCGGAACGCCGGGAGCTCGCCAAGGCCAACACCGGCATCGGCTTCGGCTATGTCGCGCACGCAGAAGGGCGCTACAGCGAGGCGATCGGCCACTTTACGGAGGCGCTGGCCTGGTACGAGGCGAACGAGCTCGAGGTGAGCGCCGCCTTCACCCGCGAGAACCTGGGCGACTCGCTCGCGGCGCTGGGCGAGTCGATGACGGCGCGGAGCGAATGGGCCGCGGTGGCGGCCGTCTACGAGGCGTTCGGCCTCGACACGGAGGCCGCGCGCATCCGGGCCAAGGCGGCGGCGCTCCCGGTGTGACCAGGCTGGCCCTCGGCGTCACGCCCGGCCCGAAAACGGAAACGGGGCCGCGCCCGAAGGCGCGGCCCCGTGCAAGTCCTTGCGGCTCAGGCGGACTCGGCGCCGAAATCCGTCGCCAGCAGCGCTTCGATCGCCGGGTCGCGCAGTGCCGCGCCCGACTCCGACACGCTCGCCACGCCGATGAACCCGTTCACGCCGTCCACGTCGACGACCAGCAGCGCCGTGTCCTCGTAGAGGTCCGTCGTGTCCGGCGAGGCCGTCCACGAGTTGCGCCACTCCGCGAGCACGCCGGGCCGACCGTCGACTTCGACAGCGGTGTACGTGATCGCGCTCTGCTGGTAGCCCTCGACGGTCGTGAACCCGTCGCCCAGCCAGACCTTCGAGGCGCTGAGCGCGCTGGCTTCGAGGTCGGCGGGGTCGAATACGGCCTCGGCTCCGGAGAAGAGGCCGACGGCGAGGACGGAGACCCACGTCTCGGTGTGGTTGACCTGGTAGATCTCGGCATCCGCGAGCGGTTCGCTGGGAGCGCCGGGCCCGGCCGCGTACTGCCATTCGGGGCCGGGGAGGGGCGTGACCGAGTCGAGCGAGGACACCGCGAGGTGCGTCCCGGAGGGCGCGACCGGAGCATCGGTCTCCTCGCCGCCCTCGTCCTCGCCTTCGCCGCCGCCGGGCGTGTTCTCGACGGTCGCGTCGTCGTCTCCCGCGGTCAGGCTGCCTTCGTCGTCGTTGCCGAGCAGGAAGTACCCGCCGACCGCGCCGAGGACCATGAGCACGACGACGCCGATGACGAGGAGCGCGGTGCTCCCGCCGCCCTTGGTGTTGGGCTGCACCGGCGGCGGGTACTGGCCGTAGGGGACCTGGTAGCCGGCGGCCGGGTCGTACTGCACGGGCTGGCCCGGGTACTGCGACTGGCCGGGAAGCTGCATGGTCGGATAAGGCTCGGGCGGGTAGGCCTCGCCGCCGACCTGCCCGGGGGCGTAGCCTCCCGCGGGCGGCTGCGCGCCGGGCTGGGACGGCCCGTACTGGCCGCCGGGCTGCCCGGCGGGGTCTTGCGGGGGGTACGTCATGGACCGATCGTATCCGGCACCCGCAGCGCCTGTCGCCCTCAGGTTTGCTCAGAAAACGTTAAACCGGGACGGGTGCCGCGCCCGCCCCGGTTTCAGGGATCTTGAACTAATCCCCAGTATTCCCGCCCTGTCAAGAGCGGTTTCGTTAGCGAACCATTACCTTTCTCAGCTCGTGAAGACCGCCACGGTGCGGCCGGGGACGTGGAACGTCCCGGTCGCATCGTCGAAGGAGGCACCGGCCATCGCCGGGTCGGCGGAGTCCTGGAGCACCGGGTGGAGCGCCGAGCCCGAACCGGCGGCCTCGGCCACGGTCTGCGTGACCGCGTCCGGGCTCGCGTTGAACACCACGGTCACCGACGCGAACGCGTCGTCGAGGCCGTCGAGGTCGATCCGCATGGTGATGACCCCGGGCGTCTCGGAACCGGTGCCGGAGAGCGGGAAAGCGACCCGCTCGGCCACGGCTTCGGCATCCCCGAGGTTGAACGCGCAGGTCGAGGACGAGATCTCGAGCAGTTCCAGGTACCGCTGGTTCGCCAGTTCGATGTCCTCGCAGCTGGGTTGGTCCACCGCGGCGATCGCGTCCTCGGCATAGGGCCACTTGGCCTCCGAGGTCCACTGCGGGGGCAGACCGGCGCCGAAGCCGTTGCTGGAGGTGCCGAAGCCTTCCGTGCCTTCGCAGTTCCAGCGGATGGCGTTGAACCAGTCGCCGGAGTCGTACGAGTCGCGGTCGAGGGACTTCGACCTGAGCATTTCCGAACCGGCCGTGGAGAACCCGGTGCCCTGGCTGAGCACCGCGGTCGCCATCGAGAGCACCTGCATCTGCGCGCGCTCGGTGCCGCTCACGTCGGCGAGCTTGTAAGCGAGGGCGTCGAACAGGATCTCGTTGTCGTGGGCGTCCACATAGTTCACGGCCTCGCCGGGGTCGGCGGTGTATCCGGCCCCGGTCCCGTTGTAGTCGAGTTCGGCGCCGGTGGCGGCGGTGCCGTCCGTAGCGGTGAACTCGTAGTCGGCGAGGTTGCCGACCAGCCCGAGTTTGGTGAGGTCCTGGGCGTGCAGCAGCGCGGCCAGCTCCTCGTCAGTGGCTTCGCCGTCGTTGTCGTCGGTCCATGCGCCGGAGCCGAAGCCCTGCGTGGTCGGGTCCCCGTCGAACGGGCCGCCGCCGCGCACGGCGTCTCGCATCCGGTCGTTGAACGTCCCGATCCCGGTGCCCGCCATGTTGACCTGCGTGGCCTGCTCGAACAGGGCGTCGTTCGCGACCTCGCCGAAGTTCCAGCCCTCGCCGTACAGCATGATGTCGTCCTCCAGTGCGGCTTGCACCGCGAGGAGGTTCGACTTCGGGTGGTGGCCCATGAGGTCGAAGCGGAAGCCGTCCACGTGGTAGGCGTCCTGCCACAGCACTGCGGACTCGACGATGAACTTGTCGAACATCGGCCGCTCAGTGGCGGTGTTCGCGCAGCACGTCGAGGTCTGGACCTCGCCGTCCGCGTCGAGCCGGTGGTAGTAGCCGGGCACGATACGGTCGAGCACGGACTTGTCGGCGGTGCCCGAGGCGGCAGTGTGGTTGTAGACCACGTCGTTGACGACGCGCAGGCCCAGTTCGTGCATGGCCTGGACCATCTGCCGGTACTCCAGGATGCGCTGCGTCCCATCGGCTTCGGTCGCGTACGAGCCTTCGGGCGTGTTGAAGTGCAGCGGGTCGTAGCCCCAGTTGAAGGCGTCGTCGGCGCGCACGGCGCCGACGCAGGCCTGCTGCTCGCTCGAGTTCGCCGCCATCAGGTCGAGGTCGCAGTCCACCGAGGCCTGGTCGGTCTCGGGGATCGAGGCGATGTCGAACGTCGGCAGCAGGTGCACGTGGGTGAGCCCGGCCTCGGCCAGCTCCGCCAAGTGCCGCACCGAGGTCGAGTCCTCCTGCGTGAACGCCGCATAGGTGCCGCGCAGCTCCTCGTCCATCGACTCGTCGGCGATCGAGAAGTCCCTGACGTGCAGCTCCCACACCTGCGCGGCGGCCGGATCGACCTCGGCGGGTGCGTCCTCGCCGTCCCAGCCTTCGGGTTCGAGGTCGGCGGCGTCGAGGTTCACGATCTGGCTGTGCGTCGAGTCCGCCGCGAGCGACAGCGAGTACGGGTCGGTGACCGAGTACGACTCGACGGCCTGCGTCGCCGGATGCCAGACCTCGAGCGCGAACCGGTAGTACTTGCGGTCCCAGTCCTTGGCGCCCTTGACGGCCCAGACGCCGGTGCGCTCCGAGAAGTCCATCTCGTGCACGCTCGGCTCGGTGTCGTCGGGCGAGTCGAACAGCTCGAGCGTCACCGACTGCGCGGTGGGCGCCCAGAGCGCGACGGTCGGCTTCCCGCCCTTCCAGGTCACGCCCAGGTCGGCGTTCAGCGCCTCGTCGTAGACCGCGTCGAGCACTCCTGCGGTCTGCACTCCCGTCGCGTACCAGGCCATGCCGGTGTGGTCGCGTTCGACCGCGACGAGCTGCCCGCGCAGGGCCTCCCGGATCGCGTCGCCGTCTGAGTCCACTTTGAACGCCCGGTAGTCCCAGTACTGCGGCCACGCCCGGCGCTGCGCCTCGGTGAGGCCGCCGGCCGCCGTCAACCCGATGGTGTCGAAGTTCCCGGTGAGGGCCCCGTCCTGGACACTGATCGACCCGTCGGCGCTCGCCAGGAGCTCGAACACCTTCCCGTCGGTCGATGCCACGTCGAGGGCGACGGTCTCGTCGTCGAGCCAGATCGCCTGCTCCGCAGCGAGATCGAGCTCCGGCGAGCGGCCGGTGGAGGCCCCGGCCGGGTGCACGTAGCCCGGGGTCGCGGCGGTGAGCCACACTTCCTGGCCGTACTCGGCGAAGTCGAGCCGCTGGTCGTTCGGGAGGTCTTTCTCGTCGCCGCGGTGGAGGATGTAGGAGAGCGCTTCGGCGCCCTCGGCGAGGTCCACTTCGTACACCGGGCCGTAGGCGTCGGTGCGCACGGGCTGCAGCCCGGCGCTCCAGTCGGTCGGGTCGGCCGCGCCCTCCCAGGTGTGCAGGGTCCAGCCGTCGTAGTCGCCGTCGGGGCGCTGGTAGTGGATCACGGCCTTGCCGTCGGCGGCGGCCTGAGAGGCGTGCGCGCCAGTGGAAGTCACCCAGGTCTCGCCGAGCGAGGAGGGCTTCAGGACGATGTCGGAGCCGTAGAGCTTCGTGTCACCGGAGTGGACGATCATGCCCAGGTCGGCGTCGACCTCGTCGACGGGCACGTGCCAGTACCGGCCCCAGGCGTCGGTCCCGTCGGGCTCGCGGGGCGAGTCCCATTCGGTCGAGACGCCGTCGGCGAGCGCGTCGCCCCAGATGTGCAGTCCCCAGTCGGTCCCGGGGTCCGGCGAAGGCGCAGCAGGTGCGTGGACGGTGACGTACCCGTTGGCCTCGGCCAGCGAGTAGGCGACGTCCCCGGAGCCCTCGCTCAACCAGATCTCGGGCGTGGCACCGGGATCGAAGGTCCGGTCGGAGGCGTGGTCCTTGTTCCCGTCCGCGTCGATCACCAAGTAGCCCACCGAACTCGCGTCCTCGGCGAGTCTGAGCGAGGCGAAGGAGCCGTACGAGTCCTCGCCCGCGAACGCGTTCGACTCGGGCCAATCGGTCTGCGAGGACTCGGCGATGTCGCCCCACGCGTACAGGCCCCATCTCGAGGCGTCCCCGTCGTAGTGCACGGTGGCCCAGTCGAGGGACGAGCCGGCCTGGTCGGGTGTCGCGACCGTGGTGGCCGCGAGCGCGGAGGCGGTGCGGCCCTCGCGGTCGACGACCACGGCCTTGAACTCGACGGACGTGTCGCCCGGGAGGCCGGCGAGGTCGTAGGCGATGCGGTGGTCCGGGCCGGGCGACGTGCCGACGTAGGTCCAGTCGCCGCCGTCCACGGAGGCGGCGAACGCCACGCGCGCCAGCGGATCGCCGGACACGTCGGCCGAGGCATAGGCGGTGGTCGCGGACTCCTCGTCCACGGTGAGGCTCACCGAGGGCGCGTCGGCGGCCTCGATCGGGTTGTCGGCCTTGAAGACCACGGCCGAGAGCGGCGGCACGGTGATCGAGGCGGCGCCGTCGGCGGCTTCGATCGTGCCGTCCCCGTACACCGGCGTGAACGCGTCGGAGTAGGTCTCCACCGAGACGGTCTGCGCCTCGGTCGAGTTCGACACGGCGACAAGGTATTCGACGCCCGCCGAGGACTCGACGCGCGAGAACGCGAAGACGCCGTCCTCGGACGCGCGCGTCACCTGGATCCCGTCCGCGAGGGCCGGGTGCTCTTGGCGCAGCTGCGAGAGCTCGGCGATGGCCTGGTAGATCGGGTGGGAGGTGTCGTAGTTGTCGACGGCGTGGGTCGCGTCAGTCCCGATCAGCTCGTCGTCGAGGTAGTCGCCGACCTGGGAGGCGAACATGGTCTGGCGCGCGTGGTCGTCGCCGCCCGCGCCGGTGAAGCCCTGCTCGTCGCCGTAGTAGACGACCGGCTGGCCGCGGGTGAGGAACATGAGCTGCTGGGCGAGGATCGCCCGGTCGGTCCAGGTCGATTCGTCGGTCGTCTCCGCGATGGTGCGGCCGACGCGGCCGATGTCGTGGTTCGAGACGAACGTGGGCATCGCGAGCGCGTCGGTCCCGTCCGCGGTGAACAGCGGGTCGGAGGCGTAGAGGTTCGCGAGACCGTCGGCCCCGGCCGAACCGGTCGCGAAGCCGGTGGCGGCGCCGTGGAAGCCGAAGTCGAGCACGGCGTCCAGGTCGCCCTGGCGCACATACGGGCTCGTCACGTTCGGGTCGCCGGAGTAGACCTCGCCGAACGCGAAGAAGTCGATGCCCTTCGCGTCGGAGGCCTCGCGGATGCCTGCAAGAAATTGCGGCCAGAATTCCAGGTTCACGTGCTTCACGGTGTCCAGGCGGAAGCCGTCGACGCCCGACTCGGCGATCCAGTCCGAGTAGACGTCGATCCAGCCGTCCACGACCTCCGGACGTTCGGTCCACAGGTCGTCCAGGCCCGAGAAGTCGCCGTACGTCGAGGACTCGCCGGTGTAGGTCGAGTCGCCGCGGTTGTGATACATCGTGGGGTCGTTGAGCCACGCGGGCGATTTCAGCTCGGCCTGATCCGCTTCGAGCACCGGCGTGTAGGCCGACGAATCGGCGTTGACCTCGGGGAACTCCTCGGAGGCGGCGTAGTTCGCGTCCTCGAACGGGCGCCCCTCGGCGTCCGTGTAGGGCGAATCCGCTTTCTCCACATAGGATTTCGAGTCCTCGGCGTACTCCACCGCGTCGGCGGTGTGGTTCACGACGATGTCGAGGTAGATCTCGATTCCGCGCTCGTGCGCGGCGTCGATCAGGCTCTGGAGCTGCGCGTCGTCGCCGAGGTGCGGGTCGACGGCGGTGAAGTCGGTGCCCCAGTAGCCGTGGTAGCCGGCGCCGGTCCAGTTCTCGGTGACCTGCACGGGCTGGTTGACGACGACCGGGGTCAGCCAGATCGCGGTCGTGCCGAGGCCTTCGATGTAGTCGAGCCGCTGCTCGACCCCGGCGAGGTCGCCGCCCTGGTAGAACATGCGCTGCGTCGGGTCATACCCGGTGGCGAGCGCATCTCCTTGCAGGCCACCGGTGTTATTCGACGCGTCGCCGTCGGCGAAGCGGTCGGTCATGACGAAGTAGAACTGCTCGGCTTCATCGGCAGCATCCTGGGCGAGGGCGGCCAGTTGGGAGTCCGACGGCACGTCGCTCCAGGATCCGTCCTCGCCGGGCGGCTGATCGGGGGTGGTGCAGGCGGTCAGTACCAGGGCGGAGCCCAGCACTCCCGCCGCGATGCGGGCGGTACGCGGCATTGCGCTTCTTCCTCCGGGGGTTGAACGGGGGGACGGGGCGCGCGCCGCGACGTGACGGATGCACGACGAGACGCACACCCCGTGTGCGCAAGAACATACCACCTATGAAATTTTCTTACAACGTCTTGGTAATCCGTTGCGGACGTCGCTCAGTGGCGCTCGTCCTCCAGGATGCGCGTCGCCACCGGCCCGGTGTGCTCGAAGTAAATGCTGGCCGTAGGCAGCGGGAAGGAGGAGGTGCCGAACGGCGAAGAGGCGCCGATGTGGCCGGAGGTGAACTCACCGACCTCCAGGTGCCCGGGCTTGACGGCCCGGCTGCGGATCTTCGCCTCGGTGTCGGACGGGCGGCTGGCGATGTTCGAGTCACTCATGCGCTGGATTTTATCGGTCGCCCCGCGGACCGGGCACTCGATCACGCGTGCCGGGCGTCACCCCCGGCCGGCACCGCAGCACCCGCCCGAGCGCCAGCCGCCCGCCCGTCCACAGTCCGTACCGTGACACCGCCCGGTAGCCGAAGCCCGAGCAGCTCGGCACGAACCGGCACGCCACCTGCACCCGCGGCGAAAGCCACCGCCGATACCCCGCGATGAGCCGCAGCCCGAACCGCCGGGGACCGGGCCGATGCCGCTCCCGCGCGGCTGCCAGCCGCTCCGGCGTGAGCCGACCGAACCCGAAGAGCCCCGGCACCATTGCATGGAACGGGCCCGGATCGCTCGCGCCCCCGCAGGCGGCCGCGCAGGCATTGCACGGACCACCGGGACCGCAGGACGCGCCCAGGGGCTCGCCGCACCCGGCCGAGCACCCCGGCTGATAGGCGCTGGCGCAGCCCGAAACCTCCACAGGACCGTTCTACACGCCGAGTCGCCGCGGACTCCGGCGGCCGAGGGGAGCGTGTCGCGGCGGGGCCTGTCGCGGACCGCCTCGAGCGAGTGTCGATTAGGGATGGTTAGCCGGGCTGCGACCGGAAAGAGCGGACACCGCATGTTATGAGGCGAACACCCCTATATCAGGGAATTGCCAGGAGCGGTTCAGGGCGCGCTCAGTCTCATGTCCCACGGTGAGGGCCTCGGGGAATGAGGGGTTCCCGAGGGGTTATGGACCCGGTGAGGCGGATCTTCGGACTCATCCTCCACTGACGATCGCCGCTGGCCCGTCTCACCGGGTACTCAGTTCCCTCCGCCGCCGGCGCTTCGCCTCAGCGGTACCGCTCGGGGTTCGGCAGCAGCTCGTTCATCGCACCCGACCGGAATCCCTGCTCGTCCAAGCGCACCTCGGTGAAGCCCTCGACGACCGCGAGCACCTCCGGCCGTCCGGCCACCGCCGCCACCAGTTCGGCGTCGATCTCGACCTTCGCGATGTCGCCGCCCATGTCCCGCACCCGCAGGTTCCGCACCGGGATCGCGGCCTCGGCGAGCGCGAGCCGCAGCGCATGCTCGGCCTCGGCGACGCGTTCGAGCCCGCCCGCGGTCACCTCCACCCCGTAGGCGATGCGGCTCGCCAGGCAGGCCGCGGCCGGCTTGTCCCAAGTGGGCAGACCCCACGCCTGCGAGGCGGCGCGGATCTCGGACTTGCTGAGCCCGGCGTCGGCCAGCGGCGTGAGCGCCCCCGCGTTCGCGGCGGCGCGGATCCCGGGACGGAACCCGGCGCGGACGTCGTCGGCGTTGGTGCCGGTCGCGACCGCGGCGATGCCGCGCTCCGCCGCGAGCGGCGCGACGACGCTCATCAGCTCGGTCTTGCAGAAGAAGCAGCGGTCCCCGGCGTTGGCGCGGTAGCCCTCGCGCGAGAGCTCGTCGGTGGACGGGGCGTGGTGGGCGACCCCGAGCCCGGCCGCGAACTCGCGGGCGCGCTCGAGTTCGATGCGAGGCAGCGAAGGCGAGACGGCGGTCGCGGCCTCGACCCGATCCGGGCCGAGCGCCCGGACGGCGGCCGCGAGCAGGAACGCCGAGTCGGCGCCGCCGGAGAACGCCACCATGAGCGACGGCAGCGAGGAGAGCCTGTCGAGGAGGGCGTCGACCCGGTCGACGGGAGCGCCATCGGCGGTGGTGGACGCGCCGGCGTGCACGGCGCCGGTCGCCTGGGGAGTCGCCTGAGCCTGGGAGGTCACCTCACAGAGACTATCCCGGCGCATGCGGCCGGGCTCGCTACTCGAGGTCGCCCGCGACGGCCCGGAGCAGCTCGGCGATCTTCGCGCCGGTCTTGCGGTCGGGACGCCGACCTCGGGAGAGCGGCGGCATGACCTGCTGTTCGAGTACCCCGATGAGGTCCTGCAGCAGACTGTTGAGCTCCTCGGGCGAGCGCTTCGCCGTCTCGGCCGCCGGGGCCGCGCCGACCTGCGGGGCGGCCACGACGTGCAGGCCCATCGCCTGGACCCCGCGGCGCGTGTCGATGATGCTGTACTCGACCTTCGTGCCCTTGGCGAGTTCTTCGACGCCTTCGGGCAGCGCGTCGCGGTGCACGAACACGTCCTTGCCGCCGTCATCGCGGGAGACGAATCCGAATCCCTTCTCGGCGTCGAACCATTTCACTCGACCACTGGGCACCGCTGAACCTCGAACTTCTCGTCTGCAGGGAACTGATTGAGTCCGTCAAGCCTAGCGTGGCATGAACCGGACGGAATGGACCGCTCGGGTGACGGCCCGGCTACGCCGAGCGCCCTACGGGATCGCCAACGTGAGTTTCGGGACGAGCCCCAGGTCGGCCGCGCCGCCCAGCAGACGCTCGACGGCCATGCGGCCCTCGGTGCCGAGGTCCCGCGAGAACTCGTTCACGTACAGGTCGATGTGCATGCGGCACACGTCGTCCGACATCTCCTGCGCGTGCTCGGCCACGTACGCGCGGCTCGCCTCAGGGTGCGCCCGCGCGTAGTCGAGCGACGCGCGGATCGCGGTAGTGACCGCATCGGTGTCGAGATGGGATTTGGCGACGATCGCGCCGAGCGGGATCGGGCAGCCGGTGCTCCCCTCCCACCACTCGCCGAGGTCGACAAGGGATCGAAGCCCGTACTCGCCGTAGGTGAACCGGGCCTCGTGGATCACGAGCCCGGCGTCGAAGCGGCCGTCGCGCACCGCGGGCATGATCTGGTCGAACGGCACGACCTCCCACGTCACCTCGGGCGAACCGAGATCGCGCAGCCACAGGTTGAACAGCATGAACGCGGTGCTGCGGTCCGAAGGCACGGCCACGCGCTTCCCGGCGAGATCGCCGGTGCCGGTCCCGCCGGCGGTGAGGACGAGCGGTCCGCACCCGCGGCCGAGCGCGCCGCCCGCGGGCAGCAGCCGCCATTCGTCGCCGAGGTACGGCAGCGCCGCGTACGAGACCTTGGCGACGTCGAATTCGCCTCGTGCGCAAGCGGTGTTGGTGACGTCGATGTCCGCGAACGTCAGGCGGGTCGCCGGGGCGCCGTCGATGAGGCCCGAGGTCCACGCGTGGTAGATGAACGTGTCGTTGGGGCAGGGCGAGTGCGCCAGGTGCAGCGCGCCGGCCGGATCGTCGTCGAGAGGGAGGTCGAACGGTGTCCCGAGTGCCGCCATCCCTACAGCTCCCTGATGCCGGTCGTCAGCGTCTTCAAAGCGGCGCTCCAGTCCCAGTTCTCGACGTCGCGGTCGCCGATGTAGTTGGAGACGGCGCGGATCTCGGCGAACGGCAGCCCGGCCTGCTGCGCGGCCGTGGCGACGCCGAAGCCCTCCATCGCCTCCCCGATCGCGTCGGGGTAGCGGTGGGCGAGGTTGGCGGCGAGCCCGTCTGAGCCGGTGATCGAGGCGAGGGTGAGGATCTCGCCGCGCACGCCTTCGACCGCGACCGTGAGGACCGTGTTGCAGCCGATCCGGTTGGTGCCGAAGCCGATCTCGTCGATCGGCTGGAACCGCCAGGGGAGCGCGACGCCGAGTTCGGCGGCGACCGAGTCAGTGGCGATGAGGAGGTCGCCGATCCGGGCCTTGCCGGGGAACGCGCCGCAGATGCCGGCGTTCACGACGACGTCGTAGGCGCGGCCCATGTGGCTGTTCTCGGCAATGGTCCGCGCGGTGGCGGCAGCGGCGGCGGCCGGTCCGACGCCGCAGACCAGGACGTCCAGCTCGTGGCGGAGTGAGCGCCCGGCCTCCACGGCCTGGGCTTCCTCGGGGACCGCGCACACGACGAGTATTCGCATGGCCTCAACGCTACCGGGCGCCCGGAGGCGGCGGCCGCTGCCGGAGCCGTGGCGAACGCACGCCGGGCAGTGCAAAGCAGGCATTCTGGGCGGGTCGTGCGTGGGAAGCGTGGACCCGGCCTGGGCGACGCCTGCGAGCCGAACATTGGTCCAGCCGAAACCCTGACGCGGGGGGACGACATGTGCCAGCCCTCCGATCGCGGAATGTGGCGTATTCCGCTTCCCACCAGACGCACCGTCCGCCAGGTGGGGCCGCGAGCTGGCCTATGCTTGAAAGCGTGCCTGACACCTCTACCGCCGCCGCCAAGACCCGCAGCCGCAAACCGCGCCTGGACCGGGTCCTCGCCGACGCCCTCGACCTGGCCCGCGAGGCCGCCGAAGAGGCCGGCGACGGGGTCGGTGAGCACCTCGGCGTCGAAGCCGAGACCGAGCGGGTCGTCACCCACTACTTCGATTGCACGCTGGCCGGCTACCGCGGCTGGCGCTGGGCCGTCGTGCTCACGCGCGCGCCCCGCGCCCGCGTCGCCACCGTCTCCGAGTCCGCGCTCCTGCCCGGCCCGGAGGCGCTCCGCTCTCCCGCCTGGGTCCCGTGGGCCGACCGGCTCCAGGGCGGCGAGGTCGGCACCGGTGAAGTCCTCCCGACCGAGGACGACGACGACCGTCTCATGCCCGCCTACCAGCTCTCCGACGACGAGGCAGTCGAGGACATCGCCTACGAGCTCGGCCTCGGCCGCGAACGCGTGATGAACCGCGAAGGCCGCGCCGAAGCCGCGCAGCGCTGGTACGACGGCGACCGCGGCCCGACCGCGCCGATCTCCGAGGCCGCTCCGGCCGCCGCCCGATGCGGGACCTGCGGCTTCTTCCTGCCGCTGGCCGGCTCGATGCGCCAGGCCTTCGGGGCCTGCGCGAACCTGTACTCGTCCGAGGACGCCCGCGTCGTCTCAGCCGACCACGGCTGCGGTGCCCACTCCCAGATCAGCGAGTTCGTCGACACGACCCCGCAGGGCGTCGAGAAGTCCGAGGTCATCTACGACGACGAGGGCTCCGAGATCCTCTAACGGACGAGGCGCGCCCAGTCGGAACGACGGCTGCGCCTCAGCTTCGGCTCCGCTTCGTCCCACCACTGCGCCTTAGCTTCGGCTCCGCTTCGCTTTACCACTGTGCCCCAGCTTCGGCTCCACTTCGCTTTGCCACTGCGCCCTAGCTTCGGCTCCGCTTCGCTTTACTGCTGTGCCCTAGCTTCGGCTCCGCTTCGCTTTACCGCTGTGCTCTAGCTTCGGCTCCGCTTCGCTTTACCACTGCGCCCTAGCTTCGGCTCCGCTTCGCTTTACCGAAGTGCTTCCTGTCGGCCAGCGCCATGCCCGCGGTGCCGAGGATGCCGATGACCACGCCGGTGAGGGCGCAGGCGGCCCACCATTCACGGCCCGCGTCGGCGAGCTCTTCGCGGAAGATCTGCGTCAGCAGCAGCGCGACCGCCCACAGTAGAGTCCCGATCGCGGCGATCGGGGCCATCCGCATCTTCACCGCTTTCGGGGCGGGCAGCTCCGGGGTGCGCTTGACGCGCTGGTAGGCCTCGCGGGGGGACGCCGACGAGCCGGACGAGGCCGGTGGCTTGGAAGTTCCGTCGGTGGACACGCTGCCAATGTACGCTGCGACAGTGCCTGCGACAATCGGTCACGCTGACATGAAACGACGTCGCGTCGACGCGAGCGGGCCAGTGGGCGCCGCGGGTCTCCTTGGAGGTAAGGCGATCCGTTATCGGCACCCCGCCGGTTGTGGTCCGCCGGTAGGGTTGGGCGTACGCTCGGATGAGCTGGCGATGCGGCGCTGACAGACGACACGCGAGGGGTGGAAGGCATGAGGCCGGTACGGTTCGTAGCCCTCTCAGAGGACGGTCATGCGCTGGTGCTCGCCGACGAACTCGGGAGGCTGCTCGCGCTGCCGATCGACGAGCGTGTCGCGGCCGTAGTCGATGTCCCCGAGGGCGGAAGCGCGCTTCGGGCCAAAGTAGAGGGTGCGCCCAGTCGGCCTGAAGCCCCGCGCCGCCCTGTGCCGCAGCGCCCCGCCGCTGTCAGTCTTTCTCCTCGCGACATCCAGACCCGCATCCGCGCCGGTGAGAGCGCCGAGGACATCGCCGCGTCCGCGCAGGTCGCAGTCGACCGGGTCCTGCGCTATGCCGGGCCGGTGCTCCAGGAGCGCGCGATGCTCGCCCAGGCGGCCCGCCGTTCGCGGCTGGCGACTTCGGAGCGCGGCGAGCGCATGTCCAATGTGGTCGATGTGAAGCTCGGGACGCACGGGGTGGACCCCGAGGCGGTCTCGTGGGACGCCTGGCGCACCGAGGACGGCTCGTGGCTCGTGCAGGCTTCGTGGTCGTCGGGCAAGACGACCGCGAGGGCGCGCTGGAAGCTCGACCGGGCCCGCCAGACGGTGACGCCGGACGACGAGATGGCGCAGTTCCTCTCGACGCCGCTGCCGCAGCAGATGCCCGGCCACCAGGAGTCGGTCTCGGAGCTCGGAGTGCGCCCGGGTGATCCGGTGCGGCCTTCGCGCGACCCGATGCACGGGCTGCGCGACCGCGACGACGACGGTTCGCACCCGGACCCGCTGCGGCGCGACCGCCTGCGGGAGGTGCTGGAGCGTCCGCTCGACGACATGGCGGGCCGCGGGAAGCGGACTTCGCAGCTGGGCCTGCCGGGCACCTCCGCGCCGGAGCAGCGCGAGACGCCGGAGGTGCCTTCGCTCGCGGTGCTGCGCCCGGGCAAGCGCTCGGTCGCCGAGGACGACATGAACACGCCGCCCCTTGCCGCGGCCGGCTCGAAGCCCCGCAACCAGCTCCCGGGCTGGGACGATGTGCTGTTCGGCTCTGCCGACAAGAAGTAGAGCGGCTCTGCGGACAAGAAGCAGAG
Organism: Glycomyces luteolus; assembly: GCF_027622875.1. Taxonomy (GTDB): domain Bacteria; phylum Actinomycetota; class Actinomycetes; order Mycobacteriales; family Micromonosporaceae; genus Glycomyces; species Glycomyces luteolus. The sequence goes on along the minus strand of NZ_JAPZVP010000021.1, from coordinate 50,618 downwards.
CGGCTCTGCTGACAAGAAATTAGGACGCGCAAGAACCTGAGGAAGGCCCGCGATCTGTTCGATCGCGGGCCTTTGTCGTACCCGTATGCGATGGTGTCCTTTTCACTGGTAGTGGTGAAGGTGGGAACGGGCGGGTACCCGGGGCCACCCGTATGGCGCGGCGGCGGGACTTCGGACCCGCCTTTTTTGCGCCCTCCGGAGTACTCGCGGGATTGCGAGAAGTCGATCACGCTTACTGGCTAGCCGACCGGTAAGTAGTTATCCTTGCATCAATGTCTCCGGTCATTCTCAGCCAGCTGCATCGCACGTTCCGTGCGCTGTCCTACCCCGGCTTCCGCATCTACGCCGTCGGGCAGCTGCTGGGCACCCTCGGCTTCTGGCTCCAGACCACCGCCATCAGCTGGCTCGTGCTCGAACTCTCCGGGAACTCCGGCACCGCCCTCGGCTGGACCCTCGCCCTCCAGTTCGGCCCCTACCTCCTCTTCGGCCTCCAAGGCGGCAAGATCGCCGACAGCTTCGACAAGCGCCGCGTCCTCCTCCTGTGCTCCCTCGGCTCCGCGTCCGTCACCGCCGGGCTCGCCGCGGTCGTGCTCACCGGGCACATCCAACTGTGGATGGTCTACGTCGGCATGGCCGCCTTCGGCTCCGTCGCCGTCGTCGAAGGCCCCGCCCGCCAGGCCTTCTACTCCGAACTCGTCGACCGCGAGGCGCTCCCGAACGCCGTCGGCCTCGGCAGCGCCATCTTCAACATGAGCCGCATCGCCGGCCCCGCACTCGCCGGGGTCCTCATCGCGCTCACCTCCACCGGCACCGTCATCGTCATGTGCGCGTTCATCTTCCTCGGCCCCGCCCTGTCCTGCGCGGTCCTGCTGCGCCGCAGCCTCTCCAACCCGGTCCGGCGCGACGCCGCCGCCGGCGGCATCCGCGACGCCCTGCGCTACGCGGCCGCCCGCCCCGACATCATCGCCGTCCTCATCGTCTCGCTGCTCGTCTCGGGCTTCACGTTCAACTTCGCGCTCACCCTCTCGATGCTCGCCCGCACCGAGTTCGAGACCGGCGCCGACTCGTACGGGCTGCTGCTCACCGCGCTCGCGGTCGGCGCGCTCGCCGGATCACTCGCCTCCGGGCGGCGCTCGACCCGCCCGAGCCTGAACACGATGCTCGCGTCCTCGGCCCTGCTCGGCGTCGGCACCCTGCTCGTGGGCTTCGCACCCACGCTGTGGTCGGCGATGGCGCTCCTCGCGCCTACCGGCTTCGCCATGGTCTACTACGCGCAAGCCGCCAACCAGCGCGTCCAAATGGGCGTGCGCGCCGACTTCCGCGGCCGCGTCCTGAGCCTGTACATGCTGGTCTTCCTCGGCTCGACCGCGGTGTTCGCGCCCATCGTCGGCGTGTTCATGGAGGTCTACGGGGCCCGCGCGGGCCTGTGGCTCGGCGGCATCGTCGGGATCGCGACGCCCGCCGCGCTGGCCCTCGCGAAGCGGGCGCAGCTCAAGCGCCGCGCGGCCCTGGGCGACACCGCCGAGGCGCCGGTCCCGGCACTCGCGGGCGAGACCGCGTCGGCGTGAGGTGACCGCAGCCGATCGGGTCATCCGACATTTCATTCACTGTTATCCGGCGATTCCCACTTCCTGAACGATGCGCATCGCCTCGTTTTCGTGAGTTGTCCGAGTGCTCCCGCGTTACCCGGAACCTCCTGCGCCTCCACCGCCTCAGCCGTGCACAGGAGTGTTACTTCGTCGAAATTACTGTCCCGTCCCGTGGGATTTCACTGAATTAACGACTCGTGTTGCTGCGAGGATAGGTCACATCGTGACAGCCCCGACCGCGCCGCGACGACACACCTCTCGCCGCAGCGCGTGTCACTGACCCCGAGTTGAGCCCCTGGAGGGAATCCAGTGAGTGCCTCCGCCACCGCGGTCCCGCAGGCCGCGACCCAAGTGCGCACCGAGCGCCTTTTCGCCGCGCTCCCGCTGCCGGACAACGCCGTCGCCGACCTGACCGAAGTCGTCGCCGACCTCAACATCGCCCGCCGCGGCGCCCCCAGCCGCCCCGGCGCGACCGGCCGCCGCACGCCCTCCTCGCGGCTCGTCCGCTCGGAGAACTGGCACCTGACCCTCTCCTTCCTCGGCGAGGTCCCCGCCGACCGCTGCGCGGAGACCGCCGAGGTCATCGCAGCCGCGGCGCGCGAGTCCGAGCCGATGCGGCTCTGCGTCTCCGGCGGCGGCCGGTTCGGCCGCGGCCGCTACTCGGTCGTCTACGCCGGGCTCGACGGCGACGTCGCCGCGCTCGTCGACCTCGTGCACCGCATCCGCGCCGGACTCATCGCCGGCGGCCTGCCCGTCGACCAGAAGCAGTACCGCCCGCACGTGACCCTCGCCCGCCCGGGCGACCGCGTCACCAACCAGCAGGCCGCCCAAGACCTGCTGACCCTCCGCCGCTACTACGGTCCGAGCTGGACCGCGAACGAGGTCGTGCTCTACCGCTCCGACTTCGGCAAGGGGCCCGTAGGCGCGCAACCGCTCTACACCCCGATCGCCGCCGCGCCCCTCGGCTGAGCCCGAGCCCGACGCGGCACCCCGAGGCGCACGGCCGCCGCCCGGTGACACCGCCGGCCGGCCGACCGGCCCCAAGAGAGAAACCGCCTCGCGATCTGCGCGAAAGCACTGCTCCGAGCAACGGTGACCGGTAGAAAGAGGGCATGTCCCACAGCGCCACCGGCACCGGCCGTTCCAGCACCGCCGCGCACCGCACGGCCGACAGCGGCAGCACCTCTCGGTCCGGGCGCCCGCTCGCCCGCGTGGCCCTGCGCGCCGCCGGGATCACCGCCCTCCTCTGCTGGGCCGCGCTCCTCGTCTGGGCCTCCTTCGGCACCGGCGTGAGCTCCGGCTCCTCCGGCGTCTACATGATCATCGGCACCGTCGGATCCGTCCTGCTCGTCGCCGTCGTCATCGCCACCGCAGCCACCCACGCCGGGCTGCGCACCATCATCACCGCGCTCCTCACCGCCGTCCTCGCCGCCGCCGCCGGGTGGACCGTCTACTCCTCGATGCCCGAAGCCGGTCCCGGCCAGTTCATCACCCACCGCGCCGGCGTCGCCGCCCTCGCGTACGTCTTCGGCGTCGTCGGCGGCGGCCTCCTGGCCCTCTCCGAATTCGTCGTCGAAGGCTACTCGGGAGGCCGCGCCCCCGCCCCGAAACAGCTGCGCCGAAAGGTCGCCGTGCTCGCCAGCGCGATCATCGTCATACTCGCCGCCGCCCTCGCGCCCGCGATGCAGCTCTGGGCCGAACTCGCCAACCAGGACGTGCTCGTCGGCGACGCCGCCGCCACCGGCAGCACCACCGACCCCGACCTCGACGGCCTCGCCGACCTCGCGGGCGTCGAGCGCTTCACCGACACCCCGTACGGTCTCCTGCGCACCGACCACCCCGCCGACCCGACCCCGCAGGCCGTCACCATGCTCGACCCCGCCACCGGCGCCGCCATCTGGTACCACCGCCGCTGGAACTGGCTCGCCTCCCAGCCGCCCGTGCTCTCCCAGTCCCAGGACCTCGTCGCCCTCACCGGCCCCCGTGCCGACAACAACGGCGACTTCCAGACCCGCGTCCTCAATACCCGCGACGGCAGCGAAGCCGCCACCGCCGACTTCGACGGCTCGCCCGGCGCCCTCCTCGCCCTCGCCGACGACCGGCTCCTGTTCACCAAGGACCGCAGCCAGACGTTCACCGTCTACGACTTCGGCGGGAACCTGGTGTGGGAGGCCGAGATGCCCGACGGCTGCGAAGGCACCGCCGCCCAGGCCGCCGGGTCCCGCGCGCTCCTGCTCGCCGACTGCATGCCCGCCCCCGACCGGTCGATCGCCCGCGACCTCGTACTCGCCTTCGACCTCGACGACGGCGCCGCCGCCTGGCACCAGGAGATCGACCGCAGCGCCGTGGTCGTCCCCGACTCGTTCCTCGTCACCGAGGACACGATCGTGATCGACAGCCGCATCGAGCACCGCGTCACCGACGGCCCGTTCTCCGCGCGCCGCTTCGAGCACCAGCTGATCGCCTATGCGATCGCGGACGGCACCGAGCGCTGGCGGGTGGGCGACCAGACCTTCGGCTCCACGAACTCCTCGGCCTGCGCCGGGACGCTGCACCTGTCGCAGCCGACCGCGGCGCCCGCGCCGGGCGCGGCCGCGGGCGGGGAGGCGAAGGCGCGGGCCGCGACGGCCGACCGCCGCACCGTGCAGATCATCGAGTGCTTCACCGCGAAGGAGGGGTCGTGGCTCGGGGTCATGGCATACGACGTGGAATCGGGTGAGCGCCTGTACCGCAGGGCGGTGCGGCTGGGATTCACGCCGCTGGACCCGGAGGTCGCGCGCGGCTGGGCGACGGTGCTGCCCGACAACCGGGCGATGCTCGCGGCCGACCTCTCGCTCGACCCGAACCGCCCGGACTGCCACTTGTACGCGATCGAGGACGGGCGGTCGAGCGAGGTCGAGTTCGCGGCCGAGCAGGACGACGGCGAGCCGATCCCGGCGAACTGGTGCCACGACGCGCAGCTCAGCCCGGTCGGCACCGGCGCGGCGGTCAGCTACGTGGACGAGGACGGAACCCGCGGGATCGCCGTCGTCGAATGAGTGCCGTCGAATGAGCGCCGCCGAGTGAGCGTCGTCGAATGAGCGGCCGACTGGGTGCCGTGGTGGGAAGCGCCCGCTCAGGAGCTCGGGAAACGCGTGATGTCCTGGCGGTGAACGGGTCTCGAACGACTTGAATGATCAAACGGTGTGATCAGTTCTCGGCCATCCGAGCATGAGTGATGCGCGAAACTGCTGTAGGGTTTTCCGCATGTGTGGAATCGTTGGATACGTCGGGGCGCGCAGCGTCGTCGACGTCGTGATCGACGGCCTTCGCCGTCTCGAATACCGCGGCTACGACTCGGCGGGCGTGGCGCTCGTCTACGACCCCGACGCGGCCGCCTCGTACCTGGAGTTCGACAAGAAGGCCGGGAAGCTCGCCAATCTCGAGGCGGTCCTCGCCGAGCAGGACCGCCCCCTCGATGCCGCGTGCGGCATCGGGCACACCCGCTGGGCCACCCACGGCGTCCCCTCCGACCGCAACGCCCACCCCCACCTCTCCGCCGACGGGCGCATCGCGCTCATCCACAACGGCATCATCGAGAACTTCGGCCAGCTCCGCGTCGAGCTCGAAGCCGCCGGCATCGAGTTCCTCTCCGACACCGACACCGAGGTCGCCGCCCACCTCCTCGGCCGCGAGTACGCCGTCGACGGAGACCTCACCGAGGCCATGACCCGCGTCTGCGCGCGCCTCGAAGGAGCCTTCACGCTCCTGGCCGTCGCCGCCGACGACCCCGACACGGTGGTCGGCGCCCGCCGCAACTCCCCGCTCGTGGTCGGCCTCGGCGACGGCGAGTACTTCCTCGCCTCCGACGTCGCGGCGTTCATCGCCTATACGACCGAGGCCATCGAGCTCGGCCAGGACCAGATCGTCACCATCAACCGCGAGCGCGGCATCACCGTGCGCGGCTTCGACGGGCAGCCGTCCGAGGGCAAGCCGTTCTCCGTGGACTGGGACATCGCCGCCGCCGAGAAGGGCGGCTTCGAGACCTTCATGGCCAAGGAGATCCACGAGCAGCCCCAGGCCGTCGCCGACACCCTGCGCGGGCGCATCGACGAGACCGGCCAGATCGTCCTCGACGAGGTCCGCATGTCCGACCAGGACTTCCGCGACATCGACAAGGTCTTCATCGTCGCGTGCGGCACCTCGTACCACGCCGGGCTCGTCACCAAGTACGCCATCGAGCACTGGACGCGCATCCCCTGCGAGGTCGAGCTCGCCAGCGAGTTCCGCTACCGCGACCCGGTGCTCGACCGGTCCACGCTCGTCGTCGTCATCTCCCAGTCCGGCGAGACCATGGACACGCTCATGGCCCTGCGCCACGCCAAGGACCAGAAGGCCCGCGTCCTCGCCATCTCCAACACCGTCGGGTCGACGATCCCGCGCGAATCCGACGCCGTGCTCTACACCCGCGCCGGGATCGAGGTCGCGGTCGCGTCCACGAAGGCGTTCCTCACCCAGCTCGCCGCCTGCTACCTGGTGGGCCTGCACCTCGCGCAGGTGCGCGGCATCAAGTACGCCGACGAGGTCTCGGCGATCCTCGACGAGCTCGTGGCCGCGCCCGGCAAGATCGCCAAGGTCATCGAGAACCTGGAGCCGATCCGCCAGATGGCCCGCGACCTCGCCGAGTCGAAGGACGGCGCCGCGCGCGTCCTGTTCATCGGCCGCCACGTCGGCTACCCGGTGGCCCTCGAAGGCGCCTTGAAGCTCAAGGAACTCGCCTACCTGCACGCGGAGGGCTTCGCCGCGGGCGAGCTCAAGCACGGCCCGATCTCCCTGATCGAGGACGGGACCCCCGTGGTCGCGATCGTGCCGAGCCCGCGCGGCCGCTCGCTGCTGCACGACAAGATCATCTCCAACATCCAGGAGGTCAAGGCCCGCGGGGCGAAGGTCATCGCGATCTGCGAGGAGGGCGACGCGATCACCGCCTCCCACGCGGACTTCGTGGTCGAGACGCCCGCGTCGCCGACCCTGCTGGCCCCGCTGCTGACCACGGTGCCGCTGCAGGAGTTCGCGATCGAGCTCGCCACGGCCCTGGGCCGCGACATCGACCAGCCGCGCAACCTCGCCAAATCGGTGACCGTGGAGTAAGAGCGGCCGTTCCCGTATGGCGTGCGCGGACCCCGTGCACGCCATACGTGTACTCGAGCCGCTTCGGTTGTACTGCGCCCCTGCAATATCGAGCACTTCCCGCCCGTATCGGGATTGGTTACACAATCGGCGTGCCTATGCTCGCTTCGTGAGAAAACGCACCCTGATCTCGAGCGCCGTGGCGGTCACCGCCGTCGGCGCCATCGCCATCGCCGGGACGATGGTCGCCCAAGCCCAGGAGACCGGCGACGAGGCGCTCGCCGCCGCGATCGACGCGATCCTGACCGACAAGCGCCTCACCGACTCGCAGATCGGCGTCACTGTCGCCGACGCGAACACGGGCGAGGTCCTGTACGAGCACAACGGCGCCAAGCGCGCCATCCCCGGCTCGAACGACAAGCTCACCACCACCGCCGCGGCCCTCGAGAACCTCGGCGGCGACTTCACCTACACGACCGAGGTCGCGGGCGACCGCCCCACTGACGGCGTCGTCGCCGGCGACCTCTACCTGCGCGGCTTCGGCGACCCGACGATCCTCGAAGCCGACTACGACAAGCTGGCCGAGGACCTCGCCGCCCGCGGCGTGTCCACGATCGACGGCGACCTCGTCGCCGACGACACCGCGTTCGACACGGTCCGCTCCGGCACCGAATGGGGCTGGTCCGACCTCCAGTTCACCTACGCCGCAGAGGTCTCCGCGCTCACCGTCGCCTCCGGCGACGACTACAACGCCGGCTCCGTGCGCATCTTCGTCAAGCCCGGCGCGGCCGAAGGCGACCCCGCCCAGCTCAGCATGAGCCCCGCCAACGACTACGTGGAGATCGTCAACACCGCCACCACCGGCACCACCACCAGCGTCTCCGTCAACCGCGACCCGCACGACAACGTGATCCGCGTGAGCGGCACCGTGAAGGCCGGGACCAGCGGCACCTACGCCACCCGCTCCGTCATCGAGCCGACCCGCCTCGCCGCCGACGTCTTCGCCGACTCCCTCGAAGATGCCGGCATCACCGTCAACGGCGACCTGCGCTACGGCGAATCCACGCCGCAGGGCCTCGAGACCCTCGCGTCCCACCAGTCGATGACCCTCACCGAGCTGACCGGGGAGATCCTCAAGCCCTCCAACGCCTCCGTCGCCGAAGCCCTGTTCAAGACCCTCGGCTACGCGGCGACCGGCAAGGGCACCTTCTCCAGCGGCAAGGCCGCCACCTACGCCGGGATCGAGACCTACGGCGTCGACACCGGACCCATCCGCCAGGTCGACGGCTCCGGCATCTCCCGCCACAACCTGATGACCTCCAACATGCTCACCGACCTCCTCGTGGGCGCCAAGAAGGCCGACTGGTTCGGCACCTGGTACGACGCGCTCCCGATCGCCTGCGAGGACGGCACCCTCGGGAGCCGCATGTGCGGCACCCCCGCCGCGGGCAACGTGCGCGCCAAGACCGGCTCGATGACCAGCGTCTCGGCCCTCTCCGGCTACGTCACCGACGCCGACGGCCGCGAACTCGTCTTCTCCGTCCTCACCAACGACTACCTGTACTCCACGGTCAAGGACATCGAGGACAAGATCGCCGCCGCCATCGCCGCGCACACCACCACCGCCACCCAGGCCGAGACGCTCCGCTCCGCGAACGTCGAGGACATCGAGATGCCAGCCGAGGACCCGAACCACAACCTCGAATGCACCTGGGTCGAACCGGCCGTCTGCTAAGCGCTTGAGGCGCAACTGAACACGAATCGAGGGCCCGGTCGCCGCAAGCGGCCGGGCCCTCGCCGGGATCGGAAGCTCCTTTGAACGGATGATCTCGGCTTGTCCGAACGGCCGATACGGCCGGCACTCCGCCTTCGCGTCTGGATGCGCGTGTACGCCGTGCCGGCCGTTTTCCGTTGCCTCCGAAGCGAGTTGCGTTCCGCACTTTCACGGATCATTCGCCGAAACCGGGAGGAGGCCGTACATACGCTCCGATCGTGAAGACTCGTACCATCATCTCGGGCACCGTGGCGGTCACCGCCGCGGGAGCCCTCGCCCTTGCCGGAACGGTCGTCGCCCAAGCGCAGGAGACCGGTTCGGCGGCCCTCGCCCAGGCCATCGACGCCATCCTCGCCGATCCCGCCCTGACCGACTCGCAGTCGGGTGTCATCGTCAAGGACGCGGCCACCGGCGAAGTCCTCTACGACCACAACGGCAACCAGCGGGGCCTGCCCGGCTCCAACCAGAAGCTCACCACCGTCGCGGGCGCCCTCGAAACCCTCGGGGAGGACTTCACGTTCACCACCGAGCTGCTCGGCGACCGCCCGGTCGACGGCGTGGTCGACGGCGACCTGTACCTGCGCGGCTCGGGCGACCCGACCATGCTCGAAGAGGACTACCAGCAGCTCGCGGCGGACCTGGCCGCGCACGGCATCAGCCGGATCGACGGCGACCTGGTCGCCGACGACACCGCCTTCGACGCGGCCCGCCACGGCGACGAATGGGCCTGGGGCGACCTCCAGTACGCCCCTGCGGCGGAGATCTCCGCGCTCACCATCGGCTCGGGTCCCGACCACTGGGCCGGGACCGTCCGCCTGTTCATGACCGGAGGCGCCGCGAGCGGCGACCCGGTGCAGATCAAGATGGTGCCCGAGAACGACTATGTGACCGTCGTGAACGAGGCGACGACCGGCGCGGAGACGGACCTCTCGGTCAACCGCGACGAGCACGCGAACACCATCCGCGTCACCGGGACCGTCGAAGCCGGCGTCACGCCCGACTACTACTCCCGCTCGGTCATCGACCCGACCGCCCTTGTCGCCAACGTCTTCGCTGACGCCCTGGCCGACAACGGGATCGATCTGACCGGCGACCTTCGCGTCAGCGAACCGACCCCGCAGGACGCCGGCCAGACGCTGGCGAGCCACGAGTCGATCCCGCTGTCGCAGCTGGCCGTCGACCTGCTCAAGCCCTCGAACAACTCCTATTCCGAGGCGCTGTTCAAAGCGGTCGCCCTCCACAACACCGGCGAGGGCACCTTCGCGGCCGGCCGGGACGGGGTCCACGCGGCGATCGAGCGGTACGGAGTGGACACCGATGTCCTCCTCCAGGTCGACGGCTCGGGCATGTCCCGATTCGACCAGATGACCCCGGACATGATCACCGATCTCTTCATCGGCGCGAAGGACGCGCCCTGGTTCGACACGTTCTACGCCGGACTCCCGATCGCCTGCGTCGACGGCACGCTCGTCAGCCGCATGTGCGACACCCCGGCTGCGGGCAACGTGCACGCCAAATCCGGCTCGCAGAGCTCGATCTCGGCCCTCTCGGGCTTCGTGACGGACGCGGACGGACGCGAACTGGTCTTCAGCATCATCCTCAACGACTACATCGTGAGCTCCGTGAAGTCCATCGAGAACCAGATCGCCGTCGCGATCGCCAGCCACAGCGAGGACGCCACGGAGGCGGAGATCTCGACCTTCGCTCAGGCCGAAGGGGTCGCCGAGCCCGCCGTGGAGATCCCCGGTGAGCGCGAATGCACCTACTTTGAGCCGGTCGCCTGCTAAGCGCTTGAACCGCAATTGCAACGAGGGCCCGGCCGCGATGCGGCCGGGCCCTCGTTCTGGATCCCGGAGGCGGCGGCCACGACCGTCGTTCTCAGAACACCTTCCACTCGTCCGGACTCACCGCATCCCACGAGAGCTCCGCCCAATCGCGATTGCCGGCAACGGGCGGGTCAGCACGACATCACGGGCACGTTGGACCCTGATGACGACGCCGGAGTCGGCATCCAGTGGTGAGGAATGAGCGCCGGGTGTCGAATATGTTGTACTGCAACGGACCTGTACGCAGGCGGCCCAGGCGGTAGAGCGGGTTCAGCTGCGGCCGTAGGTGAGTCGCCGCAGCAGGACCTCGAACGGGCCGCGCATCCCCGCCTTCGCCATCCAGGCCGCCAATGCGACCGTGACGAGCCAGATGAGGACCGCGATGCCGGAGGCCGCGGCGTCGCCCAAGTGCGCTCCGAGGTTGCCCGCCATCGGCGTGAAGATCGCGGTGAAGGCGATCGACTGGAGGAGATAGCAGGTGAGGGAGCGCTGGCCGCATGCGGCGAGCGCGTTCGCGACCGGGCCGCCGCCGCGTCCGGGTCGAGTGGCGGACGGGCCGGTCTCGGCGAGCCTGGTGCAGATGACGGCGATGAGGGCGGCGTAGCCGAATCCGGACGCGAGGCCGGTGACGCTGTGGACGGCGTACATCGTCACGGCTGCGACGGAATCTGGATGCCATAGCTGCGTGTCCACGAGCATGAGCGGGAGGCCTCCGGCGGCGCCGATCGCGATGCCCCACAAGGCGGTTCGGCGAAGTAGCGGGAGGTGGCGCGAGGGCTCGCCGAGGAGGTCGCGGCGAGCCGCCCAGATCCCGAGTGCGAAGGCGGGCAGGACGCTCACGACATAGAACGTGGTGGTCAGGGCCGACCAGACGGCGAGACGCATCGCGGCGGCTTCGAAGGGGTCGGCGACGAGCGTCGGGGAGGCGTTGGCGTGCCCGGCCGCTTCGGCGGAGGCACCGAGGGCCGCGACGACGAGGACGTGGGCGGCGGCGGTGATCCAGGCGGTGTGGATCAGGGTGCGGTCGCGGCTCCACAGCAGGCCGGTGAAGACGAGGCCGATGAGGCCGTAGGCGGCGAGGATGTCGCCGAAGAACAGCAGCAGCGCGTGGGCGAACCCGAATGCGAGGAGCCAGGCGCTGCGGCGGCGCACGAACCGTTTCGCTTGGGGCGCTTCTACACCGGCGCGCATACGGCGTTCGGCGAGGCGGGCCAGGCCGTAGCCGAAGAGGGCGGCGAACATCGGCAGGGCCCGGCCGTCGACGAACACCACCTGGAGTCCGGCCACGATGCGGTCGAGAGCACTGCCGTCGACGGCGTAGCCGCGGAAGCCGGTGGTGTGGTGGGCGAGGAACATGTGCGCGTGGGCGAGTGCGATGAGGAGGAGCATGAGGCCCCTGGCCAGGTCGGGTGCGAGGGATCGTTCGCGCAGCGGGGTGCTCATAATGGCGGGCGGGGAGAGCGTCATCTCGACTCCGGATTTTTAGGTACACGACTGTATCTAAAAAAGTAAGATACATGAATGTAGCTAACATTGGAGGGCGGCCCGTGGCCGACACCGGAGCCCGCACCCGCCGACGCGGCAAAGCGCTGCTCGACGCCATCTACGCCGCCGCCGTCGAAGAAGCCGCCGCCGCCGGGCCGGGCCGACTCACGATGGACGCCATCGCCAAACGCGCCGCCACCGCCCGCACCACCCTCTACCGCCGCTGGTCCGACCCCCTTGACCTCCTGCTTGAAGCCCTCGCCGAACTTCACCCGGTCGAACAACCCGACCCCGGCGCCCACGACCTCCGCGGCGACCTCATCGCCTCCCTGCGCCTCATGACCGACTGGAGCTCCAGCGCCGCCGGACGAGCCGTCATGGCCATCGTCGCCGACCCCGCCCGCGACCCCGCCGTCGTCGAAGCCCTGTTCGAACGCGTCTTCGCAAGGCGCGGCGGCACCTTCACCCAGACCGTGCTGCGCCACTACGCCGAACACGGCCGCCTCGACCCCGACCGCCTCACCCCGGTCGTGCTCGACATCGGCGAAGCCCTCGTCACCAAGCGCATGATCGACACCGGCACGGCCCCCGACGACGCCTATCTCGCCGCCATCGTCGACCAGGCGATCCTCCCCGCCGTCGGACCCGAAACCGAGACCCGCTGACACGAACGGACACCGAGGCGCGCGGGGCAAACCGTCACTCGCGGCGGTGAACCCACCTGAAAGGGGGCGGGCCGCCCGATCCCGTGGCACTCTTGGTGGGTGATCGTCGCCGTGGGCATAGACGTAGTGGCAGTGGACCGGTTCGAGAGGGTGCTCGAACGGACCCCGCACGTCGCCGACAAGCTCTTCACCGAAGCCGAACGCCGCACCCCCGACGGCCACGAGCGCCGCACCGAATCCCTCGCCGCCCGCTTCGCCGCCAAAGAAGCCGTGGCCAAAGCCCTCGGCGCCCCCGGCGGCATGCACTGGGCCGACTGCCAAGTGCTCTCCCTCCCCGACGGGCGCCCCACATTGACCATCACCGGAACGGTGGCGGCGGCGGCACAGCAGCGTGGCGTCTCACGCTGGCACGTGTCGCTGTCGCATGATGGCGGTATCGCTACAGCGGTGGTGATCGCCGAAACGGCATGACGGCCGAGCAGGCCTGAAAGGGAACACCATGGACGGTGCCTGGTCAGCAGCGGCAGTCCGCCGCGCCGAAGCCCAGCTGATGGCCCAGCTCCCGCCGGGCACCCTCATGCAGCGCGCCGCCGCAGGGCTCGCCACCGAATGCGCGCGGATCCTGAAGCAGCGCAGCCTGGAACGGCGCAGCGTCAACCCGCACAGCCTGGAGCGGCACAGCCGCGCCCGCCGCCGCAAAGGCGTCTACGGCTCCACCGTGATCGTCCTCGCCGGACCCGGCGACAACGGCGGCGACGCCCTCTTCGCCGCCGCACGGCTCGCCCGCCGCGGCGCGCGCGTCTTCGCCGTCCCGGTCATGGGCGAACGCGTCCACCCCGTCGCCGCCGCCGCACTCACCAAGGCCGGAGGACGACTCGTCGCCCAGCCGCCTCGCCACTGCGACCTCCTCCTCGACGGCATCCTCGGCATCGGCGGCCGCCCCGGCCTGCCCGGCCGCGCCATCGACCAGCTCGCCGCCATCGACGCCGACACGATCGTCGCCGTCGACGTCCCGTCCGGGGTCGACGTCGACACCGGCGCCGTCCCCGGCAGCGCCGTCACCGCCGATGTCACCGTCGCCTTCGGATCGCGCAAACCCTGCCACGTGCTCGGCCGCGCCGCGCTCCTCGTCGGCCGCCTCGTCCTCGTCGACATCGGACTCGGCCCGCACCTCGACCCGCACCCGGCGGTGCGCGTCGCCGACGAAGGCGACCTCGCCGCGTGGTGGCACGAACCCGGCCCCGACGACGACAAGTACACGAGAGGCGTCGTCGGCGTCGCCGCCGGCTCCGAGGGCTACCCGGGCGCGGCCGTCCTCGCCGCCTCCGGCGCGCTCGCCGGACCCGCGGGGTACGTGCGCTACGCCGGGACCGCCGCCGAGCACGTGCGCCGCCGCCACCCGGAAGTCGTGTGCACGCAGGAGGTGAAGGAGGCCGGGCGCGTCCAGGCCTGGCTCGCCGGGCCCGGCTTCGGCACCGACGAGGCGGCGCTCGCCGAACTGCGGCACGTGCTCGAATCGCCCGCGCCCGTGGTGCTCGACGCCGACGCGCTGACCCTCATCGGCGAGTACCCGTCGGTGCTCTCGCAGCGGGAGGCGCCGGTGATCCTCACCCCCCACGACCGCGAGTACGAGCGGCTCTACGGCTCACCGCCCTCCGAGGACCGGGGCGCGGCGGCAGCGGCGCTGGCGAAGCGGTTGAACTGCACGGTGCTGCTGAAAGGGCATCACACGGTGGTCGCCTCGAGCGACGGCGAAGTATGGGCGAACCCGACCGGGCGGCCCCAGTTGGCAACGGCCGGTTCGGGGGACGTGCTCGCGGGGTTCATGGCCTCGCTGCTCGCCTCCGGCATGGCGGGCGTGAAGGCGGCGGTCGCCGCCGCCTACATGCACGGCCGAGCGGGCGGCATCGCCGGAGCGGGCCACCGCACGGTGACCGCCTCCGACGTCGCGAGGGCCCTCCCTCAAGCGGTAGGGGAAACCTTGTCAGCGGCCGACACGCCCGGGCGCCGACGCTGACGGGAAACGATGTCGTACCCATGAGTCAGGGTTGATACCGGGGGCCCGCCCAAGTCCGATTTGCGGTAGACCCTCCGCTCACCTTTCACGTTCGAACCGCTTGCGGCCGTTGACGATCCGTCGCCGCCGCACAATGTCGTACCCGTCGGGCAGGGTTAAGACCGGGGGCCCATCGATGTCCGATTCGCCCCGGACGCTCCGCTCACGTTCGGCGCGTTACCAGTCCGCGCCCGCGCGCAGGATCTTCGACGGGGCCAGGCCGGTCTCGTCGAGCAGGTACGTCCGCATCGCCTCGAGGCCCGGCGAGTACACGTGGAGGCTCACCGCCGGGGCGTCCGAGAGGTTCCGCATCCCGTGGACCGTGCGGTCGTCGACCACCGAGACCTCACCCGCGCCGAGCCGCTGGCGTTGCAGCCCGGGGAAATCGCCCGGCCGCACCGTGAACTCCGTCAGTTCGCCCGACACCACCGCGACCGCCGCCGCGGCGGGGCGGTCGACGCCGCCGTGGTCGTGCAGGTCGGTGCCCTGCCCTGGCAGCCAGGCGAGCAGCCACGCCTCGTGGCCCGGCCCGGAGAGCACCCGGCGGGCCCACCGGCTGCCCTTCGTGAAGCGCGGGCGCAGTGTGAGATTGGCGGCGTAGAACGCGGCGAGCGCCTCGAGGCGTTCAGTGGTAAGGGAAGCGGGCGGCAGCAGCAGGCTGGAGCTCATCTGGGTGATTCGACCTTCGATGTGTCGGAACGGTTGTCAGCGGGGAAGCGCGGAGCCGCACGAGGAGGCTCAGCGCTGGTGACAGCGGCGACAGCGACACATCGGGAAGGTCATGCGGGCAATGGTACCAATTCCCAGGCAACTCACAGGAGCGACACACCATCGGTGGAATGCTCGTTACGCTGCGAATTTGTCACTCCCGGGGTCTACCAGCGCGGAAAGCCGCGCGCTACGCTCATGTTCGGCCTCCCGGCGGCGCCCAGTGCATCCCGCGGGCGGCCCTGTGCGTGTGTTGAATGCACCCCCGTCATTCCATCCCGAAGGAGCGCCCTCCTCGTGAAGCAGCCGTCTGTTCGACGCAAGTGGTTGTCCGCCGCCGTGGTAGGCGGCCTCCTGGTCACCGTCGGTTCGGCTCCCGCCTGGGCACAGGACTCGCCTGAGGACATCAACGACGAGATCGACGCGGTCGACGAAGACCTCGCGGCCGCCGTTGAGGAGTACAACCAGCTCGCCTCGGAGGTCGACGAGAACCGCGAGCTCATCGAGGAGACCGAGGCGAACCTCCAGACCGCCGAGGCCGAGCTCGACGTGCTCCGCGAGCAGCTCGCCGACTTCATCGGCGAGACCTATGTGGACCAGGGCATCGGGGACGCGGCGCTGCTGCTCGAATCGGGCACCCCGGACGCGTTCGTCGAGCGCATGGACCGCTTGAACTCGGCGAACCTCTACAACTTCGACCTCATGGGCGATCTGCGCGCCGCCTCGGAGGAGTACGCGGCCCAGTCCGAACTGCTCACCGACCTCCAGGCCGACCTCGAAGCCGAGCAGGCGGAGCTGCAGAAGGCCGCCGACGAGCTCACCGACCGGATGACCGACCTCGAAGAGGAGTGGAAGACCGCAGCGGGCGAAGAGGTGCTCGAGTACGACCTGCCCCACATGTCGAACGAGCAGTGGACCATCGTCGACTTCGCGCTCGACCAGATCGGCGAGCCCTACGTGTGGGGTTCGGACGGGCCCGACTCCTGGGACTGCTCGGGCCTCATGCTCGGCGCCTACGCGCAGGCCGGGATCTCCCTGCCGCACAACGCGGCCGCGCAGTGGGACATGGTCGCGCACATCAGCGAGGACGAGCTGCAGCCCGGCGACTTCGTGTTCTACAACGGCCTCGCGCACGTGGGCATGTACATCGGCAACGGCCTGATCGTGCACGCCCCCAACTCGACCACCGTCGTGAAGGTCGTCGAGGTGCACCACGGCAACAGCTACTACGGTGCGGGCACGCTCCTGCACTAGCGCCGCAATGGGAAAGGCCCCGCGAATTCGCGGGGCCTTTGTCATGCCCGCGTCAGCGGGGTTCGTTCATGGCTCGCGAGCCGCTATTTCGGATCGCAGCGGACCACGAGGATCGCGATGTCGTCCCGCGGCGACTCAGGGGAGAACGCCTCGACGGCCTCCAGCAGCGCCGTGGCGATCTGCCTGGCGCCCTTGCCCGCCGCGTCCCGCACCGCCCGCTCGATGCGCTCGTGGCCGAACATGGCGGCGCCGTCGCGGCGCTCGGTCACGCCGTCGGTGAAGAACACGAGGGCGTCCCCGGGGTCGAGCCGCACCTCCTCGGGGTTGACCTTGACGTCGGGGAAGAGCCCGACCGCGGTGCCCTCGCGGCCGACCCAGGCGGTCTCGCCGTCGGCGCGCAGCAGCAGCGGCTTCTCGTGGCCCGAGAGGCACAGCGTCGCATTGAGCGAGCCGTCCGGGTCGCGGTCGAGGAGCGCGGAGGCGATGGTCGCGTAGCGCATGTCGCCGGGCTGCTCGAGAAGCGTGGCGTTGAGCAGTTCGAGGGCCCGCGGCAGCGGGCGGCCGTCGCGGGCCATGACCCGCAGGACGTCGCGCACGACACCGGTGACCGCCGCGGCCTGCGCGCCCTTGCCGCACACGTCGCCGATCGCCACCCACAGGCGGTGGTCGGCCAGCTCGGTCGCATCGTAGAAGTCGCCGCCGACCTCGGTGCCGGACACCGGCCCCGGGCCCGACCCGGGAAGGCGCCGCGCGGTCGCGGGCAGGTACTCGGCGGCGAAGGACACGCCGGTGACGTCGGGGAGCGAACCCGGCATGAGCGCGGCTTGGAGCTCGTTGGCGACGGCCTGGCGCTCGGCGTGGATGCGCGCGTTGTCGAGGGCGAGGGCGCTGCGCTTGGCGAGGTCCGCGACGACCGCGCGCTCCTCCGAGGAGTGCTGGCGCTCGACGTGCTTGCCGACCGTGAGCACCCCGATGGTCGCGCCGCGCGCCGAGAGCGGCACGGCGATGCCGTCGAGGCCGCGCGGCACGGGCAGTTCCATGCCGGTCCAGCCGTCGGTGGCGAGCGCCGCGGCGAGGGCCGGGGCCGCGGTGTCGAGCTTGAGGCGCAGGTGCTCGAGTTCGGCTTCCTCAGCGTGCGTGAGGGACGCGAGGCGCAGGTCGACGCCGTCGCCGGTGAGGTGCACGGCGGCCCAGCGGCCCAGCTGCGGGACCACGAGCTGCGGGATGAGCGCCACGGTGAGGTGCTCTTCGAGCGAGTGCGCGAGGAGCTCCCCGGCCTCGGCGAGGTAGGTGAGCCAGCCGGAGCGGCGCTGCTCGTCGGTGCGCATCCGGTCGATCTGGACGGCGAGCGCGATGCGCTCGGCGACGAGCTCGGCGAGCGGCCGCCAGCTCGGCTCGGCCTCCCCGGCGAGCATGAGCTTGCCGCAGGCGGGGGCGGTGAGCGGGAGCGGGACGGCAACCGAGACGCTGCCGACGTCGCCGAACTTGGCGAGGATCTGCGCGCCGCCGCCGTCCCCGGCGTCGTATTCGATCGCGCCGCCCGCGGCGGCGGTCGCGTCGTGGCACCGGGCGAGCAGCTCGGTGACGATCTGGTCGACCGGCAGCCGGGACTGGATCGCGGGTGCGATGGTGAGCAGCGCGGCGAGCTGGCTCAGGTCGGGCAGGTGCGTCTCGGCGGCGGCGTCCGGGTCGGGCCGGGTAGCCGGGCGGGCGTCCGGGTCGCGGTCGATGCGGAACCAGATCGACTTGCCGGTCTGGTCGTGGGTGGTGCCCCATGAGGACGCGAAGCGGTCCACGAGCAGCAGGCCGCGCCCGCCTTCGGCGGTGACCTCGGGCATCGCGCTGTCATAGGAAGCGCGGTCGAGCGGGTCGATGCCGCCGGAGCGGTAGTCGGTGACGGTGACGCGCACGCCGATCGGGTCGGCCGCGACCGTGAGGTTGATGTCGGTGCCGGCGTGGACGACGCCGTTGGTCGCCAGCTCGGTGGTCAGCAGCAGGGTCTCGTCGAGCAGCTCGGTGAGGCCGGCCTCGGTGAGCACCGCGCGCACTGCGGCGCGGGCGGCTGCGGGGGAGCGGTCGTCGGCCGGGAGCCGGAGGCGCCGGGCGAACCTCTCGGGGTACGTCACGGGCCCCAGTCTATGCCCGGAGGGCCGCCTGCCGCGGTCCCGCGTCGCCGCTCCGCGCGCCCCGAGCGGCCGCGGCCGGGGCCGCTCGCAGTGTCGTTGGGCTGCTTGGGGAAAGCGAAGCGGGGGGGGCGCGCGGGGGGGGGCGCCCGGCCGGCGTGGGGGCGGGGGGGGGCGGTGGCGCCCGGGGGGGGGG
>NZ_JAPZVP010000021.1:0-31826 GCF_027622875.1 Glycomyces luteolus | reverse complement strand
GGGGCCCGGGGCCGGCCGCCGGTTCTTGGGGGGCTGGGGGCCCCCCGCCGCGGCGGCCGCCCGGTCGGGCGGCCGCCGCTCAAGAGTGGATCCGTGCGCTCTCGTACGTCACCGGATCAGGGCGTCTACTCCCAGGTGGTCGCGGCCTTGCGGCGGCGCAGCATGAAGAAGACGACGGCACCGGCGAGCAGCGCGGCGGCGGCCGAGCTGATCAGGATGATCGAGGAGTTGCCGGTGGACGGCAGCTCGGGGTTCTCGCCGCCGGGGACCTGGCCCCAGCCGCGGTCGTCGCCCTCGAAGAAGACCCAGCCGAAGAAGTCGGAGAAGTACTCGTCCTCGATGTCCCACTCGGTCTCGACCAGGGTGAGGTTGTTGTCGCTCTCGGGGTCGAGGCCGGCCTCGATCTCGATCGCCAGCTCGTCCTTGGTGATGTCGTAGGCGCCGTAAGCGGCGCCGTCGGCCTCGGTGACCGCGTTGAGGACCTCGTAGAGGACCGGGGTGTCCTCGCTGGGGGTGTAGGTGGTGCCGACCTGCGGGTCGAAGTCGGTCAGCACGCAGTAGACCGTCTCTTCGAAGCGGTCGCAGTTGTCGTAGTCGGCGATCACGTCGACGGCGTCGGTGAACACGAGCTCGCCGTCGTTGAACCAGGCGTCGACGTCCGAGGAGTCCTCGAACCACAGGACGGTCGCGCCGCGCTCGTCACCGAGGCCGGACTCGCCGTTGACGCGCATGTGCGGGAAAGCGGTGAGGGTCTCGCCCGGGTTCGCGCCGGTCAGGATGTGGTTGAGGAACGCGAACTCGTACTCGTAGCCTTCCTCGGACGCCTCGGGGAGCTCCTCGTCGACCGGGGGCTCGGTGACCACGGGGGCCTCCTCTTCCTCGGTCTCGGTCTCGGTGGTCTCGGTGTCCGTCGCCGGAGTGCTCTCGGTCTCGGTCTCCGGGCTCGGGCTGGCGTCCGTCGCGGGGGTGGTGGCGTCCTCGGGGGCTTCGGTCTGAGCGAAGGCGGGGGCGCCGACCGCGAGCGTGAGGGCCGCTGCGGCTCCGGCCGCGGCGACGCGCAGACCGGTCTTGTTGAGGGTGGACATGTATCTCCTATTGGTGCTTCGAGTTGGGGGTGCGGCGCTCTCGCGGTCTCCACTGATGAATGACTCGCCCGCGGGAGCGCTGCAACTATCCACACGCACCACAAGAGATACCGGTTGCGAGGTTCTGTCAGTTTTCTTTCGATAACGTGCGGTGACCGAACACAATGCCTTGAGTAACCTGCCTTCACGTTTGCCCGGTTCATGTGACAACCTGGTACCCAAGCCTGTCTCCGCAGCTGAGGAACCATGCCATGACGGACACCGTTTCCCGTACAGCGAGCCCGACCGACGAGTCGGACCTGCTCCGAAGCCTGGCCGACGCGCTGGGCGCCGTCGAGCGGGGCGACTTCTCAGTGCGGCTCCCCCGCGGCGAGGGCCTGGCCGGAGAGGTCGTCGACCGGTTCAACGCCGTGGTCGAGCAGGCCGACCGGCAGGCCCGCGACCTCGCGCTCATCGCCCGGGTCGTCGGCGAGGAGGGCTCCTGGAACCACCGCCTCATCGTCGAGCACCTCGACGGCGGCTGGTCCGAAGGCGCTGCCAGCGTCAACCGGCTCGTCGAGGACCTGGTCAGGCCCACGACCGAGCTGGGGCGCGTCCTGGAGGCGGTCGCCGCGGGCGACCTCTCCCAGGAGGCCGCCCTCGACATCGAGGGCAAGCAGCTGCGCGGCGAGTTCCGCCGCCTCGGCGAGACCGTCAACCGCATGGTCGGACTCCTGCGCTCGTTCGCGGGCGAGGTCACCCGCGTGGCCCGCGAGGTCGGCACCGAAGGCCAGCTCGGGGGTCAGGCCGACGTCCAGGACGTCTCCGGCACCTGGCGCTCGCTGACCGACGCGGTGAACACCATGGCCTCCAACCTGACCGAGCAGGTCCGGTCCATCTCCACCGTGACGCAGGCCATCGCTGCCGGCGACCTGGGCCAGAAGATCACCGTCAAGGCCTCCGGCGAGGTGGCCGAGCTCGCCGACACCATCAACTCCCTCACCGCGACCCTCCAGGTCTTCGCGGGCGAGGTCACCCGCGTGGCCCGCGAGGTCGGCACCGAAGGCCGCCTCGGCGGCCAAGCGGACGTGCCGGGCGTCTCCGGCACCTGGAAGGACCTCACCGACAATGTGAACTCGATGGCCTCGTCCCTGACCGACCAGGTGCGCGACATCGCGAAGGTCACCACCGCGGTCGCCCGCGGCGACCTCAACCAGAAGATCGCCGTGCCCGCCCAGGGCGAGATCCTCGAACTCAAGAACACCGTCAACACCATGGTCGACCAGCTCTCGTCCTTCGCCGACGAGGTCACGCGCGTCGCCCGAGAAGTGGGCACCGACGGCCGCCTCGGCGGCCAGGCGAACGTGCAGGGCGTCTCCGGCACCTGGCGCGACCTCACCCAGAATGTGAACCAGCTGGCCGCGAACCTCACCGAGCAGGTGCGGAACATCGCGAAGGTCACCAGCGCGGTCGCCGCCGGCGACCTCGGCCAGAAGATCACCGTCGACGCGCAGGGCGAGGTCGCCGAGGTCAAGAACACCGTGAACACGATGGTCGACCAGCTCTCCCGCTTCGCCGACGAAGTGACCCGCGTGGCCCGCGAAGTGGGTTCACAGGGCCGCCTCGGCGGCCAAGCGGACGTGCCGGGCGTCTCGGGAACCTGGAAGGACCTCACCGAGAACGTCAACCTGATGGCCTCCAACCTGACCAGCCAGGTCCGCAACATCTCCTCCGTCGCCAGCGCCGTCGCCAAGGGCGACCTGGGACGCCAGATCACCGTCGACGCCCAGGGCGAGATGCTCGAACTGAAGTCGACGATGAACTCGATGGTGAACCAGCTGTCGCAGTTCGCCGACGAGGTCACCCGCGTGGCCCGCGAAGTGGGCACCGACGGCAAGCTCGGCGGCCAGGCCAACGTCCAGGGCGTCTCCGGGATCTGGGAGGCCCTCACCGACAACGTGAACTCGATGGCCTCCAACCTGACCAGCCAGGTCCGCAACATCTCCTCCGTCGCCACCGCGGTCGCCCGAGGCGACCTCAACCGGCAGATCACCGTCGACGCCCAAGGCGAGATGCTCGAACTGAAGTCGACCATGAACGCGATGGTCGACCGGCTCTCGTCCTTCGCCGACGAAGTCACCCGCGTGGCCCGCGAGGTCGGCACCGAGGGCATCCTCGGCGGCCAGGCGAACGTGCAGGGCGTCTCGGGCACGTGGAAGGACCTCACCGACAACGTCAACTCGATGGCCACGAACCTGACGCTCCAGGTCCGCAACATCGCCGAGGTCACGACCGCGGTCGCCCGCGGCGACCTCAGCCGCCAGATCACGGTGGACGCCCAGGGCGAGTTCCTCGAGATGAAGAACACCGTGAACACCATGGTCAACCAGCTCTCCAGCTTCGCCACGGAGGTCACCCGCGTCGCCCGCGAGGTCGGCGTCGAAGGCAACCTCGGCGGCCAGGCGGAGGTCGCCGGGGTCTCCGGCACCTGGCTCGCCTTGACCCGCAACGTGAACTCGCTCGCCGCCACCCTGACCCTCCAGCTGCGCGCCATCGCGAACGTCGCCCACGCCGTGGCCCGAGGCGACCTCACCCAGTCCGTCGACTTCGAGGCCGCGGGCGAGATCGCCGACCTCACCGAGTCGATCAACCAGATGATCACCGCCCTGCGCGACAAGACCCGCCAGAACACCGACGCGGACTGGCTCAACTCGAACCTCGCCCGGATCTCCTCGCTCCTCCAGGGCCGCAGGGGCGTCGAAGAGGTCACCCGCATGGTCCTCGACGAGGTCACGCCGCTCATCGACGCGCAGACCTCCACGTTCTACGTCAGGCACGAGGACGTCTCCGGGCACGTCACCTACCGGCTCAACGCCGTCTACGGCCACCCGAACCCGGGCGAGAAGAAGCTCATCGAGGACAACGAGGGCATGGTCGGCCAGGCCGCCGCCTCGAAGCGCACCATCCACCTGCACGACATCCCCGAGGGCTACCTCGAGATCTCCTCGGGCCTGGGCCAGGCCACCCCGACCGACCTCATCATCCTGCCCGTCCAGTTCGGCGACAAGGTGCGCGGCGTCATCGAGTTCGCCTCGTTCAACACCTACTCCGGGCTCCACAAGCGCTTCCTCGACGCGCTGGCGCCGAACGTCGGCGTCACCCTCGCCACGATCGAGGGCAACGCCCGCACCGAGGTGCTGCTGCGCGAATCGCAGCGCATGGCGCAGGAGCTGCGCGCCCAGTCGAACCGGCTGCAGGAGACCAACGTCGAGCTCGAGGAGAAGGCGCAGCTGCTCTCCGCCCAGAACAAGGCGATCGAGCTGAAGAACGAAGAGGTCGAGACCGCCCGCAAGGACATCGAGGAGAAGGCCGAGCAGCTCGCGCAGGCCTCGAAGTACAAGTCGGAGTTCCTCGCGAACGTCTCGCACGAGCTGCGCACCCCGCTGAACTCGCTGCTGCTGCTCGCGCGGCTCCTCTCCGAGAACTCGGACGGGAACCTCTCCGAGCGCCAGATCGAGTTCGCGCGCACCATCTACAACGCGGGCACCGACCTGCTCACCCTCATCGACGACATCCTCGACCTCTCGAAGATCGAGGCCGGCCGCATGGACGTCTCCGTGCACCCGGTCGACCTCGCCGAGATCCTCGGGGACATCGAGGCCGCGTTCCGGCCGCAGGCCGAAGACAAGGGCCTGGAGTTCGCCGTCGACGTCGGCGCGGGGGTGCCGCAGCTGATGCAGACCGACGGGCAGAAGTTCCAGCAGGTCCTGCGCAACCTCCTGTCGAACGCCGTCAAGTTCACGCAGAAGGGCTCGGTGACGCTCGCCGTGCGGCGCGTCCCGGCCGACCTGCGCTTCGACGCGCCGCACCTCAACGCCGCCGGGGAGCGGCTCGCGTTCAGCGTCGTCGACACCGGCATCGGCGTCGCCGAAAGCAAGAAGGGCATCATCTTCGAGCCGTTCCACCAGGGCGACGGCACCACCCGGCGCCTGTACGGCGGCACCGGGCTCGGCCTCTCGATCTCGAAGTCCCTGTCGCTCATGCTCGGCGGCGACGTGTTCATCGAGCACACCGGCGACGCCGGCTCGAAGTTCACCTTCGTCGTCCCCGTGGAGATCGACGCCGACGGCGACTACACGCCGATGCGCCCCGAGATCCCGGCCGTGCGCGAGCCCTCCCCGGGGATCCTCACCGGCGCACCGGAGACGCCCTCGTCCTCCGCCGCCGCGCAGCACCTCGAAGGCGCGACCGTGCTCATCGTCGACGACGACATCCGCAACGTCTTCGCGCTCACCGCGGCGCTGGAGCTGCACGGCATCGACGTGCACTACGCCGAGAACGGCGCGGACGGGATCGACGCGCTGCAGCACCACCCGGGCATCGACATCGTCCTCATGGACTCGATGATGCCGGGTATGGACGGCAACGAGACCACGCGCGTCATCCGCCGCATGCCGCAGTTCGCGGACCTGCCGATCGTGTTCCTCACCGCGCAGGCGCTCGCCGAGCAGCGGGAGAAGTCCGTCGAGGCGGGCGCGAGCGCGTACCTGACGAAGCCGGTGGACCTCGACCTGCTGCTCGACACCATGTCGCAGTGGATCGTGACCGAGCCGGGCGGGAACGGGCGCCACGCTGCGCGAGGCGTCGCACACGAAGCCGCCCCCGGGGGAGGCGTGGCGGCGTCCGAACGCGACAATGGCGGACCGACCGTTGGAGGCACCGCATGAGCACCGCCCGCGTCCTGCTCGTTGACGACCGTTCCGAGAACCTCCTCGCCCTCGAAGCCATTCTCCAAGGGCTGCCGGTGAACACGATCGCGGTCACGTCCGGTGAGGAGGCGCTGAAGCGGCTCCTCTCGGAGGACTACGCGGCGATCCTGCTCGACGCGCAGATGCCCGGGATGGACGGGTTCGAGACGGCGCGGCACATCAAGCAGCGCGAGAAGACCCGGCACACGCCGATCATCTTCCTCACCGCGGCCGACCGGGACGCGCATCTGGCGATGCGCGGGTACTCGGTGGGCGCGGTCGACTACATCACGAAGCCGTTCGACCCGTGGATGCTGCGCACCAAGGTGAAGGTCTTCATCGACCTGTGGGCGCAGGGGCAGGCGCTGCGGCAGACTTCGGAGCGGACGCGGGACCTGCGTGAGCGCGAAGGGCTCCTGACGCGCCGGCTCGACCAGGCCCGGGACGCCCTCGCCGCCTGGCAGGAGGGCCGCGACGTCGACCCGGAGATCGACCGGATCCTGGGCCTGCTGGAGCCGGGCCAGGCTTAGGGCTTGCGCTGGGCGGCATGCTGAAGAGGTTCGACCTCGGAGTGGGCCCCCGGTTCAAACCCTGGCATCGGGGTGCGACATCGCCGTGGCGCATCGTGTTCGAATGACTTCGATGCATGCTGAAGAGGTTCGACCGCCGATCGGGCCCCCGGTCGCAACCCTGGCATCGGGGTCCGACATTCCTTTGCTGGACCTGTTCGAACCGCAAGGGCGACAAGGTTTCGCGTTCTATCCGCTGCCGGGGCTCCTCCTTCCGGGGTAAACCGGCTAGGGTTGACCGCGTGACGCACCAAAAGCTCGACATCTCGGTATACCGCGAGGCGAACGAGACGATCGTGGTGCTGACCGGCGAAATCGACCTGCACACCGCGCCCCGGCTCTCCGCGGCCGTGGACGCCGCCCTCGTGGAGGACCCCGTGCGGGTCGTCCTCGACATGCGGGGCGTGACCTTCTGCGATTCCCGCGGGCTGGGCACGCTCGTCATCCTCTCCCGCGCCGCGGCCCGCTCCCGGGCCGTGCTCGTCCTCGCGAACCTCGGCGACTTCCTCAAACGGCTCCTCGCCGTCTCCGGCATCGGCGAGCACTTCGTCATCCGCGAGCCCGCCCCCGAGACCGCCGACGGCCCCTCCCTGGGCCTCAGCGACGTCGAGGAGACCGGCACCGACAGCGGACAGACCCTCGGCAGGCCCGACCCCGGCCAGGAGCCCCGGCGATGAACCTCACCACCACGGCGCAGGCGATCCTCGCCGCCGCCGCCATCCTCGCGCTCGGCGGCATCGCGCTCGACTGGATCGGCCTGGCCCGCAAGGCCAGAGGCGTCCTCATCGCCGGCGTCCTGCTGCTCTTCGCCGCCGGCGGCACGGTCCTCGCCTGGGCCATCGTCGAAGGCGCGGGCGCCCAGGCCTTCGCGGTCGGCCTCGCCGCCGCTATCCTGCCCGCGCCGATCCTCGTCGGCACGTTCCTGTGGCTCGGCCGCTACCGGCGCCGCCCCTGGCTCGTGCTCGCGTTCTGCTTCGGCTGGGGCGCGTGCGTCGCGACCGCGGTCTCCCTGATCGTCAACACCGGCGCCTCGATCCTGCTCGACAGGAACGACCTCGACCCGAACCTCGCGGCCGTCGTCTCGGCGCCCGTGATCGAGGAGATCTCGAAGCTCCTCGGCCCGCTGCTCGTGTACTGGACGGCCCGCCGCCACCTCACCGGCACCCTCGACGCCATCGTCTACTGCGGGCTCGCCGGAGCCGGGTTCGCCATCGCCGAGAACGTCCTCTACGCCTCCGGCGCGTACCTCTACGGCGCCGAGTCGCTCGACGCCGCCGCCGGGATCGCGCAGGTCACGATCCTCGTCGCCGTGCGCGGCCTGGCGACCATGTTCGCGCACCCGCTCATGACCGGCCTCTCCGCGATCGGCCTCGGCAAGGCCGCCCGCAGGCCCGGACGCAAGGGCCTCCAGACCACCTGGATCATCGGGATGCTCCTGTGCGGCATGGGACTCCACGCCCTGTGGAACGGCTCCTCCGTCCTCGGCGTCAACCTCGACATGCCCGCCCTGTGGTTCGCGCTCTACCCGGCGTTCCTCGCGCCCCTGTTCTTCACCATGGTCGGCGCGGCCCTGTGGCTGCGCGCCGCCGACGCCCGCCGCACCCAGACCGTCCTCGCCCCGCTGTGCGCCGCCGGCCAGGTCTCGCCGCCCGAGCTGGCGTCCCTCGCGACGTTCTCGCGCCGCGCCGCCGCCCGCGCCTGGGCGTACCGCCACGCCGGGAAGCCCGGCGAGGCCGCCATGAAGGACTTCCAAAGGGCCGCCTCCGATCTCGCCGAGCAGTACGACCTGGCGTCCATCGGGCGGCCCTGGGAGGAGCGGCGCATCGAGCACGCCGCCTACCGCATGAACGCCGCCCGCGCCGTCTACGCCGGAACGGACCCGTACACGCCCCGCGCCCTCTGGGACGGCCGCCAGTACCACATCACGTTCCCCGACGGCCAGATCCGGCCCGTCGAGGCGCCATCGCAGCCCGTGATGCCACTACCGGTCACGCCCCCGCCTGCGTACCCTGTGACGTATGCATGAGGGACCCATCGGGCCCACCTCCTGGACCAGCCCCGAAGCGCACCCGCCGCGCTCCGGGAGGCCCCACTGGAGGGAGCCCCATCCAGTCCGCGTCGGCCCGGTAGCGGCCGGCTCGGTCCTGTCCGGTCTGTGGGTGCTCCTGTGGCTCTTGGCGTACGCCAGAAGCACTGGGGAGGCCCTGCCCACCGGGGCGGGCTTCGCCTGGGTGACTTTGGCCGCGAGTACGATCGGAGCGGTCGCCGCCGCGCTGCTGGCGCGCTACGGTGACCGCGGGGCAGCGGTCGGCGTAGCGGCGGTCGCAGGGACGGCCGCTGGCGTCACGGGGCTCTCATGCGAGCTGTATCTTTTGCTGACCGGCGACTGGATCCTGTGGTTACATCAACCGCGGGTCGCCACATCCTTCAGTAGGTCGTATCGAACGGCTGCCCAATCGGGCCGCAGGTTCCATTGAATGAGAAGACGGGGACGGATCGTGTCGTATTTCGCTGTGGCTGTGGGCCGCGAGGGCGACGAGTGGGAGGCCGCGGAGGTCGACCTCGACGCTGTTGCCGACGTCGAGGACGCGGCCGAGGTCATGCGTGAGGCTTTCCCTGACGCCGACCTGACACTGCTGTTCGTCGATGCCGACGACGAGTACTTGACGGTGATGCGCCTCGACAACGGCGACGACCTGCGCACCTTCGGCTCTGACGCCGAGTACGCGTCGCAGTCGCGCCTGGGCGAGGCCCTCTTGGGCGATCTCGAGCCCGAGGACACCGAGGAGATCGACACCGAGGACGAGGAGTCGATCTCGGCCCGCCCGACCGAGCTCGACGCCGAGCCCGTGGGCGAGGCCGACGTGCTGGGCGACCTGGGCGTGCCCGGTTCGACCCTGCTGGCCCTGTGCGCCAAGGAAGGCATGATGCCCTCCGACGTGGTCTCCGAGGTCGCCAAGGCCATCGGCTTCACCGAGGCCCTGGAAGACGCCACCGGCTCCTAGAGCCGAAGCCCCCATGCAGTCCCGCCGCGAGGTCCACGAGCGATGGATGCGCCGCGCGCTCGAGATCGCGCGCACCGGAGGCCTCCCGGCGGACCCCGAACCCCACCTGAGGCCGGGCGGCCCGGCATACCCGGCCGACACCGCCCCGCCTGACGTGACTCCCGCTGCCGCGCAGCGGTTCGATGCGGACAACGAAGACGTGCCCGCCGAGCATGGCAGTGGTGCATCCGCCGGGCCCCGCGGCGACCTGCCGGTCGGGGCCCTCGTCATCGGCCCGGACGGGCGCGAGCTCGCCGCGGCCGCCAATGCCCGTGAGGCCCTCGGCGATCCGACCGCGCACGCGGAGGTGCTCGCGCTGCGCGCGGCGGCGGCCGCGCACGGCGACGGGTGGCGGCTCGAGGGCTGCACCCTCGTGGTCACCTTGGAGCCGTGCACGATGTGCGCGGGCGCGGCGGTGCTCGCCCGAGTGGGTGAAATCGTGTTCGGCGCTTGGGAACCGAAGACGGGCGCGGTCGGTTCGCTGTGGGACGTGGTGCGCGACCCGCGCCTCAACCACAACCCCGACGTCTACGGCGGCATCCTCGAAGCCGAATCGGCTGCGCTGCTCCGCGCCTATTTCGGGCGGAGTCCGAACGGCTGACGCAGCGGGCGGAGTCCGAACGACCCACGTAGCGGGCGGAGTCCGAACGACCCACGTAGCGGGCGGAGTCCGAACGACCCACACAGCGGACGGAGCCCGAACGACCCACGCAGCGGTCTTCGACGCACGCAGTCGCAATTCGCCGCACTCTCAGCGCTAGCCTTCAAAACGGGCAAACGAAGGACCCCCGATGCCAAGGGTGGCATGGGGGTCCGACATTCGGTCCGGCGTGTTCGGTCTACTCAGCCGCTACGGCCTTCTCCGCGCGCTTCTCCTGCGTCCTCGCTAGCAGCTGGGCGATGTCGATGACCTCGACGTCCTCCCTGCCCGCGTCGGCGACGCCGTCGCGCAGCATGGTGGAGCAGAACGGGCAGCCCACGGCAACCGTCTTGGCGCCGGTCGCGACCGCCTCGTCGGCCCGTTCCCGGTTGACGCGCTTGCCGAGCGGCTCCTCGAGCCACATCCTGGCCCCGCCCGCGCCGCAGCAGAACGAGCGCTCCTCCGTGCGCGGCATCTCGGTGATCTCCGCGAACGACCCGAGCAGTTCCCTTGGCGGCGTGAAGATCCGGTTGTGCCGACCCAGGTAGCAGGGGTCGTGGTAGGTCAGCTTGCCCTCGTGCTCCTCCACCGGCGTGATCTTCCCGGCGTTCACGAGGTCGTTCAGCAGCTCGGTGTGGTGAACTACCTCGTACTTCCCGCCGATGTCCTCGTACTCGTTGCCGATGGTGTTGAGGCAGTGCGGGCAGGTCGCGACGATCTTGACCGCGCCGACCTCGTTCAGCGTCTCGACGTTCTGCTCGGCGAGCATCTGGTACATGAACTCGTGCCCGATGCGCCGCGCCGAGTCGCCCGTGCACGTCTCGGCCTCGCCGAGGACCGCGAACTTCACGCCCGCGTCGTGCAGCAGGGTCGCGACCGCGCGGGAGGTCTTCTGCGCCTTGGGGTCGTATGCGCCGGCGCAGCCGACCCAGTACAGGTACTCGAAGTCGCCGCCGGCCTCGGCGATCGGCACCTCGAAGTCGAGCGGCTCGGCCCACTTGAGGCGGTGGGCCGGGTTCT
Organism: Glycomyces luteolus; assembly: GCF_027622875.1. Classification (GTDB taxonomy): domain Bacteria; phylum Actinomycetota; class Actinomycetes; order Mycobacteriales; family Micromonosporaceae; genus Glycomyces; species Glycomyces luteolus. The sequence goes on along the minus strand of NZ_JAPZVP010000021.1, from coordinate 20,741 downwards.
CGCCCCACGGGTTGCCCTTGTTCTCGAGGTTCCGCAGCATGGTCTGGGCCTCGTCGGGGAAGTCCGACTCGATCATCACCATGTTCCGGCGCAGGTCCAGGATGTGGTCGACGTGCTCGATGTCGACCGGGCACTGCTCGACGCACGCACCGCAGGTCGTGCAGGACCACAGCACGTCAGGATCGATCACGTTGCCGATGATGTTGATCTTCTCGTGCGGGTCGGCCTCACCGCCGCGCTCCTTCGCGATCGCCGCCGCCTTCAGGTACGGCGCCTGCTCGTACAGGTGGTCGCGCAGGTCCGTGATGAGCTTCTTCGGCGAGAGCGGCTTCCCGGTGTTCCAGGCGGGGCACTGCGACTGGCAGCGCCCGCACTCGGTGCAGGTGGAGAAGTCGAGCAGGCCCTTCCACGTGAAGTCCGCGATCGTGGCGACGCCGAACGGCTGCGTCTCGGGGTCGGCGGTCTCGAAGTCGGCGGGCTCGCCGTCGATGAGCATCGGCTTGGCCGGGCCGAGCGAGACCGCGCCGTCGGCGTTGCGCTTGAAGTACAGGTTGAAGAACGCCGTGACCCGGTGCCAGCCGATGCCCATCGACGGGATGAGCGCGAGCATGAGGAAGAACGTCCAGGACACGAGGATGTCGAGCCCCGCGGAGAGCGTGACCGCGTTCAGCAGGGCGTCGTGCGACGCGCCGCTCAGCCCGCCCGCGAAGAGAGACGAGACCGGCGAGGACCACTCGGGGACCTCGTCGAGCGCGACCTTGATGACGCGGACCGCCATGTGTGAGACGACGATGGTGAAGATCGTGGCCTCGATGTAGAAGGCCATCCACTGCCGGGAGCCCTCGAACCGGGACGATGAGTGCCGCTGCCCGTCGTCCGAGGGAGTGCCCTGCGGGGGCACCCGCATCGCCCGCGGCTGCCTGAACATGCGGATCACGAAGAGGCCGACGATGGCCACGCCCGTGAGCACGGTGAGGATCTCCGAGAACAGCAGCCACGGCCCCCAGTGCCCGACGAGCGGCAGGCCCCACTCGGGGTTGAGCACCTCGAAATACGACGCGGCCAGGGCCGGGGCCAGCAGGAAGAACCCGAAGAACACCGCCCAGTGCGCGAGCCCGACCCATGTCCACTGCAGCATCCTGGTGTGCCCCAGGGACTCCCGCAGCATGGTCGCGACCCGCGCCTGGCGGTCGCCCTTGCGGGTCTTGTCGGGCGCACCGAGCTGTATGAGCCCGAGCATCCCGAGCCCGGCTCGGACGAACAGCCCGATGGCGACCGCGGTGTACGCGAACGCGACCGTGGCCGTGACGATTTGGACGACTCCCATGGCGACCTCTCGGCAGTGCGGTGTTCCCGATCACGATACATGTTACTGCTCAGTAGCAACCCTGTCGACAGCGCCACCCAGGAAAGCGGAAAGGGCCGGACGCGTCCGAGCGGCCGAACCTTCGCGGCCGCGGCTCGGACCAGGTATCCCTGCGCAGTGTGCCTGCAACCGGTTCCATGGACAGCGCGTGTACTGAGCGCTGGTCCTGCCAGCGCCCCACGAACCCCTCGTCCCTAAGTGAACAAGGAGCCCCATGTCCCCTGATTCCCCCAGGGCCCGTCGAGCTGGCCTGCGCCTGCTTGCCGCCGCGGCGGCGGGATGCACCGCCGCGGCCGCGTTCGCGGTCCCCGCGTCAGCGGTCGAGATCCCCGGCATCTCCGGCGACCCGGTCGCCAGCGTGCACCTCGCACCCGACTTCAACGGCGCCGAGTCGGCCCCCAGCACCATGACCGTGGACTACGTCCGGGCGGTCGCCGACGACACCACGACGCACGCGGTCGTCTCGGAGCTCGTATTCGACGACCCCTACGGCGTCCTCGACCTGACGACCGAGGACCCGGCCTGCGAGGTCTCCGAGCCCGCGACGATCGTCTGCTCTGCCGACGCGGAGCCGCACACCGACTTCGTCTTCAACCTCGCTCCCGTCCCGAACGCCGAGGACGCCGCCATCGACTACACGTTCAAGGCGACCGTCGACGGCATCGAGGTCGAGAACTCCACCGGGGAATACCGGGTCATCGCCGACTACGACGTCCACCACCCGTACGCCCACGGGGACGTCGCGGTCAGCGGTGTCGTCGAGGACACGTTCACCAAGGTCAATCCGGTGTTCTACCAGGACTTCGACTTGGCCCCCACCACCGCGGCGGTCGTCGTCACGTTCAGCAACCCGCTCCCGGGCGGCGGCATCGACCCTTCGGAGCTCGCCGACGCGATCGACTTCTTCCCCAACTGCAGGACCACCTACGAAGGCTCCGGCTCGACGCTCACACAGACCGGCATCGTCTGCGTCATCACCGACGTCCCCGACGCCAAGGGCCAGTTCCTGACCCTCACGAAGGCCGTCGACTACCGGATCGCCAACGGCGTGGTCGGTCCGCTCGACGTGTGCAGATGCACCTACAGCGTCGAGACGATCAACGCGGCCACGCTCGCCGAGGAGTACGACAACCTGTCCTGGGTCCCCGCGACCGGGACGAAGCTCGGCCTGGCCACCGCGCCCGCGGGCTGGGAGGGCGGCGAGGACTCGATCGCCTACTACTCGGGCGCCGTCACCATCACCACTGCGGACAACACCTACGACCTCGAGGCCGAGGAGACCTTCCTCAAGGGGATGGTCGGCGACACCGTCACCGTGACCACGGAGATCGCGAACAACGGCCCCGGCGCCACCCAGGACCTCAACGAGGAGAGCGGCTCCTACCTGCTCCGCGCGCAGCTGCCCGAGGGCACCGAGCTGGTCCGCGTGGACAGCGACGGCGGCGGCCTCTGGGAGTGCTATGACGCCGGCGAGCTCGACGCGGTCTACGCGGCGACGCCCGACACGGCGCTCGAGCGCTTCGACTTCGCCTGCACCGTGGACGAGTTCGGGTACAACGAGACCCCTGACCTCACCTTCACCGTGAAGCTGACCGACACCACCGCCTTCCAGGGCGCGATCGAGGTCGGTGCGGTCTACGGCGACGGCGAGTACGAGGGCGACCCGTCTAACGACTTCGCGCTGATCTACAACGACGCCCACGCGGCGCGCTACGACTACAACCAGGACGACCACGAGGACCTCCTCGTCGTCCGCAAGTCCGACGGGGCGCTCGTGCTCTACAAGGGCACCAGCTCCGGGAAGTACCTCGCGGGCGTCGTGGTCGGCTCCGACTGGGGCAAGATGGACATCGTCATGGCCGGTGACCTCACCGGTGACGGCATCCCCGACCTCCTCGCCCGCGACAACAAGCTCGGCAATCTGTGGACCTACCCCGGCAACGGCAGCGGGGGCTTCAAGTCCCGCATCTTCGTCGGCAACGGCTGGGGCAAGATGGGGCAGATCGCTGTCGGCAACTTCGACGGCGACGGCAACCCCGACATCTTCGCCACCTCGTTCACCGACGGCAACATGTACTACTACCCGGGCCTGGGCGACGGCAAGTTCGGCGCCCGCGTGTTCTGGAGCGAGTTCTGGAACGGCATGGACGTCATCAGCTCGGTCGGCGACCTCGACGACGACGGCTACGACGAGTTCCTGAGCCGCTGGAACTACGACGGCCGCTACTACCTCTACGCGTCGACCGGCGGCGTCATCGAGCTCGACCCGTCGCTGTACGTCGGGGACGACACGCGCCGCTTCGACCAGGTAGTCGGCGTCGGCGACCTGACCCGCGACGGCACGCCCGACATCGTCGCACCCAACCTCCGGAACGGCCAGCTGATCCGGTACACCATCGACACCGAATGGTCCGGATACGACCCCGGCACGGTCATCGGCTCTTCCGGCTGGAACGCCATGCGCCTTCCCGTCATCCAGCTCGACCGCACCTACGACTACGACTACAACGGGTTCAGCGACGTCGTGGCGCAGCGCAAGTCCGACAAGGACCTGTACCTCTACTGGGGGACCACCACCGGGATCGGCAGCCGCTGGAACCTCTGCGACAACTGCACCGGCATCACCAGTGCGTCCGCGGGCGGCGACTACAACTCCGACGGCCGGACGGACCTGCTGTACCGCACGTCCACGGGTGACCTGTACGTCGCTCCGGGGCTCGACACCGGCGAGGCGGGCTTCGCGAACGCCATCCGCGTCGGCTCGGGCTGGAACTCGATGTCGGCCATCACCGGCGGCCACGACTTCAACAGCGACGGCAAGGACGACCTGGTCGCCCGCGCGTCGTCCACGGGGTACCTGTACCTGTACCCGGGCAACGGCAACGGCACCTTCGGGTCGCGCAAGCAGATCGGCACCGGTTGGAACGGGATGCGAGAGATCAGCGCCGTCGGCGACATGAACCACGACGGCTACGCCGACGTCCTCGCCGTCCGGTCCTCGAACAGCTGCCTGTACCTCTACGCCGGCAACGGCAACGGCACTGTCAAGAGCGGCGTCGAGGTCACCTGCGGCTGGGGCGGCTACGACCAGATCACCGGCGTCGGCGACTTCAACCGCGACGGCCACGCCGACTGGCTCGCCCGCCGCACGTCCGACGGGGCCCTGTACCTCTACAAGGGCAACGGGAGCGGTGGCTACGGTAGCCGCCAGCAGATCGGCACCGGCTGGAACGGTATGAGCTACCTCGCGTAGCACCGCGCGCTGAGCGCAATCCGCTCAAGCGGCAACACGGAGGGCCCGCCCGACGAATCAACGTCGGGCGGGCCTTCCGTCTCTGCGCTGCAACCGTTCTCTCACGATGCGCGTGTAACCGAAGCCGGTACCCGGCCGAATACCCATAACCCCCTTGAACTCCCCCAAGGACATCTGAATGAACGAAGCTCCCCCCGAGAAGCCCCGCCGCCGCGGCATCGGCCGCATAGCGGCGGCCACGGCGGCCGCCCTCGGAGCGACCCTGCTCGCCTACCCCGGCGGCCCCGCGGCGGCCCAGACGAGCATCGACTGCGCCGCCCTCGGCGACAACCCGACCCCGGTTCGCATCGGCCCTGCGCTCGACATCGCCAAGGCCTGCGGGATCGAAGTCCGTGTGAACGGCAGCTCCTGGCACCACTCGACGGTGTCGGTGACGCCGGACGGCCAGTTGCACCTGGTGTCGACGGCTGAAGCGATCCAGGAGTACGACGACGACGGCGCTCCGGACCCGGTACTGGCCGACTTCGAGGGCTCGCTTTCGCAGACCAATACCGCCTGGTCGGTCTTCCTTCAGAACACCGACCAGACCTTCCCCTTGATCGAAACCGGGTTGGCGATCTTCGACTGGACCGGTGACACTCCGATCCCGACATACAGCGGCACGACCGCCCTCTACGACGAACTCGCTTCCGGGCTCGACCTTTCCGTCGAAGTCGGCGTCTCCAATTTCGGCCTGGAGTTCACCGCCGCGGACACCGCCGCATGGCACGAACTCGCCACCGGGCTCCGCGCCGAGGGAAAGTATCGACCCCTGCTGGCAGCCAACGGCGCACTTCGCGTCGACCCTGAATACGATGAGTACCTCGTCGAAGGGACGACGCCGTTCATCGTCCGTGACGCCGATGGAGCGACCCACAGGGTCGACCTCGCCGTCGCCGACGACGGGGCACTCACACTCGGCCTCCCCGACCAGGTCCTTGCCGACGCCGCGTTCCCGCTGACGCTCACGACGCAGTGGGCCGACCGGTCTGAGACCGCCAACGAATGGGGCGCAGTGACTTCCGCGTCGCCCGACCTGCCGATCTACCGTGGCGAAGCGGGTTTGGACGAGCCGTACTTCACGGCGGCCGGCCAGAGCGCGGACTTGGTCGCGGGCACCTACTGCGACGCAGCCGCGATCGCGGATTGCGTCGAGGCCGAGGCTGTCGCCTTCTGGAACTTCGGCTCGAGCGTGAACGGCGTGAGAGACCCGTCAGTCAGCTACGAATTCGAATACCCGGTGACGTCTGCGGTCTTCAAGGTCGACGCCGCCGCAGGCGCGGACTGCGTCGCGCCCGACCTCGATCTCGCAGAGAGCTACTCGCCCACGGACACCTGGAACGACCGCCCGGCCGTGACGGGATCCGCCGCCTCCGGCTCATGCCAAGGGGTAACCGCGGTCTACGACCTGACTGGTCTCGTCGCGGATGCCTGGGACGACTTCGAGACCGCGAAGCCGATCACGCTCAGCACCGCTGCCACCGCGCAGACCGCCCGCTTCGATGGCGGTTCGGCCCGGCTCGACGTCTACTTCGACATTGCGGGCCTCAACACGAACCTGTGGTGCTCGACCGACCCGACCGCCCCCGATTTCTATGCGCACTCGGTTGACGAGGTTCTGTACGCCGAAGTGTGGCGAGAGGACGTCTACGACCTCGGCCTGAGCTGGTCCGCGGTCGTGAAGGATCAGGCCACCGGTGAGACGGTGCTGACGATCGCGCCGGAACCTTGGCCCGAAGGGGGCCACATCGCCGGGGCCATCGCGCCGGGCCGCCTGTCGCAAGGCACCTACGAGATCGACTACGAGATCACCTCGAGCATCGCCGGGATCGTCCACGCCGCGCTGCCGTGTCATGTCGTCGTCGACACCGCGACACCCAAGCCCGACATCGTCGTCGAACCCGGACCGCACCGTATCGGAGACACCGTCTCGATCGAAGTGTCCCTCAGCGAACAGGAGTTCGTAAACGAGCAGGACCAGATCAACATCTGGTTGAAGAACACCTTGGGTGGGACCGAAGACAGCGTGCTGCTCACCGGTCCCGGTACGGCAGTGCTCGAAACGACGATGACCCGACCCATCTCCCAATGGTGGGTTCACGCCGAGGACCACGCGGGCAACGAGTTCATCACCGCCAGCACCGTGTCCGCGACCGCCACTTTGGACCATCGCGACTACAACGACGACCGGTTCGAGGATCTCATGGTCGTCCGCAAGTCCGACGGGGCGCTGATGTTCCACGCGGGCAACGGCGACGGGACCTTCGCCGCCGGCGTCGCCGTCGGCACCGGCTGGGGTGCCATGGACGTGGTCATGGCCGGCGACCTGAACGCCGATGGCAAGGCCGACCTGCTGGCCAGGGACACCAGGAACGGCAACATGTGGGCCTACCCGGGCAACGGCGCGGGCGGCCTCAAATCGCGCATCTTCGTCGGCAACGGCTGGAACGCCATGGGCGCGTTCACCGCCGCCGGGGACTTCGACGCGGACGGCGACATCGACCTGTACGCCGTGGGCAAGACCGACGGCAAGCTCTACTTCTACGACGGCAAGGGCTTCGGCGAGTTCAATCCGCGCGTCGCAGTCGGCACCGGCTGGGGCGTCATGGACACCCTCGCCTCCGTCGGCGACCTCGACGACGACGGGAACGCCGACCTGCTCGCCCACGACTCCCTCACCGGCCAGTACTACCTTTACAAGGGCGACGGCACCGGGAACCTCGGCAGCCGGGTCACGATCGCGGCGTCGCTGGACGGCTCCGGCTCTGACCGCTACAACCAGATCATCGCCGTGGGCGACCAGGACGGCGACGCCAATGAGGACCTCCTCGCCGTCGACTCGCGCACCGGTGAACTGGAACTCCACTCGCTCAACGGGAACGGCACCGCCGTGCACTCCGGCGAAGTCGTCGCCACCGGCTGGGGCGGCAACCGCCTCGCCGCGGTGAACGAGGAACGCACCTATGACTACAGCGGCGACGGCAAGACCGACGTCCTCGTGCGTCGCGGTTCGGACGGGAAGCTCTACTTCTACTCCGGCAACGGCGCGGGCGGCTTCGGCCCGATCGGTTCGTGGGGCACGGACCTCAAGAACCTGAACCTGATCGAGACCGCCGGCGATTTCAACGGTGACGGCTTCTCCGACGTGATCGGGCGAGTCGGCTCCACCGGCGCGCTGTACCTGTTCCCCGGCAAGGGGAACGGCATGTACGACTACGCCGCCCGGAAGCAGATCGGCACCGGCTGGAACTCGATGGGCGCCATCGTCTCCGGAAGCGACTACAACGGTGACGGCAAGGTCGACGTCATCGCCCGCGAGCAGGCCACCGGCTACCTCTGGCTCTACTCGGGCAAGGGCGACGGAACGATCGGCTCCCGGATCAAGATCGGCACCGGCTGGAACTCGCTGCGCGACATCACGGCAGCGGGCGACCTCGACCACGACGGCCACGCCGACATCATCGCGATCCGCAGCTCCGACAACTGCATGTACTTCTACGGCGGCCGCGGCGACGGCACCTTGAAGGCAGGTGTCCAGACGAGCTGCAACTGGACCGGCTACGACTCGGTGGCCTCCGTAGGCGACTTCAACGGCGACGGCCACGCCGACTGGATCGCCCGCCGCAAGTCCGACGGAGCCGTCTACCTCTATAAGGGCAACGGCGCCGGCGGCTACAGTGCGCGATCCCAGATCGCGACCGGCTGGACCTGGGCGAACGCCATCGCCTAGGAGCCAATGAATCCGGGCCGGAGAAGTCGCGTCCGCGGCCTCTCCGGCCCGTCCTTCTCCCGTCCTCCGAGCCCGAATATCAGCGGACCCCATGCCGGAGTCCCGCTGCCTACAATGGGGAAGCAATCGCAACCTGTCGCGTTTCGGCGACGTGTAGTCGATGCCGTCAGCGGCACTCCATGACCCGCAACCCCTCGCCATCCCTCCAGGACATCTGAATGAACCGCACTCTCCCCCCGAAGCGCCTCGCGCCCAAGCGGATCGCCGCGGCGACCGCCGCAGCCGTAAGCGCCGCGCTGCTCACCTACCCCGGTGCAGCCACGGCTCAGACCACCGCCATCGACTGCGCTGCCCTCGGCGAGACTCCGACCGCCAGCGGCCTCGAATCCGCCCTCGACACCGCTGACCAGTGCCAAGTCGAGGTGCGCATCCAGAACCGCAGCTCGCCTTATGCAACGGTGTACGCGACGCCGCAGCACCAGCTCCACTATGTCGCAACCGCCGCGCCGGTCCAGGAATACGACACTCTCGGGAAGCCCGACGCGACGATCACCGCTGCTGACGGCGTCCTTGTGGCCACCTCGACCGATTGGCCGTTCACGTTCCCCGATGACGGGCCAGCCGATCTGCCGCTCATCGACACCCCTTACGCCGAAGTCGTCTGGAACGGCGAGACGCCGCTGCCGACCTACGCCGGTACCACCGCGGTCTACGACGAGCTCGCCCCCGGCCTCGACTTCTCCGTCGACCTCGATGTGGCCTCTGCCGGTCTACTGTTCACCGCTGCCGACGCCGCCGCCTGGAGCCACCTCGCCGGGGGCTTGACCCTCAAATCGGACGGGGACATCCGGGTGGGGGCCGGGGGGTGGATCACAGTCCTCGCCGAAACCACTGAGCGGCCGAGCGCACGCGTCGAGTCGACCACGCCGTTCGCCCTCCGCGACGCGGCAGGCGCCGCCATCGACATCAGCCTCTCCGCAGACGCCGAAACCGGCCGACTCGCCATCACCGCACCAGAGGACGCGGTCGCGAACGCCGCATTCCCGCTGCAGCTCACCACCCAGTGGACCTATGACAATTTCCCGGTCCCGACATGGGGTTCGGTGACTTCAGCCGTGGAGGACCTGTCCGTCTTCCGCGGCGAAAGCGGGTACGACGAACCCTATTTCGAAGCAGCCGGAGAGACCGGTGACGCGCTCGCAGGCCCCTACTGCGATGGGTTCACGGACGAGACCTGCGCGACTCAGGCTCAAGCGCGCTCGTACTGGAGCTTCCCGTGGGCGATGATCCACAACCTTCGGGCGACCGCCAGCCAGGGATTCGAGTATCCCGTCGCTTCCGCTTCGTTCCAGGTCGACGCCGCGGAGGGCACTCAATGCGTTGCGCCCGGCCTCCACCGCATCGCGGACTACCGTCCGCAATACACCTGGTCCTACTCGTCGGACGCCATCGGCTCCGCGACCAGTGGCGGCTGCCAGGACGGCACGGCGGCATACGACGTCTCGGCGCTGGTCGACCGGGTCTGGAACAACAACAGCTACCACCAGTTCCCGGCGGCGTTCACCATGCCCGACAGCCCCGAGACCGCCCGGTTCGACGGCGATTCGGCCCGCCTCGACGTCTACTTCGACATCGTCGCCTACATCTTCTCGATCCCGAGCAGTACCTGCAGCACGTCAAGCAGCACCCCGGCGTACTACCGCGGTGCCGTCACGACGCTCGGCGGGAACCAGCAGATCGACACGTGGCGGCCGGACCTCATCGACCTCGAACTGACCTGGTCGGCCAAGGTCTACGACGTGAACTCCGGTGAGCTGCTGGTGGCGACCGAGCCGCAAGCGGCCCCCGATCTTCATCGCCCTTCGGTGCAGCTGCCGCCAGAGGACGTCCTCGGTCAGGGCCTCTACCGGGCTGAGTACACTGTGGATTCTAGTGCAGTCGACCACACCAGGATCAAGACCTGCTACTTCGCAGTGGACGCCGCCGCTCCTGAGATCATCGGTGTCGAACCCGATCCGGGCCCGTACTACATCGGGGACACCGTCTCGGTCGATGTCGACGTCGCAGACGAGGGTTTCCCGAACGGATGGGGTGACCTGAACGTCAGCTGCTACGGCGGCGAGCTGTGCGAGGGCGCCGAGGAAATCGTTCTCGACGACGAGACGACGGCAACCTTCGAGTTCGAACTGGAAGACTCGTTCGGCTCGGCGATGTTCCAAGTCAAGGACGACTCAGGGCAGTTCGACTGGTCCTCATTCGTAGACTTGCGCGCCACGCCGAACACCTACGACTACAACGGCGACCGCTACCAGGACCTCTACTTGGTCCGGCTCAGTGATGGGCACCTGCTCTACTACCCGGGCAACGGCACCGGGAAGCTCGGCACCCCCGTCGACAAGGGCGCCGACTGGGGCAAGATGGACATCGTCATGGCCGGTGACCTCACCGAGGACGGCATCCCTGACCTGCTCGCCCGCGACGCGAAGAACGGGAACCTCTGGACCTACCCCGGCAACGGCAGCGGCGGCTTCGCCTCGCGGCGCTTCGTCGGGAACGGGTGGAACGCGATCAGCAGCTTCACTTCAGCAGGCGATTTCAACGGAGACGGACGCTTCGACTTGTACGGGCTCCGCAAGTCCGATGGGAAGCTCTTCTTCTACCCCGGCAAGGGCGACGGCACATTCGATTCCCGGATCGAGGTCGCTCCCCCGACCGGCGGCTACGGTTGGGGCCGCTACGACAGCGTCACCACCATCGCTCCGACCGGCAACGGTGACACCCAACCCGACCTGTACTTCCACCATTCGGAGGGCATCCGAAGCAGCACAGTGGAGACCGAGAGCGACGGCACCGTCGCGAACTCCACTTCGCACCAGAGCATCGGCGGTAAGCGGGCTGACGGCTCCTGGGCCGAGTTCACCCAGCTGACGGCTGTGGGCGATCAGAACTCGGACGGCAATGAGGAGTTCATCGCCGTCGACGCGCGCACTGGTGAGTTGCTGCTGCACGGCGAAATGGGAGGGGCGATCACCTCGACGGTCCTCTCGAAGTTCGGTGGTGGCTTCCGGCTCCCGGCCATCACCGTGGACAGCGCCTACGACTACAACGGCGACACCGCCGCCGACCTGTACGGCATCCGCAGCAGCAACAGCGAGCTCAGGTTCTACCCGGGCAACGGGTCTGGAGGCTTCCGATCGACCCAGAACCTCGGTGTACTCCTCGACGCCGCAACGCTTGTGGAAACGGCGGGCGACTTCAACGGCGACGGCAAGCCCGACCTGCTCACTCGGGATGTCACCGGCGCCCTGACGATGATCGGCGGCGACGGCGACGGCTGGTTCTTCTACGCGCCGCAGATCACCACGGGCACGGGCTGGAACTCCATGAGCGCCATCGCCTCCGGACACGACTACAACGGCGACGGCAAGATCGACCTCATCGCGCGCGAGAAGTCCACCGGTTACCTGTGGCTCTACCCGGGCAAGGGGAACGGTTACGTGGGCACTCGCGTCAAGATCGGCACCGGATGGAACGCGATGCGTGAGATCACCGCCGCTGGGGACCTCGACCACGACGGGCTCGCCGACGTACTCGCGATCCGCAGCTCTGACAACTGCATGTACTTCTACGGCGGTCGCGGCAACGGCACCCTCAAGGCCGGGGTCAAGATGAGCTGCAACTGGGTCGGGTACGACTCCGTTGCCGCCGTGGGCGACTTCAACGGCGACGGCCACGCCGACTGGGTCGCCCGCCGCAAGTCCGACGGGGCCCTGTACCTGTACAAGGGCAACGGCGCCGGCGGCTACAGCGCCCGCGCGCTGATCGGGACCGGCTGGAACTCGATCAAGTTCATCGCCTGATCCTGACCGCGTGGACGGAGGCCGCGACCCGAACCGGTCGCGGCCCCAACCGTCGCATCACGAGCCCCGAGCCGAGCAGTATCGCAGGTCATAGCTGAATTGCTGCGAAGTGAGTGCAACCGGTGGCGGAAGGTGAGCGTGTCACCGACGCCGCCGGAACGGCCCCGCCCATAACCCGAAACCCCCCTACCCGCAGGACACCTGAATGAACCGAATCCCCTCTCGGGGCCGCCTCCTCAAGCGCCTCGCCGCGCTCACCGCGACCGCGGTCGGTGCGGCCTTTCTCGCCGCGCCGAGCGCGCAGGCCCAGACCACGGCTTCAGTAGACTGCGACGCCCTCGCCAGCCCGCCCGCTCCCGCCTCCATTGCGGTCGCTCTGGAAACGGCGATGACCTGCGATGTCGAAGTGCGCGTCAGCAGCCGCGCCTTTACCCACTCCACGGTGTACGCCACGCCCGAGGGCCAGCTGCACCTCGTCGCCACGGCCGGGCCGGCGCTGCCCGCTGCCGACGGGACGTACATCGACCGCACCCTCGTGGTCAAGGACGGCACACTGACCCACGCCACCGCGTCGAGCACGTACCTCAAGTACACCGACGCGACCGACCCGCTCCTCCTCACCGGCATGGGCATGATCGACTGGAGCGGCGATACGCCTGTGCCGTCGTACTCCGGAGCCGCCGCTCTCTACGACGAACTCGCCGCCGGGCTGGACTTCGCCGTCGACTTTGCGAAGGACGGCACGGAGCTGCGCTTCACCGCCGCGGACGCCGACGCTTGGACGGCCCTCGCGACGGGCCTTACCGCCGCCCCGCGCCACAGCAATGCTGCGCTCAGCGTCGCCGACGGCGCGCTGCACTGGGACGTCATCGAGGGGCGAATGGCAAGGCAATGGTCCACGCCGTTCACAGTCAGGGACGCCGCCGGCAACGTCGAGCCCGTCACGCTCGCCCTCGGCGAAGGCGGTGCGCTCACACTCGGCCTCACCGAAAGCGCGCTCGCGACCGCGAACTACCCGATCGAACTCTCGACGCAACTCGGTATCAGCACGCATGTGCACGGCACCTGGGGAGCGGTCACCTCCGCCGCCCCCGAACTCGCGGTCCTCAGCGGCGAGGCCGGACTCGACCAGCCCTACTTCGAAGCGGCGGGCGAGACCGGCGACGCGGTCGCGGGTCCCTACTGCGACAAGCTCGTCGACCCGACGTGCGCCGCCGAGGCCCAGGCGTCCTCCTACTGGGGATTCCGCTGGCCCGATCTCCAGCAGATCTCCTCTTCGGAAGGGCACCAGTTCCACTTCCAGGCCGAATCGGCTACGTTTCGCATCGACGCGGCTGAAGGAGCTTCGTGCGTCGCGCCGGACCTTGACCGCGTCGACGACTACTCTCCGGCCGTCACCTGGGCCGACCGCCCGACCGTTGTCGGCGAGGCCGTCTCCGGCACCTGCGCGGACGGCGCCGCCATCTACGACGTCTCCGCCCCGGTCGGCTCCGCCTGGGGCGGACCCGAGCGCGAGGAAGCGGTCGCCTTCGCCATGACCGACAGCGCCGAGACCGCACGCTTCGACGGCGCCTCGGCCCGCCTCGACGTCTACATCGACACCGTCGGCTTCTACTACCTCCAGATCGCCGGCACCGCCACCGTGTGCAACCTTCCCTACGGCGTCACCACCGACTCGACACCGAACTACGGGAACTTCCCCCTCCGCACCTGGCGGCCCGACCTCATTCCGCCGGGGCTCACCTGGTCCGCGACGTTCACCAGGGCCGACACCGGCGCGGTCGTGTTCGAATCCGCCCCGGTCGCGGCCAGCGGGAGCTCGGTCTCCTCGGTCAGCATCCCCGCGGCCCGCGCGCTCGCCGACGGCGAGTACTTCGTCGCGTACACGTTCACCTCCACCACGACCGGCGTGGTGTACCGGCCCTCGCCGTGCAGTGCCACGGTGGACACCAAGGCGCCCAGGCTGGTGAGTGTCGAAGTCGAAGACGGTCCGTACTACGTGGGCGAGCCGGTCGAGGTCGAGGTGACCGTCGCGGACGAGGGCTTCCCGAACCAGAACCGCACCTGGGTGGCCGTGGACTGCACCGGCATCCGGGCGACCTGCTCCAGGGAGTCGACGTACCTGAGCGACACGACCACGACGACGATCACGGTCACACCCCAGACGAATTCGAGCATGTTCTTCATCGACGTCCGCGACGCCGCCGGTTCATGGGGCGGAGGGAAGACCACCGAACTCAGCGCACTCACCACGACCTTCGACTACAACGAGGACAGCCACGACGACCTCTTCACCGTCAAACGCGCAACCGGGCAGTTGACCTACCACGCCGGCAACGGCGACGGCACCTTCGACGCCGGTGTCGCGGTCGCCTCGGGCTGGGGCGGGGTGGACATGGTGATGGCCGGCGACCTCACCGGTGACGGCTTCGCGGACCTGCTCGCCCGCGACCCTCGTACCGGGACCCTCTACACCTACCCCGGCAACGGCAAGGGCGGCCTCGGCTCGCGGATCACCGTGGGTACCGGCTGGAACGCGCTCAGCCTGTTCACGTCCGCCGGGGATTACAACGGCGACCGGAAAATCGACCTCCTTGCGGTCGGCAGCGCCGACGGGAAGCTCTACCTCTACCCCGGCAAGGGCGACGGCACCTTCGCGGCGCGGACCGTGGCCGGCAGCGGCGGATGGAACGCGATGGACACCATCGCCACCTCTGGTGACATGGACGGCAACGGCACCATCGACCTGCTCGCCCGCACCAGGGATGCGGACTGGTACTACATCTACTGGGGCGACGGCGACGGCACCTTCGACCTCTTCAAACCGATGTACGTCCCCAGTGGCTTGGGCGACGCCGACCCCGCCCGCACCTTCCGCCATTTCGCGGCCGGAGGGGACTACAACGGCGACGGGTACGGCGACCTCCTCGCCATCGACGCCCGGAACGGCCAGATGGTGCTTCGCTCCTTTGACAACGGGTTCGACCTGCACCCCGGCCAGGTGATCGGCACGGGCTGGAATGCCCACCGGCTGCCGACGACCGAGGTCGACCGGACCTACGAGTACACCGGTGACGGCCGCACCGACGTCCTCGCGACGCGCACCTCCGACTCCTGGCGCTACATCTACCCCGGCAACGGCAAAGGCGGCTTCAGCGCACGCGACGAGGTCGGAGCGCTGCCGGGCATGAACCTCTACCAGACCGCGGGGGACATGACCGGTGACGGCAACGCCGACCTCCTCGTCCGGACCACCGGCGGCGTCCTCTACGTCTATAAGGGCGACGGCTACCAGGGCGTCCACTACGAGAGGGTCACGGTGGGCGCCGGCTGGAACGCCATGAGCACCATCATCGGCGGCCAGGACTACAACAGCGACGACCGAGTCGACGTGCTCGCCGTCGAGAAGTCCACCGGCTACCTGTGGCTCTACCCCGGCAAGGGCAACGGCACGGTCGGCTCCAGAGTGAAGATCGGCACCGGTTGGAACGCGATGCGTGAGATCACGGCTGTCGGCGACCTCGACCATGACGGCCATGCCGATGTCATCGCGATCCGCGGCTCCGACAACTGCATGTACTTCTACGGCGGTCGCGGCGACGGCACCCTGAAGCCTGCTGTGAAGACCAGCTGCAACTGGGTCGGCTACGACTCGGTGACCGCCGTCGGCGACTTCAACGGCGACGGTCAGGCCGATTGGCTGGCCCGCAGGAAGTCTGACGGGGCCTTGTACTTGTACAAGGGCAACGGCGCTGGCGGCTACAGCGCCCGCGTCATGAACGGCACCGGATGGAACGCCATGACCCTCGCTTGACGCCCGTCAAAGCGAAGGGGCCCGGCTCCGAGAGGAGCCGGGCCCGTTCTTGTCGTGTCCTAAGCGGATTCGCGGACGACGATCCTCGTGCCGAGGATCGTCACCAGCGGTCCGGCCTCTTCGCCGCGGATGCGGCCGCAGAGGAGGCGGGCCATTTCGCGGCCCATGGTCTCGGTCGGTTGGTGGACGGTGGTGAGCGGCGGTTCGGCGACCTCCGCGAGGGGGGAGTCGTCGAAGCCGACCAGGGCCAGGTCCTCGGGCACCCGGATGCCGCGTTCGCGGGCGACGCGGAGGGCCGCGATCGCGAGCGGGTCGGAGTGGCAGAAGACCGCGTCGAGGTCGCCGGCGGTGTCGAAGAGATTGCGGGCGGCCTTGATGCCGCTGGCCTCGTCGAAGCCCTCGGCGACCGAGACGAGGGTCTCCTCGACGGGGAGCCGGTGGCCGCGGAGGCCGTCGCGGTAGCCGTTGAGGCGGTCGACGCCGACGGCCATGTCCTGCGGGCCGGCGATGAGGCCGATCCGCTTGTGGCCCTTCTCGGCCAGGTACTCGACGGCCTGCCGGGCGCCCGAGCGGTTGTCGCAGTCGACGTACGCGATCGGGCGGAATCCGACGGGCGTGCCGCACAGGACGATCGGGATGCCGGCGTCCTCGAGCCGTTCCGGCAGCGGGTCGCCGGAGTGGCTCGAGACCATCATGACGCCGTCGACGTGCTGCCCGAGCAGGTACGACTCGAGGTCGGCCCGGCTGCCGTCGCGCGGGGCGAAGGTGAGCATGAGCCGCATGTTCTCCTCGGCGAGCTGCTCGGTGATCCCGCGCAGCACGCCGGCGAAGAACGGCTCCGACCACAGCCACTCCTGCGACTCCGTCACCACCAGTGCCACGGTGTCCGTGCGCTGGGTGACGAGGGTTCTGGCCGCCTGGTTGGGGACGTACCCCAGTTCCTTGATCGCGGCCAGGACCGCCGCCCGGGTGTCCTCGGCGACCTTCGGGGAGCCGTTGATGACGCGCGACACCGTGCCCCGCCCGACGCCCGCGTGGCGGGCGACGGTGTCGAGGGTCGGCCGTCCGCCGGAGCGGCGTCGGCGTTCGCTCTTCAACGGCTCGCCGGGCGCTTCAAGCTGGGTCTCGGTCATCGTGCATCACCTCGGGCAACGTTAGTGTTGGTCTATTCTGCCTCACGGTTCGCACGGGCGCGTCGCACCAGGTCGCCGTACCAGCGCCCGGAGTCCTTGACCGTGCGCTCACCGGTCTCGAAGTCGACGTACACCAGTCCGAACCGCTTCGTGTAGCCCCAAGCCCATTCGAAGTTGTCGGCGAGCGACCAGGCGAAATACCCCACGAGCGGGACGCCGGCCGCGACGGCGTCGGCGCAGGCGGCCAGGTGGTCGCGCGCGTACTCGAGCCGCTCCGGGTCGTGGATCCGCCCGTCCTCGATCTTGTCGGGGAACGCCGAGCCGTTCTCGGTGACCGCCAGCTTGACGTCCGGGTAGCCGGCGTGGAGGCGCGTCAGCGTCTCGGTGAGCCCGCCCGGGTCGATCTCCCAGCCCATGTCGGTGACCGGGAGCCCGGAGGAGACGAAGCCGATGTGCTCGTTGGCCGGCCACGCCGACCCGGCGCCGGTGGGCGCCGCGGAAGCCGAGGTCGCACCGCCGTTACCGGTAACTGTGAAGCGGCTGTAGTAGTTCACCGAGAGCACGTCGACCGGCGCGTTGATGAGCGCCATGTCGCCGTCCTCGACGAACGAGAAGTCGCTGATCGCCTTGAAGTCCTCGACGATGTCCTCGGGGTAGGACCCGCGCAGGGCCGCCTCGGTGAACCAGCGGTTCTGGACGCCGTCGACCCGGCGAGCGGCGTCGATGTCGACGGGCGTCTCGGTCGCGGCGTGGATCGGGTAGAAGTTCAGCCCGACGCTCACCGTGGCCTCGGGGTCCGCGGCCTTGAGGGCGCGGGCCGCCAGCCCGTGGCCGAGCATGAGGTGGTGCGCGGCGGCGATGGACGCGGCCGGCTCGCGGCGCCCGGGGGCGTGCTCGCCGGAGGCGTAGCCGAGGAACGCGGCGCACCAGGGCTCGTTCACGGTGATCCAGTGCTTGACGCGGTCGCCGAGCGCCGCGTGCGCGATGGACGCGAACCGGCCGAAGCGCTCGGCGGTGGCCCGCACGGGCCACCCGCCGGCATCTTCGAGGGCCTGCGGCAGATCCCAGTGGTAGAGGGTGATCCACGGGGTGATGCCCTCCGCGAGGAGGGCGTCCACCAGGTCGGAGTAGTAGGCGATGCCCGCCTCGTTCACGCGGTCGTCGCCGTCGGGGCAGATCCGGGGCCACGACAGCGAGAAGCGGTAGGCGCCCAGTCCGAGGGCCTTGATGGTGGCGACGTCCTCGGGGATGCTGCGGTAGGAGTCGATCGCGGTGTCGCCGTTGGAGCCGTCGACCACCCGGCCCGGCTCGTTCACGAACGCGTCCCAGATGGACGGTCCGCGGCCGTCGGCGCCGGTCGACCCTTCGACTTGGTACGAGGAGGTCGCCGCGCCCCAGGTGAACCCGGTTGGGAACCGCGCCGCGAGCGCGGCGGTTTCGATGTCGTCAGTCATTACTTGCCAGAACCTTCCATGATGCCGTGCACGATCTGCCGTCCGAAGATGACGAACAGGATCGCGATTGGGATGATCGAGATCAGCGTCCCGGTGAAGACCATCGAGAGGTCCGCTGACCACGTGGCCGTGGAGATCTGGCGGATGGCGAGCTGGACGGTGGGGTTCTCGTCGCTCAGCACCATGAAGGGCCAGAGGAACTCGTTCCAGTTGAGCATGAAGGTGAGCAGGCCGAGGACGACCATCGCCGGGCGCAGCGCGGGGAGCACGATGCGCCACCAGATGCCGAGGGTGGAGGCGCCGTCGATGCGGGCGGCCTCGATGATCTCGTCGGGCACGGCCTGCTCCACATACTGGCGCATGAGGAAGACCCCGAACCCGTTGATGAGGAACGGCAGGATCGCGGCCTGGAGCGTGTCGAGCCATTCGAGCTCGACCATGACCATGTACAGCGGCACCATGCCCAGCTGCTGGAGCGGCACCATCATCGAGAACAGCACGGTGCCCATGAGGATCTTGGAGCCGCGGAACCGGAGCTTGGCGAACGCGAACCCGATGATTGTGGAGAGCAGCACCACCGAGATC
This sequence comes from Glycomyces luteolus, assembly GCF_027622875.1. Lineage (GTDB taxonomy): Bacteria > Actinomycetota > Actinomycetes > Mycobacteriales > Micromonosporaceae > Glycomyces > Glycomyces luteolus. Next base: position 1,507 of record NZ_JAPZVP010000021.1, on the reverse strand, counting down.
GTGACGGTGCCGGTGATGATGAGCGAGTTCCGCAGGCCCAGCATGAGGTTGGCCTCGGGGTTGGTGAGCGCCTCCTGGACGTGCACGCCGAGGTTGCCGCCGGGCAGGAGCGCGGGCGGGAAGCCGGAGGCGTCCGTGGTGGTGCGCGAGGCGATGACGATCATCCAGTACATCGGGAAGATCGAGAGGATCGCGACGCCGATGAGGCCGATGCGGGTGAGCATCGTCGGGGCGAGGACGCCGGCGACGCTTCCCGAGGAGGCCTTGCGGCGCTTGGGTTTCGGCGCTTTCGGCGGCGGCGTGGCGGCGGTCGCTTGCTCGCGGGGCGCGGTGGCGGTGCTCATTTGTTCCCCTGGATGCGGTTGACGACGAGGAAGTTGATGGCGGCGACGATGCCGATGACGATGAAGAGCAGCCAGCCGGCGGCGGCGGAGATGCCGTAGTTGCCGTGGGTGCGAAGAATGTCGACGAGGACCATCGCCGTGGTCTGGAACTGGCCGTCCGCGCCGCCGTTGAGCTGCCCGCCGCCGAACATCATGGGTTCGACGAACATCGTCATGCCGCCGACGGAGGAGACGAAGACCGTGAAGATGAGGATCGGCTTGAGCTGGGGGATGGTGATCTGCCAGAACTGCTGCCGGGGCGAGGCGCCGTCGACCGTCGCGGCCTCGTAGAGGCTGCGCGGGATGGTCTGCATGGCGGCCAGGAAGATGAGGGCGTTGTAGCCCATCCAGCGCCAGTCCACCATGGAGGAGATGGCGAACCAGGAGGAGAAGCGCCCGACCTGCCAGTCGATGCGCTCCAGGCCGAGGAGCTCGAGCCCGCCGTTCACCATGCCGTACTCGTTGCCCCAGATGCGGGCGAAGATGACGCCGACGGCGACCACCGAGGTCACGATGGGGGCGAGGATGAGCATCCGCCACAGCATCGGCCGCTTGACCATCTTGTTGAGGGCGTTGGCGACCATGAGGGCGCAGACGATCTGCGGGACGGTGGCCAGGACGAACATGCCGAGGGTGTTGACGATCGACCAGTTGAACCGGTCGTAGGTGGTCAGTAGGAACTCGTAGTTGTCGAGGCCCACGAACTCCCGGTTGGAGTTCCCCAGCTTCCACGAGTGGAGCGAGGCGTACAGCGTGTACGCCATGGGGAAGACGCCGAAGACGGCGAAGAAGATGAAGTACGGGGACACCAGCACGTAGGGCATGGCCTTGGTGTCCGCTCGGCTGAGCTTCTCCCGCCAGGTGAGGCGCGGTGCGGCGTTGGTGGTCATGAGGCCTTCCTTGCTCAATTACGGCTCGCAAGCGTCGCCGAGACTGCTCGTTCACGGCCCTCAAGCGGGGCCGAGACTGCTCATTGCGGCTCCCAATCGGAACCGAGAATGGGACGGTCGCGGCGTGGCCCGCCGGGCCGACCGCCTGCGCGCGGCTGCGGCCCTGATGTGCCGGACGGTCCTGCGGTGCCGGTACCGCAGGGGCGGGATGGATTTTTCTGGGGAGCCGGGGCG
>NZ_JAPZVP010000020.1 GCF_027622875.1 Glycomyces luteolus | reverse complement strand
AAGTGTCCCAAGGAAAAGACAGTCAAAAACAGTACCAACCAGAAACCACCAGCACCTAGGCCAGCAATCCCCAGTCAGCCCGCACGCTGACCATCCAAACACCCTGTTGAGTTCTCAAACAACACGCACTGATCAGATCTGAAACTTCTTGGAAGTTCCTCTCCGACCGGAGCGGCTCCAGTAACTTACCAGACCGGTTTTCGGGCCGTTTTGGCCCCCCGATCGATTCGTTCGGAGTTTTACCCTTTTGGTTCTGGGCCAGGGCCTTTCGGCTTTCCTGTCCGTTTCCCCCTCGGGCAAAGACAAATTTACGTTACCTGGAAACGGGGTTCGCAAGGGGGGTGCGTGCTCGGCGCCACACCCTTGCGAACCGCACGTTTGCGCAGGTCAGTCCGCAAAAGAGGCTATCGCTTGCGGCGTTTGCCCCTGGCTTCCTCTTCCTGGGCGACCCTTTCGAGCACCTCGGCGCGGCGTTCCCTGCGCTCGGCGAGGCGTTCATCGGCGCCCTTGCGGTCGCTGATTTCGAATCGGGCGTCGGTGCCGCGGGGAGCGACGGTCGCGATGATGTTCGGGTCGGTCGGCTGCCATTCGAATTCGTGTTCGGCGATGCGCACGAACGAGCCGGGCACTGCTCCCTGCTTCACGAGTGCGTCTTCGACGCCGAGAGCCGCGAGTCGGTCGGCGAGGTAGCCCACCGCTTCCTCGTTCTCGAAGTTCGTCTGGCGGATCCAGCGTTCGGGCTTGTTGCCGGTGACGATGAATTCGACGTCGCCATCGAAGGCCGGCTTGACCTTCTTGACGTTGAAGCCGGAGTCGTCGACGGCGGCCGGGCGGATGACGGCGCGGGTCGCTTCGATCGGCGGCTGGGCTTCGCGGTACTCGACCACTTCCTTGGCGAAGGCGAAGTTGAGCTCCTTCAGACCTTCACGGCTGACGGCGCTGACCGCGTAGACGGGCCACCCGTACTTCTCAAGATCGCCGCGGACGTAGTCGGCGAGTTCGCGCCCGTCCGGGAGGTCGATCTTGTTGAGGACGATGATGCGCGGCCGGTCGGCGAGCCCCCCGTATTCGGTGAGCTCGTGCTCGAGGGCGTCGATGTCGGAGACCGGGTCGCGGTCGGACTCGAGGTTGGCGCAGTCGACGACGTGCGCGAGGACCGCGCAGCGCTCGATGTGCCGCAGGAACTCGAGGCCGAGCCCCTTGCCGGCCGCCGCGCCGGGGATGAGGCCCGGGACGTCCGCGATCGTGTAGGTGGTCTCGCCGGCGGACACGACCCCGAGGTTCGGGGTGAGCGTCGTGAACGGGTAGTCGGCGATCTTCGGCCGGGCGGCCGACATCGCGGCGATGAGCGAGGACTTGCCCGCGGAGGGGAAGCCGACGAGGCCGACGTCGGCCACACTCTTGAGTTCGAGGGTGACGGCGAGCTCGTCGCCGGACTCGCCGAGTTCGGCGAAGCCGGGGACCTTCCGCTTGGAGCTGACGAGGGCGCGGTTGCCGCGGCCGCCGCGGCCGCCCTGGGCCACGGTCACCTCGGTGCCGTTGCCGGTCAGGTCGGCGAGGATCTCGCCCTCTGAGTAGATGACGGTGCCGTTGGGCACGGACACCCGGATGGACTCGCCGTTGGCACCGTCCCGGTTGGACCCTTGGCCGTGCTTGCCGTTGCCGCCCTGCAGGCGGGTCTGGAAGTGGAAGTCGAGCAGGGTGTGCACGTTCGGGTCTACGACGAAGACCACATCACCCCCGTGGCCGCCGTTGCCGCCGTCGGGTCCGCCGAGCGGCTTGAACTTCTCACGGTGGACCGACACACAGCCGTTGCCACCTTTACCGGCAATGACCTGGAGATTCACGCGGTCTACGAAACTTGTCACCGTCCAAGCGTAGCCACCTCGGGGGACCCCCGGAGACGGCGCCCGTGGCACATGCTAAAGTTTCTCCTCGTGCGAGAGACACCGCCCCAAAAGTGCGGTAGTTGCTCAAACACCATGCGCCGCTAGCTCAACTGGCAGAGCAGCTGACTCTTAATCAGCGGGTTCGGGGTTCGAGTCCCTGGCGGCGCACCACACAAGAGGTCCTGATCACAGGGCCTCTTTTTGGTTTCCCCGAAAGGGCGTGGAAAGGCCCGGCGGCCGAGCGGCCGCCGGGCCTTTTCGCCTACGTGTAGTCGACGAACAGTTCAGCGGACTGGGCGACGAAGTCCTCCAGCGCGGCGGTGGCGGCGGCTTCGTCGATCCCCTCGCCCTCCCACAGCGTCGTGTACACGGTGATCTCGAGGCTGCCGAGGGCGACGTGGAGGTTGAGAGTCTTGGTGCCGTCGGTCGAGTCCGTGTAGAAGCTGCCGGCGTCACCCATCTCGGTCCACTCGCTGAACTCGTAGCCGTTCTCGGCGTTGTAGTAGTCGGCGTCCGACTCGACCCAGTACACGACGTCCTCGACGGTCTCGTAGTCGGTGATCCGCAGGTTGACGCCGGTGACTTCCTCGTTGTAGAACGAGCAGCTCAGCGAGCCGAGCCCGTTGGTGCTGCTCTCGGTCCGGGAGGTCTGGTCCGGGTCGAGCGGGCCGTACGCCTCTTCGAAGGTGCCGAAGTCGAAGGCGTCGCACGCCTCCGAGTTGAGCTCGGCGGCCCCGGAACCGCCGCCGTCATCGCCCCCGTCGTCACCGCCATCGGAGCCGCCGTCGTCCCCGGTGCTGTCGCCGCCTTCTTCGGCAGTCGTGTTCGGTTCGCCGCCGCCCCCGGCGTCGTCCGAGTTATGGGTGCGCTGGACCACGAGCAGGATCACGGTCATGATGACGATGAGGACCGTGAGAACCGCCCCGCCGATGAGCCACAGGTTGTTCTGCTGCTGCGGCTGCGGGGATTGGCCGCCGTACTGCGGCGTGGGGTAGCCCGGCTGCGAGGGGTAGGTCATCTGGTCGGCTCCATGGGGATCGTTCGTGCGTCGACCTCACTCTAACGCCGGTCGTCCAGGTCTGTTCGCCCGGAGTTTGCCAGCGGGGAGGCCTCGATCCGGCCCCCGGTGCCTAGACTGGGCGCATATACGGCCCTTACAACCTCGATTGGTCCACTATGGCGAATGTCTTCCACGTGCATCTCAATGAGCTCAATGAGCTCCTGGTCGAGATGGCCCGCAGGGTCGGTGACGCGGTCGAGCAGGCCACGGCGGCGCTGCTCGAGACCGACACCGCCGCGGCCGAAGCCGTGGTGTCCGCGGACGACCAGGTCAACGCGCTGCAGTTCCGGGTGGACGACCGGATCGTGGAGCTGATGACGCAGTACGACCCGGTGGCGACGGACCTGCGGTTCGTGCTGGGTGCCGTGCGGATCTCGGTGGACCTGGAGCGAATGGGCGACCTGGCGAAGCACGTGGCGAAGTCGGTGCTGCTGCGCGCGCCCGTGCCGGTGATCCCCGATTCGCTGCGGGCGGACTTCGCGGCGATGGGCGCGGCGGCCGTGCATCTCTCGCAGAAGCTGGTGACGGTCCTGGAAGAGCGCGACCACCTCCTGGCCTCGCAGATGGGCCTGGACGACGACGAGCTCGACGCGATCCAGCAGCGCATCCACGCGCAGCTGCCCACCCTGGGATACGGGCCGCAGACGGCGGTCGACGCGGCCCTCCTGGCGCGGTTCTTCGAGCGGTTCGGCGACCACGCGGTACGCATCTCGCATCAGGTCGTGTACCTCGTGACAGGGGATGTTCACCTCGACCGTTCATAACGGTCCGATCACGGCCGGGGCGAGACCCGGTAAAACCGCCTGTTCAGAGGGGTGTCCCCGGCAGGTCCCACTCCACTGTTGCGAATCGCGCTCAGTCGTTCACCTTGAGTTCAACTCCAAGTCAGCGGGTGAACACCGGGTCTGGCTTTGATGGTTGCGGACAGTGAAGCAGTAGCCCGGCCGAGCGCTGGGAGACGGAGTAGAGACCAGCATGAAACTGAACCGCAGAGCCATCTTCGGCGGCATCACCGCCGGCACCCTCGCGCTTGGCCTCGCGGCCTGCGGCGGCGGTGGCAGCGACGAAGAGGGCGGGTCCGGCGACCTGGCCACGGGCGAGATCAACGCCTCTGGCGCCAGCTTCCCGGACGCCTTCTACGCGGCGGCCATCGAGGCCTACGCCGATGTGAACCCCGACCTCATGGTGACCTACAACGCCACCGGCTCCGGCACCGGCAAGTCCGAGTTCGGTGAAGGCCTGAACGACTTCGCCGGCACCGACTCGCTGGTCGGCGACGACGACGGCGTCGAGGCCGGGAGCTTCCAGTACATCCCGACCGTGGCCGCCCCGATCACGATCTCCTACAACCTGCCCGGTGTCGACGCGCTGCAGCTCCCCCAGGACGTCCTGGCCGGGATCTTCGCGGGCACCATCACCACCTGGAACGACGCGACGATCGCCGAGGCGAACCCCGACGCGACCCTGCCGGACACCGCGATCTCGCTCGCGGTCCGCTCGGACGGCTCGGGCACCACCACGAACTTCTCGAAGTTCCTCGAAGCCTCGGCCCCCGAGGTCTGGACCCTCGGCTCGGGCGACACCATCGAGTGGCCGGCCAACGCCATCGCCGGTGAGAAGAACACCGGTGTCGCGCAGATCATCCAGGACACCGAAGGCGCGATCGGCTACGTCGACCTCGCCGACGCCACCGAGAGCAAGCTCGTGACCGCCTCCATCGAGAACGCCGAGGGCGCCTTCATCGCCCCGTCCCTCGAAGGCGCGACCGCCGCGCTCGACGGCGCCCAGGTCGAAGCCGACCTCTCGTACAACCCGCTGAACGCGGCCGGCGCCGAGGCCTACCCGATCACCGCCCCGACGTACATCCTCATCCGCACCGAGTACGACGACCCGAACGTCGCCGCCGGTGTCAAGGAGTTCGTCAACTACCTGCTGACCGACGGCCAGGCCCTGGCCACCGAGAACGGTTACGCGGCGCTGCCCACGAGCCTGCAGGAGCAGGCCATCGAAGCTCTGAACGCGACGATTGCCGACTAGGAACCCCGGATCCGATCACCCCAACGGCCAGCGCGCCGCTGGGGTTTTCGGCCGTTCCGCTGACGAAACCGGAGAGAGAACCTTGACCGCAACGGCAACCCCCGAAGCCCCCGCCGAGGTCGACCTCGGCGGCGAGGCCCGCTCCCGCAGGGCCGACTGGGGCTTCCGGGCCCTGGTGACCGCGGCCGGGCTGACCGTCCTCGCCGTGCTGGGCCTGATCCTGATCACGACCTCGCTGCGCGCGTCTCCCGCGTTCCAGGACGAGGGCCTGATCGGCTTCGTCACGGGCACCCGCTGGGCGCCCAACGACGACGTGTTCGGCACGTTCCCGATGCTGTACGGGACGCTCGTCACCTCGGTCATCGCGATGCTCATCGCGGTGCCGGTGTCGATCGGCATCGCGCTGTTCATCACCGAGGTGGCGCACCGCCGCAGCCGCAAGTACATCGTGACCGTGATCGACCTGCTCGCCACCGTGCCTTCGGTGGTGTTCGGCCTGGTCGCGGTCTTGGTGGTGGTTCCGGCGATCACCCCGGCGTACCAGTGGTTCGCCGATCTGGTGGCGCCGGTGCCCGGCCTGAACGCGATCTTCGACGACACGAACACCGGCCGCAACTACTTCACCGCCAGCCTGGTGCTGGCGATCATGGCGATCCCGATCATCACCTCGATCGCGCGTGAAGTGTTCGCGACGGTGCCCGAGACCGACAAGCAGGCCGCGTACGCCCTCGGCGCGACGCGCTGGGAGATGGTCAAGGGCGCGATCCTCCCCCACTCGTTCGGTGGCCTCGTGGGCGCCTCGATGCTGGGCCTGGGCCGGGCGATGGGTGAGACCATCGCGGTGGCACTGGTCATCGGCGGCGCGACGTCCATGTCCGCCAACCTGTTCGCACCGGGCAACACGATGGCGGCGATCATCGCGCAGCAGTGGGGCGAGTCGAGCGGTCTGCACCAGGACGCGCTCATCGCGATCGGCGTGGAGCTGTTCGCGATCACCGTGATCATCAACTTCCTCGCCCGCGTGGTGGTCCGCCGCGCCGAGATCAAGATGAAGGGGGCCCACTCATGACGAGCCTCAACACCGCCCCGGATCTGACGGGGCGCAACCTGTCGAAGCGGAGGGCGTTCGCCAACCGCTCCGCGACGGTCCTGATCGGCCTGTGCGTCCTCATCGCGGCCCTGCCGCTGGTGCTGGTCGCATGGCAGGTCATCACGCGCGGCGGTTCGGCGCTCAGCCTCGGGTTCCTGACCGAGGAGATCCCGCGGAACTACCGCACCGAGGGTCCGGGCATGGGCCCGGCGATCTTGGGCACGCTGGCGATCACGGGCATGGCGGCGCTGATCGCGATCCCGATCGGTGTGCTCGGCGCGGTCTACCTCAACGAGTACGGGCAGAACAAGCCGCTGGCGCGGTTCATCCGGACGATGGCCGACGTCATGACGGGTGTGCCGTCGATCGTGATGGGCCTGTTCATCTACGTGGCGTATGTGATCGTGATCGGCGAGAAGGTCGGCTTCGGCGGTTCGCTGGCGCTGGCGTGCCTGATGCTGCCGATCGTGATCCGCTCGGCCGAGGAGATGCTGCGGCTCGTGCCTGAGGAGCTGCGGCAGGCTTCGGCGGGGCTGGGTGCGCGGAAGTGGCGCACAACGATGAGCGTGGTGCTGCCTTCGGCTTCTTCGGGGATCACCTCGGGGGCGCTGCTGGCGGTGGCGCGGGCGGCGGGCGAGACCGCGCCGATCATCGTGACCGTGGGCTTGACGTACATCTACAAGCCCGACCTGTTCTACGGCGAGAACACGACGCTTGCGGCGCAGATCTACCGGAACGCGACGCAGCCGTTCGCGGCCTCGCAGGAGCGGGCCTGGGGTGCAGCGCTGACGTTGATCGTGATCGTCTTCCTGTTCACGATCGTGTCGCGGATCATCGCATCGCGGTTCGCGATCGACAAGCGCTAGTACTGCTCGGTCTCACTCCGCGGCCCCGCACCGGAAGGTGCGGGGCCGTTGCCGTGTGCGGGGTTCACCGGATAGGCGAAGGGCCCCGCCGATCCGGCGGGGCCCCTGTCGTCGTGTGCCTAGCCGAAGCGGCCGGTGACGTAGTTCTCCGTGCGCTCGTCGGAGGGGGTGGTGAAGATCCGCTGGGTGTCGTCGAATTCGACGAGGACGCCGGTGCGGGTGTCGCTCTGCTCGTTGACTTCGGTGGAGAAGAACGCGGTCTTGTCGGAGACGCGCGCGGCCTGCTGCATGTTGTGGGTGACGATCACGATCGTGAACTGCTTGGCCAGGTCGACCATGAGCTCTTCGATGCGGGCCGTGGCGATGGGGTCGAGGGCCGAGCAGGGCTCGTCCATGAGGACCACTTCGGGCGCCAGCGCGATGGTGCGGGCGATGCACAGGCGCTGCTGCTGGCCGCCGGAGAGGGCGAGGGCGCTCTGCTTGAGCTTGTCCTTGACCTCGTCCCAGAGGGCGGCCTTCTTGAGGGACTCCTCGACGATGGCCTCGCGCTCGGCGCGGGGGACGCCGTGGATCTTGGGGCCGTACGCGACGTTGTCGAAGATGGACTTGGGGAAGGGGTTGGCCTTCTGGAAGACCATGCCGATGCGGCGGCGGACCTCGACGGGGTCGACGCCGGCGCCGTATAGGTCCTTGCCGTGGTAGGCGACCGTGCCTTCGACGCGGGCGCCGGGGATGAGGTCGTTCATGCGGTTGAGGGAGCGCAGCAGGGTGGACTTGCCGCAGCCCGAGGGGCCGATGAGCGCGGTGATCTCGTTCTTGGCGACGGTGAAGTTGACGTCTTTGACGGCGTTGTAGGCGCCGTAGTAGACGTTGACGCCGCGAATGTCGAAGACGGTGGGCGCGTCGTGGCTGAAGGGCGCGTGAGGGGCGCCGGGCGCCGTGTTCGCGCCGATGCGGCGGGGGTCGACGGTGCGGCCGAGCGCCGAGTGCGACGGATCGCTCATGGTCTCTCCTTCTGCGCGAGGCAGGTGTGGAAGCGAAGCGGGCTGTCGCGACTGTAGGCGCGGCGGGTGGCGTCGGGTTCGATCTGGGGTGAACCGGGGGTGAATCCGCGGGCCCGGCTCGGTCTCGCGGGTGCCCAGGCGGTACTTCTCGGCTCGGCGGAAACTGGACGCGCGGTCGCTCCGGCGGCGATACTGGCCGGATGATGCGATTTCTGGTGCGTCTCGTCCTGACGGCCCTGGCGCTGTGGCTGGCGGCGGCGATCGTCGGGGGCATTGACCTGTACGGCGATTCGGTGCTGGAGGATTTCCTCTCGCTCGTGCTGGTCGCGTTGGTGTTCACGCTGGTGAACACGTTCGTGAAGCCGATCATCATGGCGGTGGGCTGCGCGCTGTACGTGTTGACGCTGGGACTGTTCGGTCTGGTGGTGAACGCGCTGATGTTCTGGCTGACGGGCTGGCTCTCGGAGCAGCTGTCGCTGGGGTTCTACGTGGACGGTTTCTGGGCGGCGTTCTGGGGCGCGATCATCGTGTCGCTGGCGATGTGGGTGATGGACCTGCTGTCGCCGCGGAAGCCGGCCGAGGAGTAGCGGGCATGGCGAACGGGGGCGGCCGGTGGCCGCCCCCGTTCGTCGCGCGCTGTCGCTAGAAAGGCAGTCCGGTGGACGGTCCTGTGGGGACGTCGCGGACGTTGGCGTCGCGCTTGGCGGCCTTGGTGGTGCCCGCGGTGTTGAAGGGCATGGGGCCCTGCGGTCCGGGGGCCTTGCCGAGGCGGCGGCGCATGATGTTCAGGTTGTGCAGTCCGGCGAGCGCGTAGGTGCGGATGCGCGCGAACTGCTTGGCCTTCTTGGCGGTCTTGAGTCTCTCGACCGCCTTGTAGTGGAGTTTGCGGGCGCGGTCGAGGGCCGCGGCCGCTTCGGTGTCGCCCACGGAGACCGGGGCGATCTTGAGCTGGCTGCCGAGGAGCTCGGTCCAGGCCTCGGCGTCGGCTTTGGCCCTGGCTTTTCGGCGGCGCTTGGTCTCGATGACGGATCGCAGGCCGAGGACGGCTGCGAAGATGAGGACGATCGCGACGATTGCGACGAACGCGATGGTAGAGGTTTCAATGGCGTCTTTCATCGTCACCCCCCGTGACCAGTGCTGATGATGTTGGTACGAATATTATTCCATTGCCGCCCCGCATTTGTGAAAGTCCCCCTTGTTCCGGCGTTTCTTTGGGCACCGCACGAAAATGCCGCGGATCGGTCACACTGCGACAGCGGATCGCCGACGCGGGGTTACCCGCGTGCGGTTGAGGCGAATCGACCCCGTACCTACATATGCAATAGTGCGCATGTTAGCATTCGATGGCAGTGGGGACCCCACCGCCGGGACCCGGTTCGCCGCGCCCGCACCGCCACTAAGGAAGGCGCCCTCCATGGGCCACGACCACTCGCACGCAGGAGCCGCCTCGCTCGGCGCGCGACACAAGGGCCGACTCTGGCTCGCCCTCGGCCTCGCCCTCGCGGTGACGGCCGTCGAGGCCGTCGCCTCCTGGTACACCCATTCGCTCGCGCTGCTCTCGGACGCCGGCCACGTCGCCGGCGACGCCCTGGGGATCGCCATGGCGCTGGCCGCGATCATCGCCGTGGGCCGGTCGGGCGGGCGGCCCCGCCGCACCTACGGCATGTACCGGCTCGAAGTGCTGGCGGCCCTGGCGAACACGGTGCTGCTGTTCGGCGTCGCCGGGTTCGTCATCATGCAGGCCGTGCGCCGCCTCGGTGACCAGCCCGAGGTGCAGTCCGGCCCGATGCTCGCCGTCGCCGTCTTCGGCCTCGCCGCCAACGTCGCCTCCCTGCTGCTGCTCCGCTCGGCCGCCGCCGAGTCCATCAACGTGCGCGGCGCCTACGTCGAGGTCCTCGGCGACGCCATCGCCTCGCTCGGCGTCATCGCCGCCGCCACGGTCATCGCCTTCACCGGCTGGTTCGCGATCGACAGCCTGATCGCCGTCGGCGTGGGCCTGTTCATCCTGCCGCGCGCCTACCGGCTGGGCCGCGACGCGCTCCGCATCCTCCTCCAGCACGCGCCCGTCGGCGTCGACCCCGCCGCGGTCGAACACTCGCTCGCTGCACTCGATGGGGTGAAAGAGGTCCACGATCTCCATCTGTGGACGTTGACGTCGGGCATGGAGGTCGCGACCGTCCATCTCGCCCTCGACTCGGGCGCCGATCCCGGAAGCGTGCTCGGCGACGCGCAGCGGACGCTGGCAGAACAATTCGACATCGCGCACGCGACGGTCCAAATCGAGCCCGGCAGCGCGGAGGCCTCCTGCGGCACACCGCATTGGTGAAGCGCGGCAATCGTTCTGTCCGGAACCTGATACTGACGGATAGTCGACGTTCGCCTTGTAACGCAATGGTTAAGCTCGACACCGTCCTGGGGACTCGAATGCTCCTTGGAAGGAGGAGATCCATGTTGACCCACACATGGAGGAAGAGCAGCAGGTCAGGTCCCAACGGGGCCTGTGTCGAGGCCAGGCTCGCGGAAGCGGCCGTGGAGATCAGGGACACCAAGCTGACGGTGAGCCCGATCCTGCGCGCCAGCCGAGCCGACTGGCGTTCGCTGCTGCGGACATCTGGCAGGTAAGAAGGACGGGTAAGGGGGCGGATGCGGCGGTGCCGCGTCCGCCCCCTTGCGTCTGCCCGCTAGAGGGTCTTGAGGTACTGGGCCTGCTGCTCGATGAACTCCAGGCTCCGGCCCGGGTCGAGCGCGGCCGAGCGGAGGTACCCGAAGATCTCGTGGAAGGGCTGCACGTCGGCGCCCTCTTCGTAGACGTCGCCGTTGTGGCCCTCGATGTAGACCACGTCGGGGTGGCGGTAACCGGGGTCGACCTCGCCCTCGAGCGGCCCGAAGCCGAGGATGGTGAACGACGAGAGCATCCCCGGGTAGGCGCCGCCCTCGAAAGGCAGCACCTGGAGGTGCACGTTCGGGAGCGAGCCGAGGTCGAGCAGGTTCTGCAGCTGGGCGATCATGACCTCCGGCCCGCCGAGGACGCGGCGGACGGCGGCCTCGTCGATGACGTTCCAGATCTTCAGGTCGCCGCGCAGGCGCTGCTGGCGCTCCATGCGCAGGTCGATCCGCTCGTTCATGAACCGCTGCGACTGCTCCGGGACCATTCCGAAGGTGGCCTTGGCGTACTCGCGGGTCTGCAAGAGCCCGTTGATGATCAGGCCGTCGTACACGTTCAGGCTGGAGGCGTCCTGCTCCAGCCCGATGTAGGTGGCGTACGGCGGGGAGATGGTGTCGGAGTAGCGGGCCCACCAGCCGCGCTTGCGGCCGTCGCGGGCCAGGCGCACGAGCTCGTCGACGAGGTCGGAGTCCTCTACCCCGTAGACCTCGACCAGGGCCTGGACGTCCCGAGGCTTGATCCCGACCCGCCCGAGCTCCATCCGGTAGATCGTGGAGCTGGTGACCTCGAGGGCCGCGGCGGCGTCATTGGCGTCCTTACCGGACTTCTCCCGCAGGTCCCGGAGGATCTTCCCGGCGCGGCGGCGGCGGACGGTGGGGCTGCCGGTCGAAGGCATCGCCTTGCCTCCCAACTTCTTCGGCAGATCGCTCTCAGCGTTGTCGTTCGATGTACCCATTTGACACCCTGATCTCTCCGGATTCGGTGAGGACGCACCGGGAGTGGGGAGGACTTCTGGGCCGCTCACCCGGTAACGTCAGCTGTTCTCAAGTGCGGCCCGCCGGCGTGGCCGAGACCGATCGTCCGGGTCTCACCTGCGCGGCCGCGGGGCGGGAGGAATCGCCACCCGATCCGGTTATACCTCTTGCATCCAAATTCTGCATGTGCAATTCTACTGTACGGAGGGGCTATCCGCCTCCCCCCGACTGTACCGATTCGGCACCGCGACTCGGCGTCGACCAGGTCACACCGGAACGTCACGCCCGAATACCAAGGGCCGCAAGCGATTCCAACCCATCGAAAGACCGGAAAGGCAGCCCGCGTTGCGAAGCCCGTACACACTCGACAATCCCCCGCCGGATGAGCCGCCCAGCGGCGTGCTGGTGCCGAGCCTCTGGCGCGTGCAGGCGCGGTGGTGGAAACGCCACACACCCGCCCTCGACCAGCGCAGCGCCAAGCACCCTGTATGCGGGCACTGCGGACAATCCTGGCCCTGCCACTCGTGGGCGTGCTGGGACGGCCAGCTCGGCCAGGCCGTCGGCGGCCCCGCCCCGGCCCGTGCGCTCCCCGACCCGGGCCGCGCGACTCCGGTCCGCGCCGTCGTCGCCGTCGCGAAGTCCTAGCACCGGGCGCCGCCTCGACGCGGCGGCGAAAATCCTTCGATCGGGCCGAAGTTCGCCCGAGCCAACGCGTAGCTTCAGCCGCCGCCGTTCGTTAGACCGTGAGAACTGGTCCGATACAGGACGAACTGATGGCTCGCAAGTGTCGCCAGCTGCGATTCCACAGCTCGCGAGCTTCGCCAAGGCTGCGAATTCGCGGCTTGCGAGCTTCGCCGAGAAGGGAAAAGCCGCCGGATGCTGAGCACTCGCAACCTCAAGGCAGGCGTTGTCCTGGACGGGCGGTACCGGCTTGAGCGCCGTATCAGCGGGGGTGGGATGGGCGACGTCTGGGAGGGCGTCGACACGATCCTGTGGCGCACGGTCGCCATCAAGGTCCTCCTCGCCGATCTCGTCGACGACCGGGGCTTCCGCGAGCGCTTCCGCCGCGAGGCCCGCGCGATCGCCGTCATGCAGGGCCCCGGGGTCGTCGAGGTCTACGACTACGGCGAGATCGAGGACGAAGACGCGCACCTCGCGTACCTGATCATGGAGTACGTGGACGGCAAGCCGCTCTCGCAGCTGCTCGGCCTGTGGGGCAAGCTCAGTCCGGCCGATGCGCTGCGCGTCATCGGCGGGGTCGCCGAGGCGCTGCACGTGGCCCACACCGCCGGGATCGTGCACCGGGACATCAAGCCCGGCAACATCCTCGTGCGCGCCGACGGCTCGGTCGTCCTGGTGGACTTCGGGATCGCCCGCGTCAGCCACAACCTGACCCTCACGACCACCGGAGTCGTGCTCGGCACCGTCACCTACATGTCCCCCGAGCAGGCCGCGGGCGAGAACCTCACGGCCGCTTCGGATCTGTACTCGCTCGGAGTGGTCGCCCACCAGTGCCTGGCCGGAACGCCGCCGTTCAAGGCCGACACCCCGCTCGGGGTGCTCTCGGCCCACTTGCGCAACGCGCCGCCGCCGCTGCCGACCGCGGTCCCGTACGAGGTCGCCGAGATCGTGCGCCGCGCGCTGCAGAAGGACCCCGAGGCGCGATGGACCGACGCGGCCGAGCTCGCCGAGGCCTGCCGCGAGACGCGCGCCGCGCTGCTCGCCAACCGCGCTCCGGCCACGGTCCGGACCCAGGTGCAGCCGGCGCGATCGATCGAGGCGGGTACGGACGGCACGGGTTCGAACGGCACCGCCGGGCCGCCTTCGGGCACGCACCAGCGGCCGGACGCGGAGAGCGACACGGGTCATCAGTCGGAGCCGCAACCGGTTCCGCCCGCGCTTCCGCAGTCGCCGCCCGAGCCGCGATCATCAGCGACTTCGCCGCCGCTCACGGACGGGCACACGCTGCCGCCGTTGACCGGTTCGCACACCGGGGCGCACCTGGTGCCGCCCAGCCCGACGCGTCAGGCGCCGGTTCCTGAAGCGCCGCGCGGACGGCCGCGTCGGCGCGGCGGCCTGTGGCTCTCGCTCGCCGGGACGCTCGCGGCGGTGGCCGCGATCAGTGCGATCGCGATCACCTTGCCGTGGAACGAGGACGAGCTGCCCGCGACGCCGACGACGGGCGAGACCGGCGCTGACGGCGCCGAAGTCCAAGGGCAGGACGGCGACGGCGGGTTCTGGCACGGCGGCGGCGACGACGAGGGCGAGGAGCCTTCGGCCGACCCGAGCGAGACCGCTCCGGACGCGGAGGCGTCGCGGCCCGAGGACGGCACGGCTTCGGCAGGACCCTCACTGATGCCGAGCGGGTCGCCGAGCGCTTCCGAGAGCTCGTCCCCGCCGCCGCCCGAAACGGCGGAGGTGCCGAACGTGATCACGCAGTCGGAGGCCGACGCCCGTTCGCGGATTGAAGAATCGGGGCTGACACCGTCCGTGGACTACGAGGGCGAGGGCGAGGCCCGCTGCGGAGTGGTGCGCCAGTCCCCCGGCGCCGGAAGCGAAGTCGAGCCGGGTTCCACAGTGCAGTTGACGGTGAAGCGCGCGCCGGACACGGAAAGATGCAAGCCGGAGACGGGCGAGACGCCGTCACCCGACGAGGAGCAATAGCGCCCGAGGGCGTCGACAGCGCCTTCGGATCGGTTCGGCCGGACTGGGAACGGTCAGCGGGTTCGAGTATCCGCCCGCAGCGGTCGTTCACGCCCGCGCCCGATTGCGGGCTCATACGCAAACGGCTCATGCGACCGCCACGCCATGCGGCGGCGCGGGATGCGATCGGGTTCACAGCAGCCGACGGTCACGGATCGGGGAGCGGAACGATCTAGGAGTCGACATCGTTCGACTCGAAGGGAACTCCCCCATGATCATCGTCATCGGCGCCACCGGTCCGGTCGGCCGCTCCGCCATCACGCTCCTTCGCGAAGCCGGGCACGGCGTCGCCGCCGTCACCCGCCGCCCCGGCTCCGCCCTGCTGCCGGAGGGTGTGCGCGTCATCGGCGCCGACCCGTCCGAGCCGGGCGCGCTCGACGCCCACTGGGAGGGCGTCGCGGGCGTCCTGCTCAGCCCCCGAGCGGCCGGGCCCGAGGCCGCGAACCTGCTGCGGACAGCTGCGGCCCGGGGCGTGCGGAGGGTGGCCGTGATCTCCTCGGCCACGGTCGTACACCCGGCGGGCGAGCCGCGGTTCGCCGAGGGCTTCAAGGCCGCCGAACGCGCCGCCGAGGACTCCGGGTTGGAGTGGACGCACCTGCGTTGCAGCGACTTCGCGACGAACGCACTGGCCTGGGCGCCGCAGGTCCCCAGTGGGGCGGTGCGCGGCGCGTACGCGAAGGCGGCCTCGTCCACGATCCACGAGCGAGACATCGCGGCGGTGGCCGTCAAGGCCCTCACCGAGAGCGGGCACGGAGGCCGCGCCTATGTCCTCACCGGGCCCGAATCGCTGACCCAGACACGGAAGGCGCAGCTCATCGGCGAGGCGATCGGCCGCGACCTCGCGTACGTCGAGCTCGCGCCGGAGCAGGTGCGGGCCGCGATGCTCGCCCAGGGCCTGCCCGAGGAGATCCCGGCCCGGCTGCTCGGATCGCTCGCCGACTTCGCCCGCGAGGCCGGGCCGAGCACCGGCACCGTCGAACGCCTGCTGGGACGCCCCGCACTGACGTTCGGCCAGTGGGCGGTCGAGTACGCGGCCGCGTTCAGGAGTTAGACGATCGAAAGCGCTGCGGACGAGCGAGCGCCCGGCGACCATTGGTCGCCGGGCGCTGTTCTCTGCGCTTAAGGGCACAGCACTTGCGGGGCAAAGGGCCCTTACTGGCCCGCCGCCTGTCTCGCGGCCGCGAGTTCGTCGAGCGCCGCCAGCAGTGCGTCCAGGGCCGCGCCCTCCTGCTCGTTCGAGCCGGAGGCCTGCGCCTCCTCGTAGGCCGCCTGCGCTTCGAGGACCTTCGTGATCGCGGCCTCGACTTCAGGCGGATCGGCCGGGGCCTCGGTAGTGGGCGTCTCGCTCGGCGTCTCCGAGGGCGTCGTGGTCGGCTCCTCGCCGTCCGTCTCGCCCTCGTTCTGCTCGGCCTCGCTCGGCGCGCCGGACACGTACTTGTCGACCACCATCGCCACGGCCTCTTCGAAGGTCGGAGCGAAGCCGACGTAGCCGCCGTAGCTGATCGCGACGTTCGTGAGCCGCGGCAGGTCCTCGCCCTGGCCGCCCGCCTGCCTGCGCAGGTACATCGGCTCGAGGTACAGGATGCCGTCGCCGACCGGCAGCGCGAGCAGGTTGCCCCATTCGACGGTGGTCCCGGCCTGCGTGGCGTCGCGGAGCGTCGTCACCACCTCCGATGTGGACGTGATGATCTGGTGTATCTGCCGCACCGACTGGTCGTCGCCGCCGACCACGTCGTAGATCTGCAGCTTCGGATCGCCGTTCTCGTCGTAGTAGCCCGACATGAGGCTCGCCAGCGCGTTCTCGCGGTTTCTCGGCGTGAAGGTGCTGGTGAGCTGGAAGTACGGCTGCGTCTGCTCGGGGTACGTCGCGTACACGTAGTAGGCCGGCTGGATGACCGGCGACTGCTGCGACGGGTCCTCGGGGACCGCCCAGGCCTCGCTGCCCTCGATGAAGGTGCGCGCCTCGTCGACGTGGTAGCGCTGGAGCAGGCTGCGCTGGATCTTGAACAGGTCCTGCGGGTAGCGGAAGTGCGCCTCGAGGGCCTCGGGGGTCTCCTCCTTCGGCGTGATGAGGTCGCCGCCGTAGATCTCGTTCCAGGCCTTGAGGATCGGGTCCTCGTCGTCGAACTCGTAGAGCTTGACGGAGCCGTCGTAGGCGTTCACCACGGCCTTGACCGAGGAGCGGATGTAGTTGATCTCCTCGGAGGGCTGGTTCGCTACGCCCTGGCCGGAGTACGTGTCGTTCGTCGCCTCGGCGAGGTTGACCCGGTCGGAGTAGGGGAAGTCGTTGGTGGTGGTGTAGCCGTCGACGATCCAGACGATCTCGCCGTCGACGACGGCCGGGTACGGGTCGGCCTCGACGGTGAGGAACGGGGCGACCTGCTGGACGCGGTCGCGCACGTTCCGGTTGTAGAGCAGCTGCGACTCGTCGTTGATCTGGTCGGAGAGCAGGAAGCGGGGCTCCTGGAACTCCCAGGCGTAGAGGAGCCGGCGGCCGACGGAGCCGATGTCGATGCCGCCTTCGCCTTCGAAGGTGGTGTAGCGGTCGGTGCCGATCTCCTCGGCGTCCTCCTCGGAGGAGTCCTCGTCGCTGACGGCGACGTCGATCGGCCGGTCGTACTCGCGGGGCGTCTCGTCCTCGGGGACCCCGACGATCGCGTACTCGTTGTTCAAGAGCCCGTAGTAGATCTGGGGCTTCTCGACGTCGATGATGTCGTTGCCGATCTGGCAGTTGCCAGGGTCGTCGGAGAGGACGCCGGAGGTGAAGCAGGGTGCGCCGCTGTCGCTCTCGGTGGTCGAGGCGGAGACGAAGCCCCAGCCGTGGGTGTAGACGGTGTGGGCGACGGTCCAGTCCTGCTGCTCGTCGGCGAGCTGGCCGGGGTTGAGCTCGCGGAGGCCGACGACGAAGTCCTGGGTCACCTCCTTGCCGTTCTCGTCGGTGTAGGTGTAGCGGTCGATGTCGAGCTTCTCGTTGAAGTCGTAGAAACTGCGCGGCTGCTGCGCCTGGGTGAAGGCGTCGGAGACGACGAACGGGTCGATGAGGCGCACGAACGGGACCGTGGACTGGTCGGCGGCCATGGTCTCGGCGTTGGGTTGGGAGGCGACCGGGTAGGTGGTGGTCTCCAGGTCCTCCATGTCGTAGGCGTAGCGGGTGCCGTCGATGGTGTGCTGGGCGTAGGGTCCTTCGCGCTGGGGGCGGTTGGGCTCGACCTGGAAGTTGCGGACGACGGCGGGGTAGATGCCGCCGGCGGCGATCGCGGTGACCACGACGAGGCCGAGCGCGGCCGCGGGCAGCGCGAGGGAGCGGGTGAAGCCCCAGGAGAAGACGAGGATGACGACGGCCGCGATGAGGGAGACCCAGATGAGCGCGTTCTTGGCGTTCATGAGGGCGGTCATCTCGGTGTAGCCGCCGCCGACGATGCCGGTGACCTGGTTGTCCTGGGTGGTGAAGTCGTAGCGGTCGAAGTAGTAGGCGACTGCTTTGAGCCCCAGGAAGAGCGCCACGAGCACCGAGAGGTGGATGCGGGCGACGTTGGTCATGCGGTCGCCCTGGCCGGAGAAGCGCAGCGCGCCGTAGAGGTAGTAGGCGCTGAGGGAGGCGAGGATGCCGACGACGACGGCGGCGAAGCCGAAGCCGATGAGGAACTGCCAGAACGGGAGCTCGAAGACGTAGAAGCCGGCGTCCATGTGCAGGACGGGGTCCGACTCGCCGAATTCGCCGCCTTGGCGGAACAGCAGCCAGGTCTCCCAGCGGCTCTGGGCGGACATGCCGGCGAAGATGCCGACGATGATCGCGACGCCGCCGATCCACCATCCGGCCTTGGGCGAGATGAGTTCGCGGTAGCGCTCCAGGCCCTCCTGCTCACTGGTCGCGGGCCACGTGTCGGGCCGGAAGCGGTAGGCGAGGTAGAGGTTGAGGCCGGTCCAGGCGGCCATCGCCAGGGTGAAGACCCCGAAGAGCCCCAGGCGGGTCCACATCATGGTCGCGAACACCGAGGTGTAGCCGACGGAGTCGTACCAGAGGTAGTCGGTGCGCAGGCCGACGAGCCAGCCGAGCACCGACAGCAGGACTATCGCGCCCACCAGGAGTATCAGGACGTAGCGTCCTCGCCTGCTCATCCGTGGGGGGGTGGGCGTCCGGTTCGCCACTGCAGCAACTCCTTCACGTCTCGCGGCACCGGGTCAGCAGGTCGTGACCTTCCCGCCCGCCGCTAGGGACTCAAGCGCCGAGACCGCGTCTGCGAGCGTCTCGACTCTGACAATAGTCATGTCGTCATGGGGAACGGTGACGGCGTCCGAACAGTTCGAAGCCGGGGCGAGGAAGACCTCGGCGCCCAGTTCGACCGATGCGGTCACCTTCTGCTGGATGCCGCCGATGCCGCCGACGTTCCCTTCGGGGTCGATTTCACCGGTGCCGGCGACGACCATGCCGTCGGTCAGATCGCCCTCGGTGACCCGGTCGACGATGCCGAGCGCGAAGATCAGGCCCGCCGAGGGGCCGCCGATGTCGAGGGCTTCGGTGTCGATCTCGATGCCGTACGGGTCATCATGGGTGGACTGGAGATCGGCGTTGCCGAGGACCACTCCGGGGACTTCGACGGGGGCTCCGGCGCGGGTGACGGTGACCGTGGTTTCGCTGTCGGCGTAATCGGCGAGGTCTTGGAGCGAGGTGACCGCGGTCCCGGCGACGGCGGTGATGACGTCTCCGGAGACGAGGCCGCCGGAGTCGGCCACGACCTCGATCACGGCGGGCTCGCCGAGGTAGCCGAGGGCGGCCTGCTCGGCGTTCGACTGGGACTCGGCCCAGTCGGCCTCCTGCTCTTCGGCGATCTCCTCCTCGGACTCGCCGGGCGGGTAGACGAGGTCGCGCGGCACGATCGCGTACTCATTGGACGTCCAGTAGCGAAGGGCCTGGACGAGGGTCACCGACTGCTTGACGCGCACGGTGGTGAGGCGCAGCTCGCCTTCAGAGGGGTATTCGGTGTCGGCGCTGATGATCTGGTGCTCGACCCCTTCGATCTTCTGAGCGCCGAGGACGTCCTCGGTGGGGCCGGGGCTGAAGACCACGTAGGCGACGTCCATCGTCAGCGCCTGCCAGGTCAGCAGCGCCACCAGGACCGCACCCAACAGGACGGTGATTCCTCGCCTTCGCATGCGCGGAAGCCTACATGCCCTAGCCCACAGGCGTGTTCGGCCCGCAGCGAACAGGGCGCCTCCAGTTCGGCGGGCCGTGGCCCGTTCCCCCTCCTCTGACGTACGGTTGGCCCATGGGCTCCGACATTCCATTCGGCTTCGGCAATCTGGGCGGCGACCTGCCCGACCCGAACGATCCGCGGGTGCAGCAGATGATGCAGCAGCTGCAGCAGATGATGGCGCAGTCGCTGTCGTCCGGTCCGGTCAACTGGCAGCTCGCCAAACAGCTCGCCGAGTCCGAACTGCAGGCCGAGAACACTGTCGGCCCCGCCGAGCAGGCGCAGGTCGCCGAGGCCGTGCGCCTCGCCGACCTCTGGCTCGACTCCGCCGTGAACTGGCCTTCGGGCGTCACGGCCACTGACGCGTGGACCCGCAAGCAGTGGATCGCGCAGACCGAGAACTCCTGGAAGCAGCTCGCCGAGCCGCTCGCCGCCCAGATGGGCGAGGCGATGCAGACGCTCGTGCCCGAGGAGATGGCCGGCATGCTCGGCCCGATGGCCGACGTCATGAAGGGGGTCGGCTCGGCCCTGTTCGGCGCGCAGATGGGGCAGGCGCTCGCGAAGCTCGCCGGGGAGGTGCTCTCCTCCTCCGAGGTCGGTCTGCCGCTTGGCAAGACGGGCGTGGCCGCGCTGCTGCCGGGGAACCTCGCCGCTTATGCCGAGGGCCTGGAACTGCCGGTCGAGGAGGTGCGGCTGTACGTCGCGCTGCGCGAGGCCGCGACACACCGGCTCTTCACGCACTCGCCGTGGCTGCGCTCGCACCTGCTGGGCGCGCTGGAGGCGTACGCGCGGGAGATCCGCATCGACGAGTCCGCGATCGAGGAGGCCATGTCGGGCATGGACCCGATGGACCCCGAGGCCGCGGCGACCCTCGACCTGAGCGAGGTCTTCAAGACTGAGGACACCGAGCAGCAGAAGGCGGCGCTGTCGCGGCTGGGCACGACGCTGGCGCTCATCGCCGGCTGGGTGAACGTGGTCGTGGCCGACGCCGTGGACGACCGGCTGCCGACGATCGACCGGCTCATGGAGGCCGCGCGGCGGCGCCGGGCCACCGGCGGTCCCGCCGAGCAGACCTTCGAGGCCCTGGTCGGGCTCGAGCTCGACCCGGCGAAGGTGCGCGCGGCGACGCGGCTGTGGCACTCGCTCACCGAGGCGCGCGGCATCGAGGGCCGCGAGGCGGTGTGGGCGCACCCCGACCTCATGCCGAGCGCGGGCGACCTGGAGCACCCCGAGGGCTTCGCGTCCGTCTCCGAGGCGCTCGAAGACCTCGACATGTCGATGTTCGACCAGCTCGCGGTCAACGACCCGAAGGACGAGGACGACGAGGAGCCCGGAGACAAGTAGGCCCCCGGTCCAGGTCGCGATCGATTACTGCCGCTCGCTCGCCTCGGCGTCCGCGATGCCCTCGAGGTAGCCGCGGGCCCGCTCGGCTTTGGCGTAGCGGGCGACCATGTCCCAGAACGGGCGCGAATGGTCGGGGTGGACCAGATGCGCGAGTTCGTGCAGCAGAACGTAGTCGATCACCCATGAGGGCATCATCATGATCCGGCGGGAGATCCGGATCGTGCCGTCCGAAGGCGTGCACGAGCCCCAGCGGCGCTGCTGGTTGTCGACCCAGCGGACGCTTCTCGGAGTGGCGCATTCGGGATGTTCGGGGTAATACCGGCGGGCGAGCCTGACGGCCCGCTCGCGCAGGGCCGTGTCGGACGCGCGGCCGTCTCGGGCCTCGCGTTTCCGCAGTCTCGCGAGCATGTGGTCGATCCACTCCTGCTCCTCGGTTTCCGAGAAGGCGTCAGGGATCATGACGACCACGCGGCCTCGTTCTTCATAGGCCGCTACGGTTGCACGACGCCGGGGAGAGCGCCGCACTTCAACGGGGGGATGGACTTTGCGCGCCATGAACGCACACTAAACCCGGGGGGTGACAATCGCATAACGCGGATGTCGCGATTGCGGTGATAGCTATGGAATGCCAAGAAAATCCCCTCGCCGATTTCCCGCAGAGTGGGATCAGACGAGGGGCTGGGGCCGTCCGGCCCCGAGGTCACGATTCCTTGCCGAGAATCCGGTTCATCTTGGTGCCGCACACCGGGCACGTGCCCTTCGCCATCCGGCGACCCGAGTCCGAGACCACCACGGTGCCCTCGAAGTCGCGCTTCTCGCGGCACTTGACGCAGTAGCCGGTGTAGGTCTTCGTCGCTTGAGCCACTGGTTTCCCCCTGTTGTGCGCGGGCCGGTCGTGCAGGCCCTGTTGCAACGATCACTCTGTGCGACCGTTCGGCCTCAGAATGCCACAGATTTCACGCCTGTAAGCCCCGCCGCGCCGCTTCACTCGAGCGGGTGACATAGGCGGGGCCAGGCGGGCGGCAGGCGTAAAGGGACTTCCGGGCGCTTACGTGCCCTCCAGGCGAGGCCGACGGCGGGTCGACATGGCGTGCCCGTGCCGTCGCCGACTGCCGCTTCGCCGTGAGAGCATTGGGAACGTGAGCGACAGGCATGGACCCGCCCATTCGGGTGACGACCTCCCGCGCCGGGCGTTCTCCCGGGGCATGAAACTCGCCTCCCTGCCCTTGGGGCTGGCGGGCCGGGCGACCGTGGGGCTGGGCAAGCGCGTGACCGGGCTGGCCGACGAGATCCTGAGCGAGCAGGCGCAGCGGCGCACGGCCGAGCACGTGTTCAGCGTGCTCGGGCAGCTCAAGGGCGGCGCGATGAAGCTCGGCCAGGCCCTGTCGATCTTCGAGGCGGCCCTGCCCGAGCATCTGGCCGCGCCGTACCGGCAGGCCCTGACGAAACTCCAGAACGCCGCTCCCCCGCTGCCGGTGGCCAGCGTCCACGGCGTGCTCGAGCGGCAGATGGGCACCGACTGGCGCGACCGCTTCCTCGAATTCGACGACGCCCCGTCCGCGGCGGCGAGCATCGGCCAGGTCCACCGCGCGGTGTGGAACGACGGGCGGCAGGTCGCCGTCAAGATCCAGTATCCGGGCGCGGGCGACGCGCTCCGCTCCGACCTGCGGCACCTCTCGCGCATGGCCCCCATGTTCAAAGTGCTGCAACCGAACTTCGACGTCAAGAAGATCACCGTGGAGCTGCGCGAGCGGCTGCTCGAAGAGCTCGACTACGAGCTCGAGGCGGCCACGCAGCAGCAGTTCGCCGAGGCCTTCCGCGGGGACCCGCTCATCGTGGTGCCCGAGGTGGTGCACGCGAGCGGCGAGGTACTGGTGACCGAATGGATCGCCGGGCGGCCGCTGTCGGAGGTCATCACCGAAGGCACGCAGGAGGAGCGCGACGCGGCCGGGAAGCGGCTGGCGACGCTGCACTTCTCGGCGCCGAAGCGCGCCGGTCTCCTGCACGCCGACCCGCACCCGGGGAACTTCGCGATCGGCGACGACGGCCGATTGATCGTGTACGACTTCGGCGCGGCCTCGCGCCTTCCCGGCGGGATGCCGGTGCAGGTGGGCCGCTTGACGCGGTTGACGTTGGACGGCAAGGCCGACGACGTCGTGGCGGGCCTGCGCGGCGAGGGCTTCGTGCCGCCGGGGCTGCAGATCGACGCGAAGGCGATGCTCGACCTGCTGCAGCCGATGCTCGAGCCGATCGCGGGCGAGGAGTTCCAGTTCTCGCGCGAATGGCTCCGCAAGGAGAGCGCGCGCCTGACGGGCCAGGGCTCGGAGGCGGCCCGGTTGAACAAGCAGCTGAGCTTCCCGCCCTCGTACCTGCTGATCCACCGCGTCACGATGGGCTCCATCGGCGTCCTGTGCCAGCTCGGCGCGAGGGCCGAGTGGCGCTCGATCTTGGAGGAGTGGCTCCCGGGCTTCGCCGACCCCGAAGGCACCGACCCCGACCGTTGAGCACCGCTCTCGTTCGCGAACGCTGTCGCACCCGCGAGGCGCGCTTGATTCGGGGGCGCCACCGCATGTCCGAATTGCGCAGACCCTCCCGGACACTCCCAGCCCTTCGGGCATAACACCGGACACTCCCAGCCCTTCGGGCATAACAAAAGGGGCCCATCCCCGCTCAGGGATGGACCCCTTCAGCCAACGCGATTAGTGCGTCGTCAAAGTCGGCCCCGGCGGCGGTGCCGTCCGGTGTGCCGCGGCGTCCGGGCGTAGCCGGCTTCCTTCCACAGGCTCCGCATCCGGAGGCGTCCGACCCCGGTGAACAGCGAGCCCGTCTGCGTCAGCGGCCGAACCGCCTCGATCTCCCCGCCCATCAGGACTTCGAGATCCTTCACGCCGACATCGTTCTTGAGATGGCGGCTCAGATAGTCGACTGTCATGACACCGTCACCCCCGCGAGCGCGAGTTCACGGGTCCGCTCGGCGAGCTCCTTCTGGGCCGCCTGCTCGATGAGCGCGGCGTCCTTCCGGGGCCGCCCGCGGGGCCGCTTGCGGGCCACGACGTTCCCCTTCTCGAAGATCTCGCCGCCCCACACGCCCCAGGGCTCGTGGCGCTCGAGCGCTCCGGCCAGGCAGGCCAGGCGAACCGGGCAGTCGGTGCACAGGGACTTGGCGAACTCCAGTTCGGTGGGCTGCTCCGAGAACCACAGGTCCGCGTCGTACTCGCGGCAGGCCAGGTCGCCTCCGGTCTCGCGGGCCTGGTCTCGCAGCTCGGGTCCGATGAGGGTGTCGGTCATGAACTCGGTCTCCTCTCTCATCTCGATGGTCTTCTCGACGTTCGGTCGCATCAGTGCTGTCTGAGGACTCAATTGCTTCGCAATCTGTCTCGTCTGTCTTCTACTGGTGGGCCGCGACCTTGCCGATTTCTGACTCGCCGTCGTGCTGACGGGCGTTTCAGCCATACAAAAAGGCCGCGATCCCTGGGGCGGGATTCGCGGCCTCGAGAGTTCCGAGCGGGCTTAGCTGTAAGCCCTTTCGATGTTCTCGAGGCGGTCTCCCGCGGGTGGCGCCGTGACGCTTCTCGGAGCCGTTAA
The DNA here is from genome assembly GCF_027622875.1 of Glycomyces luteolus. Taxonomy (GTDB): domain Bacteria; phylum Actinomycetota; class Actinomycetes; order Mycobacteriales; family Micromonosporaceae; genus Glycomyces; species Glycomyces luteolus. The sequence goes on along the minus strand of NZ_JAPZVP010000020.1, from coordinate 81,790 downwards.
CCGGCTGCCAACCGAGGCCTGCGAATGCACGGCCACGTCCGAGGACGGCATTGGCGCCCATATCGGTGTTGTCAATGGTCTTGACGGTGCTCAGCGTCGTGATCTGGACGGCGCCGGGCAGAGTGGTGCCACGAACCTGGGCGGAGACGGGCGCGATGTGCCGATAGACGGCGAGCGGTTCATGCGTCACGCCGAGCGGCGTCGTGCTCTGGGTTTCGCTGAGCAGCTTCATCGTCTGTCCCCTCCCTTCGGGTTTCGTGGTCAACATTGGTCTTCATCTCCTCATGCCGTGCCAACTCACGGCTCGTAGGCCATGGCTGTCCTGAGGCGCACACCTCACTCCGGCTTGAGCAACGCTACGCCCGTCTCGCTTGGGAGCGCAACGTCTTTTTCTGCGAGTCTCGCGAGAAAGTTTTTGCCGTGAGATTTACCGGTCAAGTACCGGTCAGGACTCGCCGTCGCACATCGCGATGGCCTCCGTCACTTCCCCGCCGTTGACCAGGTGCAACACCGCCGGGCCATATTTGTCCAGTTTGGATTTCCCGATGCCGTGGAGGGAGGCGAGCTCACTGTCGGATCCCGGACAGCGCTCGGCAATAGCGATCAAGGTCACATCCGTGAAGACGGTGAAGGCCGGCTTGCCGTCCTGTTTGGCGACGCTGACCCTCCACTCGCGCAGCCGCTCGAACAGTCCTTCATCCATAGTGGCGGGACAATCCTCGCAATGCCCCAGCTTGCGGTCCCGGGCGTCGGTGAGCGGCTTGCCGCAGCCGGAGCAGTCGAGGACCTTGGCCTTCTTCCGCTCGCGCGGTTTCGGCGTCGCCGCGCCGGGATCGGACGGCCGCGGGAAGCCTCCCAAGCCGAGGGGCGCGAGGAAGCGGCACAGCCGCCGCTCGCGCCCGCCCGCGTTGCGGGCGAGCCCGTAGGAGAGCTGCAGGCGCTCGCGGGCGCGCGTGATGCCGACGTACAGCAGGCGGCGCTCCTCTTCGAGCGCGGTTTCGGTGCGGGCGAACGTGGTCGGCAGCGTGCCGTCGGCCAGGCCGACCAGGAACACCGCGTCCCACTCGAGGCCCTTGGCGGCGTGGAGGCTCGCGAGGGTGACGCCCGCGACGGCCGGGGCGTGCTGCTCGGAGGCCCGCCGGGAGAGCTCGGCGCAGAACGCGTCGAGGTCCGGATCGGGGCCGTCCTCGTCAGGATTGGCCCGGTGGTGCTCCAGGAACTGTTCCGAAAGCGCCGCGATCGCGGCCACCGCTTCGTATGCTTCGCGTTGCGCGCCACCGGAAGGCGCGGCATCGGGACGCCAGCCGACCGCTTCGAGCGCGGCCGGCACCGCCTCGGAAAGCGGCATGGCCCCGATCTCGGTCTTCGCGGCCGAGCGCAGCGCGACCACGGCCTGGCGCACCTCGGGCCGGTCGAAGAACCGCGCGGCGCCGGTGACCACCGTGGGCACCCCGTAGGAGGCCAGGGCCTCTTCATAGGCCTGCGACTGGGCGTTGGTGCGGTAGAGGACCGCGATCTCCGAAGGGCTCACGCCGTCGGCGATGAGCTTGGAGCAGCGGCGGGCGATCATGTCCGCCTCCTCGGCCTCGTCGGCGAAGACCTCGGCGGTGACGGCGGGGCCGTCGGGCCGCTGGCCGACGAGCTCGAGGCGCATCTTCGCTTCGCGCCCTTTGGATTCGCCGATGATCTGGTTGGCGAGGCCGACCACCTGCGGGGTGGAGCGGTAGTCGCGCACGAGGCGCACGAGCGAGGCGTTCCGGTGGCGGCGGGTGAAGTCGAGCAGGTTCCGCGAGCTGGCGCCGGTGAAGGAGTAGATGGTCTGGCTGGCGTCGCCCACCACGGTGATGTCGTCGCGGTCGCCGAGCCAGGCGTCGAGCAGCCGCTGCTGGAGCGGGGTCACGTCCTGGTACTCGTCGACCACGAAGAACCGGTACTGGCTGCGGATCTGGTCGGCGGTCGCGGCGTGGTCGGTGATCAGGTCGGCCGTGTACGCGAGCACGTCGGCGAAGTCCATGACCCCGGCGCGGCGCTTGGCCTCGATGTAGGCGGCGTAGACCTTCGCCACGTCTTCGGGGGCGGCGGGCGCGTCGCGCCCGAGCGCGGCGATGGCGCTCACGTAGTCGTCGGGCCCGATGAGCGAAGAAGCGGCCCACTCGATCTCGGTGGTGAGGTCGAAGTTCTTGGCGCGCGAGGTCTGCAGTCCGGCGCGGGCGGCCGCGATCGCCGTGAACTTCAGGGTCGAGTCGACGAGCTCGGGGAGCTGGCCGCCGAAGCGGCGCGTGCCGAAGTAGCGGAGCTGCCGCAGCGCCGCGGAGTGGAAGGTGCGGGCGTTCACACCGGAGACGCCGAGGCCGCGGAGACGGTCGCGCATCTCCCCCGCCGCGCGGGCGGTGAAGGTGACCGCCGTGACGTGCTGGCCGCGCATGTCGCCGCGCAGCACCCGCCAGGCGATCCGGTGGGTCACCGCGCGGGTCTTGCCGGTGCCCGCGCCCGCGAGGATGCAGACCGGCCCGGGAGGGGCGGTCACCGCCTCGCGCTGTTCAGGGTCGAGTCCGGAGAGGAGCTGTTCGATGGCCTGATCGCGTGCGGTCATCCCCCCAGTCTCCCAGAGGCGTCCGACAGGATCTGCCGGGCCGTTGGCTCGAAATCGGTGAACGTGAGGACCGCCACGATGATCTGCGCCCAGAAGGAATGCCCCTGGGCGGTATCGCGTTAGTGTCGATGACGAAGGAGGATCGATGATCACCATGTACAGCACCACTTGGTGCGGCTACTGCAAGCGGCTGAAGTCCGCGTTCGACCGCGAGGGCGTGCTCTTCAAAGAGGTCAACATCGAAGAGGACCCCGAAGCCGCCGAGTTCGTCATGGGGGTCAACGGCGGCAACATGACCGTCCCGACCGTGCTCTTCGAGGACGGCAGTGCGCTCACGAATCCCTCTCTCGCACAGGTGAAGGCGAAGATCAGCGCTTGACCTGTGCCACATGCCGAGACTATGGTCACGTTTAGGACACAAAGCCGGTACGATGCCCTATAGTTGACTCGTCAAGCTTGCTTAGCGACTTCGAGGGGTGGTCGCTAAGCATTCAGGCCCGGGATGGATCCGTCCCGGGCCTTTTCTGTGCACTGTTTTCCTCAGCGCTGCTCGTGAGCAATGGAGCCCAAATGTCGTCACCCCGCGCCGCCCTCGGCGTCACCCTCGTCCTGGCCGCTTCGCTGTTCTTCGGCGTATGCGGCCCCTTCGGCAAAGTCGTGATCCAGGCCGGACTCACCCCTATCCAGGTCACCTGGCTGCGCGTCTGCGGCGTCGGCCTCATCGCGATCGCCGCCGCCGTCGTGCCTCTCCTGCGGCTGCGCGGCAAGGACGAACGCCTGCCGTGGGGCGGGCTGGTCCTGTTCGGCCTCACCGCCATCGCCGCAGTGCAAGCCTTCTACTTCATCGCGGTCGAGCGCCTGCCCGTCGGCATCGCGCTCCTGCTGGAGTTCATGGGGCCCATCGTGGTCGTCGCCTGGGTGCGCTTCGTGCGCCGCACCGTGCTGCCGCGCGCCGCCGTGATCGGCACGCTCCTGAGCATCGCGGGCCTGTGCATCGTGGTCGAGATCTGGTCGGGCCTGCGGCTCGACGCAGTGGGCCTCATCGCCGGTTCGGCCGCGGCCGCCTGCCAGGCCACGTACTTCCTCTCCGGCGAACGGCTCACCGCGACGGTGGACGTGCGGGTGCTGCTCGCGGTCGGCTTCGCGGTCGGCGCGATCGCCTTGGCGCCCTTCGCGGCGCCGTGGGCACTCGACTGGGCGGCGCTGTCCTCCGAGGTCTCGCTCGGCGGAGTGACGACCACCGGCATGGTCAGCGTGATGCTGCTCATCGGCTGCACCGCACTCGCTTACGGTCTGGGCCTCAGCGGCCTGCGATTCATCACGGCGCCCGTGGCCGGCGGCATCGGATACGCCGAAGTCGTGGTCGCCTCGCTCTCCGCCTGGGCGCTGCTCGGCGAGGCGCTGACAGTGCCGCAGATCATCGGCGGCGTCGTCGTGATCGCCGGCGTGTTCACCGCGCAGCGCGCCGTCGCCGCCAAGACCGCCGCGCCGGACGAGACCCCCGAGCCGGCAGTCGCCGTCTAATGACTCGCAAGCTTCGCCGAGGCCGGTCCTATGCCTCGGCCAGCCAGCCGTCGATGAGGAAGCGCGCGATCGAGATCCGCACGGCGCTCGGCGTCGAGTCCTCGGTCTCGACCCACATCTGCCGCACTTCGTCGCGGGTGAACCAGCGCGCGTCCGAGATCTCCTCGGCCTGCAGCACCAGCTGCTGCGCCGGGTCGGCGGTGGCGCGGTAGCCGAGCATGAGCGAACGCGGGTACGGCCACGGCTGGCTCGACACGTACTCGAGCCGGTCGATCTTGATGCCGATCTCCTCGCCCACCTCGCGGTGCACGGCGGCCTCGGCCGACTCGCCCGGCTCGACGAACCCGGCAATGCACGCGTAGCGGTTGCTGCGAACCGCGGCGGGCCCGGTCTTCGGAGCGCCCGAGTAGCGGCGGTGCTGCGCGAGCAGCACGCGGTCGGCGCCGTCGTCGATGAGGACGATCACGGCCGGGTCGGTGCGCGGGAACACCGGGCGGCCCGACACGGCCTCGAGTTCCCAGCCCGCCTGGCGGGAACGCAGCGGCTCACCCGTGGTGGGGTGGAACCGGTAGGTCGCGTGCCAGTGGCCGATCGCGATGGCCTGCACGGCGATCGCGAGGTCGCGCCGGTCCCAGTCCGGTTTGATCCAGCGGCCCGGCAGGCCGTCGGGCAGGTCCGCGAGCACGGTGAACACGGGCGGGTGCTCGCCGCCGAGGTAGACGCGCTGGCCCTCGGGCGCGGTGTCCGCGTCGAAGTAGTGCAGGCCGTCCTCGTCCGCCGCGATGCGCTCGTTCACCGGGTCGCAGACGACGATCTGCGCCTGTTCCCAAGCGGCCGTGAGCCATTCGTCATCGCCGCGGCGGTCGCCGAACCGGTCGAGCACGTCGATCGCCAAGGGCGGGTGGCTCATGCGGCCTCAATCTCCCCGAACCCGGCGAGCGGTTCGCGGATCTCCCCGCCGTCGCCGAGAACGACGGTGACCGCGCGCTCCGGGTCGAGGCGCAGCGCCGAGACCCGCTGGATGTCGTCGGGCGTGACCTCGCGGAGGCGCTCGGAGTGCTCGGCGAGCCACGCGAGCGGGAGGTCCGCGGCGGCGAGCACGGAGATGTAGTTGGCGACCCCGGACTGGGTGGCGGTGGCGAGCTTGACCGAGCCGAGCGCGTAGCGGCGGGCCAGGTCGAGCTCCTCCGCGGCGGGCGGGCGCTCGGACATGCCGCGCAGCTCGGCGCGGACCTCTTCGAGCGCGGGCCCGGTGACCTCGGTGGCGACGTCGACGGCGGCGAGCTGGATCGAGCCGGCCGGCGAGTGGTCCACCCGCGAGCGCGGCGAGTAGCCGTATCCCTTGGTCTCGCGCAGGTTCATGACCAGGCGCGAGGAGAAGTAGCCGCCGAAGATCAGGTTCGCGAGGTGCTGCGCGGCGTTGTCCGGGTGGGTCCGCTCGACCGCCGGGTAGGCGACGCGGATCGCGGACTGGACGGAGCCGGGCCGGTCGACGAGGACGAGCGGTCCCGAGACGAGCGCGGGCAGCGGCTCCATGCGGCGCGGTTCGCCCGAGCCGTTCCATTCGCCGAGGGCCTTCTCCACGGCGGCGAACGCCGAGTCGGTGTCGATGTCCCCCACGATGATCAGTCGCGCGCCGGCCGGGTGCACGCGGGCCGCGTGCAGCGCGAGGACCGCGTCGCGTTCGACGGCCGCGACCTCGGCCGCGGTGGGCTGTTGGTGGCCGTACGGGTGGCCGCCCCACAGGCGCGCGTCGAGGGCGCGGTTGACCTGGAAGTCGGGCTGCTGCTCGGCGACCGAGAGGCCGTCGATGATGCGGGAGCGCTCGACCGCGAGCGGGCCCTCCGGGTACTCGGCGGCCTTGAGGAGGTCGCCGAGGACCTCCAGGAGTTCGGGCAGGCCGGTCGCGAGGCTGTTGCCGGACACGGCGATCCGGTCCGGGTCGGCCCCGGCGCCGAGCGCGCCGCCGACGCCTTGGAGGCGCTGGGCGATCTCGGTCATCGAAGCGGTCTCGGTGCCGGAGAACAGCGCGGAAGCGAGCAGGTCCGCCACGGCGAGATCGGCGTGCGCGGCCGGGATCGACAGGCGCACTTCGGCGAGCGGGACGCCCGGACGGCGCGTGAGCAGCACCCGGAGTCCGTTCGGGAGGGTCCGCTCGACCGGAACCGGAAGGGACAGCGGGACTTCCGGTGCGAGACCGGGGATGACGTTGCTCACTTCGCTCCTCCAGGGACGACTTCGAGAACGGCGCGGCGGTTCGGCGTCAGCGCCGCCGCGGCCTGCGCGACGGCCTCGGCGGTGACCTCGCCGAGCAGGGCCGGGAAGCGGGTCGACATCGCGGCGTCGCCGTGGAAGATCTCGGCGGTCGCGAAGCGGCGCGAGCGCCCCATCACCGAGTCGTCGCCGCGCAGCAGCTGGGCGGCGACGCGGGCCTTGACGCGGTCGAGCTCGGCCTCGTCGACGCCTTCGGCGATGCACGCCAGCTCCTCCTGGACCGTGCCGAGCACGGTGTCGACGGCGGTGCCGGGCGGCAGGAACGCCTGGACGAGCATCACCGTCGGGCCCCGGGAGGCGAACGGCTCGGCCATGAACGTGGTGTGCGCGGCCACGGCGGTGGCGGTGCGGTCGGTGTGGATGAGCCGCTCGACCAGCCGCGACGCGTCGCCGTCGGTGAGGAGCTCGCCGAGGACCACGTACGGCAGGAAGTCGTCGAGCTCCGTGACCGGGTCGGGCACGCGCCAGGCGACCGCGACGGCCGGGAGGGTCGCGCGCTCGTCGGTGTAGGAGACGCGGCGTTCGGTGCTCAGGTCGGGTTCGTCGAACGACGGGTGCTCCGGCGCGGGCCGGGCCTCGACACTGCCGAAGTGGCGTTCCACGAGCTCGCGGGCCTGGGCGAGGTCGAAGTCGCCCGCGACCGAGAGGACCGCGTTCGAGGCCGGGTAGTAGGCGTTGAAGAACGACTGGGCGTCTGCCACGGTCGCCGCGTCGAGGTCCACGAACGAGCCGTAGCCGTCGTGCGAGTTCGCGAAGGTGTCGAACATGACCGGCGGGAGCTTGATCCACGGGAAGCCGCCGTAGGGGCGGTTGAGGACGTTGACCCGGATCTCCTCCTTCACCACGGAGACCTGGTTCGCGAGGTTCTCCTCGGTGATCGCCGGGCCGCGCATGCGGTCGGCCTCGAGGAACAGCGCGAGCTCCAAGCCGTTCGAGGGCAGGAGGTTGAAGTAGTCGGTGTAGTCGATGTGGGTCGAGCCGTTGAAGGTGCCGCCCGCGGACTGCACGTGCTGCATGTGCTCGGCCTTGCCGACGTTGTGGGAGCCCTGGAACATCATGTGCTCGAAGAGGTGGGCGAAACCGGTGCGGCCCTCGGGCTCGGAGCGCATGCCCACGTCGTACACCACCGCGACGCCGACCACCGGCGCCCCGGGATCCGGCGCGAGGACCACCCGCAGCCCGTTGCCGAGCTTGAACCGCTCGATCGCGAACGCCGGAGCGGGAATCGTCGCAACAGTCATGGCCGAACCCTATCTCAGCGCGGACCGATCACTGTGCCAAGAGACGGCTCGCAAGCCTCACCGCGACCGTCGCGGCGTTCGTCACAGATCATTGGCGTTCCGGAGTTCACCTGTTTGACTTGCCGCTTGTGAACGGCCAGCACCAGGACATCATCAGCGACGCGACCCGCGCCGCGATGCCGTGCTGCCGAATGTGCGCCCGCTGAGGGTCCCTGCACCGCCGCGCCCCGAAGCGGCGATCTCCCCAGCGAAAGCGATCTTCCTTCCTCATGGAACCAAGACCCAGCATCCGCCTGTCCGGCGTGACCAAGAACTTCGGTGATCTGGTCGCCCTCGACGGTGTGGACCTCGACATCGCCCCCGGCGAGATCTTCGGCATCCTCGGCCGCTCCGGCGCCGGCAAGTCGACGCTCCTGCGCACCGTCAACCTCCTCACCAGGCCCGACTCGGGCACGGTCGAAGTCGACGGCATCGAGCTCACCACCCTGCGCGGACGTGAGCTGCGGGCCTCGCGGTCCAAGACCGCGATGATCTTCCAGCACTTCAACCTCCTGTCGAACCGCAACGCGGCGTCCAATGTGGCTCTTCCGCTGCGGTTCCGCGGGGTGCCCCGCACCGAACGGCGCGAACGCGCGCTCGAACTGCTCGACCTCGTCGGCCTCGCCGACAAGGCGAAGGCCTACCCCGGGCAGCTCTCCGGCGGCCAGCGCCAGCGCCTGGCGATCGCCCGCGCGCTCTCGGCCGCACCGTCCGTGCTCCTGTCGGACGAGGCCACCAGCGCGCTCGACACCGACACCACCGACGAGATCCTGGACCTGCTCGCGCGGCTCAACCGCGAGCTCGGGCTCACGATCCTGCTCATCACGCATGAGCTGGAAGTGATCACGCGCATCTGCCACCGCGCCGCGGTGATGGAGGCCGGGCGGTTCGTGGAGACGGGCCCCGTGCCCGAGCTCCTCGCCGACCCGGACTCGCGCCTCGGCGGGCAGGCCCGCCGCCTGGCGTCGCGCCTGCTGGGTGAGGAGGTGGCGCAGTGACGGACCGACTCGCCGAGCAGCTGACCGAGGCGCTGTGGGAGACGCTGCACATCGTGGCGGTCTCGGGGGCGTGGACGCTCCTGGGCGGCCTGCTCCTCGGCACCATCCTCTACATCACCTCGAAGACCGGCCCGAAGCCGTTCGCAGTGGTGAACGCTCCTCTCGGCCTGATCGTGAACATCGGGCGGAGCGCTCCGTTCGTGCTGCTCATGGTCGCGGTTGTTCCCCTGACCAGGCTCATTACTGGGACGAGCATCGGCACCGAGGCGGCGATCGTGCCGCTCACCGTCGCCTCCATCCCGTTCTTCGCGCGGCTCGTTGAAGGCGCGCTGCTCGAGGTGCAACCGGGCCTCATCGAAGCGGCCCGCTCGATGGGCGCTGGTACTCCCGGCCTCGTCTGGCGCGTCGTCCTCCCCGAGGCCACACCCGGCCTGATCCGCGGCTTCACCGTGACGCTCGTGGCCGTCGTCTCGTATTCCGCGATGGCCGGGATCGTAGGCGGCGGGGGCCTGGGCGACCTGGCCTACCGCTACGGCTACCAGCGCTTCGAGACCGAGTACATGATCTGGCCGCTGGTCATCCTCGTCGTGCTCGTCCAGTTGTTCCAGATCCTCGGCGACCGGTGCGCCCGCACCCTCGACCGCCGCTGAAGTTATTTCCCTACCTTCCTTAGGAGAACACCATGTTCAATCGTCGTGCCCTCGTGGGCGCATCCGTTGCAGCCGCCGCAGCCTTGGCCTTGTCCGCTTGCGGCAACGACGGCGGCTCCGAAGCCACGGAGACCAACGGCACCGTGACCGTGGCGGCGACTTCGGTCCCGCACGCCCAGATCCTCCAGTTCGTGCAGGACAACCTTGCCGAGGATGCGGGTCTGACGATCGAGATCGAGGAGTTCAGCGACTACCTCCAGATCAACCCGTCGACCGCAGACGGCTCGACCGACGCGAACTTCTTCCAGCACCTGCCTTACCTGGAGGAGGACAACGCGGCGAAGGGCACCGACCTGGTCGAGATCGCCCCGGTCCACATCGAGCCGCTGGCCCTTTACGCCAACACCGCCACCACGGTCGCCGACATCGGCGACGGTGCTCAGATCGCGATCCCGGCCGACCCATCCAACGGCGGCCGCGCGCTGGCGCTACTGCAGGACGCGGGCCTGATCACCCTCGCCGACGGGGTCGAAGTCACCACCGCCACCGAGGACGACATCGCCGACAACCCGCGCAACCTGGAGTTCGTGGCCGTCGAGGCCGCCCAGCTCCCCCGCACCCTCGAGGACGTCGACGCGGCCGTCATCAACGGCAACTACGCCCTCGAAGCGGATCTGAGCCCGGCTGAGGACGCCATCGCCAGCGAGTCCGCCGAGGGCAACCCGTACGCGAACTACCTGGTCACCACGGCCGCGAATGCCGACAACGAGGACATCAAGAAGCTCGGCGAACTCCTGCAGTCCGACGAGGTCAAGCAGTACATCCTCGAGACTTGGACCGACGGCTCCGTCATCCCGGCCTCCTAACCAGCCATTACACCCAGTCCAACCCGGTTGCACCGGCCTGGAGCCAACACGTAAGATAGTTGCGGCCAGGCCGGGCAACCGGACGGGCGAAGGAGTGTGGCGCAATTGGTAGCGCATCGGTCTCCAAAACCGAGGGTTGCAGGTTCGAGTCCTGTCACTCCTGCAGATGGATTCGAAGCGGCCCGGATCGAAAGATCCGGGCCGCTTCTTCGTTTCTCTGGGCTCACCAGATCGGCGGCAAGGTGATCGGGCGTCGAAGCCAGTACCAGCGGGTCTCCTTGCCTTCGGCGAGCGGCTTCCAATATTGCGCCAGTTCCTCGCCGTGGTCATGGAATGTGCGGGCTCGAAACCGCTGGTCGAGGTCATCGAGCAGGCGGTCGAACTTGTATCGCAGCGGGTCTCGCATGTCTCCCTGAAGACCCTCAAGCCGGTCCCGGGCGGTGAGTTCGTTCAGGTATTCGTAGACGATTGAGGTGTTCGGTGCCTTCCATCGCCTCGACGAGCCACTGCCAAGTACGCAGCGAGTCCAACAGCCTGCCCCGCGGTTCGCCGGGTCGCACCATGTTCGCTGCAACGGGCCCGGTTCGCTCAAGGCCCGAGCTTCGGCCTTAGAGGGCGGCTATCTGGATTCGGTCCCCGTCATCAAGGCCGGCGATGAACTGCTGGCCGGCAGACGGTTCATGCCGACCTACTGCCCGGCCCCTCTTACGGAGTCGCGGCACGGTACTCGCCCACGACTTCAATGGGGCCGATGATGTGGTGGTTGAAGTCGTCGAGGTCTTCGGCGGGGACCCAGAGTTCGAGGATGGTGCTGCCGCCGGCCTGCTGGACCGGGTAGCGCTCGGCGAAGTCGCCGTCGAGCTGGAAGCGGGTCACGTACCCGACGCCGTCTCGGGGCGCGTTCCAGTCGCGGGCGATCTTCGTCGCATAGTCCTCGTTGAGGACCGGGTAGAAGATCGGCTGGTCGGGCAGGCGCGGAGGCCAAGCGGTCCATCCGGACTCGCGGACCAGCTCAAGCTCGGCTGGACCGCATGGGCGCCAGAGGGTCATCGTCGTCGAGTCAGGCATCGCAGGTTCCGTTCGGTGAGGGAGCGGTCTGACTCTGACATTCCAAGGGCTCGCCACGCATCTGGTTTCTATGTCGGCGGGTCGCCCCGGCACGAGGGCGACCGGGTTGTGTACCTGGCCTCCCATGCTCCCCAGCCGAACAGCAGCAGTTGCAGCGACTGGATAAGCTCTTGCCCTTGGCCCAAAGGTCACACCGAACCTCAAGAGCGAGAACAGGATCGATGAATTCAAACCCAGACGCGTCCGGCATCGGCGACATCCTTGAGCGGGCCCTCAGCGTGGTCCGGGAGGGCAAACAGGCTCAGGAAGCAGTAGACGCCCAGACTGTGGAAGCGGAGGCCGCGGACGGTCAGGTGCGAGTCACTGCCACTCTCAGCGGATCGGTGAAAGTCGCGATCGTCGATCCGAGGGCGGTCCGCTTGGGTGCCGAGGTTCTGGCCGAGGAGATCACCACCGCGGTGAACGCTGCGCTCGACGCCGCCCGTGAGCAGGCAGGTCTGCCCGGTGCGATGGACCTCGACGGACTTTCGAGCAAGATCGAGGAGATTCAGCAGCAATCGACTCAGCGTATGCAGGCGTTCATGTCCAGCCTCGCGGGCGCTCATTCGAGCATCGCGCGTGCGGCCTCAGAGGAGCGGAACCGCTGATGCCGGGGTTGAGCATCGATCCCGAAGGCATGGATTCGGCCGGACAGGGACTCGAGGGCACCTCTGAGCGCTTCTTTGCCGCGTTGGAGCAGTTCACGGCCAAGATCGAAGGAGTCGGAGACGCCTGTGGCGGTGACGAGATCGGCGGCCTGATCGGCGACGCCCATCAGGCCGTGTACGAGTGGGCGATGGAGTGCTTCCAGGACTTGGCTCAGGGGATCGCCGACGCCGGGTACGACGTGCGCGACTTCGCCGCACAGCATCTTGCCGTTGACGACGAAATCGCGCAGATTTTCAAAGGTCTCGAGTCCGAGTTCGGTGGTGGTTCCTGATGGCGATCACGCTTCCGGATGAGTTGGTCGCCGTATTGGGCGTACTCGGCTACGACTTCCCGCAATCGAACGAAGACGCTCTCATGGACATGGGCCAGGCTTGGATGGACTTCAGTGATGAGCTGTCCGACATTCTCGGAGAGGGTGGCGCGAGCGCAGCGCAGGTCTGGGCCGATCAGGTCGGCAAGGAAGTCGACGCCTTCAAAGCCTGGTGGGGGGGCGAGGACGGACCGTCGGACATCCTCACGACCGGCTCGATCGGGGCCATGGTCGGTGGCGCCGGAATGGTCGTCTGCGCGATCATCGTGCTGGTCTTGAAGATCATGGTCATCGTGCAGGTGGTCATTCTCGCCGTCCAGATCGCACTGGCCATCGCCCAGGCGGCCGTGACCTTCGGGGCTTCCCTGCTGCAGATCCCGATCTTCCAGCAGATCGCCCGGGAGATCGTCGGCAACCTCATTCAGGAAGCGATCTTCAAACTTCTCGACTAGGAAACCCGCATGGCGAAGAAGAAATCCGGCAGTGGCGGGAACAATCCCGTCAAACTCGCTTTGGCATTCCTGAACAAGTATAAGGCGCGGCCGAATCGCGGCAATCAGATGGCCGGAAAGGAACTGCGTCATCAGCAGCTCGGTGAGATCAAGACCAATCGGGAGACACGCGAACGGTACGGCAGCGGATACCACCACCGACCCGGTGGCATGGACCATGACGGTCGCCGCACGACTGAATTGACCGACAAGTACGACAACGGCGTGTACTCGGGCAAGGTCGAGTTCGAGAACAAGAGCGGAGACCCGCCCTGGATCCCCAAACAGGGCGAGGGGACTAGCGCTTTCTTTCCCGATCATTGGTCGGCTGAAAAAGTTGACAACGCCACGTCGCAAGCCTTTGACTCAGCCAAGAAGAACGCAGACGACGGCACTTGGAAGGGCACCTTCACCGATGACAACGGCGAAATCGTCAAGATCGAAGGCTGGTATGATCCCAAGACTGGCAACATCGGCCACGGATTCCCGAGCTTCGACCAGTAGGCGGAAGGCAACACTTTGAGAATCTACCTGGATGAGGACGGCGACATCGCGATCGATTACGACGACAAGCGTTTCGTTGAATTCGGTGCGTTCCTCAAGCTCGATGTCAACTACAGCATGGTCCGCTGCTTGGACGCATTGCAGATGGTCGCCGACGTGGATTCCGGAAAATCCGCCGTCGAGATTTACGACGGCGAAGTCCACCGGGCCGAGTTCAGACGGGACGGCGTGCACGTCACGCACAAGTTCCTGCCGGAACGTACCGCGCAGATGCCGTTCGACGTCGCTGTTCGGGCGTTGGAGCAGTTCTGGACAGTCATTGAGTCGAAGCCCGTGTCCCCGAACCGGACTCGTGTCTACCGCCCGGACCTGCCACTCGTGGAGTCCGAGCTGCACCTGTGGGAATCGACCTGGCACCGACCGCACCCCTACCGCGGCCGCCTTGGGATTCCAGCTGGCTGAAAAGCCGCCTAAGCGACGCTCGGTAGCGAGTGGCCGAGTTCGGGGACCAGGGCCGTGAGCTCCCGCAGTCCAGACCTAGTCGCGAACAAGCCGAGTTCGGCTGTCTTGTAGGAGAGGTGGCTCATCGGACTCCAGGGTCGCTTGCAGTCGTTCTGGCGGGTTTTCCTGGCGCTAGGCGGGTGTGCAGTACCCTGACCTGCGGATACAAATTCCCATAGGCCTCGATGATCCCTGCAATGTGATGTCGCAGGACATCGGAAACAGGTCGAACCTGCAAAGGTTCGGCCTGTTTTGCTATGCAGGTCTGGTTGGGCCTTTGGGACGGCCGGTGGGTTGGTAGTCGCGGTCGGGGTTGAGGGTGAGTTCGCGAAGGAGTGCGCCGGTGGCGGCGTTGATGACGCGGATGTGGAGGCCTTCGACGATGAGCAGGACGCGGGTGCCTTCGTGGATGCGTCCGATGCCAGTTTCCCGTTGTGGCGCAGGGTGACCGACCCGGCTTTGTCGACGGTGTCGGTGCGGATCCGGCCTGGTTCGGCAGTCTCGCAAGCATCGCCGGGGGCGGCTTTGGGTCTGGTGGTGTAGACCGCAGCAGGAGCGGCGCGGTGCGGGAGTGACCGGTGGGGCCGGCGCTCGTTGTATTCGCTGGTGAAGGCATCGATGAGTGCCTGTAGATCGGCGAGGGTGGCCGGTTGCGGTGACTGCGCGGCGAGGTGCTTCTTCATGGTCTGCTGGAATCGTTCGACTTTCCCACAGGTGGTGGGATGGTTCGGGCGGGAGTTCTTCTGGACCACGCCGAGTCGGGCGAGTTCGTGTTCGAGGGCGTTCTTGCCGCCGCGGCCGCCGGCGAGGCGGGTGGTGAAGACCAGGCCGTTGTCGGTGAGCGTGGAGGCCGGGACGCCGTGGGCTTCGCAGGCGGTGCGGAAGGTGCCCTGGGTGATGGGGCCGGTGACGCGCTCGTGTGCGGTGACCGAGAGCGCGTAGCGGGTGCAGTCGTCGAGCCAGGTGAGGATCTCGGTATCGGATCCGTCAGCGAGGCGGTAGTGGGTGAAGTCGGCCTGCCAGCACTCGTTCGGCATGGCCGCTTCGAAGCGGATGTAGGAGGAGCGCGGGCGTTTCTTCGGCGCGGGTTCGACCAGGCCCGCCTTGGCGAGGTGGCGGTGGATGGTCGTCCGCGACCTCGCGCAGTTGTCCACCTCGGTTCCACTACTCGTCGGTCATGTTCTCGGCACGAACAATTTCCGTGGAGCCTGTGCAACCGTCCTCGTCGCCGGCCGCGTCTTCTGGTCGGTGCGCGCCTTCTTGTCCTTCCAATTCAGAGGAGACTCTCCATGCGGAGACGAAAGAGCATGGCGGCGGCGGCCGTCGGCGGGTTCGCGGTGGCCGGGCTGGCCGTTATTCCGTTTGCGAATGCGAATGCGAATGCGAACGAGTCGGGGTCGCCAGCGGCGGCCGAGGCGGTGTCGGTGTCGTCGGCCGCCGTGGGCACCGTCGTACTTCCGACTGGCGACCGGGTGACCGTGGCGCCGAACGGCGTCACCGGCATTGAGCCGGCCGTGGGCCGGGAAGACGTCCACTTCCTAGCGCTCACCAGGCCTTCCGGGGACCGGATCGTGGTCCCCTCCGACAAGGTCGAGGCGATCCGCTCCGGCGAGGAGGACGCGCGGCGCTACAACGTCACGCAGCTGCTGGAAGGCGGCCACACCGACGCTGCCGCCGTCCCTACGGCCGAACTCGACGGCCGCGACTACGACGGCCTCGTGCCGACCGGGGGCGAGATGTCCGCCGCGGCAGACACCCAGAAACTCACTGTTGCCATCGCCGACACCTCGGGGGCCGTCCCCGACGGGAACCTCATCGGCGCGTACAACGCCGCCACCGGCGAAGAGGGCTACTTCTCGTTCGACGAGCGGGGCGTCGCGACCGCGGAGCTGCCCCAGGGCGAGTATCTCGTGTTCGGCGAGATCTGGAACGAGGCCGCCGACGGCTCCTCGACCGAACTCGTCATGGGTATCACCACGGTGACCCTCGCGAACAAGCCCGTCAAGACCGAGTTCAACGGCGCCGACGCCTCACCGGTCACCGTCGAGGTCGACCAGCCGGACGCCGTCGTCGACAGCGCGATCCTCGGCGTCGGATTCCAGGGCGCATCGGAGGTCGAAGGGACCGGCTCCGGGATCATGGGCTTCCCCGGACCGGAAACCGACGTCTTCGTGCTGCCCGAACCCGAGATGCCCGAAGGGCCTGTGCTCGACTTCATCTACCAGCCGATGCTGTCGAGCCCCGCGGGCGCTGAGGAGCCGTACCTGTACAACCTCGCGTTCGGCGACATCGGCGGCTACCCCGAGGATCTGTCGTTCTACGTCTCGGATGATGAACTCGCGGTCGAGAAGACCACTTACAACAGCTTCGGCACCGAACTGTCGGGCACGACCTGCGACTCGGGCAACCCGACCAGCTCGGTGAACGCGGGCTGGTGCCTGGAGATCCCCACCGACGCGCCTTCGACCCGCACCGACTACCGCAGCGCCGGACCCGAAGTCGAGTGGAGCGGATACAACGAGTTCGGCGTCTTCAACGACGAGGGCACGATGCTCGACGGCTTCGCGGACACCTACACCGGTGCCGTGCTCGAAACGGGCGACACCGCTGTCACCAAGGGCCACGGCCTGTTCGGCGCCGGAGCCCCCGAGATGATCCTCGCCGGCGGCGACACCGCCTCCGCGACGACGTACCTCTACCCGGCCGTCGGCTACAACGACGAAAGCGTCAAGCTCGTCGGCTACAGCGGCACCGCCGAGCTCAGCCTCAACGGCGAAGTGCTGGGCAGCTTCGACGGCACCGCCTCGGCACTGGTCGTCGACGCCGCACTCACAAAGGCCGGCCGTTACACGCTGACCACCGAGACGACCCGCGGCACCGACACGGTGCCGTTCGGCACGAGCAACACCTCGGCATGGTCGTTCGACCTCGACCCCAACGCTCTAGCCGACGGCGAGGAGTCGCGGCCATCGCTGCCGGTCGTGGCGATGCGCTCCGACGGCGTCGAAAGCGGCTACGCCGTCGCCGCTGAACCGCTCGACATCAGCCTCGACCTGGCCGTCGCACGGCACGCGGCACCGGTCATCGCCGAGTCGATGACCTTCCAGGTCTCCTACGACGACGGCGCCTCTTGGACCGAGGTCCCGCTCGACTTCGACGGCTGCACCGCGACCGCGACCCTCGAACACCCTGAAGGCGCCGAGTTCGCCTCGACCCGCTTCACCGCGACCGATGACGCCGGAACAGAGGTCGAGCAGACCACGATCCGGTCATTCGGCTTGAAGTAGCAGCAGCAAAGGGCCGACGGGGCAACCCGCCGGGCCCTTCCGGTGTATCGACCTGGCGGCCTATCGAAAGCTTCGAGTCAGGCATCGCGCAGGTTCCGTTCAGCGAGGTCCCTGACAGGCCAGGACTCGTCACGCTCCTGGATCGTGAGTACCCGGGTCTGGGGCAAGACCGATCTGCGCGATCTATCTGTGTCCGGCCGCGGATGAAGTCGTTTGCGTCCCATAGGCCTCGATGAGGCCTGCAGACGGATAAGAGGGCCCAGACCATTTGATCTGGGCCCTCCGCTGCTGACGCCGGCCTGTTGGACGGTCGAAGCGGGTCACACACCCGACGCCGTCTCGGGGCGCGTTCCAGTCGCGGGCGATCTTCGTCGCGTAGCCCTCGTTGAGGATCGGGTAGAAGATCGGCTGATCGGGGAGTCGAGGTGGCCAAGCGATCCAACCGGATTTACGGACCAGCTCAAGCTCGGCCGGACCGCATGGGCGCCACAGGGTCATCGTCGTCGAGTCAGGCATCGCGCGGGTTCCGTTCAGTGAGGGAGCGATCTGACTTTGACATGCGCAGGGCTCGCCGCGTACCTGGTTTGTGGGTGGCGCGTCCGGGGGCAAGGCAGATCGTGCGCGATCTGCCTTGCCCGGCGGCCGCGTGTGGAGACGCTTCGGGCTCGCTGCCGCCGTTAGGACCATGCATAGCCCTAACCTGGGAAATAGATTCTCCTAGCGACCTCGTGCATGGTTGTGGTTGGTGCGCAACGGTTCCTATGGAGGGCCTTCACTCAGGCTGAGGATACGGTTGAGCGGGCGGCGGTCTGTTGGTGTGAGAGCAGTCCGGCGACGGCTCCGATGATGTCGCTCATGTGCTCGCGGCGGCCGTGGTGGCGGGCGAGGGGCGGCCAGCAGATCTGGCAACCCCAGCTGCCGGGCGAGGGTGATGTCCGCGCGGCTGCCCGGTTCCGCTGGACTGCAGAACAGCACGCGTCCCTCGGCATCAGTGATGACCATGGTTTTCACCGCGTTCTGCTTCGCCTTGCCGGAGACGAACCGGTCCCGGTTCGGGCTGCCCTCGGCTGGCCTGCGGACGCGGATTTCGGTGCCCTCGACGATGCCGGTCTGACCGGTGCCGCCGAGGTGGTCGATGACCTACTCCGGTTTCCGGTACGGCGTCAGTGGGACCACGCCCAGATAGCCGAGGTCGCCAGGCTCGGGCCTTCCCAGGTCGTGTGAATCGTACGCCTTCGCCAGCCCGGATTCATCGTGGACCAATCCGACCACGACGGCGCCGCCGTCGACTACACGCCCGCGCAGGTCGCTGATGACCTGCGCGATCAGCCCGGGCCGGTGGCGCTTTCCGGAGAACAGGCCCCGCCGGAGCGGTCAGGTCGCGGGTGGGTATGAGGAACCCGTCGACCACCAGGCGGTGCGCAGCTCGATTGCAACGGCCCATGGGGAACGGAGGGAGGGGCGGTATCCGGGAAGTAGAGCATTTCCCGCTGCCAGATCCAGACCGCGAGGATCACCAGGGCTCCTGCGATCACGATGATGATGCAGACGCGGAGCAGCCCGGTCCAAGACGAGCATTATGCAGGGAAACGGCGGCTCTCACGTCGCTCGCCTAATTGTTGTCCGTGCTTGCGGGGATCACGCTGGTTTCCAGGCCGTCCAAAAGCGTCTTCAGCGCGAAGTCGAACAGCGCGTCGAAGTCGACAACCATCGACTCCGGTCCGAAGTGCTCGGACAGGAACGGGAAGTCGCCCAGCAGGTCTGCGAGTTCTTCCCCTCTGTGCGACCACCATTCCTCCATGGTCTGGCCGGTGGCGGCGCGCTCGGTCTCCTCGGCTGCGGGGAGCAGGGCGAGGCCCTGGACGAGACCGGAGACTGCCAGGTACACCGACAACAGTCGTTCCGGGCCGACGCCGGGCTGTTCGATGCCTGTGAGGATGCGTTCGGCGGCCGAAAGGAGCCCCCGGCCGATCGGCGGGCGACTGCTGGCGATCGCGGGCAGTACCCAGGGGTGACGCCGGTAGAGCCCCCATTCCTCGCGTGCCTCGTGCTCCAGCCGGGATCGCCAGTCGGCCAGGTGGCCGCCGGGAGGTTCGACCTCATCGAGGACGGCATCGGTCATGGCGACGACGAGCGCGTCCCTGGAAGAAAAGTGGCGGTAGAGGCTCATGGTGGCGATGCCGAGTTCGGTGGCCAGGCGGCGCATGGTGAGTCCCGCGAACCCGGTGTGGTCGGCCAGCGCGATCGCGGCGGTGGCGATGCGCCCGGAGGTGAGGCTTCGGGGGCGGGCGACGCGTGCGACCGGTGGGGCGGCGGCGCGGGCGCGGTAGGCGCGCGCCTGACAGGAGCGGGAGCAGTAGCGGCGGCGGCGCCCGCGCTCAGGCTGGTCGATCTCGGTGCCGCATTGGGTGCAGCGGTCCACGTCGGTTCCATTTCGTCACAGGTCTCATCGTGTGACGAAATCATAGACCTTACTGGCGGCGAAGGATAGTTTCGCGATGTCGATACGTCGTACACCTTCGAGGAGGCATCATGAGTGCGATCACGATCCGCAGGGCCGGCGGGGCCGACCTGGAGGCCCTGGTGCCCGCTTACGCGGCGGCGACCGCCGACGAAGCGACCAATGCGTGGGTGGCGTCGGCCGGGCCGGTACCGGAAGACGCGTATGCGCAGTACCTGACCGAGTCACTTCGGGACCACCTGACCGACGACGAGGTGTGGGTCGCCGAGCGGGACGGGGACATCGCGGGCATCTCGGTGTGGCGGCAGGTGGTCTCGGCCGATCAGCTCCAGCTCGAGGCCGACCGGGCCGCGGCTCTGGCCGAGTCGACCGGCTTGGCGGTCCTGCGCCGGGCCGAGACGGCATTGCGCGCCACCGGTGCGGCGCATCCCGACCGGTTCCCGCACCTGTACCTGTACCTGATCGCCGTGGCGCCCGAGCATCGCGGGGCCGGCGCGGGCGGGGCGATGCTCCGCGAGCGGCTGGCGGTGGCCGACCGCGGGCGGACACCCGCATATCTGGAGGCGAGCACCGAGGACTCAGCGCGCCTGTACAAGCGGTGCGGGTTCGAGGAGACCGGCGAGCGCATCCAGCTGCCCGAGGGCGGGCCTCGGCTGATTCCGATGTGGCGTGAACCTGCCGGATCGTGAGATCGCGGATCGGGCGTGCCCGTCATCGACCTTGATCTTGGGGAGCCGCTCGCGGCGAGGTTCGGTGCGACGCTTGGCCGGTGGGACTCCAGCGCTCTCAGCGTCGGCGCTTCGGGCGCTTCTTCTTGCGCTTCAGGTGCTTGGCCCGGTTGCGGGCATCCTCCAGGCCGGTCCGGCGGCGCGCTCCCGGACCGGCCATGAGCGGCACGATCTCCGCAGCGAACAAGTCGACCAGCCATTGGTCGGGGTGGCCGCTCTCGGCGATCAGGCGCGCCATTCCCTCCCGCGCTTCGCGCGGCATGTCGTCCATGGACTCGACGTATCCCTCCGGCCCAAGGGTTTCGACCATTTCTAGGATCTGCTCGGCGATACCGAGCGTCGACTGGGCACGCTCGGCCTCGGTTCCCGCCAACAGCGCTTCAAGATCGACGCGTCCCCGGAGACCGTTGAGCATCAGTGCGATCGGCGCCAGACGACGGTCCTGTCCTGCGCGGTCGAGCAGCTCCGGGCCGACCGCGTCCGCGGCGGCGCCCAACATGGCGCTCTGGCTGGTGCGGAACGGGTTCGCGGCGATCCCTTCCAGCAGCGGGCCCGGATCGTCGCCGTTCGCGGCGAGCCAGCGTCGGATCTCCTCGACGCCGGTGTCCTCGTCGTAGTAATCGACGACGTTCACCAGCATCACCGCCGCCGGGCACCCGGTCAACTCCCCTACGACCGGGGCGGTCAGACCAGCCTCGCGCCATTTGGCCCACACCAGGGCGCGACCGAGTTCGGTGAGCCGGACCGATACGTCCTCGTCCGAGTCGGTGAGGCCGAATTCGTCAGGTGCCCATTCCCGGTCGAATCCGACCGCGCCGAGCCGGTGCAGCACGGTGAGAACGTGGTCGATCTCCGGGTGGAGTGTCAAGGAAACGGCCAGGTGGCGCAGACCGTCGGGACCGTCGTCGCCGCCGGTGGCTGCCGCACCGATCCGTTCCTTCACCTCGGCGACCGGAAGCGCCACGTTCGTCCCGAGCAGCGCTTCGATGAGCATTCGGAGGAAGGAATAATGCCCTTCCGAACGCGACGGCGCGAGCAGACCAGGTTGCCGGGGCCGCCACAGCGGCTCGGCCTCCCATGCCGCCAGCAGCAGCGCGTGCGGGTCGCGGGCGAGCCGCGCGTTCTTGGCGACGGGCACGAGACGCTGCTTGACGCGCCGTGCCAGACCGGTGCCGAGCAGGAGTTCCACGTACCAGTTCAGGACCGGCAGGTCCGTTGCGCTGGTGAAACTCTCGGTGTCATCGCCGGTGCCGATGAGCTGGACGAGCGCGACCGCGTCCGCCTTGCGGAGGTTGCCGCGCTGGGTGATG
Source organism: Glycomyces luteolus (assembly GCF_027622875.1). Taxonomy (GTDB): domain Bacteria; phylum Actinomycetota; class Actinomycetes; order Mycobacteriales; family Micromonosporaceae; genus Glycomyces; species Glycomyces luteolus. Next base: position 60,237 of record NZ_JAPZVP010000020.1, on the reverse strand, counting down.
GCTCGGCCTTCGCCGAGCCAGTCGAGGAAGGCCGCCGCGCCGCGGACGGCTGCGGCGTCGCCCGCGAGCGTGGGGATTCGTTGAGACTCAGGCAGTTCGGCCGCGGGAAGTGCGGGCATACGTTCGTTGCGGACCTGCCGGGCGGCCTGCCGGGCTATGGCGGTTGCGCTCGCTACGCGGTCGTAGCGGACGTTCTCGTCCATCATGAAGGCGTTCAACCGCTCGAAACCGCCTGGCGAGGCCGGGTTGATGCCGGATGCGAGCGCGGCTTCCGCCGCGATCCGCGCCGGTCCCCAGTTGCCGGGGTCGGTGAACGCGGACGGGAAGTCTTCGGCGCATTCGTCCACGGCCGCTTCCAGGGCGTCCGCGCTCGACCCGAGCGGGTGGAGCGCGGCGGCGTATTCGAGGAACCGCAGCCAGGTGCGCAGCGCCTCGGGGACGTGCGCGTAGTGCTCGATGCCGCCGGTGAAGCGCTCGGGGACGATCTCGGTCAGGAACTCCCGCACCAGGTCCGGGGTCCAGTACCCGAGGCGGCCGTCGCGGCTGTCGTGGCGGAATCTGAGTGCCTCCTGCGTCGTCCCCGGGTCGAAGACGCGGCCGTTGGAATCGGCCCAGGCCTCGGCCCGTCTGAGGCGCATCTCGATCGTCTGCTCGAACTCGTCGGCGTCGCCACCGGGGAAGTACCACTGCATGGGCCCAGTATCGCGCTTCCGCGAGGCCCGACCAGGTCGGCGCCCCGCCGTTGGACCGGGCGAGACGCTCCTACCCGGAGACCGGCCGCGAGACCGATTCGAGGGACGGACGTAGCATGAGGACAGAGAGCACCGGAAGCCGAAAGGTTGGCTCGTGATCGACCCCTCGACAAGCAATGTCCTGGCCTCGCCGCCCCTCCGACGGCGGTCCTTCGAACGATCGCCCAGCTCGCCGTTGAGATGCTCGACCGTTCCTGAACGGCTGCTTCCAACACCAGGGAAAAGGTTCGACCGAACCGACTCTGCTACGTTGGGTGTCTTATTGGTCCGGAAGGATCTCGAGCGCAGGGAGGGCGTCGACGATCTTCATGGTCTCCAGGCTCACGGTCACGATCCTCTTGAGCAGGTCGACGATGTAGCGCGGATCCTCGGACCAGTCGTTGGGATCGTTGACGATGCCGCTGGCCTTGTCGGTGCGGACGTAGTAGCGGTCCATGATCCACTCGACGGCCGACCGTGAACCGATCTGGTAGAGATAAGCGGCTTCCGGGATGTCGGCAAGCGTGACATGGGAGTTGTATACGATCCGGGTGCGATCCTGCTTGGACGCGAATCGCATCTTGCGGGCCACGCGATAGAGCTCCCTAGGGTCGGTCGTGGCGGTCTCCCTGAGGACTTCCCGGATGCCAGCGTACGGCTCGACCGTCTCGTAGGCGAGGTGCAGCCGCATGAGCCGACTGCCTGAGCGGGCGAATTCGTGGAACCGCGCGACTTTGGGGATGCGAGGCAGCGACTTCCGCAGGTCCGCTTCGAACTCCGAGCGGTATTCCGGCGAATGCAGGATGCCATAGACGTAGTGGAAGATGTCGTCCTTGGAGATCGAACCGTCGCGGTAGGTTTCCTGGTAGTCCATCAGGGCGACGTCAGTGATGTTGTCTTCCCGTGTGTACTGGGAAGGCCCCTGATCGAACAGCGTTCCACCGGGCACGTTCTCGTGGTAGGTGAAACGTGGGAAGAACTGACCACCGCTGCCAGCTCCGGTCACATGCAGGTTCGGAACGGCAGCGGTCACCAGAACCGAGAACGGGACCGCAGAGCCTGCGCCGACGGTATAGAAGCCCACGTTACTGACGTCAGTATCGGGAAACAGTCGGTCCAGCTGGTAGACACAGTCGCTGGTCTCAGCCGTTAGGTAGACGTGCTGTTTGGTGAACGGGCGGTAAGTCGCTTCGAAAACCCGGTGTTCATCGAACCGGAGTCGCACGCCTCGCCGCAGCCTTCCTCGGTCCACCCTGTTCCAACTGAAACGACTCCGGTCGGTGACGAAAAGTGTTTCGTCCACTTCAGCTGCCGACGCCCTGGCCGCGCATCCTCCGCTGGAGGATTCCAGTCGCTCCACCTGACCGTTGTAGTAGTCGATCATTGACTGTACGTTGCCGACCACCGAGGCATTGGAGAAGTTGTAGACCCAAGCATCGCGGCCGGTTGAGAGGCCTCGGGAACGCACCCCGAAGATCGGAGAGTCGACTTCTCCAGACCCAATCGTCTGCCCCAGCATGCGGAAACTCTGGAAGCGCTTGTCTCTTATATTGATCCAGTCGCCATCTGTTTCCGGGTCGAGCTGCTGCCATCCAAGCGCGTCCAGGCCTTTCGCCCGGACCAGGTCTGTGCCATTCGCCACGATCTCCAGCTTGCGCTTCCGATCGTGGTAGTCGCCGACGTCCCGATAGAAGAGGCGGCACGCTTCACCTTCAGCCGCACTGCCGCCTTTGACAAGCAGGAGCACCGCGACCCCCGCCCGGCTGCTCGAACCGAAGATCTTCCCGCCCTCCTTCTTCGAGAGCTCACCGGCGGTCCGCTGGTTACCTCGGAGGTTGAAGCAGTAGATAGCGTCGAACTCCTCGGTGAGGGTTCGGCGCAGTCCTGCCGCGGAGTTCCCGTCAATGAATCCGTTGTTCAGGACGAGGCAGATCACACCGTCGTCCTCGATCCGGTCGCTCGCCCAGCGCAGCGCGCGCACGTACGAGTCATAGAGCGAGTTCTTGTTGGTGGCGGTCGACTTGGCCGCGTATGTCTCGCGGATGCGCCGGTCGAGCTCGGGGTACTTCAGGTTCTGGTTGCCGTCGTTCTGGTTGTTCTGGCCGACGGAGTACGGCGGATTGCCGATGACGACGATGATGGGGACGCTCTGCTGGCGCACCGCGCGTTCGGTGTTGCCGCCGAGCACACCGTCCGAGGCCTCAGGCCGGCTTTCGTAGAGCTGGAACGTGTCGGTCAAGACCATGCCGTCGAACGGCCGGTAGCCCGCCTCCCCAGACCTGCCGTGGAACGCCTCTTCGATGTTGACGGCGGCGATGTAGTAGGCGAGCAGGACGATCTCGTTCGCGTGCAGTTCACTGCCGTACTTCCTGACGAGATCCTCAGGGCGGACGAGGCCCGATTGGAGAAGCCTGACGAGGAATGAGCCGGTGCCCGCGAACGGGTCGATCACCTGGACCCCTTCGTCGCTCAGCGTGGCACCGAGGTACTTCCGCAGGGCTTGATCGGTGAGGTGAAGAATGAAGTCCACGACTTCGACAGGGGTGTAGACGATCCCGAGTCGATCGGACACTTCCGGCATGGCGTTCTTGAAGAACTGCTCGTACAGCTCCAGAAGGACCTTCTGACGCCCCGCAGGGTTGTTGATGCCTTCGATGTGGGTCCGGACTTGCTCGTAGAACCGTTTGAGCGTATCGCGCTCCGAGTCCAGTGCCTGGTCGTCCAAGGCTTCGAGCACGGTCTCCATGGCCGCGGAGACCGGGTTGTGGGCTGCGAACTCGTACTGTTCGAAGAGGGCGTCGAAGACCGGTTTCGTGATCAGATGCTGTGCGAGCATCTCGATCGCATCATGCTCTGTGATGGAGGGGTTGAGGTTCGAGCGCAGGGCTGCGACGAACGAGTCGAGCACTGCTCGCCTGCCCGGCAGGTCGAGGGCGTTTCGGATACGGGTCATGTGGCTGCCCGCGATGGCCGCGATGTCTCTGGCCCATTCCTTCCAGTAGGCCCGGGTGCCGACCTTTTGCACGATCCGTGCGTAGATGGCGTTGCGCCACTCTTCGACCGACGGGATGCCGTCCCGGGCCGCCTGTACGAGGGTGCCGAGTTCGCTCGGGTCGTGGTCGTCGGCGATGTGTCCGATCTTGATCCGATCGGAGCGGGACTTGTTGAGTCCGATCCGGTTGACTTCCGCGTTGAACCGGTCGTCATGGGAGCGAAGGGCGTTGAGGACCTGCCACACCGCCCTGTAGCGCTCGTTGTCGTCGAGGGCCTCGTTCGGGGGAACGCCTTCCGGGACGGCGACGGGCAGGATGATGTACCCGTAATCCTTGCCCGGAGCTCGTCGCATCACCCGTCCCACTGCCTGGATGATGTCGATGACCGAGTTACGCGGGTGCAGGAACAGCACCGCGTCGAGCGCCGGCACGTCCACGCCCTCGGACAGGCATCGGGCGTTGGAGAGGATCCGGGCGGTCCCCTCGCCGGGGTCGGACTTCAGCCATTCGAGTGCCCTGCCGCGTTCCAGGGCGTTCATCGTGCCGTCGACATGCTCGATCTCGCAACGCAGACCGCCCTCGGGCGACGCGCCGAGCCGCTCGGTCACCTGTGGGAAGACTTCGGTCAGGTGCTTCGATGCGGCGATGTTCCGCGCGAAGGCGACGGCGCGCCGCATGGGCGTCTCCCCGGGGCGGAACCCGTTCTCCTCGATCGAGGGCCCGAGGCGCTTGCGCAGGCCGTTCCAGACTCCGATGATCTTGGCTGCATCGGCGACGTTGAGTTCCATGTTGTCGTCCGCTAGCTCCACCTGCATGGTCCTGGCCGCGTAGCCCGCATCGACGCCCAGCACCAGGACCTTGTAGTCCGCGAGGAGTCCGGCTTCGACCGCTTCCCCGAAGCCCAGCTTGTGGAACTCGGGCCCGAATCTCGCCTCGTCGTCCATCGAGCAGAGCTCGACGCTCCTCCGTTGAGCCTCGGCTTTGGCGGGCTCCGTATAGATCCGCGGTGTAGCGGTCATGTAGAGGCGCCGTTCGGCCGCGATGTAGGCCGGATCGTGGATTCGGATGAAGTTGGATTCATCCCGATCGGTCAGGGCGGCACCGGTGGTGCGGTGCGCCTCGTCGCAGACGACGAGGTCGAACGCGTCGAGGCCGGCGGCTTGGGCTGCGGCGATGGTCGGCAGGGACTGGTAGGTGCAGAAGACCGCTGTCATGCCGGGCCCGTAGTCGCCGCTGCGAATCCGATCGACGAGCTTCGCGGCGCTCGTCGTGGCGGGCAGGGCGAGGTCGTGCACCGACTGGTCTCCGGAGTCGGTCTGCTTGGCGTGCTTGGAGACCTTCGGGTCCGAGCAGACCGCGAACGGCCGCAGGGCGGTCTCGGCTTCGGAGACCCATTCGCGGATCGTCTGAGACAACAAGGCGATCGAGGGCACGAGGACCAGCACACTGAGCGGATCCTCCAACGTGGAGGCGAGTCGTTCGGCGATCTTGAGCGAGGTCAGGGTCTTGCCCGTACCGCAGGCCATGGTAACTCGGCCACGGTCGTGCGTCTCGAACCCGCTGAGAACTGCTTCGATCGCCTCCTCTTGATGCGGCATGAGCGCCTTCTTGGCGTGCAGGTACTGCGGGCCGAGGCGCTCTCCTTCGGCCCATGCGTATTCGGAGGCGACCTTGTCCCAGTCGATCGGGCTCGTGTCGAGTTGGGACATGCCGACCCTGGTCACCTCGACCTGCTGGTCCACGAGTGCGGCCTCGGCGTTCGGGCCCCACTTGTCGGTGCTCGAGACGATGATGCGGCGGTTGATGCCTCGCTTTCCTGAGGCGGTGAAGAAGGAGTCGAGGTCGGCCTTGCGGATGACCTTGTCCGGTCCGTAGAACTTGCACTGAATCGCGCAGAACGCTTCGGATCCCGCTTCGCGGGCGACGAGGTCGATACCGGTGTCGGTGGCGTTGTGCTCGGCGAGAGGGGAATCAGCCCACATCCACACTTCGGAAAACTGCTGTCTCCATTGCGGATCGGTACGGAAGAACGCGAGCATGAGCTGCTCGAATCGACGGCCGCGCTCCGCGTTGCTCTGAGAGGTCTCGCGAATGTGGTCGAGGATGTCTCGGACGGTTCCGGCCATGGCGCTGCCTCCCAGGGGAAGGAACGGCGTCAGACTTGCCCACCACTTTGCGTAACGCCTCCATTACGTGAGAGACGTTAGCGTATTGCGCGTCTGTCTACAACCCTCAAATTCGGGCCGAACTGCCAAGGGGCGGTGGACGAGCCCGCGCTGCAGCGGCCTGCGGGCCGGTCGTACGAGTCCGCATGGGAATCAGCCCTCGCAGTCACGGAACAGGCGCTCTTTCCTGCGCCACAGGTCGATCGCGTGATCCAGGACCGCCCGGGTGCGGGCCGGATCGCCTTGGCCCAGCCAGGCGAGGTTGTCGGGGGCGGCGGCGAGGCGCGGGAGGCAGTCGAGGTGGGTGACGTGGCCGATGAGGGGCGGGTCGTCCTCGGTGAAGGTCACGCGGAGCACCGGTTCGTGCCAGTTCCAGGCAAAGGTCAGGGATCGGTCGTCGAGCTCGAGATAGCCGAGGACGGGCAGGCCGTCGGCGAAGCGCAGGGTCATCCTTCGACCTCCGCTTCGTGGCGGGCGGCGTGGTGCCAGATCGCGGTGGCTTTCTCCTTGGCGACGCGGCGGAGCGCGGTGGGCCATTCGGCGCGGTAGAGGTGGAGACGCGCGAACGGGGAGCCGATGCGGTTGATATAGCCGAGGTCAACGGCGGGTTCCGGTGCGATGCGGCGCAGGCGGACGGAGGACGTCGAGCCTCCGGCGAGTTGGTAGACCTCGATGCGGCGGTGCTCAAGGGTGAAGCGGCCCAGGACGATGCGTTCGGGGTTCATACTGCACCGCCCCAGGAGAACCCGACGAGGGTCGTGAGGACGTCCCGCAGCGAGTCGGAGTTGATGTGGGCGGCGAGGAGCTTCACAGCGCTGCGGCGTTTCGGGCAGCCGTGGGCTCCCCACTTGTGGTGGCACCACTCGCAGCGCAAGCGGCCGAGGCCGAACCAGGTGCGGTAGGGCTTGTGGAGTTCGAGGTCGATTTTGACCGAGGCTGGGACCGGGTCATAGCGTAGGCTGGAGCGGACCACGGGAGGTTTCCTCTCTGGTAAGGGGCGGGCCGCCGGCTCTGATTGGCGTTGGAGGTGCGGCGGCCCGCCGCGTTTCTATTCAGTTGGTTCTCTGGGACGCGTGATACACGCGTGCTGAAACTGTTCCACGTCCTTTCGACGTTTTCAAGGCACGACACGCCTTCTAGACGAAAGCGTCTAGTTCGGGCGGTCGTACTACGCCTGACGGAGCTCCCTCTCCGCCAACACCGTAGGCGGAATCACACTCGCAAGCCGTTGAGGAGCGAGCTCGTGTCGCCCCTGCGGACGAGCACGCTCCGATCGCGAGCCCTTGTGGCAGAGCCGAACAGCAGCGATCGCGCCCGCTGTTCCTCACGGGCGCAGGGCAGCCTTGTCATCGCTCGGCCGAACGCGGGTATAGAGCGGGAAGTGCTCGGCTCCAAGGCCGAAGCAGCAACTACTCCGCGTTTATGAACGCCGCGAACGCGGTCCAATCTCCGTACTCCGCAGCGATGTCATCAGGCGCTCCAGTGGGAGGTGACCAGATCGGTTCAAGGTGGCGCATCCAGAGACCGTATGCGCGCGCCATGGCCGAGGCGGTTCGATCGATCGCTGCGAGCGCCTCCACGACTTGGTCCGTATTGCCGACACTGGCGGCCCATCTGAGATGGCCGCCCTGGTCCTCAAGGTAGGACAGCTGATTCTCAAGGACGTGGTGGCACCTGCCAACCCGATCCCCGCGGACTTCGTCAGGGTCGCGTTCCTCCTCGGTGATCTCGTCGATCCCTTCGAACGGGTACTCCTTCTCGAGCTCCGCGAGCGTCAACAGCGGGGCTTCAACGATTTTCGAGTCCGCTGATCCGACACCATCTCGCAAGGCGACCAGCTCAGCCCAGGCGATTGCGCGTGTGTGGAAGTCGATCGTCGCGAGTGCTTCGACCCAGCTGATCCACTCGCCTACGATGGCGGGCTTTTGTTCGGACAGGTAGTCGCCAAGGGTCAAGGCGTTGATCGTCCAGCCGTAGGATTCGGTCGCTGCTTCGAGCGCCCTCTTGACGTCATCTTCAGCCAGTGCGATCGCATCATCAAGACGCTCGGCCAGGTCGGGTTCGTTCGGAGTGTTCATGAGGATGTCCGTTCTCGGTGGGGTACAGCGCCCAGGGGCGCGACGTTCGAATCGGGCAAATCATCGACATTGTATGCGGGGCAATGCTTTTGCGGGGAACTCGCGAGGGAGGCCGTTCCTCAAGACGTGGGGTCGGTGGACCATTCGTTGGCGAAGTGCTCCATCTGGCGCAGCACCAGCTTGATCGCGTCCTCGGATTGTTCGGGCGGGTAGCCGTGTCGGGCGAGGAGGCGCTTGATGGTCGAGCGGAGGTTGGCGCGGATCGGTTCGCGGGAGATCCAGTCCGGCTTGAGGTTCTTGCGGACCTGGACGACCAGGTCGCGGGCGATGCCGGAGAGGACTTCGTCGCCCATGAGTTCTCGGGCGCTGCCGAGATCGGCTACGGCGTCGTAGAAGGCGAGTTCGTCATTGCTGAGCGGCGGGGTGAACTGCTCGCCGCGACGGGCGTCCTCGGCGATCTGCTTCGCCATCTCGACCAGGCCGGCGATGATCTCGGCGCTGGTGAGCTGCTGGCGCATGTACTTGGCCATGAGGTCTTGGAGGCGTTCGGAGAACGCGGTCTGGCGCACGATGTTGTGCCGGGTCTGCTCCCGCATCTTCTGCTCGACGAGCCGACGCAGGGCCTCGGCGGCGAGGTGCGGGGTCTGGCTGTTGGCGAGGCGGTGGACGAGGGCGTCGTTGAGGTGCGTGAGGTCGGCCTTCTCAAGGCCCGCTTCGGAGAACAGATCGGTGATGCCGCCGGTCTCGACGACGGCGGAGGTGAGGTGTTCCAGGTACCGGGCGACATCACGCGCGACGGGAAGCCCACGCGCTTCGCGGTTCGCCGAGTCGAGCTTCGCCATGTAGGTGCGGACCTCGACGAGGAACTGGATGTCGCGCTTCCAATGCGGCTGGTCGCCGAAGCGGGAGCCGATGTCGGCGGAGGACCCGGCGAGGGCGAAGAACCGCTCCAGCCGGTAGCCGTGCTCGCGGAAGCGGCGAGTGAGGGTCTGGCCGGGCTCGTCGAGCTCGTCGGGATTGTTGCCGGGGGTCGCGGGGTCGAGCAGGTAGTTGGCGGTCGTGTAGGCCGCTTCGAGGTACGCGCGAGGGCGTGGAGAGGCGAGGCGTTCGCGCCAGTTCCAGCCGTGCAGCATCCCGTCGAGGATGTCGTATTCGTTGCGGAGCTCATCGAGGGCGCGGTCGATGTCCTGGCCGAGGGTGCGGTCGCCCCGGTCGGCCTCGGAGTATTCGAGGATGGCCTTCTGAAGGTTCTCGGTGAGCGGCGCGTAGCCGACCAGCAGGCCGTCCGCTTTGCGGCGGTGACGGCGGTTGACGCGGGCGAGAGCCTGCATGAGACCGGCGCCCTGCATAGGGCGGTCCAGGTACATGGTGTGGATCGGCGGCGCGTCGAACCCGGTGAGCAGCATGTTGTTGACGATGAGGAGCTGGAGTTCGTCGTCGGGGGCCTTGGCGCGGTTGATGACCTTCTTGCGCACCGAGTCGCGCAAGGTGTGGGGCTTGAAGTGCTCGGGGTCCTTGCGGGAGTCGGTGGAGAACACGATCTTCATAGCGCCCTTGAGAGGGTCGTCGTCGTGCCACTCGGGCCGCAGTTCGCGCAGTGCGTTGTAGACGCGGACGCAGATCTCGCGGGTGGCACACACGATCATGGCCTTGCCGGGAGCTCCGTCCGGTGCGTCGTCCTCGTCGGCGACGAACGGCAGCATCACTTCGCGCCGTTGCTCCCAGTGGTCGACCAGATCGCTGGTCAGGTCGCGGATGCGGGCGGGCGCGCCGTACATCGCGTTCATGGTGGCCACGGCCTGCTCGACGCGGCTGCGCTCGGTGTCGTCCAGGCCATCGGTGATCCGGTCGGCCTCGGCGTCGATGGTGGCGGGGTCGATGCCTGCTTCAAGGACGAGCTCGACGATGCGGCTTTCGTGGTAGACCTTCACGGTGGCGCCGTCGTCGGCGGCCCGTTTGAGGTCGTAGATGTCGATGTAATCGCCGAAGACCTCGCGGGTGTTGCGGTCGGCGAACGTGATCGGCGTGCCGGTGAAGGCGAGGAGCGTGGCGTGCGGGAGCGCGTCGCGCAGGTGGCGGGCGTAGCCGTCGAGGTGGTCGTAGTGGCTGCGGTGCGCTTCGTCGACCACGACGATGATGTTGCGCCGCTCGGAGAGGAGGGGATGGTCGGTCCCGGACTCCTTCTCCTCGCGAGTGCGCCCGAACTTCTGGAGCGTCGTGAACAGGATTCCGCCGGTGCGCCGGGCGGCGAGTTCCTCGCGTAGCTCGGCGCGGGAGTTGATCTGCTTCGGCGTGCCGGGAAGGATCATCGACTCGGCGAAGGTCTCGACGAGCTGGTCGTCAAGGTCGGTGCGGTCGGTGATGACGACGACGGTGGGGTTGTGCAGGGCGAGGTCGCGCATGACGAGGTTCGTCGTCAGCACCATTTCCTCGGACTTGCCTGAGCCTTGGGTGTGCCAGACGACCCCGGCTTTGCCGTCACTGGCGGCGGCTCGGCGTACGGCGTCGGCGGCGCGGGTGACCGCGAAGTACTGGTGCGGTTTCGCGATCCGCTTCGTGCGCTTCGAGGGCACGAAGTTGATGAAGGACTTGACTAGGGAGAGAAAGCGCGGCTGGTTGAACAGCCCGTGGAGGGCGAGGTCCTGGCCCGTCGAGATCCGACCTTCCTTGTCGACGGTGAGGGAATCGATGGCCTCTTGGCGGGCACCGAAGTCGTCCACATTCCAGGGCGCAAAGTGCTCGTAGGGGGTGAACGGGGTGCCGTACTTGGCGGTGATCCCGTCGGAAAGGAGCACGATCGCGTTGTAGCGGAAGGCGGTAGGGAACTCGGATGCGTAGTGCTGGATCTGGGTGTGCGCGGCGGCGAGGGTCGCGCCGGGATCGCCGGCGCGCTTGATTTCGATGACCGCGAGGGGCAGGCCGTTGACATAGAGGACGAGGTCGAAGCGGCGGTTGGTCTCGCCGCGGATGACGGTCACTTGGCGAACGGCGCGATAGGTGTTGGCGTCGGAGTCGTCGAGGTCGATGAGCCGGATGGTGGGGGTGTGTTCAGCCCCGAGGGAATCGGTGTGGGTGACCGAGTGGACCCCGGAAGTGAGGAATTCGTGAGCGGCCCGGTTCTCCTCGTAGGAGTCCTGGGAGGCTGGGGTCGAGGCGGTGGCGACGGCTTCTCGGACAGCCTCGGGCGGGAGCTGGGGATTCAGCCGCTCGATGGCTTCGGCGAGGTCTGAGTAAAGGATGAGGTCATCCCAGGTCTTGCGATACCCTGAGCCAGGAGCAAACTCGGTCCCGACGCCGGGGAGCCAAGCCAGGTCGCCAAGCTCCTCGAGAGCAAGATCCTCCCAATCAAGCTCATAGATCCGGAACTCAGAGTCTTCGTCGGAGGTGGGGATGTCGGAAGGGGTGGTCATGTCACATCCTCTACAAGTTTTTCAGCATCCTTAACCCGAAGGCGACCGGACATGAGCTGCGGTAGCAAAGCATCACGCAACTCCCTCAAGGCCATCGACTCCCTGCGCGCGGCTAGAATCGACTTCGCAAGACCACGAATCTGCCTTCCAACGTCTCCAAATTGTCGAGGATCGACGACTTTAGCCGCCATGACTTCCGCCGGACGCACGCGCTGATGGCTCTTCGAGGTCCCAGTCACCTTCGCTGCTAGGTCCCTCAAGAACGATTCCTGCGCCACCACCGACCAGAGGTCATGAGTTGAGACTTCGTCATGAGGTATCAGGACCAGGAACTCAGTGGAAGCTAGCGCCGGAACTTCAGTCTCAGGATCGACATCCCAAACACGACGAATTTCCGGATTCAACTTCGACAGAAGAACCGCTGGCGAATCGACTACAAACTTTCCACTCCTAATTGATTGAGGCGAGCACCGTTCCGGCATTTTTCTATCGTCGTATGCCGGGAGACTGTAGTGATCTACGAACTCGTCCGACATTTCCTGTGGAGCCTGCTGGATTTTATTGAGATCGCAGATTTCAGAAAGCGGCACACGAGCGTCCCATTGCTCAAGTGACGCGAGCATCAGCGCCAGCTTGTCAGCCGTAGAAACGATGCGCTCGTTGACGGCGATCTTGTCGTCCAGAGCCCCGAGCAGGGACGAAATCGATTGCTGCTGCACAAGCGGAGGCAAGGGCACCTCTACTTTTCGAAGCTGAGTGAGATTGAATCCTGGCACGGAACTGCCAATCGAAGCACCTTGAACCTGCGCGACAGCACCGGGAGAGGACAGCGCGTAGTACAGGAAAAGTGAATCCACCATTTCAGAGTTAGGAGTAAGCTTCATTTGCTTGTTCGATACAATATAGCGATCGAATCTAGACCGTTCATCCACCAAGCCGATCTGCCCGATTGTCCCCCAGCATGTGAATATTAGATCCCCTCGACGAGCGACACTGCGCGAGAATTCCTCAGCCTTGGATTCATCAACGAATACTACATCCGAGTCGACTAGTCGCTTACCCACATCAAGACTCAAATTGCTTCCGCGAATAACAGGTACACCCTTTTCGCGAAAGAATCGAGATCCAATTGCAGAACCGAATGGTCCCGTTGCCAGAGAATTTTTTCCCGGTGCGGCGAGAGCTTCGATACTAACCTTCTGCCAGTCAAACATCGATCCTTCCCATCTGTTCGCGGACCGTCTTCGTCAGTTCGTCGGATCTGTCGAAGAGTTCATACAGCTCTCCTGTGAGCCTCTTGATCTTTTCGGCGACTGCTTCGGCGTCCTCTTCCTCCACTTCAGCCGCTCCAACATAGCGACCTGGAGAGAGCACGTATCCGTGTTCTTGCACGGTCTTCAGGTCGGCGCTGGCGCAGAATCCCGGTACATCTGCGTAAGTGTCTCCGGCTGCGTTGGCGCTGTCCGTGCCGCGCCAGGCGTGATACGTCCCCGCGATCTTGGCCAGGTCAGCGTCGGTGAGGATGCGTTCGGTCCTGTCGGCCATTTCGCCCATGTCGCGGGCGTCGATGAAGAGGATCTGGCCTCTGCGGTCGGTCGCCGGGGTCTTCTGCCCTTTAACGCCGCCCGGTCCCTTGTCCTTGGCCAAGAACCAAAGACAGGCCGGAATCTGCGTCGTGCGGAACAGCTGGGAGGGCATAGCCACCATGCAAGCCACCAGGTCCGCGTCCACCAGCGCCTGCCGAATTTCGCCCTCGCCGCCCTGTTGGCTGCTCATCGAGCCATTCGCCAAGACCACGCCAGCCGTGCCGCGCTCTCCCAACTTGCTGATCATGTGCTGCAACCACGCGTAGTTGGCGTTGCCCTTCGGAGGAACGCCGTACTTCCACCGCGGGTCGCCTTCGCTCCGCGCCCAGTCCTTGATGTTGAAGGGGGGATTGGCCATGACGTAGTCGGCCTTGAGGTCGGGGTGCTTGTCGTCGGCGAAGGTGTCGCCCCAGCGCGGCGCGAGGTTGCCGTCAATGCCGTGGATGGCGAGGTTCATCTTTGCGAGGCGCCAGGTGCGTTCGTTGAGTTCCTGGCCGTACACCGAGATATCGGCCTTGTGGCCGCGACCCCGATGCGCCTCAATGAACTTTGCGGCCTGAACGAACATGCCGCCCGACCCACACGCCGGGTCGTAAACCCGTCCCTCGTAAGGCTCCAACACCTCCACAATCAGCCGGACCACGCTGCTCGGCGTATAGAACTCGCCGCCGCGTTTTCCCTCGGCGCGTGCGAAGTTGCCGAGGAAGTACTCGTACACCTCACCGAGGATGTCCTGTGCGGGCTTGTCCTCATTGCCGCTGAAGCGTGCGTCGGTGATGAGGTCGACCAACTCGGCCAGTCGTTTCTGGTCGACGTTGTCCTTGTTGAAGATCTTCGGGAGCACGCCCGTCAGCGACGGGTTGGCCTTCATGATCTCGTCCATGGCCTTGTCAAGAGTCTCGCCGACGTTGCCGCTCTTGGCGTTCGCGGCAATCCAGGTCCAGCGCGCAGTCTCGGGAACCCAGAACACGTGGTGTCCGGTGTACTCGTCCTGGTCCTCCAGGAACTCGGCCAACCTGTCCTCGGTGATGCCTTCTTCGGCGAGTTCCTTTGCAAGCTGCTCGCGGCGTTCGGTGAACGCGTCCGAGACGTACTTGAGGAAGATCAGCCCCAGCACGAACTCCTTGTACTGGGCGGCGTCCATCGAGCCGCGGAGCTTGTCGGCGGCCTTCCAGAGGATCGCCTGGATCTCCTTGGCCGAGGAGACGGAGAACAGGGCAGCTTGATCGTCTGAGGGTTGCTTCTTGCGGGGGGGCATGGTCTCGTTGTGCTCCTTCAGGTTCGGCGGTGCGGTGAAGTCGGGTCGGGGGCGATGGCGAGTGTGCCGTCCTGGAGACCGGCGGCGGTGAGACGGGTCAGGTCTTCCAGGATGGTGGTCTGTTCGCGGAGTGCGGCGCTGCGGCGCGCGATCTGGGTGAGCAGGTCCTCGTATCGCTGGGCTTCTTCAGGTTCGAGTTCGAGTATGGCGAAGTCTTCGATGCGACGTGGTGCACGGATCGCGCCGGCCGCGCGCGGATGCTCGGCGGCCGCAGCTCTCAGCAAGGCGGCGAGCACCCGCGGCTGCACCGGCCGGACCGCCTCTGGGCGGACCCGCAGGACCCGGGCCGGGTAGACCACGACCGACAGTCCTTCCTCGTCGACGATCGCGCCGAAGCGGGGATTGGCGGTGACGACGATGTCTCCTGGTTCGGTGAAGACGGCGTGTTCGTACGCGGTGAACAGGATCTCGCGGTCGATGCGGCGGGCTCCGATCGGGGCGGCGCCGATGACCTCGTCGGGGCCGAGCACGGGATAGTGGCCCTTGCTGCTGAGGTGTGCGGCGGCGATGCGGTGTCCGGGGAGCTTGCGCAGGCGTCGGGACTTGAGCAGGTGGCCCACCGTGGTTCGGCGGGCGGGCTTGTCCTCCGGGCGGAGCGTGGCGTGGGTTCGCAGGCTGCGGTTGTCGCCGTCGTGCCGGGCCTGCTCTGTCAGCGTCTCGAGGCGGACTTCGAGTTCGCTGATGCGGGCGGGGCGTTCGGTCACCGTGCGGGAGTAGCGGTCGGCGTCTGAGAGGTGCCGCGGCGTGAACGCTGCACCGGGGCGCTCGGCGAGGACGGTGGCGTGCAGGACGGCGCCGTGCCGCGGTTCGTGGCGGGGATCGGTGGTCCAGCCCGCGCCGCGCCAGATGGCGATGTCCTCGGCGAGGTCGTCGAGCACGGATGCGGTGAGCGGCTGTGCGGACAGGTCGGTGAGCAGGACCCTGCCTCGCCGTTCGTCGCGGGGGGTGCGGGAGAGCACCCAGATCGCGGTGCGGTAGCCGGGCCGGTAGGGAAGGGCGCCTTCGGGAAGGCTCACTGCCGCTTTGAGCAGGCCCTCGGTGAGGAACGAGCGGCGCAGGAGGTCAGCGGCGCCGCGCTGCGGGAGGGAGTCGATGAGTGCGTCGGCAGGGCCGAGGATGACGGCCGAGCTGCCGTTAGCGAGGAGGTCGGTGCAGGCCTGGACCCGTTCCAGTGCGGTGCGCGGGTCGCGGGTCTCGGCGAACTCGTACGGCAGGGCGCACAGGAGCAGTTCCGGGTCCCCGAAGTCGTCCACGGCCAGGTCCATCCCGCTGCGGTCCGGTCCGTCGGCAACGTCGAGCTGGAATTCGTAGACCCCGCGCACGAGCATGCGGCGGCGGGTGAGCCGCGCGAGGCCCGCATCAGCGTCGGCGGCGAGGAAGGTGTGGCCGCTCTCCGGGGCGGCCTCGTCGTGCAGTGCGGCAAGAAGATCGCCGGCGCGCACGTGCGGGACGGCGACGACGCCTCCTGCTTCGAGCGTCGCGACACCGGCGATGCGGGCAAGGGCTTTGGCGAGCGCGGGTGCAGGCGAGTCTGCGGCGAGGTCGTGTGCGCCGAGGCGGCGGCGGGCGTCCATGACCCATTCGAACGCTTCGGCCGGGTTGTAGGCCGCGTCGGTGAGGTCGTCGGCAAGGGCCGCAAGGGCGGGGCCGAGTTCCGGAGGGACGGCTCGGAGTTCGGTGAGCAGGAACGCGTCATCGGTGTCGAGGTGGGCGGCGCGGTCGAGCGCGTCCTGCCATGTCCCCTCGGCGGCCGGCCGGTCGAGCTGCTGGCGGAGGCAGATGAGGGCAGAGAGGGCGGCGACCAATGCTGCGGCGGGCATCGTGTCCCGCCAAGCGTTGAGGGAGTGGAGCGTGAGCTCGGCGCGCAGGTCGTCCTGGCCGGCGTTCCCTCGCCCGGTGTCGAGGAGCCAGTCGGTCACCTCGTATCCGTCGAAGAGCGGGCGGCCGTTCTCGTAGACGATCGGCGCGGGGAAATCGGGGTGTCGGCGGGCCCAGTTGGTGACGACGGGGCGTTTGACCCGGGCCAGCGCCGCCACCTCGCTGGAGGTGATCCGCCAGGCCGCGCCGGGAAGGCGGAGCGCTGCGTCGTCGATGGCGTGCATGGCGCTGCTCCTTCCATTCGGTCGTCCGTCGCGGGCCTCCGCGGGCCGGCGTTCTCGGCTGACTTTACCGATTCCAAAAGATGAAGAACAGTCGCGAGTCTGGTAACCGGGGTTATCAGGAAAATTTTGCATCCAATGGTTCGGGCCAAGCCAACGTGGCGTCGTCAATGCAACGCACCGAGCGAAAGGCGACACCCCCATGACCCAGCACTCCGGGCCGCAACCCCAGTTCCAGCCCCCGCAGCCCCCGGCTCGCAAGAAGCCCTGGTACCTGCGCTGGTGGTCGATCACGATCGCGGCGATCCTCGTCCTGTCCTGCTTCGGTTCGATCCTGGGCAGTAGTGACGAGGACACCCCGACCGGCGAGGCCGCCGAGGACGGGACCACCACCGCAGCCGGCGTCGGCGATGACGACAGCGGCGAACCCGCCGAAGCGCCGGCCGAGGAAGCGCCGGAACCGGACTACTTCGCTGAGTCGTTCCCGGTCTTCGAGGCGGTGACCGAGTCCGGTTCCGGCGACAGCGTGATCGCGATCCCCGCGGCGCAGGGCGTCATCACCGCGTCGCACTCGGGTTCGTCGAACTTCATCCTCACCGTCCTCGACGAGGGCAACGCCATGTCCGAGCTGCCCGTGAACACCATCGGCTCCTACGAGGGGACCACTGCTTACGGCATTACCGGGCTCGGCGGCGAGTCCACCAACCTGGAAATCACCGCCGACGGCGACTGGGAGATCACCATCGCTCCCGTCGTCGACGCCCCCGAGCTCGCTCTCCCGCAGGAGACCGGCGGCGACGGCGTCTACCGGTACACCGGCGACGCCGCAACCTGGCAGCTGAGCCACGACGGCGACGCGAACTTCATCGTCACGTATGTCAGCGACGGGCTCCTCGGCTGGGACCTGCTGGTCAACGAGATCGGCGCCTACGAGGGCACTGTTCCGGTCACCGCAGGTCCCGCGCTGGTCATCGTGAACGCCGACGGCGACTGGACCCTCGCGAACGCTTGAGCCCCAACCGGTTCAGCCCCCGGCCGGGCTGAACCGGCCCGATCCCCCAGCCTGCGCTCGTCGATCCGATGAACAGGCGATACAGGAGCTTGCCCACATGACACACCACAATTTACCGCATTCATCACCGAAGAAAGCGAGCGCGCCGATGGCGAACCCGCCGCTCACCCACAGCCGCAAGGCGACGCTGTACCGACTCTTCGGGGTCGAACCCGACCTCGACTCGATCTGCAACGCGTTCAAGGAGAAACTCGACCAACTCGCGGCCGACGGCGGCGACCACTACCGGACCAGCCTCGCCGGGTGCCCGGCGCTGGTGCTCTGCGGCTCTTACGAAGGCCCGCCGGGCTGGCTCCTCGACGCCGAGACCATGACCGGGATGACGTTCCCGTACACCGATCACCGCAGTTTCGTCCTGCTGGTCATCGCGGTCGACCGGCACGTCTACGCGCTCGGGTTCGGCACGGGGTACCACTTCATCCCGACCGGGTGCAAGGACCTGCGATTCGGTCTGTCCCTTGCCAACCGCGTCGCCGATCCCGATTTCGTCAAGAACATCGTGCGCCGCAGGCCCGGTCAGCGCGGACGCATCGATGCGACGCTCTCACCGGAAGGGCTGCCGCTCTGGTCGATCCTCGTGGACAAGGGCCAGGACATCGTCGCGAGGCTGGGTTCGCGTGTGGACGGCCTGAACCTGACCGCGGGGCGCGGAAGCCGGAAGCGGATGCTCGTCGACGGCGGCACCGGGCTCAACACTCGCTTCGGCACTCGGCCGGAGGATCTGGTGGCCGACATCCGCGAGCTCGCGACGATCCTCGAATCGCAGGACCCGGTGCCGGAGCTGGCGTTCACCGAGCAGCTGATGGTGGTGCGGGACCCGGAACTGCGCGAAACGCTCGATGCGCGGCTCGACGCGATCCTCGCTTGCGCCGACTCCGCTGTCGAGGAGATCGGACTCGCCGTCCCGAACGAGTGCATGGAACACCATGACCAGGCACGCGCCGCCGACATCCGGATCGGCAGCGTGCTCAAGCCCGTGGAGGAGGTGTCGATCGAGGCGATCGTGCAGCGGACCGAGGTGCAGCAGCCGGGCTCACGTGTGCAGGCGTTGCGCGCAGGGAGGATCACGCTGTTCGCCGACCGAGACCGCACCGAGCTGTTGGGGCGAGCGGCGGCGATCGAGTGGATCGAGGCCTCGGCCAGTGTCGGTTCGCGCCGCTTCCATCTCTTGGACGGCGCGTGGCTCGAGATGGACGCCGGATTCGCCGACCGTCACGACGAGTTCATCCTGGACCTGATGACCGACCCCTCGGGGATCGAACTCCCCTGCTGGCCGCATGGATGGCATGAGAAGCCGTACCTGGCGCATGTCGGCAAGCGCACCGGCATGACGGTGCTCGACACGAAATTCGTCTACCCGAGCGGCGGCGGTGCCGTCGAGATCTGCGACCTGCTCGGCCCGGATGACGAACTCATTCATGTCAAGCAGGCCAGCGGGTCGGCGGCGCTGAGCCACCTGTTCAAGCAGGCCCTGGTCTCGGTCGACGCGCTGCGCTCATCGGAGGTCCGCCGACAGTTCGCAGCCGTGGTGGAGGCGGAGGGGAAGAACAGGACCGTTCCCGTCGACTTCATGCCGCGGAAGGTGGTGCTCGCGTTCAAGCACCGCGGCGGCAGGCGGCTCGACGTGAACACGTTGTTCCCGTTCGCCAAGATCGCCCTCGCCGAGACCGCGGAGCGACTGCAGGACCAGGGGATCAAGGTGCAGGTCGTGCTCATCGACCCGGTCGCGGCGTAGCCCGGTGGTTGATGGCGGGGTGCCGGTGTCAGTACCCCGCCTCGCTCGCTGCCCGATTGCTGCCGAATCCTGTTACGACGTCCCAGGTCAGTTCTGCACGATGTGCGAGGCTCCGGGCCCATCCCAGGTTTGCCCGCTTCTCCAGGCGGCCTTGACGTTGAAGACGTTGCTGAGCGTGTTCGGAACCCATTCCTCGTGCGGTGGCTCCTCGGAGACCAGGACCATGGTCGCTCCCTGTCCTGCCGTGTGGAGGTAGGCGACCTCCATCAGGTCGAGCGCGGCCTTGCGGAAATCCTGGTAGTCGTAGCCGCCGACCTCCAAGACCTCGAACACCACGGTCTCACTGTCGCTCTCATACCAGGCGTCCACATAGGTTCCGAAGTTGGCGGCGCCGCCCTCGTTCCGGGCCCGCTCCTGCAGCGCGGCGAGCATCGCGAACCGCAGTGCCTCGTGGCGGAAGTCTTCGCGTTCCTTCTGGATGCGTTCGCCGACCATGGCGTCGAACTCCGCTCGGGAAATGGGTGCCTTCGCTGCGGGTTCCATACTGGTGGGCTCCATTTCTACAGTCGGCGAAGCGTCCGAGTCGTTCGCGGAGGGGTGCTCCGGATCTGGGGCGAGCGCTCGCGTACCCGCCTGGTGAACACCGAGAACGGCCGGCTCGGTGGCGGCCAGCACCCACCAGGTCCGCTCCCCGAGGAGGGTCAACTGGCCGCCATCGTCGATCACCTTGCCGGATTCGAGGTCCGCACTGAGGGTCGCGTACAGGTCGTCGATGAAGCGCTGGTCGCCGAGGGCTTTGGTCGCGGCGTTGAGCTTCTCGTAGCCGATGCAGGCGAGCGCGGTAACCGCGAACTGCTCCGCGGCGAGCCCGCGTACGGTCTCCGGGTCGACATGTTCGGGCATCGGTGCGTCGGACCGTGGGGTGAGCAGGAATCGCCGCTCGGCTCGTGCCCGCTGGCCGAGGCGCGAGGGCACCCCTGCTTGGGCCTGTGCCCAGGAGCGTTCGGCGTGCATGCTGTCGTAGCCGGTGATGATATCGGCCCTTTCGTTCAGGATGAGGCGGAAGCCGTCGCGGTCGAGAACCCATGTCCCGTCGGGCATTTGGAAGTGCGATCCTCCGTCGAGGAATGGTCGGAGCATCGCGTGCAGTTCCACCGCGGCCTCCTTCAAATCGCCGTGGTGTTTCAGGATGAACGCGTTTCGGGCGTTGGCGGCGACCTGCACTTGCGCGATGTCGACGTCCGAGGGAAACAGGCGTGCTCTCGGGTTGCCTTCACCTGGTGCATGCAGCGGGCGTCCCCGTTGGAGGGGATCGGCGAAGCTGGTCCGAAAGCCTCCGCAATCGGGACTGCGGCACCAGCCGTCGGGGTTGGTGGTCTCCCTGCGGCAAACGCCGCCGTCGGCATGGAATCGCGAACATTTCGCCGACGTCCCGTCCAACGGGCGTCCCGAGTGCAGGGCACGGATCTGTGCGGGTTTGGGAGTCGTTCGCCTTGTCTCCGACGGAGCCGGTTCCGGCCGCGTCGAGGTCGAGGCGCGGGTGGTCATGTCTTCGGGGTTCAGACTGTATTGATCGAACGTCGTCCAGTCCGCGGGGTTCTTTCCTCGGCGGATCCCAATGAGGACCCGTCGGGCATCAGCGTTGGTCTCGCACTTGAGCACGACGGCGCGACCAGCCTCCCTGATTTCGATCTCTGCAAGCAACGACGACTCCACGACCATCAGGACCGGATCGATGAACCGCTGTGCGATCTCGGACCTCTGCCGACGCCAGTACTCGCCGCTGATCGGGACCAATTGGACATGGATGAGGCGATCGCGCAACGTCCCGAAGCGGACCTGCACGGCGATCGCCCGACCGTCTGCCCTTCGAAGGAATTCCGGTGCGTCATGTCCGATTCCGGAGCCTGTCAACCAGATCCTCAATGCCTTGCCGATGAACAGATGGTCCGCACTGTCTTCGCCGATGCGGGACCGACTGCAACGCCGACCTCTCGAGGAAGACTCGTGCGCGAAGTGGCAGACGCGGTCCTTGTAGCGCCGAGGCTTCAATCGCCCACCGCAGCCGCCGAGCTGGTGGCCGCAGAAGAAGGCGTGTCGGTTTCGCGTGCGCAGGAATCGGTCGTAGCCAACCGGTTCAAGTGGCAGGAACATGGGGTCGTCCGAGTGAGGGCCACCGTACACAGCGGTGCGAACGGTACGGGTGTCGCCGAACCATTGTGAATCCAAGGGAACATCCATCGGGGGTCGTCGGCAGAGGGGTGCCAAGGCGCGCGTCGTCCAGACGAACCTTCGCTGAGCGTGACCAGATCATATCCGGCGCAGTCGGATTTGGTGAGTCCTCATCGGCGTCTGACGTCGCCGGGCTTGCGGTCCTGATCGGCAAAGCGGGCGAAAGCGGCTAGCTCGGCAGGTCCTCGGCGTCGCCATGCCGACCGGTAGTTCATCGACTGGTTCACCGACGCGCAATTGCGGCTCCGGGCCGCGATCGAGGCCGTCCGTGGATCGTCGCCCGGCGCTTGACCGGGTGCCTCTCAGCTGGTTTGGATCTCTTCTGCCCCTTGGAGTCTGGCGCGGTCGGCCGCTGCTCGGCCGGCGATGTGGCCCTCGTAGTCGCTGATCCGCGTGGCGGCCCGGAACGTCAGGTTCGGGAACAGCTCCTCGGTCTTGGCGTCCACGGCTTCGCGCCGCAACTGCATCACCGGGACCAGGTCGGTTCCGGTCTCTTCGGCGACTTCGCGGACCGTGGCCTCGGCGGAGTCGGCCAGCCGCTCGCCGATTCGGACCGCGAACGATGCCAGGAACGACTGCCGGAACGAACGCGTCCGTGACCGGCCTGCGCCGTCCTGCTTCGCTCCTGCCCGAGTCATCGCGGACGTCGCCTGCACCATCAGCGAGTTGTACAGCAGCTCCACCGAGCGGAGGTTCGTTCGCCCACCGATCACGGTGGAGAACCCGGCGGCCAAGGAGTACACCGCTCGGCATCCGTTCGCGTCGGCCACGACGTGCAGCAGCTCGGATTTCGGTTTCTCGTAAGGCTTTTCGATGTAGACGCGCAACGCGGCGGCCTCCAGTGCCGCGTCCTGAGTCTCCGCCAGCAGTGCCTCGTTGATCGAGTGCCTGGCGATGAGCTGCTGGGCCTTCGCGGTGAACGCCTCGGCCTCGGCGTCGGAGTCCGTCGATTCGGCCTTGGCCAGCAGCGCCCGGATCTTCTCGTACACTTTGGACGACTCCGCCCCGTCGCCGCGCACCGAACTCGGGTGCCCGCCCGGACGCGGCTGGACCATCGGGATCGGCTGGAGGTCGGCGAGGGTGTACAGCGCCTCCAGTATCGGCGCGGCGGCCTCGATCCAGGCCGGACCTTCGCGGCTTGCGAGCACTTCCTTGGCGGACTCCGGCGCCGAGCGCTCGGCGAGTGACTCCCGCTGCGCGCTCCATAGGTCGCTCAGTTGCGCCTCCGCGTAGCTCCGCAGCTCCGAGCGCATGAGCGTCGCGGCGGCCTTCACCGCGGGGGTGGAGGCGTCCTTTGCCATGAGGCTGAGCACGTCCCGGGGCATCCAGCCGCGGTCCCATGCCTGGCCGACCGCGTCTTCGGCCATCGTGTCGATTGCGGTCCCCACCGCCTCGGGCCAGCGGGCGTGCGCCATCGCGCGGGAGAGCTGCCGCGCGGACTCCTCCCAGGTGGGGGCATTGCACTCGCCGCAAGGACATGCGTCGGTCATGATCTGGACGAGGACGTAGCGGGCCTGGACCACGAGCTCCTCCCAGGTGAAGGGACCTGGAGTTGTGCTTCGGTCTCTGAGACGGCGCTTGAGTTTCTCCCGCGACTTGGCCTTGCGTCGCTTCTGGTTATCCCGTCCCATGTCGCACCTCCAGGCTCGCCCTGCATGGCCTAACGGTTGGAGCCGCGATCGGCAACGGCTGGACTCCGGTGAAGCAGGCTACAGGAGCGAAACGGGCGGGGATGGTGGCACCATTCCGCCATTGGCGCAGCACGACGACTTCGCTCGGCGGTCGCTGGGCGCTCCCGGTGGCAGAATCGAGATCATGAGTTGGCCCGACGACTGGCAGGACCGCTTGACCGGGGCGGTGTGCAGGTTCTGCACCGAGGGGCGGCCTTCGGAGTCACGTGTCGGTCTGCGTTTCCACGCCGGCGAGGTGACGGACGCGTATCTCGCTCGACGGGCGATGGCGCGCGGCTATGCGGTCGTCATCTGGAGAGGTCGGCATGTGGTCGAGCCGCATCATCTGTCCGCAGAAGAATCGGTCCGGTTTCACGGCGAGGTGCTGAGGGTGGGCGCCCAACGGGCCCATGCGTGAGGTGCCGGCTGATCGACTCGTCCAGGATGCGGCCGCTCTCGCGCGGTTGCTTCGCTGAAGGCTGCCGGACCGGAACGCGGAACCGTCATTCAGCGCCCCGTCACGGAGTTACCAGGGCGTGTGCGAACCGTCGGGCAGCAGGCATGATCCGTGATCGGCGGGGCCGAGTCGCTCGATGAGGTCGACCACGCCGGGGATCGCCTCCTCGAGCGGGGTGGCCTTCTCGGCATGGCCGGTCATGTCGGTCTGCAGGTAGCCGGGCCACAGAGCCGCCACGATCGGTCCGGTGTCGGCGACTTCGACGGCGATCATCTTCGTCAGCGCGTTGAGCGCGTATCGGCTGGCGACGAACGCGTGGTTCTCTGTACGGGTGAGGCTGCTGATCGGTCTGGTGGGCATGGTGAGGTTCACCAGCCGAGCGTCCGGGCGCAGCAGGTTGAGGAACCGCTGGGCCATCAGCATCGGGCCGACCGTGTTGACGCGCAGCACTTCGAGCATCCGCGGCCCGTCGACCTCGGCGAGCCCAGAACTCGGCTCGAGAACCCCTGCGTTGTTGATGAGGCGATCGAGTCCGCCGTGAGACGCGATGATATCCGCGGCGTCCTCGATGTCTCGCTGTGATCGGACGTCGAGAGGCACGATCACGAGTCCTTCTGCAGCCAAGGCGTGCAAGGCCGACGCGTACTCGAGGTCACGGACACCCGCGAATACTCGAGCACCCCGCTTCAAATACTCGCGGGTGAGCGCAAATCCGATACCGCGGCTCGCTCCGGTGATGAGTACATCGGCCACAACGGCATGCTATCCACTCACTGCTCGCCTGCGTCCGCCCTCATTTCGTCCCGCCGATCGGCTGAGATGCGGCAGGCCGCCGAGCGGGCCGCTCATCGGGTCGGCCATCCGCCGTATGGGACGGTGATCAACTCGAGGTTGTGGCCACTGGGATCGAGGAAGTACACGCCGCGGCCGCCGTCGTTGCGGTTGATCTCGCCTTCGCGCCGGTGGTGCGGATCTGCCCAGTAGGTCAGGCCCTGCGCCTTGATCCTGTCGAAGGCGGCGTCGAACTCCTCGTCGGAGACCAGGAAGGCGTAGTGCTGCGGGGCTATGTCGCCTTTCGGCGCGGTCGCATAGTCGAGACCGACGCCGTTGCCGGTGGTGACCTGGACGAACGGTCCGAAGGTCGAAGTGCCGAGTCCCAGCAGACCGGCAAGGAACTCCGCGGAGGCCCGCTTGTCCTCGGCGTAGACGATCGTGTGGTTCAGTTCGATGCTCATCCGGTTCCTCACAATCGAATCTCGTGCGCTCGACCCCGATACGCCTGCGGGAAGCCGACGCGGTGGAAATCGGCACTTCTACAGGATATGCACCACCGCTGCGCGACCGAGCAGAAACGCAGAGGCCTCCAACGCCTGCCCGGTCTATCCCGCGAAGCGGGCGTTCATGGCGCGGAAGTGGTCGAGCACGTCTTGGCGGAAGAGGCTCCCGTAGCCGGCGGCGTCGATGCGTGCGACCAGTACAGGGGCGGCGATGCCCATGCTCTCAGCCGAGGCTTCCACGTTCCAGTCGCAGTCTGAGAGCGTCCGCAGGAGCCGTCCTCGACGTGATTGGGTTTCCGAGAGTCGGAACGTCCGCAAGTAGGCGAGGCGGCCGTCGTCGTCGGTGATCGCCTCGCCCACATGTGCTTCGCGGCCGGGCACGAAGTGCGGACGGAACCGGCGGAGCGTGTACTGGTTCATCTGGTAGTCGCCGGTGAAGACGTACTCGGCGTCGAGTAGCCCGGAGGCCATGGCGTTCTCGTGGAAGTCAGCCCACTCCCCTTGCGCGGCATCGATTGCCGTGCGCAGGTCGGCGATGGTGTCGATCGCGCTCTCGTCGAAGTGCGGGCGGAAATCCGGGACTTCGCCGTACAGGTGCGCGTACCGCCAGATGAGCTCGCCGAACCCGTCCTCGACGAGGGTCGGGTGCAGGGCCCGGTAGTCGTCCGGGTGCGGGGTGACGACTGCCGAGGCGAGCGCGTCGGCGATGTACACCAGCACGCCGCATTGTCCAGGATGGATCTCGAAGACGCGCAGGGCGTCGGCGAGGCCTTCGACGTCGTAGCCGATGTGCCGCGGATCTTCGGAACGCGGCAGGCCTCGGCGGTACACGCGGGTCGACCATTCGCGCCAGGCGATCGTCGGGCCCTGGAACGTGAGCGGCAGGAACGCTTCCAGTGCGGTCTGGTGCGGGACGAAGCGCACGCGGGTGCGCCGTTCGAGCCTCGTCTTCGGCCGCCGGGACTTGTGCACTGTCGTGGCGGGCATGCGCAGTGCGGTGCCGAGTGCGGGCACGGCGGTGCCGTCGTCGGTCCACTCGGCGGTCAGTCCGTGCGGCGCGTAGCAGCAGCGCGGCTCGTATCCGCCGAGCGGGTCGTCGTCGGGGAAGCCGCTGGGATGCAGTCGCAGCGACAAGATCGGCTCGTCGCGGACGAGCGGCACGAGCCGGACCCCGCCCCACACTTGGCCGGGGCGGGCCTGGAGTCCATCGAACGTCAAGCGGTGCAAGGCGTCTCCTCGGTGAGCCAGCGTTCGACCCGTGAGTCGATATGGGCTCGCAGTTCGGCGATCCCGGTGCGGCCGGTGGCGAACCGGGCGAACTCGACGAGCTCGGGCAGGTCCTCGGCGTCGCGGATGCCGACCGTGGGGGTGGTGGGCGAAAGGCGGCGCACCTGGAGTCCCGCCGCGTCGAACACCGGGTTCAGGTGGGCCACAGCGGTCTTCCGCTCGGAGTCGAGCCGCTCCTCCCAGACGCGCAGCACCTCGGCGGCCATGCCGACCGGAGCGTTGTCCCAGCCGTCCGAGACCACGACCAGCAGATCAGGGCGCTCCTCGAGCCCGTCGAGGATGCGTTCACCGAGCGCGGTGACGCCTCGGGCGCGGGCCATGATCGGGTCCGCGTCACCGGAGAGCCACAAGGGATGGTAAGCGGAGGCCAGTTCCCGCAACAGGAAATGCGCCGCCAGAGCGACGACGAGCGGTCGCCGCCGCTTCTCGCTCGAGCCGCTCGCCGAGTAGCTGTCGTCGAGCACCGCCGCGACCCGGCCCCACGTCCCGGCCCGAAGCCCCGCCACGCGCCGCGCTGCGGCGCGGAGCGCGTCCGTCAGCTCCAGGCGCCGCTGTTCCCGCTCCTCTACCGGCAGTGCGAGCACGTATGCGGCGAGGCGGGTCAACGGCATCCGCGAAAGGCCGGCGACGTCCGCGGCGATCCCGATCGCGCCGAACCGCGCGGCCGAGCGCTGGAGCCGCAGCCGCTCGCCCCGGGTGAGCTGCGGCGCGATCTTCTCGAGGAACTCGGCGCGCGTGATGCGGTGCTTGGCCGCGAAGCCCTCGGCCACCGTGTACGGCAGCTCGAACACGGCTCGCCGGTCGAAATGGGCGCGCCGCCAGGTTTCGAACTGGGGCGTGTCGAAGCGGCCCGCGGCGTGCCACCCGAACAGGAACGCTTCCAACTCCTCGCTGGGCAGGTCCTCGACCTTCATGTGCGCGTGACGGATCGCGCCTAGGAACGCCGACCGGTACTTGACGGCCTCGAACGCCGGGTCCGGGCGCGCGGCGAGCCATTCGCGCATGATCGCGCGAGTCCGCCGGTTGTTGACCCGGGCCTTCCGCAGGGCCGTGAACAGGTGATAGACCCGGTGTGTCGGCAGCTCTGTGAGTGCCTTGGCGATGAGGCGGCCCTCAACGGCGCGCTGCTCGGGACTCGCGTCCCGGCCGCTCTGCAAGAGCCGCATGATGATCGCGGCGGCGTTGCGGTCGTTCACGCCGAGCGTGAGCGTGGCCGCGTACAGGTCCCGGTAGTTGACGAGCATGTACTCGTGCAGGAACTCCATGGACCACTGCTGCGCGTCGGCGTCGGAATGGAACTCGCGCTGGCCGGTCGAGGCGATCGCGGCGTTGACGAACAGCAGCACGTCCTCAGCGGCGGTGCGGTCGGCGACGAGTTCCATCGGGGCGTCCGGGTTTTCGAAGGGTTTGGGGCGCCGACCGGGGAATGAGAGGCACGAAGACGAACTATCGCTAAAAAACGGATCCGGGAGTCGCGCCGGAGTCCCGCGGTCGGCAACGCTCACCTTACTGTCGCTTCTCCCTGCCCCGCCACCGAATAGGTCCGCAAACCCTCACCTGGGTCATAGCGCCCGTCCACGGCTCACGTGCTGAACCGCTCGCATGAGGGTCGACAAGTCGAGGGTGGGCTGGTATCAACAATGTTCCACTGCGTATTCCGCGCGGGAATGGAGGCCTCATGGATCCGTACGCCCGACTGGCCGAGCTCGGGATCACGCTGCCCGAGGTCAACCCGCCCAAGGGCTCCTACGTGCCGGGCAAGCGGGTCGGCCCGTTCGTCTTCGTCTCGGGCCAGTTGGCGATGGTCGACGGACAGCTCGCCGCCACTGGGAAGGTCGGCGGCGAGATCACCCTTGAAGGCGCGCAGGACCTCAGCCGGAGGTGTGCTCTGGCCGCCGTTGCGGCTGTGGGGTCCGTAGTGGATCTCCGTCAGGTGACCGAGATTGCGCGGCTGGTCGGCTATGTGGCTTCGGTACCGGGGTTCTTCGACCAGGCGGCCGCGGTCAACGGGGCGAGCGACTTCCTCATGGAAGTCTTCGGAGTGGCGGGACGCCATGCCCGGACGACCGTGAGTGTTCCGCAGTTGCCCCTGGACGCACCCGTGGAGATTGAACTGACCGTGGGTGTCAGGGACTGATTCGCGACGCGGTTCCCGTCACCGCGATGCCGCTTCCGGCGCCAGCGGGTATGCCGACGATGATGCGGCTGGGACGGCCCATGTCGAAGCCCTGCAGGACAGTGACTTCCGCTGGCGTCTCCACCAGGCCGAGTTCCCTGAGGTAGCCCCCGAGTGCGGCCGCGGCCGCGCCGGTCGCCGGGTCCTCGATGACGCCGCCGGGGGGAAACGGGTTGCGGGCGTGGAAGACCGTGTCTGATTCCCGCCACACCAAGTTGATGGTCGCCCATTCGAGCCGCTCCATGAGCGGCAGCAGCGCCTGCAGGTCGTAGTGCAGATCCGCCAGACGCGGCCTCGTGGCTGCTGCGATGATCGGGTGCCAGGCGCCGGCATATGCGGCGAACGGCGGGATCGCCGGGTCGAGATCGGCAGCGGCCCAGCCCAGTCGGTCGAGCAGTAGCCGGAGGTCGACGTCCTCGATCGGCGCTATCCGCGGCGGAACGCTGGTCAGCGTCGCCGTGATCGTCTCGTCAGCCATACGCGCCGTATTGACCGGGACGGGCCCGGCACGCGTGATCAGCCGGAGCTCGCCAGTCCCTTCTCGCTCTGCAAAAGCCACGGCCGCAGCGATAGTCGCGTGGCCGCAGAAGGGCACCTCGCACTGCGGGCTGAAGTATCTGATACCGAATGCGTCGTCGGACTGGCGCGTGAGGAAGGCCGTCTCGGAGTAGCCGACCTCTTTGGCGGTCTTCTGCATCGCTTCATCGTCGAGGCCTGCGGCATCGAGTACGACGCCGGCGGGGTTGCCTCCCCCAGGCTCGAGGCTGAATGCCGTGTAGCGCAGGATATCCATCGACTCAGGCTATCGTGCGCGAATGATTCAGCGGGTGCGCCGAACGGGTCGATCTCAGGTTCACTCCATCGTGCAGAGCGCCGGAGGCCTTGCAGAGCTGCGGTCTCATACGGCCTCGCCGGTTCGGCGATCAACCCCAAGTCAGCAGTTGCCCCGTATCGGTCAGTCCGACTGAGAATCCGAGTGAGATGCGCCGTGCGCCGCGGCTGGGCCGCACCGCGTGGAAGTAGCGCGGGTTCAGCAGCAGGACCTCGCAGGAGACCGGCTTCGTCTCGACGGATTCGGCCTCGCGGACGACGTCTTCGGCGTATCCGTACGAGTTCGGCAGGCGGTACTCCTCGTCGGCAGGCTCCCACAGGTGCCGCCACATGACCGTCTCGCCGCCAAGGCTCGGCACGCTCAAGTAGAGGTTGAACGCGAACTGCGCCACGAGGTGCGCGTCGACCAGGTCCCCGTCGAACTCGCGGCGCGCATCGTCGAAATGCACCTGGAAGCCGCCGTTGGGCTCGCGGAAGACTCCGGGGTTGAATGCTCGGCCCCCGGCGGTGCCGACCTCGACCGGTGCGGGCAAGTCGGCGCCGAGCCGCTCTCGGCACACCGCGAAGGGGTCGTAGGCCATACCGAGCTGCTGCCAGATTTCGCCGCTCGCGTCGAGCGCATCCCAGTAGCCGTCCGACAAGCGGTTCGCTTTCCGGAAGTCGCTGACGGCGATGCCGAAGCGCATCACCTGAGGATAGACGCGCTCTGCGCCGTACGACTCGAACTCCGCTTGGGTCAGCGACTTCAGCAAGTCGTCGCATTCCGATTGAGAGATGAAGCCGGGCACCTTGACGGCTACGCATCGGCCGGCTGCGAGATCGGCAATGTCGCCTCGCCGAAAGCTGTCGGTATTCACGACTCTGAAAAGGGGATCGTGTGATGCTGTTGTGCCCATGATGCACCTGTCACTTCCGCGCGGCTGCATTGGCTACCAATCTATCACGATGCGTGAACGAGTGGCTGTGCCAATTTCCGCCAGGGGCGCAAGCGAAAGGTCAGGAGAAGCTTGAACCGGGTTTCAGGAACATCAACTGCCCCAGTAATCTCGGACGAGGTGTCAGTTTGACCCGAATACCCGTTGCGAAGCCACTTCCAGGTCCTTGAAATCAGATCGGGCGGCATCCCGCCGCGTCGAGTCGGACCGATCGGGCTGTCGGGTTCCCGACTTCGACTGGTCCTGCGACTGCGCACTGGAGGATCGATTTTTTGACGGCATGACCGGCTCTCAAGGATAGGCGGGCGAAGCATGGACGGACCGTCTGCACCTTGTGCAGCTCTGGCACCATCACTCCCAGTGGCGAATCAGCGTTCGCCTTGAACAGTTAAGACCATAGCGTAGCGCCGATTGAACGAAGAGGCGATACCCGTCACTCGAAATGATTAATCCTCGCGGATGACTGTCCTTACTGCTCCGTCAGCAACATTTTGATGACGATGATCTGGTTCGCCGTCATCCTCGCAGTGATGTGCGCGTCCCCTAGCAGACGCACTTCGTCTCGGTGCAGTGCAGTCAGATGCGACAGCGCTTCCGGCAGGAATCCCTGCCCTTGCAGGACAACGCCTTGCTGGTGCCGCAGCGCCAGACACATCGGCGACTCCGGGTGCTCTCTCGCGTCTGACAGTGCCTCGGCCACGACGAATGCCGCTTCATCCCAGCGCTCTTGCTCGTAGAGCGACACTGCGAGGGACTGCCGCACCCACAGCGTTTCCGGCTTGTCCCGCGGCCAGCAGCGGTCCATGACCTCGAGGATGTCCTTCAGCATCACTTCCGCCTCAGGGTATCGACGTTGATACAGGATCGAGCGGGCCAGGCTGTGCCGCACCACCATGGTGTCGGAGTGTTCCGGTCCGCGAATCTCGTTGTCGTTCTCCGCTTGCACGATGCTCGCGAGCAGCTCCTCCGCTTCGCTCCAGCGGGCCTGCTCCAAGATGGCCCGCGCATGCTTGTGGCGACTCGCGAGGGTGTCCGGGTGGTCGCGCCCGAGCAGACTCGTCCGGAGTTCGATGACCCTCGCAAGCTCCCGCTCAGCGGTCTCGGGGGCACCGCGTTCGAGCACGATCCTGCCGTGTTCGTGTCGCAGGCCGAGGATCTCCGGATCGTCGCGACCGAACCCGAATTCGCCGCACCGGTCGATCAAGGGCTTCACGAGGTCGTCCGCCGGATTGAACAGGTTGGTGACGATCAGCCAGCGCGCGGCGCGCCTGGCGAGTTCGATCGCCGAGCGGATCAGCCCGGAGTCGCTGACTGCATGGCCGCCCAGAAGGATCTTGTTCACCATCTCGAGGGCGTGAGGAGCGAGTGCGTACCACAACTGCCAGCTGCCAGGCAGGTCCGGATCCGATTCGTGAAGCGCGCTCTCCAAGAGGTCGACCTGCAGCCGGAAGTACGCTTCCGCCTGCATGTCCGTTTCGGTGCTCTCCCGCAACGCCCCTTGGAACACCGGGTGAATCGAGAGCACATGGGACAATTCGGGATCGGCGATATTGTCGAGTTCGTGCAGGTCGACAAGGCCGATGTCGGCTAGCGCCTTGAGCATCTCGCCCACCTCCTCCTCCGAGACCGCGGCGAAGAGCGGCGAGCGGCTCAGCACGGCCGGGTCAAGGAGGACGGCGTAGGGAATCGGCGCATTGCCGAGGGCAAGCGTGCGAAGCAACGGGGAGGTTCTCGGGTGGACCCGCTGCTCCAGGAGTTCCAGCGACAGCGTCATGGCCTGCTGCACCTGTTCCAGACCGAGGTCGACGGAGGTCCCGCCGCCCTGCAGCCCCGAGGGCGAGGCGAGCCACTGCTCGACGCGCCGAAGGTAACTCGCGAAGTCGGTGATAGCCGCTGTTCCCGTCCACACATGCGGCGTGTTCGCAGAGCGCAGGTACTTGGCCGCAGCCCACAGTGCGAGCGGCATGCCGCCGAGCGCCTTCGCGAGCTCTCGGGCCTGCGCGAATTCCCCTGGAGGCCGTTCGGTCAGGTCCATCAGCATCTGCGCGCCCGATTCGCTGTCGAGCGCCTCGACCTGGTGGACGCTGCTCCAGGATCCCCAGGTGTCGGGGTTGCGGTCGCGGCTGGTCACGATGACCGATCCCGCATCGTGATGGGGCTCGCGGAGCCAGCCGGTGCCGTCGGCGATGCCGACTCCGGCGGGATCGAGCGATGACGGGTCGTCCACGTTGTCGAAGACGAGCAGCCAGGGGTCCTGCTCGGCGTTCAGGGACCGCCAAGTCAGGTCCGTCATGCTCGCGCGCCCGGCCCACGCCTGGTCGATCTGGTGTCCCGGCACGCCAAGCTGGTTGTTGACTTCCCGCATGGTGCTGTTGATCCGGTTGGCGGCCACCCACCAGACCTTTCGACCGCTCCGTTCCGCCTGCCGTGCGATCTCGAGCGCAATCCTGGTCTTGCCGAAGCCACCTGGGCCGACCAGGATATGGACGCCGGCCCGGCCCATGTCGGCGGAGATGGCGTCGATGAGCGGTCCACGGCCCCGGACCCGGCCTCTGCGGTCCGCTTTGCCGTACGGCGGGGCGATGGAGATCTGGCGTTCGGGACTCGGTGGCAGTGCCAGAGCTTCCGAAGCGGCGGTGGCGGGGACGATCCACGCGCTCTTGAATGCCGTCCACATGTTGCCCAGGACGCCCGCACCGCGGGTCGCCTCCCGTTCGACCTCCAGCAGGATGCCGCGGCACCACGGCACCACGATCGGGTGATCTTCGGTCTGGACGCCTCGTGTGGGCACCTCAGGTAGGGCGCAAGCGCGGACCCGGCTGCGGACCACGCCCGGGAGGTCCTCAAGCAGCGTCCGGTCGAGCAGCGGCCAGTCTTTCAGGGGACGGCGCAAAAGCGCTCGCCGAGCGCGCTTGCGTGCACTGCGGTCGTCACCATACACCTCCCAGACTGCGCGCTCTGCTCCTCTGCGAACCGAATGGAAGAGCGCCCGTCGGACTCGTGCGGAGTCGGAACCACGTCTTGCCCGGGCTTCGGTTCCGATTCGGTCGGCGAGTCTGGCAACGATCCAGAACGTGACCTTGGCCGTCGAAGTCGAGATGTCCATGGGAGGGGCTCCTTGGAGGGGGTTGTCCAGCCCTCACTATATCGTGACTAGGTTGGCCCCAAAGGGTGTCGAATTCTCGACGCTCCTAACAAGATCAACTTCCGTCGATGCTCAAGACGCTCAGTCGCGCTAGTGCGCTCATCGTCGCTCTGTCCAGATAGCGACTGGATCGAGTCAAACGCGACATGGAACTCCGCATCGACGTTCGGTCCCGAAAATGATCCGGAGAGCAATGAAATCCATCAACTACGCCACCGATCTGGCACCGACTCCCGCCGGCCCGTACGCCCAGGCAAAGCAGCGGGGAAACCTCCTGGCAGTGGCGGGGCAGATCGGCGTCGACCCCGCGAACGGCCGCCTCGCCGACGGATTCAAGGCCCAGGCCGACATGGCGCTCAGGAATCTCGGTGCAGTGCTGGCCGAAGCCGGCGCCTCATTCGAGGACGTCCTGATGTTCCGGGTGTACCTGACCAACACGGCAGACTTCGCCGCGATGAACGCCGTTTTCGCTGAATTCGCACCGAAATCGCTTCCCGCGAGAACCACTGTCTATGTCGGGCTCCCCGAGGGCATCCATATCGAAGTCGACGCTCTCGCCGTGCTCGCCTAGGCGGTTCGGGAGCAGTTGGTCTTGGGGGTTCTTGTTGGTAGCCTCGTGACCGCTGTTGTCGAGGCCGGGGTGTGCGCCCGGTGTGTGGCCTTACCCCCGGGGCCTGAAGGAGATTTCGTGAATCAACCCTTTGGCGTGCCGGGCGTTCAGGGTCGCGGGCTGCTGGTCGGCGCGAACTATCATCCGCACGACTCGGAGCCGGAGACCTGGCGCCGTGATGTGGCGATGATGCGGGAGGCGAAGATCTCGGTCGTGCGGCTGGGGCATCTCGCGTGGGACACGTTCGAGCCGGCGGATGGAGTATTCCGGTTCGAGTGGTTCGACGAATGCATGGATCTGGTGCACGAGAACGGGATCGGCGTGATCCTGGATCTTGCCGTGCGGCCCGCGCCGTTGTGGCTGCATAGGAAGCATCCGTCGATCGACGTCACTGATGCGGCCGGAAACCGGCTGTATGCGAACCACCGGTACATGGACGATGTGGGCGACCCGCATTTCCGGAGCCACGCGAGGCGCTTCGCCGAGCAGGTGGTGCGCCGGTACGCGGGGCATCCTGCGTTGGCCGCGTTCGGGATTGACAACGAGCCCGGTGACGGGCCGATCTCCTATTCGGAGACGGTGCGGGAGCGGTTCATCGAGTGGCTGCGGGTGAGGTACGGGACAGCGGAGGCGCTGAACCGGGCGTGGGCCGGTCACCGGTGGTCGCGGCGGATCGGGGACTTCGAGGAGGTCGGGTTGCCGACGCCCGGGAGCGGGGGCGGCGCACCGGAGCGTGTGCTCGACTTCCGGCGGTTCGTCTCGGATGAGGTGAACCGGTATCTGACGGCGTTGTTCGACGTGGTCGAGGCGCACGCGCCGGGCGCGTTGACCACCACGAACATGTGGTACTACAGCCCGTTGCGGCACTTCGACTACGCGCCGATCGCCTACAGCGGGCGGATGACCCGCGCGGGGAACGGCTTCTATCCCGGTAGCTCCATCATGGATGACGGCGGGCTGCGCCATGCCCTGTTCGGGATCGCTCGGATCCAGTTTGAGAGCACGAACCCGTTCTGGTGCACCGAGTTCACCACGATGACCGCGACGCCTGGTTCGATCCGCAAGTCCGCCTATGCCTCGCTGATGCTCGGGAACCAGCTGGTGTGCGGCTGGACCTGGCAGACCATGCACGCCGGCGAGGAGCAGTTCCTGCAGGGCATGGTCGACTGGGACGGCGTGCCGAACCGCAAGCTCGACGAGTACCGGCAGATCGCGCAGGAGTTCGCGAAAATCGGGCCGCACGGGTTCCCGTACGTCCCCCGCGCCGAGGTCGCCGTCGCCCTCGACTTCGCGAGCCAGATCGCGAGCGCGGCGCTTCCCGAACGCCATGACGCGCAGGCGCAGACCGCGTTCGACGCCGCCCTGGACCGCAACGTCGACGTGCGGATCGTCGATGTTTCGCTCAGCGAGCTCGATTACAAGCTGCTGGTCGTTCCCGGAGTGCTCGTCCTCGATGAGGCGGCCGCCTTGAAGATCCGCGCATTCGTCGAACGCGGCGGCACCGTGGTCATGACCTCGGATTCGGCGACGCTGGACGCGAACGGGCAGGTGTTCGACACGACTCGGCCCGGGTTCTTGGCCGATGTGTTCGGCGTTCGAGTCGGGTCCTATGAGGAGCCTCAGTTCCTCAATGAGCTTGCTCGCGGGCGCTCGGGCGACAGTGGGATTGACGTCATGGTCGGTGGCGCGCGGATCGCCACGGCCGCACCTCGGTTCGACATCGTCGAGGCCGGTACTGCTGAGGTGCTCGGGAGCGCGGTCGGTTTCGAGCGCGAGTATCCGCTCGTGACGGTCAACGAGTACGGCGCCGGGCGCGCGGTCTACGTCGGGATTCCTGCTCGCCGCGAGTTGCTCGACGCGGTGCTCGAGGCCGAGATCGAGCGGCTCGGCATTCGACGGGGCCCGGTCGTCCCGGCGGGCGTGATGGCGCGCCGGATCGATGACCGCCACGTGCTGTACCTCAACCTGGATGCCGAGCCGAAGCCGATCGAGCTGCAGGGCAAGGCGACGAGCGTCCTCCGCGACGTCCGCTACGAGGGCGGCTTCACGCTCGGGGCGTACGACGCCGAGTTCGTGGAGCTCGATGCGGCCTGAGCCTCAGGGCCCGGTGAGGGGCAGGATCGGCGCGGTCAGGACCTCGTCGCGGTCGCAGACGAGGCGGCCGTCGACGAGGTGGGCGCGGGCCACCTGGAGCGACGTGCGACGGTGCTCGTAGCGGTCGTCGCGGCCGGGCGCTTCAGGGATGCGGCCGGGGTGGGTGAAGTAGAAGACGAACGCGTCGTCGCCAACGACGACCACGTCGGCGTGGAGCCCGTTGCCGCCGTCGTCCTCGCCTGCACCGGATTCGGCGAGGATGCGGCCGTGGGTCTCCCAGGTGCGCAGGTCATCCGAGCGGTGGACGCGCAGGCCCGCCCATTCGTCGGTGAGCATCCAGTAGGAGCCGCCGAGGGCGAAGACGTTGGGGCCCTCGTGCGGCGCGTTCTCCACAGCGGGGCCGCCGGTCGTCCACTGGTAGAGGTCGGGGCTGTCGGCGGTGTACGTGTGGGTGCCGTGGTCGTCGTCTTTGAACCACATGCGCCAGCCGCCTTCGGGGAGCGGGAGGACGCACGCGTCGATGACATGCTCCGAGTTAAGGTCGAGTGTGGACTGGTATTCCCAGTGGGCGAGGTCGGCGCTGGTGTAGTGCCGGATCTCCGCGGGTGCGCCCCAGTCCGCGTGCACGCCTTCGATGAAGCTCACGTACATGTGGTACGTCTCGCCGTCGTCGATGACCTCGGGCGCCCAGAAGGTGTCGCGGCCCCAACCGGTCTCGAGGCCCTGGGCGATGCCCCGGTAGGCCCAGGTCGCGCCGCCGTCGGCCGTGGTGGCGATGCCGATGTCGGTGCCGAAGACCCACGAGACGTCGTCGAGCGGGGGCGCCGTGACGCGGCGGTTGGTGTAGAACATCCACCACTCCCCCGCGGCGCGGTTCCAGATCACCGTGGGGTCGGCGGCTCCATCGTGGATCGGGTCGCGGAACAGGGGTTTCGGGATGGCGGTCATCGTTGGCCTTTCAGCGGATGAGGCGGACGGTGGTGATCGCGGGGGTCGGACGCCCGTCGCGGGCTGCGAATTCGAGTTCGAGCGGCGAGGTGAGTCCTTCGGGCAGGTTGTAGTCGAAGTCGAAGTCGCCCTGGGCCGCGTCCCAGTGCTCCTCGGCCAGGAGAACGCCGCCCAGGCGCACCGCGACCGCCGCGGGGTCGCCGTCGAGTCGGTATCCGACGCGGAGGCGCCGGGCTTCACCGTCGGCGTCGCCCAGCACCACTGACATGGAGCCCGTGGTCCTTCGTGCGCGCCTTCCGTTGGCGTCCATGGTGACCTCGGTGTCCTCGCCCCGGAAGCGGTGGTCGGTCTCGGGCTGCTGCTCGCCGAAGGCGACCTTGTCGACGGTCATCGCGTCGAGCGGCAGGTCACGGTCGATGGCGATCAGGGCCTCGCGGCGCTCCGCGATCCCGTCTTCGGCGGCGACCGGCCAGTAAAGCGTGTAGCGGGTGTCGTGGACTTCGTAGAACGGGACCAGTTCGACGCTGGCCTCCGGGTCCACGGTCGCTAGCCGGTAGCGAAGCGGCCCTTCACTGGTGAGGACCTCGTCGGCGGGGCGGTCGGCGACGATAGGCACGTCCGCGAAGCCGCGGAGCGGGCCCCAGGCGACGTGGCCCATGCGGCTGTCGTCGGCGATGAGCCCGGTCAGGTGCTCCTCGCCGTCGCGGGCGGCGAGGAGGATCGGCCCGGCGAAGTAGGCCTGCCACGGCGAGCCGTCGGGCAGGCGCTCGACTCGGAGCCGCAGCGGGAGGCGGAACGTGACCGTGTCCCCGGGCCGCCAGGTTCGTCCGATGAGGACCGCGCCCGGGACGGCTTCGGCGTCCACCGGTTCGCCGTTGACTTCGAGGTCGGCCAGTTCGTCGGTCCAGAAGGGTACGCGCAGACGCAGCGTGAATTCGCGCGGCTCCTCGATGTCGAGCGTGATCGTCACGGATTTGCTTGCAGGGAAAGCGGTCTCGACGCGCACCCGGCCGCCGAACTCGGGCGTTTCGAGCACCGCCGGGACGTACAGGTTCACCGCGAGCGCGCCCTCGTGCTCGCCGAAGACCCACTCGCCGTACTTCGCCTGCGCCTCGATGCCGGTGCCGACGCAGCACCACATGCCGAGGTGCGGCTGCGAGTAGACCCGGTAGTGGCGCGGCCGCATCGGGGTGAAGTAGACGAAGCCGCCGCGCTCGGGATGCTGGGAAGGCAACTGGTGGTTGAGGATCGCGCGCTCGACGTAGTCCAGATGGGCCGGTTCGAGCTCGGCCTCGGCGAGGGCCTTCGTCAGTTTGAGCATGTTGTAGGTGTTGCAGGTCTCGGGGCCCTCGCGGTCCTCGATCATGGGCGAGAAGTCGTCCACAGCGTGGAAGTGCTCGCGGACGCTGTTGCCGCCGATGGCGACCGAGCGCTGCTCGATCACCTCGTGCCAGAAGAACCGGGCCGCCGCCTCGAGGTCCTTGTCGCCCCGGACGGCGGCGGCGGCCGCGTAGCCGATCGCCTTGGGGATCTGCGTGTTCGCGTGCTGGCCGGTGAGATTGTCGCGCCGCTCCAGCAGCGCGTCGAGGATCGCCTTGTGGGAGAAGCGGACCGCCATGTCGGCGTAGTCCTGGCGGCCGGTGAGCGCGGCCAGGTCGGCGTACGCCTCGTTCATCCCGCCGAACTCGGTGTCCAGCATGACCTCGAACGCCTCGTCGTCCATCCCCGCGGCGATGCCGAGCCACCAGTCGGCCAGGCGGGTCACCATGGCCAGCGCGCGCTCGTCGCCGATGAGGCGGTGGACGTCGATGAGCCCG
The DNA here is from genome assembly GCF_027622875.1 of Glycomyces luteolus. Classification (GTDB taxonomy): domain Bacteria; phylum Actinomycetota; class Actinomycetes; order Mycobacteriales; family Micromonosporaceae; genus Glycomyces; species Glycomyces luteolus. The sequence goes on along the minus strand of NZ_JAPZVP010000020.1, from coordinate 21,571 downwards.
GCGAAGGTCTTGTGCACGTTGTACCAGGGCACCCAGTTGCCGCCCGCCCATCCCAGCTCCCGGGCGGCCTCGGTCCCGCCCTCGCGCAGGTTCTCGAAGAGCGCCGCGCCGCCGGGGACGCCGCCGATGTAGCCGGTGCCCAGGGCGTCTTGCGCGCGTTCGAGTTCGGTGAGCATGTGGTCGAGGCGCCGCCGCGGCTCGGCCTCGCCGGTGACGACCGCCAGGAGGGCCAGCGCGGAGAGGTAGTGACCGCCGATGTGCCCGTCGAGCCCGGAGTCCTCCCAGTTGCCGTAGCTCGCGGCGCGGGGTTCGAGTCCGGCTTCGCGTAGGAACGGGGCGAGCAGCCGGTCGGGGTCCATCGCGAGGACGTACTCGAGGTCGGTGCGCGCGGCGCGGGCGAGCGGTCCATCGAGGAGGGTGACGCGGCCGAGCGGGAATTGCTTCATGGCGGTCCTTGCGAGGTTGTCGAGTCGTGGAGCCGGGGGGTTGACCCCCCCCCGGATGATAGCGGTATCCATGCCGGTCCCGCCAACGAGTCGCGCGCAAGACGGACGGCCCGGACCATTGGGTCCGGGCCGTCCGTCGCGGGGACTATTGGAGGTTTTCGATCACGAACGGGGCATGGCCGTGCAGGTAGCCGTCCCAGCCGCCGGTGACGGGAGCACCGGCGGAGAGGAGGTTGGTCGAGTCGTTGCCGACGTCGAGTTTCCAAGCGGTCCAGGAGATCCCGTTGCTCTCCATCCAGTCGGTCCACCGCTGCGCCTCGTCGAGGCAGACGCGGCCGTCGAGGCCGCCGTCGGCGGCGCTGGCGCCCCATTCGGTGACGAAGATGGGGAGGCCGGCGTCGATGGCGGTGTCGGCCTTGGCGCGGAGCCAGTCGGTGTGGGTGCACGAGTAGAAGTGCAGCGTGTACATGAGGTTGGTGCCGGAGACCGGGTCGCCGGCGGCGACGTCGACGTCCTGGGCCCAGGTCGGGGAGCCGAGGATGATGAGGTTGTCGGGGTCCTGCGCGCGGATGGCCGCGACGACCGCCTCGTGGTACGGCTTGACCGTGCCGCTCCAGGAGACCTGCTCGGGCTCGTTGTAGGGCTCCCAGATGACGTTCGGGAGGTGCCCGTAGCGGTCGGCGAGGTCGCTGAAGAAGGCGATCGCTTCGGCCTGGTGCTGGTGGGCGGCGTGGGCGTGGAAGTCGACGAGGACGTAGGTGCCCGCGGCGACCGCGTTGTTGATCGCCTTCTCGACTTCGGCCTTCCAGCGTTCGGGGTCGGAGAGGTACGCGCCTTCGGGTTCGACGCCCATGGCGACGCGGAGGATCTCGAGGTTCCAGTTGTCGCGCATCCATTCGAGCGCTTGCAGGTTCTGCGCGTAGGGCTGCGTCTGCCAGTGCAGCCACATGCTCGAGACGCCCTTGAGCTGGACGGGGGCGTTCTGTTCGTCGCACATCCGGGTGCCGCAGACGTGGAGCTTGCCGTGCTCCTCGACCGGGGTGCCCTCGGGGGCGGGTTCGGTCGGCTCTTCAGAAGGCGCAGTGGTGGGTTCGGCGGTGGTGGGTTCGGGTCCGGTGGTCTGCTCGCCGCCGCCTTCGCCGCAGAGGACGCCGTTGACCTTCGCGTTCTTGATGTCACCGGGGGTGCCGCTGGCGGTGAAGCCGAAGACCTCGCGGGTCTGGCCCGCCGCGATGGCACCGTTCCAGCCCGCGTCGGAGGCGGTGAAGTGGGAGCCGCTGAGGGTCGAGCCGGTGACGTTCCAGGCGCTGATGCCGGAGACAGCGCTGGTGAAGTCCCATTCGACGGTCCAGTCGTCGATCCGCTCGCCGCTGGTGATGCTGACGTTGGCTTGGAAGCCCGAGCCCCAGCTGCTGACGACGTTGTAGTCGACCTCGCAGCCTGCGGCCGCGTTCGCGCCTTCCGACGCGACGATGGCGATCGCGCCGGCGCTGAGCGCGGCTGCGGCCGCGCCGATGATCGCGGTGAGCTTTCTTCTTCGGTCGAGTCGCATGAGCTGCCTTTCGTCGATCTGCTTGGGAAGCGCTCCCAATTCTTACATCGGAGTTTGTCAATGTATTGGCGCCCGGTCAAGGGCCGCGCCGCGGCGGCGGCCGGTTTGCCGGGATCGGGCCGGGGGAACTACAGGGGGATGCTTCGGAAGACGCTGGCCACCGCCTGTGGCCTGGTGGTGCTCAGCGGAGCCGCGGCCTGCGGGACGGGCCAGCGGGAGTCCGGGGCTTCAGCCGTGGCCGAAGCGTTCTCGTCGGCGATCGAGCGCGGGGACGCGGACGCCGCGTGCGCCGCGCTCGCGCCGGAGACCCTGGAGGCGATGGTCGCCTCGGAGGGCGAGCCGTGCGAGGCGTCGCTGACTTCGCAGGAGCTGCCGAGCGGCGCGGTGGGCGACGTCGCGGTCTGGGGCGATCGCGCCCAGGTCCGCACCGAGGGGGACGTGCTCTTCCTCGTTGAGCTCGAGGAGGGCTGGAAGGTGGCCGCCGCCGGATGCAGTCCGCAGGGCGACCTGCCGTACCGGTGCGAGGTGAGCGGCTGATGGAGCGGCGATGGATGTTCGCGGCGTATCTGGTCGTGATCTTCGGCGGGCTCGCGTACTTCATCGTGGTCGGCCTGCTCCGCCTCTGAGGAGGGCAAATGAAGCGCTTCCTGCGGGACAACGGCCTGAGCGTGGGCTTCGGCGCCATGTTCCTCGCCGCACTCGTCGGCCAGGCCTTCGCCGGGCAGGCGGATTTCAACGAGCGGCAGCTCGCGCAGGGCGGCGAGCGGCTCTCGCTGCTCCAGTACCTGACCTCGAGCGACTTCGCGGTGAACGTCGCGGAGAACTGGCAGTCGGAGTACCTGCAGTTCTTCCTGTATGTGTTCGCGACCGTCTGGCTCGTCCAGCGCGGTTCGCCCGAATCCAAGCCGATGGACGAGATCGGGACCGAATCCGACGAGAAGCAGCAGCTCGGGCGGTACTCGACCGAGGACTCCCCCGCGTGGGCGCGCGCGGGCGGGTGGCGCACGGCCGTGTTCTCCCGCTCGCTCGGCCTGGTGATGGCCGTGGTCTTCGTGCTGTCCTGGTTCGCGCAGTCCGTCAGCGGCCTCAGCGTCTACAACGCCGAGCAGCTCGCCGAGTTGCAGGACCCCGTGAGCTGGGCGGGCTACGTGGGGTCGGCGGAGTTCTGGAACCGCACGCTGCAGAACTGGCAGTCGGAGTTCCTGGCCGTGGGCTCGCTCGCCGTGCTGAGCGTGTACCTGCGCCAGCGCGGCTCCCCCGAGTCGAAGCCCGTGGGCACCTCGCACGCGACCACCGAGAAGTCCGGCTGAGGTCAGGTGGCGGTGGCGTCGAAGCGGACGGCCTTCATGAACATGGTCCAGACGGATCGGAACGGTGCCTGCTGGATGTTCGCGAGCCCGGGCCGGCCGACCACCGCGTCGAAGGGTGCGTCGCGGAAGTCGTAGATCCGCAGGCGGCCGCCGCTGCGCAGGACGCGGGCGATCTCAGCGGCCCCGGCGTCGGGGTCCTCCCAATGATGGGCGCTGAAGGTGGCGACGACGAGGTCGAAGCGGCCGTCTTCGAACGGGAGGGCGGCGACGTCGGCGACGCGCAGGTCTGGTGGGGTCGGGAGGCCGGCGAGGTTGTGCTTCGCGTGCTCGATCATGTCGGCGGCGATGTCGATGCCGGTGAGCCGCAGATCGGGCCGGGCCTTGCCGAGCATTCTGAGGAGGATGCCGGGGCCGGTGCCGACGTCGAGGACCGCGGCGTCCCGCGGTGCGAGCGCGGCGATGTCCCTGGCCATCCGGCGGTAGAACGGCTTCGCGAACAGGCGGGCGATCGTGTCGTAGCGGTCGCTGTGGCGCCCTTCGATGGCGCCGCTGTCATGCTGGTGCTGGTGGTGTGAACGGTGCGGCATGACGGCCTCCAATAGTTGTGGTTGCAACACACAACCCTGCGATTCGGGAGGAGCGGCGATGAAGGCCGATGCCGAGCACCTGCACCACCTGCTCATGGGCGCTGCTCCAAGCCGTGTTCCCCGGACGGGCCCTTTCCATGTCGCAGCTGTTCGCGCTGCATGAACTCGACCACCGGTCCGGGATCTCCCAGCGCGAACTCGCTGAGCGCCTCGGCTTGGAGAAGAGCAGGAACCGCCGAGGTCAGTTGGAGGCGGCGGCCCGTTCCAGGGCGGCGTCGGTGCGGGCCCGGATGTCGTTGCAGGCCTCGCAGACCGAGTCGGGGATCAGCCCGATACGCGTGAGCAGGGCGAAGATCTGGCATCCCAGGCAGAACGCGAGGAACGCCTCGAGCGAGGCGGCCACGACCAGGACGCCGAGCAGGATCCATCCGGCTACCGGGAGGTCGAAGACGAGCAGCAGGAGCGCGGAGGCCCCGGAGACGACCGCGCCGATGCCCTGGGCGAAGCGCTTGGGCGGGCCGGGGACGGGTTTCGGGGCGGCCGGGAGCCGGGGCGTGACGACCCTGGTCACGAGCTGGCCGAGGACGCTGAGGCTCGGGCCGGTCGCGACGCGGGCGACGAAGCCGAGTGCGATCACCGCGACCAGCCATTCGAGCTGGAACGCGAGTGCCGCCGCGCTCATGGCGACCACGCCCCCGGCGACGAGTCGGGACGAGACCTCGTTCACGGGGTTGGGGAAGCTGAACAGGCGTCGCATGCGGCGTCTCCTCCGGGCGGGAAAAATGGGGCAAGAGCGCCAATGCTAGCGCCGGTGCCGCGGGCGTCCCAGATGGCGGATGCGGGGTCTCCAGCGGCGGGATACCATCGGTGCCCGATCGACTACGGGGGCGTGTGTGGGGGAAGCGACGGAGAAGGTCGTGCTGCTCGGCGAGGACGGCGCGCCGATCGGGAGCGAACGCAAGGACCGGGTGCACGGGGCGGCGACGCCGCTGCATCTCGCGTTCTCCTGCTACGGGTTCGACGCCGAGGGGCGGCTGCTGGTCACCCGGCGGGCGCTCGGGAAGCGGGCGTTCCCGGGGGTGTGGACGAACACGTGCTGCGGGCACCCCGGACCCGGCGAGTTCATGGAGGCGGCCGTCAGCCGGCGGCTGCGTTCGGAGCTCGGGATCGAGGCCCGCGACCTGGTGTGCGCGTTGCCGACCTTCCGGTACCGGGCCGAATCGAACGGTGTGGTCGAGAACGAGATCTGCCCGGTCTACCTGTGCCGCGTCGCGGGCGAGCCCGCCCCCGACGCCGAGGAGGTCGCCGGTCACGACTGGGTCGACTGGCCCGCGTACGTCGCCCGGGCGACGCGAGCGGACTCCGACCTGTCGCCGTGGTCGCGGCTCCAGGTCGCGCAGCTGCAGCAGTGGGGGCTCGTCGAGCGGTTTCTGAACGGTTGAGGGCACCGCGATCCGGTCGCGATGCCCCCTGCTTCACTTCCCGTTGAACGAAGCCTCCCGCTTCTCTTTGAAGGCGCGCATGCCCTCCTTCTGGTCCTCTGTGGCGAAGAGCGCGTGGAAGGCCCTGCGCTCGTAGCGGACGCCTTCGGCCAGGCCTGTTTCGAGCGCCTGGTCGACGCAGTCGCGGGCGGCCGTCACGGCGAGCTTGCCGTACCCGGAGATCTGCTTGGCGATCGCGTCCGCTTCGGCCGCAAGGCTTTCGGCGGGCACCACCCGGGAGACGAGGCCGATGCGCTCAGCCTCGTGCGCGTCGATGAGGCGCCCGGTGAGGATCATGTCCATCGCCTTGGCCTTGCCGACGAGCCTCGTGAGCCGCTGCGTGCCGCCGATCCCGGGGATCACGCCGAGGGTGATCTCCGGCTGCCCGAACTTGGCGTTGTCGGCCGCGATGATCATGTCGCACATCATCGCCAGTTCGCAGCCGCCGCCGAGCGCGTACCCGGAGACGGCGGCGAGTTTCGGGGTTCGCAAGGCCGCGAAGGTCTCCCAGCCCGCGAAGTAGTCCTCGCTCATCATGTCCGCCGCGGACTTCTCGGCCATCTCGGTGATGTCCGCGCCCGCCGCGAAGGCGCGCTCGGACCCGGTGATGACGAAGCAGCCGACGCCGGGATCGGTGTCGAGCGGGGTCAGCGCCTCGCACAGCTCTGTCATGAGCGCGGTGTCGAGGGCGTTGAGAACCTCGGGCCGGTGCAGGCGAACCCGCACGACCCGGCCGATGCGTTCGATCTTGAGTCGCACGATGTCTGCCTTTCTCAGGAGTCCCAGATGGCGCCGTACGCGGGAATGCCCCTGCGTTCGAGCCCGTGGACGACCTGCCAGGTGAGTTTCTTGTTGGAGATGCAGATGACCGCCTCGGCGCCGAAATCGCGGTAGGCGGCGCAGGCGAGGCGGACCATGTCGGGTTTGCCGTGCTGCGCGGTGTCCCAGATCCGGGCCTCGGGCTGGACGGCGAGGATCTCGTCGACCAGCTCGTCGCCGAACGTGTCGCGCGGCGCCCGCGTCGACCAGACCAGCAGCGCCGGGACCTCCTGGGCCAGCAGGTGCGGCAGGCACGGGCCGATGCCGCTGCCGGTGGCCACGTAGACGACCTTGCGGAACAGGACCTCGATGTTCGCCACGCCCGCGGTCGTGATGCCCTTGACCCACACGTGCCGCGGCATGTCGTCGATGAACCGGCCCGTCCAGTCCCCCGCGCGGGAGATGGTCAACCGGAAGCCGTGCTCGCCGGGCGAGGGGATGTTCGCGAACGAATGCCATTCCAGCAGCGGCGAGCGGCTGATCGCCGTCGACGACCCGGCGAAGGGCTTGCGGCCGTGCGTGAATCGCGCGATCGCCACATGCGAGGACGGCCGTTTGATGTCCACCGGGACGCGGCGCAGGCGCGTCCACGGCGCGATGATCGCGGCCGTGACTGCCGCCAGGACCCAAAACTCCAATGTGGAGAGGAGTGGCTCGCCGCTGTGCCCGACCTGCGCGAGCTGGAGGGCCCACAGCAGCACCAGCGACAGCCAGCCGCCGAAGCGGTGGACCAGCTCGAACCGGTTGTGATGCTTGGCCCGCAGCTTGGGCGCCGTCGTGATGATCATGGCGGCGAAGAGTCCCACCAGCAGATACGCCAGCACCAGCACGTCGGAGGGAGCGCCCTCCACTGTGGCGAGGACGACGAACGCGGCGAACCACAGCGAACCCGAGAGTGCTCCCCCGACGTGCAGGCCGCCGAAGTGGTACACCTTCGCCAGCGTCCACCGCACCTTCAGCGGCCACGTGACCGGCGCGGCGGTCGCCATCCGGAACAGCAGGTTGATGAGGCGCTGGCGGCGGATGAGCACCGCGAAGGCGAAGTTGCACAGTGCCGCGCGCGAGGCGAGCTCGACCGTGACGCCGTCGGGGAGCGCCGCGATCACGACCACCAGGTTCACGGCGATCACGGTGGCGGCCAACCGGTTGAAGTGCATGAGCGCCGGGTGCTTGAAGGCCCGCCGCGCCAGGGGAAGGAGGGGTGGGAGTTCGACGTCGTCGACGACGTCGTTCTTCAACTGGGTCATGCCGTCGCCTCCCTTCCGAGGCGGGCGAGCCGCAGCAGGCGCGGTTTGTCGATCTTGCCGCGATCCGTCAACGGGAGCGCTTCCATAAGATGGATGGATTCCGGGACGCAGTAGTACGGCAGGGCCTCGGCCACCGCCTTGCGCGCGAGCACCGGATCGACGGTGGCGGGCTGGACGAACGCCGCCAGTGAGCGGTCGTCGAGTTTCACCGTGGCCGCCCGGACGCATCCGGGCACGCCCTCCAGCACCGCGGACACGGCGTCGAGCTCGACCCGGAACCCGCGGATCTTCACCTGGTCGTCGGTGCGCCCGAAATGCTCGAGCTCGCCGTCGCAGGTCCAACGCCCAAGGTCGCGGGTGCGGAACATCCTCCTGCCGCCGCCGAGGAACGGATCGGGCGAGTACCGCTCGGCGTTCAGCTCGGGGTTGGCGAGGTAGCCCGCGGAGACGCCGTCGCCGCCCGCCCACATCTCGCCGACCTCGCCGATCGGGCACGGATTGCGGTGCTCGTCGAGGATGTAGACGGTGTTGTTCGGCGTCGGCCTGCCGATGGTCAGGCGCGCGGCACCGGGGTGGTGGCGCTGCATCGTGTTCACGATCGTGGTCTCCGTCGGGCCGCAGCCGTTGTAGAACGTGCACCGCCGCGCCCACCGGTCGGCCAGCGCGCGGGGGCACGGCTCGCCGGCGACCGCGACCGTCCGGATCCGTTCGCACGAGGCGGGATCGATCCGGGAAAGGATCGTCGGCGTCGCTATCAGGACCTCGACCCTCCTCGCGGTCTCGCCGATGTCGTCGCCGCGGATCAGCAGCGTGCCGCCGTGCGAGAGGCAGCCGAGGATCTCCCATGCGGCCATGTCGAACGCGATGTTGAGGATCTGCCCCACAGTGGTCCCCGGCCGGATGCCGAGGTCGCCCGGTTCGGTCAGGAGCAGGTTCGCGACGTTCGCGTGGGTCACCTCGACCCCGTTGGGGCTGCCCGTGGTGCCCGAGGTGAACAGGACGTAGCAGGCCCGGCCGGGGTCGGTGCGGATGCGCGGGACCGGGACGTCGGTGCCTTCGGCGCAGACCTGGTCGATGTCGATGCCCAGGATTCCGGCCGGAATCGTAACGGGCGCATCGGATTGCGTGAGCACGATCGTGCAGCGCGCGGTGCTGAGGATGTGCCGGAGTACCGGATTCCGAACCATCTTGGCGTCTTGCGGAACGTACGCGGCGCCGGCTTTGAGGATCGCGAGGATGCCGACGACCATCGGGATGCCGCGGCGCACGACCAGCGCGACGCGGTCGCCGGGGCGGACGCCCTCCCGGACGAGGCGGGCCGCGAGTCGGTTGGCGTGCCGCTCGAGCTCGCCGTAGGTGATCCGCTCGCCGCCGTGCTCCGCGGCCGTCGACGAAGGCGCCTTGGCCGCATGTGCTTCGATCATCTCGTGGATCGCCAGCCGGGGGACGGCCCGAGCGGGGCCCCACCCGAACTGGCGGAAGAGCCGCCGATCCCGTGCATCCGATATGGACGCGATGCCGTGCTGCCTGACGAGCGGCGGACCGCTCGCTCTTGTCCTGTAGTTGATTCGTTGCGTTGTGTAGTCGACTTCGGGCATAGGTCACCCTCCAGTTCGCTGCTCTTTGCTTGACTCCCAACCCTTTCGATCAGCGCGGGCGCTCCTTGTGGTAGCGCTCACACGAGGAAAAGTATAGATTTCAATCAATATCAAGTCAATGCTTCGCGAGCCGGGCCGGCTCGACGCGGCCCGCTAGGCCTACGGGATCGGGTCGCCCGGCCGCACCAGGCCCGCCTGGTAGGCGATCACGACGAGTTGGGCGCGGTCGCGGGCGCCGAGTTTCGTCATGGCGCGGTTGACATGGGTCTTGGCGGTGAGCGGCGAGAGGTAGAGCTTGGCGGCGATGTCGTCGTTGGAGAGGCCGTGGGCGGCGAGAGCGAGGACCTCGCGTTCGCGTTCGGTCAGGGCCGCAAGGGGTTCGGGGGTCGGGAGCGGACCGGGCTCGTTCTGGCTGAGGAAGCGGCCGATCATGCTGCGGGTCGCCTTTGGCGAGAGGAGGGCCTCGCCGCTCGCGACGACGCGGATGGCGCGCACGAGGTCGGCGGGTTCGACGCCTTTGCCGAGGAAGCCGCTCGCGCCGGCGCGGAGGGCGAGGACGACGTTGTCGTCGTTCTCGAAGGTGGTGAGGACGAGGATGCGCACGCCCGCGAGGTCGTCGTCGGCGGCGATCCGCTCGGTCGCCTCGATGCCGTCGACCTCTGGCATGCGGATGTCCATGAGGACCACGTCGGCGCGCTCGGAGCGGGCCAGTTCGACCGCTTCGCGGCCGTTCGCAGCCTCGCCGACGATCTCCAGGTCGGGTTCGGAGCCGATGATCATGGCGAAGCCCGCGCGGATGAGCGCCTGGTCGTCGGCCAGCAGGACTCGGATGGTCACGGCGTCTCCTTCACGGTGGCGGGCAGTTCGGCGTGGACGGTGAACCGCCCGTCGACGGCTCCGGCGGTGACGGTGCCGCCCGTCGCGGCGGCGCGTTCGCGCATCCCGACCAGGCCGTAGCCGGATCCGTTCGACTTGGCGCCCTTGTTGATCGCATTGTCCACGTCGATGGTGACCGCCTCCGGCGAGTACGAGATCGCCAGTCGGGCCCGGCCGGTGCCGTACTTCTGGGCGTTCGTCAGCGACTCCTGCACGATCCGGTACGCGGCCAGGTCGACGACCGCGGGCAGGTCGCGGGCGGTCCCGCTCTGGCGGTGCTCGATCTGGAGCCCGGCGGCGGCGAAGGAGTCGAGGAGCTCGGCGAGGCGGGCGAGGCCGCGGGTCGGCTCGGTGGCCTTGTCGCTGTTGTCCTCGGGACTGCGCAGGACGCCCACTACCGAGGCGAGCTCCTGCATCACCGTGTCCGCCGCGCGCCGGATGTGGGCCAGCGCCGGGCCGACCGCCTCCGGGCGCGTCTGCAGCACGTGGGCGGCGGCCCCGGCCTGCACATTGATGACCGCGATGTGGTGGGCCACAACGTCATGGAGTTCGCGGGCGATGCGCAGCCGCTCCTCGGCGACGCGGCGGCGGGCCTCCTCCTCGCGGGTCTCCTCGGCGCGGCGGGCGCGCTCCTCGACCTCGTCGATATAGGCGCGGCGGCTGCGGGTCGCGTCACCGATCGCCACGACTGCGATCGACCACGCGGCGACGCCGAAGTTGTCCGGTGCGGTCCATCCGCCCTCGCCGAACACGCCCGCCGCCAGGTACATGGCCGCGATGCAGGCGCCCGCGACCAGCCAGGCGCGGCGCCGGTTGGTGCGCCGCGCGAACGTGTAGGCGACGATCAGCCAGGCCACGATCAGCAGCGGATGGCGGTACCCCGTGGTGGCGATGACGCCGACCGAGACCGCGGTGTCGAGGATGAGCAGCCGCTCAGGCCAGCGCCGCCGCATGGCCAGCACGAACAGTGCCGTCGCGCCCGCTATGACGTGCACCGGGACCGAGTCGGCGATGGTGAACTCCGGACCGGGTCCGGGACCGTGGTCCTTGTCGCCGCCGAAGAAGTAGCCCATGAAGAACAGCCCGACGAACAGGACCGCGAAGACCGCGTCGATGATCGCCGCGTGCCCGCGGATCCACGCCCGAGCCTTCCCCCATGCCATGCCGAAATCGTACGCGCGCACGTGTTCCCAGGTCATCGTCCACGCGCAGTAGCAGTGAGCGGTCCGTCTACCGCAACTGCGGTAGTTCGACGGCCCGCGGCTGAAGGACGACGATTACGGCCGCCGGATCCGAGACTTGACCGCATGATCGAAGTACACGACCTCACCAAGCGCTACGGCGACCAGACCGCCGTCGACGGTCTCACCTTCACCGTCAAGCCCGGCATCGTCACCGGCTTCCTCGGCCCGAACGGCGCCGGCAAGTCCACCACCATGCGGATGATCCTCGGACTCGACCGGCCCACCGCCGGGACCGCCACCGTCAACGGGCGGCCGTACGAAGACCACCCGGACCCGCTCCACCAGGCGGGCGCACTGCTCGACGCGAAGGCGGTGCACACCGGGCGCTCCGCGTACCAGCACCTCCACGCGCTCGCCGCCACCACCGGCATCCCGAAATCGCGGGTCGACGAGGTGATCGACGTCGTCGGGCTCCACCAGGTCGCCCGCAAGCGGGTCGGCGGGTTCTCGCTCGGCATGGGCCAGCGCCTCGGGATCGCCTCGGCGCTCCTCGGCGACCCCGATGTCGTGATCCTCGACGAGCCGACGAACGGACTCGACCCCGAAGGTGTGCTGTGGATCCGCAACCTCATGCGTGATCTCGCTTCACAAGGGCGCACCGTGTTCGTCTCTTCACACCTGATGAGCGAAATGGCGCTGACCGCCGAGCACCTCATCGTGATCGGCAAGGGCCGCATGATCGCCGACACCTCCGTGAGCGGCTTCATCGAGACCGCCGCGAACGAGAGCGTCCGCGTGCGGTCCCCGCACGCCAACGCCCTGCACGACCTCATCACCGGACCCGGGACCACCGTCCTCAGCGTCGACCGCGGCCTGTTCGAGGTCACCGGCATGACCGCCGAGGACATCGGCGACCGCGCGGCCGCCGCCGGGATCCCGATCCACGAACTCACCGTGGTGCGACCGTCCCTTGAGGAGGCGTTCATGGAACTCACCAAGGACGCCGTCGAATACCAGTCCACGCTGATCGGAGAAGCACGATGACCACGGCAACAGTCGCAGCGGCGCCCCGCACGATCCGGCCCCGCAAGCGGGTCAACCAGGCACGGGTCATCAAGAGCGAATGGATCAAGTTCTGGTCCCTGCGCTCGACCGTGATCACCATGCTCGTCGCGGTCCTCCTCCTCGTCGGCTTCGGCCTCCTCGCCTCCTCGATGTTCGGCGACGGCTCCGACCCGGGCGGGCCTCCCGGCAGCGAACCGACCGACGTGGTCGGCGCGAGCCTCACCGGCACCAACTTCGCCATGCTCGCCTTCGGCACCCTCGGCGTGCTGCTCATGGCCGGTGAATACAGCACCGGCATGATCCGGTCTTCGGTTGCGGCCGTGCCGAAGCGCCTGCCGGTGCTGTGGGCGAAGATCGCGGTCTTCACCGCGGTGGTCTTCACGGTCGCGCTGGCCGGTGCGGCCATCGTCTTCACCGCGGGCCAGGCCATGATCGGCGACGGCGGCGCGTCCTGGTCGGACCCGGGCGTGGCGCGGGCCGTGATCGGCACGGCGGTCGTCCTGACCGGTTCAGGCCTGCTCGGCATCGGCCTCGGCGCGCTCATGCGCTCGACGCCCGGCGCGATCACCACCCTGTTCGGTGTCATGTTCCTGCTCAGCGGCATCGCGGCCCTGCTGATTCCGGACAGCTGGAGCGACGTCGTGCAGTACCTGCCCTCGAACGCCGCCGGTGCGTTCACGGCAGTGGCTCAGGGGGACAACGACCTCGCGCCTTGGGCCGGGCTGTCGGTCTTCCTCGGCTACGTCGTGGCCCTGATCGGCGCGGCGGCCTGGCAGCTGAAGCGCTCCGACGTCTGACCACCGCCACCAGGAAACGGCCGGCCCCGGACCGCACAGGTCCGGGGCCGCCGCCGTGCCCGCCCCTTTGGAGGGCTGCCTCTATCCTCAGGTCGTGGACGAACCCCTCACCATCCGCTGCCGCGCGGCGTTCGCACGGAAACTCGCCGCCGTCGTCCTGCTCGGCTACATGTCGGTCGCCGTGCCGGTATTCCTCATCGTCGGAGGAAACGACGAGGGCGTCATCGAGACGCTGCTGGGCGGCTGCCTCTACCTGGTCATCCTCGGCGCCGCAATCGGCAATGCACTCGGTCTGCGCTGCAAGATGATCCTCGACGAGCAAGGCGTCACCTTCGTCGAATCGGCGAGCGAGATCCGGCTGGCTTGGAAGGACATCACGGCGATCGAAGTCGGCGGCGACTCTCGGACCTGGGAGGTCGAGATCCGCACCGCGACCGGCAACCATCGCCCCAGCGCCCTGAAATGCCTGCGCTGGCTCCGCCAGCCGAAGTCGCTGCGGCAGACGGTCGAAACCCTTGAGCGGTATCGCAAAGCCGCGGACGGTTGCACCGCAGCCTAATCAGGGATGGAACTGCTTCTCCCGCATTGATCGACCTGGGCTTCAAGCGGGCGGTGACGAAGCGGTGGCGGGTTGGGTGGGGACCCTGTTCGGCTGTGGGGTCTGATTCGTGCGGGCTTCAAGCGGGCGGCGACAAAGGGGCGGTAGTCGGTCGGGGCGTGTCATGTGGCCGCCTGGCAGCGCGGAGGTGGAGCGGCGGAGGTCCGAACTTCTCCCGGCCTGTCCTGCGCCCCAGGCGGTCTGGAGGCCTCCGTGAATGTCCCTCATGGAATGTTCACCCCATTGGGTGATGACACCGCCTCCCTGATCGGTCACTATTGAACTACGAACACGGAAGCGAAAACCGGTAGGACATTCGAGAACAGGAAGGGAGGCGAAAGGGCCCATGAGCCGCTGCACCACCACCCCGAATCCTTTCCCTCCCCTGGCCTCCGACCGGCCCGCCCAGGCAGCGGCTATCCGCTCCACCCTCGACGAGGCCGCCGCCGCCATCAACACCCAGCACGCCCAAGTGCTCTCGGCAGTGATCGCGATGAAAGAGCAAGGCCTGCACCGCTCCGAGTTCGGCTTCTCCGCCCTCCGCGACCTCCTGGTCTCCCAGTTCGACTTCACGTTCAACACCGCAGGCGCCATCGCGGCCATCGCCCGGCTCTCGGGGAAGTTCCGTGTGCTCGCTGAGGCGGCGACGACCGGGAAAGCCAGGATCGACCAGGTCGCCTTCGCGGTCCGCCAGCTCGACCAGACCACGGCCATGCGCCACTTCGCCCGCACCCCCTTCACCACCCCGGTCCCCTCCCCCTTCGACCCCCAGACTCTGTGCACCACCCCCGAAGCGATGGTCACCGAGTACTGCACCCATGCCACTTTCAAAGACCTGCGCCGCCACCTCGACGAACTGTGGGCCTCCATCGCCGAAGCGACCGAGCTGTTCGACGAGCTCGGGCAGCAGTCCATGCAGCGCCTCGACCTGACCCCGCAGCACAACGGCATGTGGGCGTTGGAAGGCCAACTCTCGGACGCGACCGGGCGGCTGCTGGAGAAGTACCTCAAGACCGCCTGCCCCCCGCCCCGCCAAGACGAGACCGACACCGACGGCATCCTGCCCCCGCAAGCCAACCGGCACGCCGAAGCCCTGCACCAGCTCCTGGCCGGCTACGGCGCCTCCCCGCAGGCATCGACCCGGCACGGCCACACCGCCACCCTCAACCTGGTGGTGGACATCGAGACGCTGCAAGGCCGCGACACCGGCCGCACCCCGCTCCTGGAAGGCCAGCCGATCAGTCTCGCCCGCGCCCGGCTCCTCGCCTGCGAAGCCGCCATCATCCCCGCCGTCTTCAACTACCGCACCGGCGAAGCGGTCGAACTGGGCCGCGCCGAGCGCCTCCCCAACACCGCGCTCCGCCGCAAACTCGAACTCGAGCAGCCCGACGGGTGCGCCTGGCACGGGTGCGGGCGCCCCGTGGCTTGGACCGAGGCCCACCACCTCCAGCACTGGGCCGACAGCGGACCCACCGTCGCTGAGAACCTGATCCTGCTCTGCCGCTTCCACCACGGCCGCATCCACACCCCCGGCTGGACGATCGAGAAGACCGGCCCCGGCACCGCGATCATCACCCACCACGACAGCCACGACACCCAGACCGGTCCAAGCCAGGGCGGCCAGGGCCCCAGCGAAGGTGATGGGTGCGGGTGCAGTGACTGGCGCACCGATGCCGACATGGATGCCGAGCACCGAGATGACGACTTCGACTACTTCCCGACCGGGCTCTACCGCACCGAATGGTCCGAGACACTGAAACCCGACCTCGACGCCCTCGCCGAAGCCATCGACCACGACCGAGCCGTGAAAGCCATGCGAGCGGCGAAAGCGAAATGCCGAGAAACGTACGGCACGCCGACACCCCCGGCCGGACCGGCAGTCCCCGGCGGCCCTCCGCCCTGGTTAGGGTGCCCGCCACGGTGGCAGCCGGGGCGGGGAAGGGAAGGCACACCACCGGCCTGCCGAGGCCAGCCCCCCAGCTCGAACCCCCACCAGGTTCGGGCCTACCGCCATGCCCGGCAACGACAACCCACCCCAGCCCACACCCACCCGCCGCCGCCCACTCAGACCCGAAACCGAACCAGCCGGGAAGCCGGAGACGAACCCGATCCCCTTCACTGCCCTGTCGTCGCTGATTGGTTGAGCCCGGACCCGAGCCGACCGGGAAGCCAGAGACGAACCCGGACCCCTTCCCCGCCCTGTCGTCGCTGATTGGTTGAGCCCGGACCTGAGCCGGCCGGGAGGCCGGAGACGCGCACGGTCCCCTTCCCCGCCCTGTCGTCGCTGATCGGTTGAGCCCGGACCCGAGCCGGCCGGGAAGCCGGAGACGCGCCCGGTCTCCTTCCCCGCCTTGTCGTCGCTGCCTGCCTGAGCCTTGACCCGAGCCGACCGGGAAGCCGGAGACGAACCCGATCCCCTTCCCCGCCCTGTTATCGCTGATTGGTTGAGCCGCAGGCACCATCGCACCGGGAAGCCGCAGCAGCTCACAGAGCCTGCGCGAACCTCGTCGTCGCTGCCCGCCTGAACAGCAGCCACCACCGCACCGGACAGCCGGACAGCCGGACAGCCGGACAGCCAAGCTAGATCTGATCAGATCCCTTCGTCGCCGATCGCCTGAGCCGCATCCGAATCGGACCGGAAATCCGAGAATCCGAGAATCCGAGAATCCGAGAATCCGCCCCCGACGGGAACCCCCACCTCGTCGTCGCAGCCCGCTCTAACCAACACCCAACGGCCCCGAAAGCCAGGACCGCAGCATTGACGTCGCCGCTGCCCGTCCAGCGCCCAAGGTCAACGTGGCTCCAGCGCGGTTCGGACGGCTCTTGACAAGGTTCGTGTTCTCCCAATTCGGGTAGGGTGGCCGCGAACCTGCGGCGAAGGGACTCCAATTGAGCGACTGGGCGATCGACGAGCGGCTGCTGCGAGACCTCCTGGAGCAGCAGCACCCCGACCTGGCCGGACTCGAGATCAAGGCCGTGGACGGCGGCTGGACCAACCAGATGTGGCGCCTCGGCCCCGACCTGGCGGTCCGCATTCCCCGCACCGAAGAGGCCCCTGAGCTCCTCGAGAGAGAGCACAATCGGCTCCCCGACCTGGCGTCTCGGCTGCCGCTTCCCATCCCGGTGCCCACCAGGCTCGGCCAACCGTCCGAGCGCTTCCCGCACTCCTGGCTCATCACCACCTGGGTACACGGCACGCCCGCCGACATCGCACCGATCGCCGACGCCGAATCGGCCACCGTGCTAGCCGAGTTCCTCACCGCGCTCCACACCGAAGGTCCCGCTGACACCCCCGCCAACGACGGCCGCGGCGCGGCCCTCCACACCATGGACAAGCACTTCGAGCAGGCACTCGAACGCCACCCCGACGTGGACGCCGACCGCGCTCGCACCGTCTGGCGGACCGCGCGCGAGGCGCCTCGACACGACCGGCCCGGTGTGTGGCTCCATGGCGACCTGCACCCGGCCAATGTCGTTGTCAAGGACGGCGCCCTCGCCGGTGTAATCGACTTCGGCGAACTCTTCGTCGGCGACCCCGCCGTCGACCTCGCCGCCGCGTGGATCCTGCTACCCGACGGCGCCGACGAGGCGTTCTTCAACGCGTACAAGGCGGCCGACGAGGCCACCGTGCTGCGCGCC
Source organism: Glycomyces luteolus (assembly GCF_027622875.1). GTDB lineage: Bacteria > Actinomycetota > Actinomycetes > Mycobacteriales > Micromonosporaceae > Glycomyces > Glycomyces luteolus. The sequence goes on along the minus strand of NZ_JAPZVP010000020.1, from coordinate 4,372 downwards.
CGCGCCCTGGCGCTCGTCAAGGCACTGGTCCTGCTCGATATCGGCATCGCGGGCGAACGTGGATGGGCTGGTGGTAAACCAACCTGGAAGCCCGCCGGTGAAGCGGCCCTCGCACGCATCCTGCGTTGACCACCTACAAAGCCGGAGGCCTCCGCATCCTCGTTTACGACCCCGACTGGCCCCGCCAGGCCGCCGAGGCCATCGACGCACTCAACGCCGCCGCGCCCGGCCTGTTCGCGGCGATCGAGCACATCGGCTCCACGGCCGTGCCCGGGCTGGCGGCCAAGCCCGTCATCGACCTGATGGCCGCCGTGCGCGAACTCGACGAAGTCGGGCCCCATCTGGAGGCGCTGGCAGACAACGGGTTTCGACCGCACGACAACGGCATGACCGACCGGCTGCTGTTCGTCCGCGCCGACAGCGGCGTTCGCACCCACATCCTGCACGTCGTCACCCTGGAGAGCTGGCCGACGAGGAACCAGCGGATCCTCCGCGACTACCTGCGGCACCACCCGGAGGACGCGGCCCGCTATGCGAACCGCAAGCGCGAGATCGTGGCAGCGGGCACGGCGCCCGGCGAGTACGCGAAAGCGAAGACGGCGCTGGTGCAGGAACTGACCGACCGCGCCCGCACAGAGCGCGGACTGCCGCCCGAACCGGTGTGGGAGAAGCGCTTATCCAGGCACGATGACCGCCGAACCGTGCGGCCGGTGTCAGACCGCAGGGAGGAAGACCCGCATTGCCGCGCTGCTTCGCTGGGCCCAGCGGTGGTACGGGATCAGGCGGATTCCGGTGGTCACTGCGGATCGTTCCCTGCTCGCTGGAGTCGAGCGGTACGGCAGCGAGCCGGAATTCGCAGGTGCGGCGAGGGCTGAGGCCGCCTGGACGATCGCTCCGTCTCCTTCGGCCAGCGGCGGTTGCGAAGCGTCGATCCGAAGTGTTTCGATCGTTTGGGGTTCAGGGAGGTCGGTGGATTCGACGCACAGGACCAGCGGGCCGCGCTCCACCGCCACGCAGCCCCGCACGGCGTCGATGCGCTCGTCCGGCCAGGTGAATCGCGGTTCCACGGGCAGATTGAGTTCCAGCACCGTCCCGACTTCCAGCGGGCCTCGGACCGTCGCCCAACCGGGTTCCACCGAGTACGCCGCCGATGCAATGACAAGGCTCGATCCCTCGGCCCAGTGCGGGATCCGGAGCCGGAGTTCGACCTGCTCACCGGTGATTTCCAGGACTTCGATTCGGATCGAGCCAGTTTGCGGGTATCCCGTCGAGATCCGGAGGGCCAGCTCTTCGCCGTCGTCGAGCGCGATCCGCATGTCGCCGTTGGCGTATTGGAGGAGCGAGACCTGGTTGCCCTCGACTGACGCGGCGTAGGCCTGCCAGCTGGCGAGCGTTCTCGCCAGGTTGGTCGGGCAGCAGGAGACGTCGAACCACGGGGCGCGCACGCCGCCCTCGGCTCTTGGATTGACCTCGTCGGGCCTGACATCCGCCGCGGCACTTCGCTGGTGGAGCGGGTTCGCGTAGAAGAAGGCCTTCCCGTCCTCGGCCGGGGACGCGGCGATGACGTTGTAGAAGGTCCGTTCCATCAGGTCCGCGTACTTGACCTCGCCCGTCGCCATGTAGAGCCGCCACGACACCATGTTCGAGGCGATACCGGCACAGGTCTCGCAGTAGGCGCGGTCCGGCGGGAGTTCCCAGTCCTCGCCGAAGCCCTCGTCCTGGTGGCGCGAGCCCATGCCGCCGGTGAGGTACGTGCGGCGTTCGACCGAGTGAGCCCATTGGCGCTCAACGGCATGGAGCAGGTCGTCGTCGTTCGTGTCGACGGCGACGTCGACCGCGCCCGCCGCCAGGTAGAGCGCCCGCACCGCGTGGCCGCGCCAGGCGTCCGCTTCGCGCACCGGGACGTCGTCCTGGAAATAGGAGGCGTCCAGCAGCGTGACGGGTTTGAGCGTGCCCCGGCCCCGGCGTTCGATGAAGAGGCGGGCCTGTTCGGTGTAGCGGGGCTCGCCCAGGGCGCGGCCCAGTTCCGCAAGGCCGACTTCGATCTCGGGGTGGCCGCAGATGCCGTTCCGGCCGTCCGCACCGAACGTCCGGCAGACCTCGTCGGCCGCTCGCCGGGCGACCTCGACCAGCTTGTCCTCCCCTGCAGTCCGCAGTCGCGCCACGGCGGCCTGCAGCAGATGGCCCGTGCAGTACAGCTCGTGGCCGGAGGAGAGGTCGGTGTATCGATCCGGTTGGCCCGCATGGCCGTAGCAGGTGTTGAGATACCCGTCGTCGTCCTGCGCGGCGGCCACGCGCTCGGTCAGGGCGACGAAGGCCTCGTCGGCCCAGTCCGAGCCGGTCCTGCCGTGCTCCCAGGCCAGGGCCTCCATGAGCTTGTAGACCTCCGAGTCGGAGAACTGCCATCCGGGCCGTTCCCCATCCGTGGCGCCTTGGGCGACGCGGTCGAAGTTCGCGATCCAGCCGAGGCCTTCCATCCACTCCAGGCAGTGCTGGAGGGTGGCGGCGGTGTTGACCGCCTGGAGCCCTCCCCAGAACCCGCCTTGGAGCCGGAATTCGTCCACGCCGATGCCTCGCAGACGGCCGGGGGCGTCGACTGGGACGGTGTTGTCTCGCACTGGTTCAGTCCTTCACGGCACCGGCGGTCACGCCGGCGGCCACATATCGTTGGGCGACGACCAGGAGGATCGCCGCGGGGAGCGAGGCGACGACGGCCGTCGCCATGATCGCGTTCCACTGTGTCGTGTTGTTGCCGATGTACTGGTAGATCCCGAGGGTGATCGGCACGTATTCGCTCGAGCGGCTGAGGGTCGAGGCGAAGATGAAGTCCGACCAGGCCCACAGGAACGCGAAGAGCGACACGGTGAGCGTCGAGTTGCGGCTCACCGGGAGGACGATCTTGGTGAACGTGCCCCAGGCGCCGGCGCCGTCGACGCGGGCGGCTTGGATGAGTTCCCTCGGGATGCCCGCCATGAAGGTGGTGTAGAGCAGCACTCCAAAGGGGACGGCTACAGTCGAATCGGCGATGATGAGGCCCCACACCGTGTTCAGCATCCCGAGGCGCACGTAGATCGCGTAGAAGCCCATGGCCATGACGACCGCGGGGATCATCTGGGCCACGAGCAGCAGGAAGTTCAGCGCCCGTCCGCCGCGCAGGTTGAGGATCGCGAGGGCGTAGCCCGCGGGCGCGGCGATGACGATAGTGAGCAGCACGCAGCCCGCGCCGATGGCGAGGCTGGTGCCGAGCGCCGGGAGCTGCTGGGCCAGTGCGGCATCGAACCCTTCGAGGGTCGGGTGCGTCGGGAACCAGTTGGTCTGGCGCAGCTCATCGGTGGGTGTGAGGGAGACGTTCACCATCCAGTAGACGGGGAACAGCATGATCGCGGTGAAGACGAGCCCGAGGCCGGTCTTCCACCACGTTCTTGAAGACAGCGGTCGCGCGGTCATCGCGGGCCTCCGTTCCGCTGGATGCGCAGGTGGACGAAGCCGAACACAAGCGCGATGACGATGAGCAGGTTGCCGATCGCGGCGGCGGGCGAGAAGTCGGGCTGCCCGGTGCCGAAGGCTTCGCGGTAGGACCAGACCGCAAGGGTCAGCGAGGCGTCGCCGGGGCCGCCGGTGGTCATGATCCAGATGACGTCGACGACCTTGAGCGTGTAGATGAAGCCGAGGAGCAGCGTGATCGCCGAGACGGGGCGCAGGAGCGGCAGGGTGATGTGCCAGAACTGCTCGCGGGCGTTCGCGCCGTCCAAGGAGGCGGCCTCGTAGGTCTCCGGCGGGATCTGCTGGAGTCCTGAGTAGAGGATCACCAGGTTGAACGGGATGCCCAGCCAGATGTTGGCGATGATGACAGCGGTGAGCGCGGTGTCCGGTGAGGTGAGCCAGTTGATCTGCTCGCCGCCGAAGGCCTCGATCACGGAGTTCACGATCCCGTTCTCGCTGTTGAGCATCCAGGCCCAGGTGGAGGACGAGACGATGAGCGGCAGGAGCCACGGCACCAGGAACAGCGCGCGGAGCACGCCGGAGAGGCGGAAGTTGTTGCGGAAGAACACCGCCAGCGCGAGGCCGATCGTGTACTGGAAGGCGATCGAGACGACGGTGAAGAGCGCGGTGTTCAGCACGGCGGTGCCGAAGGAGTCCGAGCCGAAGACCTCGGCGTATTTGGCGAAGCCGGCGAACTCGGGGTCGCCTTGGACGAAGGCCCGCACGGTGTAGTCGTGGACGCTCAGTTCCACGTTGCGCCACAACGGGTACGCGTAGAACACGAGCAGGTAGGCGAGCAGCGGCGCGGCGAAGCCGAAGGCGGTCCAGCGCGATGCGCCGCCGAGGTGCTTGCGGCGGGCGCCCGGGGCGGGTGGGGGGGGGGGGGGGG
>NZ_JAPZVP010000002.1:337998-424526 GCF_027622875.1 Glycomyces luteolus | reverse complement strand
TTGTGGTAGAAGAAGTACGAGTTCCCCTTGAAGTCGATCACCCCGGGGTGGTTGGTGAAGCTGCCGCCCTGCGCCGGCATGACCGTCCCCCGGTAGGTCCAGGGCCCGGTCGGGCTCGGGGCCGTCGGCTCAGCCGAATTTTGTTGGAACACCCGGCGTTAAGGGTCGGCTGCGATCACGAGTTCAGATCGACATATTGACAAAATTTGGTCGGCAAACTTAGTCTGGTGGCGCACCAGGAGTTCGACCCCCCTCCGGCGTCTAGCGCCGCGCCCTCACGGAACCCGCCTTCCCCCAAGGAGAACCGTGAAGACTCCAGGCATCATCCATAGAAGACGAATGCGCCTCGGCGCGATCGCCGCCGCCGCGGTCACGGCCCTGACCGCGGGACTGATCGGCGCCGTCGGCGCCCAAGCGGCCCAAGGCTGCGAGGTCGACTACAAGGTCACCGGCCAATGGTCCGGCGGCTTCAACGCCAACGTCCAGGTCACCAACCTCGGTGAGCCCGTCAATACCTGGGACCTCGAGTGGACCTGGGCCGACGGCCAGCGCGTCACCCGCATGTGGAACGCCGAGAACAAGAGTGAATCCGCATCCGCCAAGGCCTCCAGCCTGGGTTACAACGCCGCGCTCGCGACCGGCGGTTCGACCTCGTTCGGGTTCACCGGTTCATGGTCGGGTGCGAACACCGACCCGACCGAGTTCCGCCTCAACGGCCGCCTCTGCGACGGCTCCGTGGGCGAACCGACCACCCCGCCGACCGGTCCGGTCACTGCCATGGAGCAGGTCGCTGCCATGCAGCCGGGCTGGAACGTCGGCAACACCCTCGACGCGCTGGGCGGTGAGACCGGCTGGGGCAACCCGCTGATCACCGAGGAACTCCTCCAGACCGTCAAGGCCGAGGGCTACAACTCGCTCCGCCTGCCCGTCACCTGGGACGAGAACCTCGGCCCCGCACCGGGCTACACGATCGACCCGGCCTGGCTCGACCGCGTCGCCCAGGTCACCGACATGGCCCTCGCGAACGACCTGCAGGTGCTGCTCAACATCCACCACGACTCGTGGATGTGGATGAGCGCCATGCCCACCGACCACGACGGCGTGCTCAGCAAATACGAGGCGATCTGGACTCAGATCGCCGAGCGGTTCAAGGACTACCCGTCCGAGCTGTCCTTCGAGAGCATCAACGAGCCGCAGTTCACCGACACCGAACCCGCAGCGGGGGACGCGCTGGTCCACGAGCTCAACGTCGCCTTCCACGAGATCGTTCGCGGCTCCGGCGGGAACAACGAGGGCCGGCTCCTGGTGATGCCCACGCTGGTCACCAGCGCCGACCAGCCGCAGCTGGACGCGCTCAAGGCCACCATCGACTCTCTTGAGGACCCGATGATCGCCGCGACCGTCCACATGTACGGTCCCTGGCCCTTCAGCGTCAACATCGCCGGGGGCACCACCTACAGCGAGCAGGTCGAGCAGGACATCACGTCGACCTTCGAGCGTGTGCACGACACCTTCGTAGCCGACGACATCCCGGTCATCATCGGGGAGTGGGGCGTCCTCGGCTACGACTGGACACGTCCCATCGTGCCTTCTCAGCAGTACGGGGAACTGCTGAAGTTCTTCGAGGGCATGACGTTCCAGGCCCGGGACAAGCAGATGACCTTGATGCTGTGGGACGCCGGCTCCTACCTCAACCGCGACACCCTCGAATGGCGCGACCCGCTCGTGCAGTCGTACATGGATTCGGGCGTGACGACGCGTTCGGGCACGGCCTCGTTCGACTCGATCTACCTCGAGAAGGCCGGGACCATCGCGGACGAGTCCCTCACCCTCAACCGCAACGGCCTCGAATTCGAGGGACTGTGGCAGGGCGACACCGCACTGGCCGAGGGCGACGACTACACCGTCGAGGGCGACACGCTCACCCTCACCGCCGCCGCGCTCACCCGCCTCGCAGGCGACCGCGCTTACGGCACCAACGCCACGATCGAGGCCCGCTTCTCGGACGGGCTGTCCTGGCGGATCCACATCATCACCTACGACACGCCGCAGCTCTCCGACGTCTCCGGGGCCGTGAACGCGTTCGCGATCCCGACCGAGTTCAACGGCGACCAGATCGCCACGATGGAGGCCAAGTACGCCGACGGCACCTATGCCGGGCCGCACGACTGGACCTCCTTCAAGGAGTTCTGGGCGACCTACCGGCCCGACTACACTGCGGGCTCGATCGGCCTGACCGCTGACTTCTTCAACGCGGTCAGGGAGGGTGAGTCCGTCACCCTCACGTTCCACTTCTGGGGCGGCGGCACGGTCGACTACACGGTCACCAAGACCGGCACGACCGTGACCGGAACCTCTGCCTAGACGGCACCCGAGGCGGCGTGGGCACCCAGGCGCCCACGCCGCTTCAGTGGATGATCAAATCCCGGCCCCCGGTGGCGATGACGACGTCGACGCCACACGTTCCCTTGTCGTCGTTGCCTTTTAGCGTGCGGACGTACATCAAGCCGTCACCGTCTCCTCTTCGCGTCGAATCTCATCAGCGAAGAGCAATCCTGCGGGGTGCCGGATGCGCAGCTGAAAACCAAAGATCTCAGTGGATCTTCCACCACAACTGGGCCACTGGCGAGGCCGCTCAAGGTATTGGCGCTGGTAACCGGTAGGACAACGGCTCTACATAGAGCCGGGACTTGCGATGCCGAGGAGCCCAAGTCCGTGGGCAAGGGTGTCCTTAGCGAGCCGGACGAGGCAGAGACGGTTCTCTCGCGCTTGGTCGGTTTGGGCTTTGAGGACTGGGTTGGCTTCGTAGAAGCTCGTGAAGGTTCGTGCGAGTGCGTAGAGATAACCACAGAGGCGGTGCGGTTCGCGCTCACCTACGGCCTCCGTGAGGGTGGCGCTGTACGCGTCGAGGTGGAGCGCCAGCGCCCGTTCCTCTTTCGACATGGGGGCCGTCGGATCTACAGAGGCGGTCATCGCTCCTGCTTTACGGAGGATGGAGGAAAGGCGGGTGTGGGCGTATTGGAGATAGACGCCGGTGTCGCCGGTGAGGGAGACCATGCGGTCGGTGTCGAAGGCGTAGTCCTTGATGCGGTTGTTGGAGAGGTCGGCGTATTTGACCGCGCCGATGCCGGTGGCGGCGGCGAGCGCTGCGAGGTCGTCGGGGTCGGCGTCAGCGTTCTTCTTGGCGATGACATCGCTGGCTTTGGCGATGGCTTCATCGAGGAGGCTCATGAGGCGAACCGTGCCGCCGGAACGGGTCTTGAATGGCTTGCCGTCCGGGCCGAGGACCGTGCCGAATGGAACGTGGACGGCTTCGACCTCATCGGTTAGCCAGCCGGCGCGGCGGGCGGTGGCGAAGACCTGCTTGAAGTGGAGGGCTTGGCGGGCATCGACCACGTAGAGGATCTGGTCGGCTTTGAGGTCCCGGATGCGGTAGCGGATGGCGGCGAGGTCGGTGGCGGCGTAGCCGTAGCCGCCGTCGGCTTTGCGGAGCAGGAGCGGGACGGGGTTGTCGTCGGGGCCGGTGATGTCGTCGAAGAAGACGCATAGGGCGCCTTCGGATTCGACGGCGATTCCGGCATCGACGAGTTCGGCGACGACGTCGTCGAGAAGGTGGTTATAAGTGGATTCGCCTGCGAGGTCGGCCGCGGTGAGGCTGACGCCGAGGCGCTCGTAGATCGCATCGAACGCTTCAGCGGACACTTCGACGAGGTCGCGCCAGACCTTGCGGGTGTCTTCGTCGCCGCTCTGTAGTGCCACGACGCGGGCGCGGGCACGGTCCTTGAAGTCGGGGTCGGAGTCGAAGACGGTGCGGGCCTCACGGTAGAGCCGGTCGAGGGCGGCGACGTTCGCCGTCGGGTCGGCGTCATCGGCGTGGTGCCATTCAGCTTCGGGGTGCTCGTTCAGGTACTGGATGAGCATGCCGAACTGGGTGCCCCAGTCCCCCAGGTGGTTCTGGCGGATCACGGTCGCGCCCAGCGCTTCGGCCAGGCGGGCGAGTGCGTCGCCGATGATCGTGGTGCGCAGGTGGCCGACGTGCATTTCTTTGGCGACGTTGGGGCCGGAGTAGTCGACGATGATCCGCTTGCCCGCCAGTGGGAGTCCGATGCCGAGCCGGTCAACGTCGAGGCGGGCGGCGACCTGCCGCCAGATGGCTTCGCTGGTGAGGTCGATGTTGATGAAGCCAGGACCGGACACCTCGGCCGCCGCGATCAAGTCGGGGGCGTCGATCGCGGCGGCGACGACTTCGCCGAGTTCGCGCGGGTTGCGGCCGTGCTGCTTGGCGAGCGGGAGTGCGCCGTTGGCCTGGTAGTCGGCGCGGTCGCTTCGTCGCACCAGGGGCTCCGTCCTGCCGGTTTCGGGCAGGGCTCGTCGGAGGGCGTCGACCATGGCGGTCTCGACGGCCTCGGCGAGCGGAGTCACTGGTTTGACGTTCACGAATGCTTCCTTCGAAATGGGATTGTGGACCGCGATGCGCGGATCAGAATGTTTTCGCAGGTAAGGGTATCTGAGGTCAGACCGTGGCGGTGACGGTGGGCCGCAGGAGGCCGTTGTCGGTGGTCGGGTGGCGGTGTTCGTAGAATCCGCGACTGCGTGGGCCGATCACGCGGAGCGCCAGGAGTTTGGAGATCACCGTGCGGAGTCATTAATTTACAACGATCAGGTGCGCGACCAGCTTCCTGCATGTTTGACAGGAACGCACTCTCAAGGCGGAAACGGCGGTTCGAATCCGCTCGGGAGTACCAGCAGTCATGCGACTTCGGTCGGTCCTTGTTTTTGCGTCTTCCTGCTGCCGGGCCGAGGGCGGGAGTGCCCGGCAGCGGGTGGTTCCCGGTTTTTCGGGCACAACGGACTGTTAGCCCAGTATGGGGCCGTATTTGCCATACGCTGCCGGAATGCATGCCGCGCGATCGTCTACAAGGGCTTCGATATTCCTGCTGTGCGCGCTCCTCGCGCTGGTCTCGAGCGGCCTGGTCCTCGACCGGTCCGCGCGGGCGCAGGCGACCGGGTCGTGGGGTGAGTGGGGGCCCTTCGAGGGCGTTGCCGGCGACTACCGCACCACCATGACCTTTCCCTCAGGTCCGATGATCAGCGCCGACGTCACCAGCAACTCGCGCGGCGGCGAGGTCGGCGTCATCTCCGGCCAGTCCACCTGGTTGTCCGAGGGGACTCCGATCGGAGCCAAGTACGGGACCTCGCAGAACCAGCCCTACCTCAATCTGCGGCCCAAGGCCGACCGGGCCGATTCGCCCTCGTACACCCACTACGCCTTCGACCTCCCCGTGCCGCCGGGCGGGTGGGCCTTCGCCTTGGGCGACATCGACGCCGACCAGGTCAGGGTGATCGCCAAGGGACCGGATGGGACGACTTTGACGGCCGCCGAACTCGGGTTCCAGGGGGCCTTCAACTACTGCGGCGACCTGTCGCCCGGAGGCCCCTCCTGCCCGGGAGAGGACACCGACCAGCCGACCTGGGACGCCGGGGCGCAGACGCTGGTCGGCAATGACGCGGCCGCCGACACTGACGGTGCGAGCGGCTGGTTCGAGCCGACCGTGCCGGTCAAGTCGCTCACCTTCGTCTTCACCCGCCGCGCCGGGTTCCCCCTCTTCCAGACCTGGTTCGCGTCGCTCGGCTGCGACATCACCGGGACGGTCACCGACTCCGGCGCCCCGTCCGCCGGAACGACGGTCAACCTCATCGACTCGAGCGGGTCCGTGGCCGAATCGGCCACGACCGGCGCCGACGGCTCGTACTCGTTCCCGGACTACATGATCGGCGGCGGCTACACAGTCGAGGTCATCGCGCCGGACGGGAAGATCGCGGACGGCGACAAGCGGCAGCCGGTGGACCTGAGCACCTGCCCCGCGGCTTCCGTCGACTTCCAGCTAAGGGACATCGTGCCGACCTCGGTGAGCGGCAACGTCTCCACCGCCGAAGGCCAGAACCTCGGCGGCGTCCCGGTGACGGTCGCCCTCGACGGCGGGACCACCAGGACCACGGTCACCGACTCCGGCGGCGACTACCTGTTCGACGGGGTGCCCGCGGGCGACCACGTCATCACCATCGATGAACCGGCGGGATACGACTACGCCGGCGCCGACCAGCGGGACATCACGGTCGCGCCCGCGCAGACCACTCCCATCACCGGCCAGGACTTCGTCCTGACGGCTCAGGCGCGGCTCCTCGGCCTGGCGATCTCCTGCGACGAGCCCCTCCCCAGCGTGACGGTGACGCTCACCAGACCCGGCGGCGCCACCGAGTCCACCGTCACCGGCGCGGACGGCGGCTACGCCTTCGCGGGGCTCCCGGCGGGCCTCTACACCGTCGAAGTCGATGTGCCCGAGGGGCATAGCGCCAAGATCCCGACGACGAAGACGGTGAGGGTGGTCGACACCGACGTGTCCGGAATCCACTTCTACTACTCCGAGCCCGCCGCCGTCACCGGGACGGTGACCGGCCCTGACGGCGCGCCGATGGGCGGCGTCGCAATGACCGTGACCCCCGAGGGCGGCTCGCCGGAGCAGGCGACCACAGAGGTCGACGGGACGTACCGGGTCGGCAACCTGACGTCCGGATCGCACACGGTGGCCATCTCCGCGCCCGGCGGCTACGAGGTCGACGGCGAGGACGAGAAGACCGTCGCCAACTCGAACACGTGCGGCGACGCGGTCGCGGACTTCGCGCTCTTCGAATCCGCCGAGCCCGACGGCCCCGGCGATCCCGCGACCGACCCCGGCGACCCGAGCGGGGGCCCCAACGCCGTTGCGGGCGAAGAGGAGCCGTCCGCGGTCGCGGACGGGGACGACCTGCCGCGCACCGGATTGAGCGTCCGCCTCGCGCTCATGAGCGCCCTGTTCCTCCTCGCCGCTGGCGCGGTGGCGATCGCGGCGGCGCGGGCCGAGGCGTCGGATCTGATGCTCTAGCGGAGGCGCTTGAACAGAGAGGGAAGCCGGGCCAGCGGGCCGCATCAGGGAGGGCGCGAGCGTCATCGCCGAGCCGAGGCCGGCCGTTATCATCGACTTCCGCTACGTCGAGGAGACGAAAGGCCGGTGCGGTGATGATCGGAGTCGTGGGCGAGGCCCTCATCGATCTGGAGGTCGAGCAGAGCGACGCCCGGCATCCGGTCGCGCATCCGGGCGGCAGTCCGATGAACGTGGCAGTGGCATTGGGGCGCTTGGGCTCCGATGTCGCGTTCCTGGGACGGCTCTCAGGGGACGCATTCGGGAAGCTGCTGCGCACCCACTTGGCCGAATCGAACGTGAACCTGCGCTGGATCGTCGACGCCGAGGAGCCCACGAGTCTGGCGATCGTGTCCGTCGACCCGCAGGGCTCGGCGGACTACGCGTTCCATGTGGAGGGCACCGCCGACTGGCGGTGGCATGCCGCCGAACTGCCGCACAACCCAGGTCTGGACGCCGTCCACGCCGGATCCCTCGCGCTCGCGGTCGACCCCGGCGGCATCGTGATCGAGCGGTGGATCGCCGGACTCAGCACGGGCACGACCATCAGCCTCGACCCGAACGTGCGGCCCGCGCTGCTGGGCGACCGCGCCGCCTACCAGGAGCGCCTGGAGCGCTGGCTCAAGTTCGCCGCGATCGTCAAGGTCTCGGACGAGGACCTGGGGTGGGTCTGGCCGGGCGTCGACCCGGCGGAGCTGGCGGCGCATTGGATCGACAAGGGCCGCAGACTGGTCGTGGTGACGCGCGGCGGCCAGGGTTCGCTGGTGTGGGCCGGGGGCGAATCGTTCGCGGTGCCCGCGGCGGAAACCGACTTGGTCGACACCGTCGGCGCGGGCGACGCCTTCAGCGGGGCGCTGCTGGACTGGCTGGGCCGCAACGAGCGCCTGCGGCCGGGCGACCTCGACCGGCTCACCGCCGAGGAGGCCCGCGAGGCCGTCAGGTTCGCCTCGAAGGTCGCGGCGTTCACCTGCTCAAGGGCGGGCGCGAACCCGCCCTGGAAGAGCGAACTCGCTTGACCCGCAGAGCATTCGGGCCGGACACGCTCGCGTGTCCGGCCCTTCGCCCGCCGTCTTACGCCTGGAGGTACTGCTCGAGGTCGTCGAGGATCATGCCGGCGGCGGTGACGCCGATGCCGGTCATCCAGACCTCGTCGTTCACCTCGTGGGCCTTGCCGCCCTGGACCGCGGGGATCGACTGCCAGAGCTCGCCGCCCGTGTACTCGGCCAGCATGGCCTGGCCGTCGGAACCGTAGGCGCAGTAGAAGATCACGTCGCCGCCGACGGAGTCGAGCTCCTCGGCCGAGACCTCGCCGAAGCGGCGGTCTTCAGCGCCGTTCAACTGCTGGAGCTCGGGGCGGGCGAGGCCGACGTCGCCGAGGACGATGCCGGAGAAGGAGTCCGGGCCGTAGTAGCGGATCTGATCGGGCATGAAGCGCACCAGGCTGACCTCGGTGGCGACCGCGTCGCCAAGGGACGCACCGAATTCGGCGGCGCGGGTCTCGAGGTCGGCGAGGAGCTGCTTCGCCTCGTCGCCCTTGCCGAGGGCGTCGCCGTCGAGGAGGAAGTTCTCCTTCCAGGTGACGCCGACCTGCTCGGTGAACACGGTCGGGGCGATCGCGTTCAGCTCGTCGTAGAAGGCCTCCTGGCGGAACTTCGATCCGAGGATCAGGTCCGGTTCGAGAGCCTCGATCGCCTCCAGGTCGGGCTCGGCGGTGGTGCCGACGACGGTGACGCCGGAGAGGTCGCCGAGGTAGGTCGGCAGCTCGGTCTCGCTCGCGCGGGCCGCGCCGATCGGGGTGACGCCGAGGGAGAGCGCGGTGTCGATCTTGTCCGTGTCGAGCACGACCACGCGCTGGGGCTCGGCCGGGATCTCGGAGCTGCCCATCGCGTGCTCGATGGTGCGGGCCTCGCCTTCGGCGTCGTTGCGTTCGGCGGCCGGGTCAGAGGTCCCGCACGCGGCCAGCGCGAGCGCGCAGGCGGAGGCGGCTCCAAGGGCCAGCAGTCTTCTTCTCATTTCTGGTTCCTTTCGTCAGCAGCAGGTAGATGAGGTAGACGCCGCCGAGCGCGGCGGTGAGGACGCCCGCGGGCATCTGGTAGTCGCCGAATGCGGTGCGGCCCAGCCAGTCCGCGAGGACGAGCAGCACGGCGCCAGTGAGTGCCGAGGCGAGGAGGGGCGGGCGGGAGGTGCGGGCGAGGCGGCGGGCGATCTGGGGCGCGGCGAGGGCGACGAACTCGACGGCGCCGACTTGGGAGACGGCGGCGGAGGCGAGGACGACGCCGAGGACGGCAAGGCCGATGCGGCGGCCGGTGACGCGGACGCCGAGGCCGGTGGCGGTGGGGTCGTCGAGGTCGGTGGTGTCGAGGGCGTGCTGGGCCCAGACGAGGGCGGGGAGGGCGCAGATCAGCACTCCGCCAAGGAAGGCGGCTTCGGTCCAGCCGCGTCCGGCGAGGGTGCCGATGAGCCAGATCTGGGCGCGCTGGGCGTCGATGGCGTCGGCGGCGAGCAGGAGGATCTGGGTGCCGGATTTGAGGAGCACTGCGACGGCGACGCCGGCGAGGACGAAGCGGGGCGCGGAGAGTGAGCCGCGGGCCGCGACCAGGAGGACGGCGGTGGCGGCGGCGAGGCCGCCGGTGAGGGCGGCGGGGGCGAGGAGCGCGTAGGCGAATCCGGCGGTGAGGGCGAAGGTGGCGGCGAGTCCGGCTCCGGCGGTGACGCCGATGATGTCGGGGCTGGCGAGGGGGTTGCGGGCGACGGATTGGATGAGGGCGCCCGCGATGCCGAGTGCGGCTCCGGCGGCGACCGCGAGGACCGTGCGGGGCAGGCGGAGGACTTCGATGGTGCGGTCGTATCCGGTTTCGCCGGTGAGGGTGGCGATGGTGTCGGCGAAGGTGATGTAGGTGTCGCCCAAGCAGAGTGCGGCGGTGGCGGCGGCGAGGAGGGCGGTGAGGAGGAGGACGCAGACGGCGGCGCTGCGGCGGTGGACCGTGAGCGAGAGTCCGCCCGCGCGGAGGGTGGTGCGGCCGGGGAGCGGCAGCGCGCGGGCTTCGGGGAGTGCGGTGCGGGTCATGCGGTCACCGTTCTTGCTCTGCGTACCAGGGCGATGAGCATCGGCGCGCCGATCACGGCGCAGATGATGCCCGCCGGGGCCTCGCCGGGGACGATCACGCGTCCGATGACGTCGGCGGTGAGCAGCATGCAGGGGCCGAGCATCAGGCTCAGGGCGATCTGGCCGCGGTGGGTCGCGCCGACGGCCCAGCGGGCGAGGTGCGGGATGGCGAGGCCGATGAAGCCGATCGGTCCGGCGGCGGCGACCGCCGCGCCGGTCAGCAGCGCGACGGTGATCGCGGCGGCGGCCCGGGTGAGGCCGACCCGGTGGCCGAGCCCCGCCGCGGCTTCCGCGCCGAGCTGCAGGCCGTCGAGGCCGCGGGCGGTCAGGAGCGCGAGGGCGATGCCGCCCAGGAGGAACGGGGCCATGCCCCAGGCGACTTCGGCGTCGCGTCCGGCGAGGGAGCCGACGGCCCAGAACCGGTACTGGTCGAAGGAGTGCACGTCGGTGGCGAGCACGGCGTAGACCATGGCGGAGAGGCTCGCGTCGAGGGCCGCGCCGGTCAGCGCGTAGGTGACGGTGCCGCCGCCGGTGGTGCGGGCGGCCACGGTGGAGACGGCGTACCCGATGAGTCCGGCGGCGAGGGCGCCCGCGATGCCGAGCCACACGTACTGGCCGATGCCGGTGAGGCCCAGGACGCTGAGGCCGATGACGACGCCGAGGCTCGCCCCGGCGGCGACGCCGAAGATGCGCGGGTCGGCGAGCGGATTGCGGGTGAGGGTCTGCATGAGGACCCCGGCGACGGCGAGTCCGGCTCCGGCGAGGAGCCCGACGGCGGTGCGGGGGACGCGCTGCTCCCAGAGGACGGCGGCCGCGATGGGGTCGGTGCGGGTGAGTCCGTGCCAGAGTTCGGCGGGGGTGAGGTCGCGGGCGCCGATGGCGAGGGAGGCGATCACGATGAGGCCCAAGGCGATCGTCGCAGCGGTGATGGTGAGGGTGCGCCCGCGCGCGGTCTGGGCGGGTCCGGCCTTGAGCGAGCGTCTGGCTTTGTCGGAGCGCAGTCGGGCGGCGGGGAAGGGCACGCATTAGAGCATAGGGGAGCCTAACCTAATGGGGAAGGCTCGAGTGCGGAATGTGACCCGCACTCTCGGATCCGCAGGTCATTCGGGGAGGCGGATGCCCTCGGCGACAGCTTTGACCGCTTCGAAGCCCTTGCGCTCGAAGGGGTCGCGCACTTCGACGGCGAGGCCCGGTTCGATGAGGCGGGCGATCTCGCTGTCGCTCGCGAAGCCGTCGTCGCCGTAGGCGCTCGGGCTCCAGTCGTCGCCGCGCTCGTGGTACTCGAACAGGAACTCCTTGAGGGACTTGAGGTCCCTGAGCCGAGGCGCGCGCATGACCTGCACCTGGAGGTCGACACGCCAGGAGCCGGGCTCGATCTCGGTCTCCCACACGCGCTGCGTGCAGTCGACGCCCTCCCATTCGCTCACGAAATCAGAGGGCGTGCCCAACTCCTCGGGCAGGTACGTGAGGGCGAGGCCGTCGAGGCGCGATTCGGTGCCGCTGATCGTCATGCCGCGATCGTACCCAGTCGTCCGCCGGCGAAAACGGACTTGCGAGGACGGAAGCGCCGCTGCCGCAGATGTCCACATCCAGATGATTTCGTAAGTTTGCAATGTCCTGTGGGTAAAAGATTGCCTTCGCCCCTTGCGCGGCGCTGACATCCCATGATTCGATGATTCACGAGTGAACATCGCATTCACGTGCGCCGTTCCCGCCCGTCCCCCTGAATCCGCCGGTCACTCCCCCACAGGAGCCTCCATGCAAGCAGTCAAGCGCGCCGCGAAGCGTGCCCTCGCCATCGCGGCGGCGGCCTCGCTCGCCGTCCTCACCGTGCTCGTCCTCGACACCGCCCCCGCCGGAGCCGTGCGGCCCCCTGGCATCCCCTCGCTCTCGACCGCGCAGTCCGAGCTCAACCAGCTCACCGTCGCGAACGAGTCGAACGGCGACTCCTACGACCGCGACCTCTTCCCCCACTGGTCCTCGGTCGGCGGCGGCTGCACCGCCCGCCAGTACGTGCTCAAGCGCGACGGCTCGAACGTCCAGACCGGCTCCGACTGCCAGCCCGACTCAGGCTCCTGGCAGTCCGACTTCGACAACACCTGGACCTCGACGGTCTCCAACGCCACCGTCGACCACGTCGTGGCCCTCTCCGAGGCCTGGGCCTCCGGCGCGAGCCAGTGGACCACCGCCGAGCGCGAGGACTTCGCCAACGACATCAGCTCCCCGCAGCTGTGGATCGCCACCACCTCGGCGAACTCCTCCAAGGGCGACAAGGACCCGGCCGAGTGGATGCCCACCAACACCTCGGTGCGCTGCGACTATGTCAAGGCCTGGACGCACGTGAAGTACCTGTACGACCTCTCCGTGAACGCCGCGGAGAAGACCGCGATCCAGTCGCACTTCAACACCTACTGCTAGACGAAGGCAGCGGCGGGGGGGGGGGCCCGGCGGGGCGCGCCGGCGGGGGGGGGGTTGTTGGGGGGGGGCCGGCCCCCCTCCCCCCCCCCACCACACCCCCCCCCCCCCCCCCCCCGCGGGCGCCCCCCCCCCCCCCGCCCCCCCCGCCGCTGCGTTGTGGTCTAAGCGGTCGCCAGCGATATCAGGCCGGTGATGAGCGCGAGGCCGCAGGCCACGAGGCCCAGGACCAGACCCGTCGTCGCCACGCCCTTGCCCGAGACGCCGCCTTGCGCGGCCCGGATCTGGCGCCGCGCGTACACGGCCAAGGACACCGAGCCGATGCCGAAGAGCGCTGCCGACATGAAGAACGTAAGGCCCGCCCAAGGACTGAAGATCGCGCCGAACAGCCCCGGGATCGCGCCCCCGATGCCCGCGATCCCGGCCACCAGTGAACCGATGGCCGGACCCGAGGGAATCGGCTTGAGACGCGGGAACCAGAGGAGAAAGCCGTCGACCATGGCAGGTGCGGGGACTGCCATCGGCTGCCAGACCGGATGCACGGGTTGCATCGGCTGCATCGGATACGGGTGCTGGTACTGCGGCTGCGCGTAGCCGTGGACCGGCGGAGCGGCCTGGGGAGGCGGCGGCTGCATGTGAGGCTGATACGGATCCTGCGCGGTCACGCCCCCAGACTAGCTGCCTCGAAGGGATCTCGCGACTTCGGTGAAGTACTCGTCCACCTCCCGGGTGTCGTAGCCGCGCAAGGTCAATTGGAAACCCAGATCGGCGAGGGAGTCGGGATGCGGAGGCGCGCCGGCCTCAGTGGCTCTTCTGACGCGGGCCACGGCACGGTCGACTTGGGCTCGGTCGTATCCGCGGAAACGGACAGAGAAGAAGGGGTTCTCCATATGTCACAGTCTGCCAGGTCTACACCACGGAGTGGGATCGCCCCGCCCATGATCAATTTTCAACGGTCATAACAACTCGTAACGGCCACACGTTAAGTCAAGAAACGTCTCAACCATTTCACTTGATGCCTGATTGTCCGTGAGAATGGTCCGACCAATGCCGTCGCGGCACGCGCGTCCGCTTCCGAGACCGCCCCCGGCGCGAAAGCCGCGGCGTTCACCAGACGCGGCAAAGCCCCGATATCGGCCTTCAACGCCGACAGACGCCCCGCAGCCTCCTCCGCGTTCGCATGGCCGGGCACCTTCACACCCGCCCGCGAAGCCTCCGCCAGCACCTCGGCCCAAGCACCCGCGACCCGCTCCGCCGGCGACCCCCTCCGCAGGCGCCGCCTCCGCCGCAGCGCACGACGCAGCTTGAGCGCCAACGGCACACAGGCCAGCAGCAGCGCGCCCGCCGCGTACCAGACCCAGCGCGGCACCCCGCCGCCCGCCTGCCCGGCCTCCTCGTTGAAGTCGCCGTCCTGCTCCAGCGCCTCGTCGTTGAAGTCCTCGGCCTCACCGCCGCCGCCCTCGGCCTCCTCAGGGCTCGGCGTCTCCTCCTCCATCTTCTCCAGCGTCTCCTCCGGCGGGACCGGAGCGACCCCGGCGGCCGGCATCGGATCGAAGCGGACCCACCCGGGCCCGTCGAACGCGACCTCCGGCCAGGCCTGGCCCTGCGCGGCCGTGACCGTGCTCGACCCCGACGGCACGTCGAAACCGACCACGACCCGGCTCGGCAGGCCCACCATGCGGGCGATCACCGCGTACGCCGCCGCGAAATGCTCGCTGGTGCCGCGCTGCCCGCCGGCGGTGACGGGGCTGCCGAGGAAGAACCCGAGGGCGGGCAGGTCGTGACCGGAGGGCGCTTGGGCGTCGAAGGAGTAGTGCTGGGAGAGGAAGTCCGCGAGCCCTTGGGCCCGTTCGTAAGGCGTGTCGTAGGTGGCGTTGATGTACTCGGCGATGGTCGCCATGATCTCGGGGGTCCCGGGCGGGACGCCGACGGTCGTGACGTCGGAGAGGTCCGGGCGGGCCGACTCGGCGCCCGCCGGATCGTTGGCGACGAGCGCGGAGTCGACGTGGAAGCTCGTGCCCGTGGCGAGGCCGTCCGGAGTGAGCAGGCATTTCGTGTAGAGGTTCACGGCGATCGGCAGATCGGTGACGCTCGCGGGGTCGGCGGCGGCGGGCACGAGTTTGCCGCCGAGCTCGATGATCTCGACGTCCGCCGAGTAGGTCGCCTCGCCCGCGCCGGGGACCACGGTGCCCGCGGTGCGGAAGTCGCCGGTGGCCTGCCAGGTGGTGCCGTCGTATTCGGTGAGCACGGCGAGGCGCATCCACGCGTCGGCGCTCGTGTCCGCCTTGAACAGCTCCTGCTCGGGGTACTGCGCCCATTCGGCGATGCGCACGAGCGGGTTGAGGTCGATGTCCGTGAGCTGCGGCGGCTCCACGTACTCGCGCGGGTCGCCCGGGCTGGTCGTCACCAGCCGGGCCGCGGCCGGGCCAAGGACCGCGACAGCAGCGAGCAGCACCGTGGTGGTGATGACCGCGCCCATGAGCGCGGGCATGCGCGAGGGCGCTTGACCGTCCACAGTGGCGTCGCGGTCGGGCCGGCGCTCGGGCGGCGCGGCGGTCACCGCGAGCGCCGCGGCCGCGAGCACGCAGAACGCGATCGCGTACAGCGGCCCCGCGTCGGCGTTCGGGCCGACCAGGTACAGGCCCGCGCCGTACAGCAGCGTCGGCGGCAGGCAGCCGAGGAGCGTGCGGCCGTATCGGATCGCGAACTCGCATGAGAGCGAGGCGGCGAGCCACGTCAGGAAGACCGGCACCACCACGGTGTCGGGGACCGGCTCGACCGGGATGAGCGCGGTCAGCGTGCGCGGCACGGCGTTCACCAGCGCGTCGACGATCGTGACGCCGAGCGGTTCCGTGCCGTCGCTCGTGAGCGCGATCGCCCCGAGGAGGTACGCGGCCAGGCCCGTGGCCGAGATGCCGGGAGCGAGGAACGAGGGGCGGTTGCGCAGCGCGAAGCCGATCGCGAACGCGCCGAACGCGGCCCCGGCGACCAGCAGCAGGAGCATCTGGCCGTGGTAGACCCGGGCCGCGACGGTGCCCGCGACCACGCACATGAGGGTGAGGCAGGCGGCGACGGCGGCGACGCGCAGTCGGTAGCGGGTCCTTCTCGTGCTCACAGCCGCGTCCCGCCGTTGTTCCAGGCCGCCGCGAACTGCTCGCCGTCGGCCGCGCGGATCGTGGGCACGCCCCCGGCGAGCGAAGCCGAGGTCGGCAGGCCGAGCGCGAGGTGCACCGCGATGACGGTGGGGTAGGCGCGCTTGAGGGTGGCGAGCCGGTCCGTGGGCGGCTCGGTGCCGGTGATCCACACCAGCGTGTCGCCGTAGCGGGCGGCGGTGAGGCGGGAGACGTACGCGCTCAGCGAGTCCTTCGCGTCGGGGGCCAGCTCGGCGAGCAGGTCGCCGTAGGAGTCGCGCCCGGCCCCGGAGACGACCGCGCCGGAGGCCGGTACGAGCGCCGCGTGGTACTCGGCGCGGAAGCAGGCGGTGAGGATCGAATAGGCGGCCTCGCAGGCGGCCTCGAACGGTTGCGGTGCAAGCGATCCCGGCGAGGCGGGCCAGCTATCGGCGCGGTCGTCGATCGCGATCGCCACCGTGGGCAGCGAGGTGTCGAGGTGCTCCTTCACCATGAGCTTGCCGATGCGCGCCGACGTGCGCCAGTGGACGTGCCGCAGCTCGTCGCCGATCACGTACTCGCGCAAGGCGTGGAAGGTGAGCGAGCCCTGCTCGACCTTGTCGGCAGTGCCTTCGAGCGAGCGGGCGAGGCCGTCCGGGGTGCGGCCGAGCTGGTGCAGGCGCGGGTGGATCCACAGGCGCGCGGTCGTACCGAAGGTCCCGGCGGTCGCGGCCAGCCCGAGGAGGTCGCGCTTGCCGATCGTCAGCGGACCGGCGTCGACCACGCCGCGCCGCTCCGCCTTGATCGCGTAGCTCGCCCCGGCGCTCTTGCCCGGTCGCAGGCGCGCGAGCGGGATCGAGACGCGGCGGGTCTCGAGGCCGGAGCCGCCGTAGGCGTCGACCGCGCGGGCGTTCACCGAGCGCCAGCGCCCGGCGTTGCGCACGTTCAAGGTGACCGTGGCGTCGTGGCCCACCGAAATCCGGTCGGGGGCGACGGCGCGCTCGACTTCGAGGCGCGGCTTGGCGGCGATCACGGATCCGGCGGCAACGCACGCGAGCGCGGAGGCCGCGCCGAGCGTCGCCAGCTCCGGGTAGCCCCAGACCCAACCCGCGATGAGCAGTCCGACCGCCGCGAGGGCGAGCCCGACGCCGCGGCCGGTGACCGGCACCGCGAGTGCGAGGTTCGCGATCCGCTTAGCGGCCTGGCTCTCCTGATCTACGGCTCGCAAGCGTCGCCGTGGGGCCGAAATGGACTTCTCGGCCTCGCCCGGTGCGGGTCCGGAGGCCCGACCGGACTCGCTCATGCCGCCGAGGCCGGCAGCGGAACGGGGACCTGGTCGAAGGCGTCCGCGACGATCGCGGCGCCGGTGACGCCGCGCATGGCCGCGTCGGGGGCGGTCTGGATGCGGTGCGCGAACACCGGCACCGCCAGGGCCTTCACGTCCTCCGGGATGATGTACGTGCGGCCCTGCGAGAGCGCGAACACGCTTGCGGCCCTGGTCAACGCGATGAGACCGCGCGGGCTGACGCCGACGGCCACCTGCGGGTGGTTCCGGGTCGCGTTCGCGAGCTGCACAAGGTAGGTGTACAGCGGCTCGGCGATGTACACGTGCTTGGCCATCTCCGCCATCTGCGCCACCGTGTCGGTGTCGACCACCGGCGCGAGATGCTCGGGGCTGCGCTGGTGCGTGCCGCGCAGGACCTCGATCTCGGCGGCCTCGACCGGGTAGCCGACGCTGAGCTTCACGAGGAAGCGGTCGAGCTGGGCCTCGGGCAAGCGGTAGGTGCCGTCCATCTCGACGGGGTTCTGGGTGGCGACCACGAGAAACGGCTGCGGCACCTGGTGCGGGTTGCCGTCCACGGTGACGCGGCCTTCCTCCATGACCTCCAGGAGCGCGGACTGGGTCTTCGGGCTGGCCCGGTTGATCTCGTCGGCGATCACGATGTTCGCGAACACCGGGCCGGGGTGGAACTCGAAGGCGCCGCTGGCCTGGTTGAAGATCGTCACGCCCGAGACGTCGGAAGGCAGGAGGTCCGGCGTGAACTGGATGCGCCGCCACTGCCCGGAGACCGCGGCGGCGATCGTCCGGGCGAGCGTGGTCTTGCCGGTCCCGGGCACGTCTTCGAGGAGGATGTGCCCTTCGGAGAACATGGCCGTCAGCGCCAGGCGCACGACCTCCTGCTTGCCGAGCACGATCGTGTCGACGGCCGAGGCCAGCGCCTCGAACGTCGCGGCGAACTGCTCGGCCTGCGCGGAACCCAGCTGGACCGGCTGCTGCAGGCGCCTAGGCACTTGCAGCGGGTGGGTCTGCGAGGTGTCGTGCACGGGAAGTTCTCCTTGCTAGTTGCATGGGACGAGGCCCTCGATCGAGTTCTTTCCTTGACCGTCGAGGTTGTACCAGGCGAACGAGATGTACGCGTTCTCGTTGTCTCCGTAGTTGACCCGGATCCACTTGTCGGTGGCGTCCTTGCCCGGGTGGTAGTCGACGGCGCCGTCGCTCTCGTTCCCGCGCGGGGTGATCGTAGTACCGGTGGTCCAGCATTTCGCGGTCAGCGCCCTGCCGGTCTTGACGTAGCCGAGGTGGTCGCCGTTGCTCGGCTTGGTCTGGATCGACACGCCGTCCTGGCCGCCGTTCTGCGAGTTCGGGGTGCTGCAGTAGTTGTTGTCGATCTCCGAGCAGCCGAAGTACACCGTGCCGTTGATGTTCTTGGTGTTGGTCAGCTGCTTCTCGGTGTCCACCACGCCCACGGGGTTGGTGATCTCGACATGCCACGTGTACTCGGTCGAGGAGTAGTACTTGGTCGAGGTGATCGACCCGTCGCACGCTTCCTCGGTGTCGGCGACCTCTCCGGAGGAGGGGTGCCGGAAGAGCTGGCAGGTGGCGTCGCCGCCGCCGTCGTCGAAGGTGAAGTCGATCGTCATGTAGTGGGTGTCGCTCGACCAGCCCGTGATGGCGGCCTGCGGGGCGACCATCGTGTTCGAGGTGGTCGTGGCCGGTTCGGACTCACCGGCCTCGTTGACCGCGACGACCGAGACGGGGACCTCTTCACCGTTGCCGAAGCCCGAGACGCGTGCGGTGGTGGTGTTCCCGCCGACCTCGACGGTCTGGGATCCGGCCCTGACGATGTACTTCGTGATGTCACGGCCGTTGTTGGACGGCTGCTGCCAGGTCACGTCGATCGATCCGGCGGCGTCGCTCGCGGTCTCGGCGAGCAGCTCGGACGGCTTGTCGGGCACATTGAACGGGGTGACCGAGTTCGACGGCGGTGACGGCGTTGAAGCGGCGGCCCCGGCGAGGGTCGTCACCTGGAAGACGTAACCGGTGCCGTAGTCGAGGGTCCCTTCGGGGACGGTGAACGTGGTCGTGTCGGACCGGCCGACGACGACGTTCTTCCCGGAGGCGATGGCCTCGATCTGGTAGCCGGAGACGTCGTTGCCCTGGCCGTTGGCCTCGTCCCACGTCACGGTGACGGTGCCGTCGTTGTTGGCAGTGGCCTCGACGCTGGCGACCGGGTCGGGGACCTCGGCGGAGGGCGTGATCGACGGGGAGGTCGCGGCGTCGCCCTGGCCTTCGGCGTTGTGGGCGGTCACCGTGAAGGTGTACGGCGTGCCGTTCTCGAGGTCCTTGATCTCCAGGACCCGCTGGTCCGGGGCGATCTCCCAGGTCTGGCCCGCGCCTTCGATCGTGTACTTGGTGAGCGCGGAGCCGTTGTTGGGCGCGGCGTCCCAGGACAGGTTGATGAGGCCGTCGCCGACGGTGCCGCGGAGGTTGGTGACCGCCCCGGGCGGGCCGATCTCGGGGGCGGTCTCGTCGTCGCCTTCGTCATCGCCTTCGTCGCCGGCGTCTTCCTCTTCCTCCGGCGGGGCGTTGCCGCCGAGGATGTCGTCGCGGTCCTTCTCGGCCTGGCGGGCGTTGCCGTCGGAGGAGACGACCACGGCCGCGTTCGTGTTGACCGCGTTGGCGAACAGCGTGTCGCCGGTGTGGTAGAGCTCGACCGGGCCCCCGCCCGCGTCGATCTCGATCCGGTCCAGCTCGTTGCCGTCCAGGTCGTAGACCCAGACCAGGCCCGAGGCGCCGTCCGGGACGTAGATCCGCTGGTGGAATTCCACTGAGGCGCCGAGGAGGTTCGAGGGCGCCGCAGCGATCGAGAACCGCTTCGACTCCTCATCATTGACCGTGACGACCGAAGGCGGATCGGTCACCGTGACCGAGGCGATCGTGCCCGGGCTGGTGTCGGCCGTTTCGGCCGGGCCGACCAGCTCCACATCGGTCTGGGACCGGCGGCCGTCGGCGCGGATCGTCGTCATCTTCTTCGCGGTGGAGTTCAGCACGGCCACACCGTCACCCAGGACGGTGAGCGCCAGCTCCTGGCGGGGCTCGGCCACGACCTCGGTCGCGACGGTCCGGGCGCCCTTCTCCTTCGGCTCGATCTGCACGATCGTGCCCTCGCGCGGCACGCCGATCCAGAGCTTCCCGGCCGTGTCGAACGCGCCGCCGGTCAGCCCGGCGGGGAACTGCAGCGGGTCGCCGATCGCGGCGAGCGTGGACGGGTCGACCTGGTTGACCAGGCCCTGCGTCTGATCGATGATGAACGCGCCCTCGTCGGCGAGCGCCAGGCGCACGCCCTCACCGGGCGCGGTCTCGGCCTCGCCGGTCAACTCCAGAGTGGAGAGGTCGATCGCCGAGACCTTTCCCGAGGCGATCTCCCGCAGCAGCAGATGCGAATCGGTCTGCTCGATCTGGACCTCGTTCCCGGCCGCGTCGGTCAGCGGGAAGCGGACGTCGGTCGCGGCCGTCAGCCCGTTCACGCGGGCGATCTCACCGGCCGGAGTCGTCCACAGCCACAGGCTCGAATCCTCGAGCTCGCTGTCGCGACTGAACGCACCGGTACCGAGCAGGGTCGCCACCAGCGCGCCGACCAGCACCACCGGCAGCCCTATCGCGATGAGCAGGCCCTTGACGTTGAGGCGTCGGGCGTCGACGTTGCGAGTGGTCATAAGGGGGAATTCCTCTGCGGGGTCAGCTATGCCGGGTTGTCGGGGCGCGAGCGCCAGAAGGGCCCCTGGTGCCTCGGGGGCGGCACACGAACCCGAGCCTAATTCGTCAGCGCAATCAGGACTAGGCTGCCATTGTCACAAACCCGTATCGGTCTGGGGTCGCCCAAAGTGGCCCAAGCAGGTCAGGTTACCGACACGTGAGGCATGACAAAAGGCGTCCTATCAACACAAAATGGCGGTGCGCTGTGGCGCACCGCCGTCGTCGTCTGCCTGTGTGGTGTTGCTCGGCGACGCTTCGTGCGCCGCCGTTCCCCGTCTTCGCATGGGTCTTCGCTAGGCGGCCTCGCCGAGTTCGAGGACGCCTGCGCGGCGGGTGCGGGCGACGCCCGCGAGGGTCAGGATCTCCTGGGCCACATGCGCCTCGGCGAGTTCGCCGGGGGTGTAGACCGGGGCGTCCATGCCCGCCACGGCTTCTCGGATCGCGAGCTGGGACTGGGTGAGCTTGCCGGAGGCCGCGATCACCGGGAGGCCGAGGGCGCGCAGGTGCTGCGCGCCGTAGCGGGCCCCGGCGGCGTCGGCCGCGGCGAGGACCACGCCGTCGACGAGCTCGCGCACCAGGGGGTGCTCGAGCAGCGCCGAGGTCTCGGCTTGGAGGATGCCGTCGGCGATCTCCATGACCACGGCGTCGACGTCGTGCGCGGCGGCGTGGTGGTAGAGGGTCTGGGCGAGCTCGGCGAGTTCGGGCACCGGGATGCCCGCGGTGGTCGGGTAGCCGCCGTCGGTGAAGTCGGCGGCGACGACCGCACCCGAGTCGCGGAACATCCACGGGTCGCCGCCGGCGCCGGTGCCGGTGATCTTGATGCCCGCGACGCGGCGGCCGCCGCGCGAGAGGCCGCGGATCACGCTGGCCGCGGTGGTGGACTTCCCGGCGTTCATGGAGGTGCCGACGACGCAGACCACGGGCGGGTGGTCGCCGAGGCCGAACGGCGCGAGGACGCTGTAGCGCCGCAGGTCGATCGGTACGCCTTCGCGGTCGGCGAGGATCCCGAGCGGCTCGAGCCGGGTCGGGGGGCGCATGTCGCCGTGGCGCGAGAGGACCTCGCCCGCGACGCCGCCCGCGGCGACGAGGTCCACCGAGGTGCCGAGGACTTCGGGCACGCGGGACTCGTACTGGTCGGGCGCGTAGCGCTCGCCGAAGGCCAGGAGGATCTCGTCTCCTGGGTAGATGGCGGCCTTGCGGCCGTTGCCGAGCTCGAGCCAGTTGTGGTGGCCGATCGCGTCGACCCGTGCGGCCAGGATGTGGCCGGGTCGGGGCGCGCATCCGTCGACCAGGGTCAGCCCGGGTGATGTCAGGTCGACATTCCGGACCGCGTAGGCGACTTTGAGCCGCGAAGCGAGCTCAGCGGAGAACTCACGAATGCGCATGCACACTCCAAAAAGGACAATAAGGGTCAGCGGGACGTGCCCGCTTGAATGGAAGTACACCAGTGGTGCAGAACGTGACCATGGTGGTTTAGCGCAACGATCGCTGCGCTGTTGATGGACGAATATTACGGCCTGTGGTCGGGCTTGTAAAGAGTGGATCAGGTAAAACTGCGGCGGCGCCGGAGTGAACCTCCGACGCCGCCCGAATCTTGGTGTTTACCTGCGGGAACTCACAGTTCGCGGGCCCTCCCGGCGACGTCCCCGATGACGATGACGGACGGGTGGTGCGCTTCGGTGACACCGAGGTCGGCGAGTGCGCATTCCCGGACGGTCTGGTTCTTGGTGGTCGCGTTCTCGACGATGCGCACCGGGGTCCCGGGGGCGCGGCCGCCCTCGATGAGCGCTTCGGCGATCGCGGCGCGGTTCTTGACGGCCATGAGCAGCACGATGGTGCCGTGCCCGGCGCCGAGCGCGGCCCAGTTGACCTTGCTCAGCGGGCCGGGCGGGACGTGGCCGGTGGCGACGGTGAAGTCGTGCACGACGCCGCGCTCGGTCACGGGGACCCCGGCGGCGGCCGGTCCGGCGATCGAGGAGGAGAGGCCCGGGACGACCTCGACGGGCACCCCGGCTTCGAGGCACGCGTCGAGCTCTTCGGCGCCGCGGCCGAAGACGAAGCCGTCGCCGCCCTTGAGCCGCACCACGAACTTGCCTTCGAGGGCGCGTTCGACCATGACGGCGTTGATCTGCTCCTGGGTGGTGTGCCGCCCGTACGGGAGCTTCGCGGCGTCGACGATCTCGACGTCCTCGCCGAGCATGTCGAGCAGCTCCTGCGGGGCGAGCCGGTCGGAGACGACCACCTCGGCCTGGCGGAGCAGTTCGAGGCCGCGGAGGGTGATGAGGTCGGCGTCGCCGGGACCGGCGCCCACAAGGGCGACGCCCGCGGGGCGGGTGGTGCGGTTGCGAGGCGCATCGATGTCGCCGGTGCGCAGGCCCGCTGCGATCGAGTCGCGGATCGAGGCGGCGCGGCGCGGGTCGCCGGAGGCGGAGACCGCGACGGAGACGCCGTCGAACTCGGTGTGCGCGAGGGTCCAGGCGTCGGAGGCCGCAGCGTCGTCGGCGCGCACGCACCAGGTGCGGCGGGCCTCGGCCTCGGCGGCCACGGCCGCGTTCACATCCGGGGCGTCGGTCGCGGCGAGCACGAACCAGGCGTCGTCGCCGTCGCCGGAGCGCCATTCGCGGCGCTCCCACTGGATCTCTCCGGCGGCCGCGTAGTCGGAGAGCGTGGTGGTGGCCTCGGGGGCGACCAGCAGGACGCGGGCACCGGCGGACAGCAGGCGGGGGACCCGGCGCCCGGCGATGGAACCGCCGCCGACGACGAGCACCGACTTGCCCTGCAGCCGCAGCCCGATCTCGTAGACCGACACGTGTGCCTCCTCCAGCACTCCCTGTTAAGACTCGACAAGCGTATGCGGGTTTCGTCGCGAGCATCTATCCGGCGGATTGCGAGCCTGTTACGCGAAACCCGCGATGCGGGGCGGACCAGAGTTATGTGAGCTCCTATTACGTTCGGAGCCTTCAGGAAAGCAGTACCAGCAGTCGTGAGTTTTTTCACCTTGGGGCCATGCATGTGCCCTAGGCTGGATATATGCGCGATCGACCCCGCCAGCACCGTGTGCCCGGACTGTCCGCACATGGGAGCGACGAACCCGGACCATCTGCCGAAGGCGTGTACGCCCTGTTGCGCACGAGTCTGCTCGCCGGACTCGCGATCGCGGCCCTGGTGTTCCCGCTCGCCGCCATGGCGGGCTTGAGCGCGAAAGCGGGGTTCGACTCGATCGACACGCTCTCCGTGGAGGTCACCGAGACCGACCCGCCGCTGACCTCGTACGTGTACGCGGCCGACGGCGAGACACTCGTGAGCCTCTTCTACGACGAGTTCCGCCGCCACGTCTCGCTCGACGAGGTCGCGCCCGTCATGCAGCAGGCCATGGTCTCCGCCGAGGACTCCCGGTTCTACACGCACAACGGCGTCGACTACCGGGGCATCGTGCGCGCCATGGTCGCCAACAACTCCTCCGGAGGGGTCCAGCAGGGCGCCTCCACGATCACCATGCAGTACGTGCGCGGCGCGCTCCAGCTCAACGCCGAGACCATCGACGAGGTCATCGCCGCCACCGAGCAGACCGCCGTCCGCAAGCTCCGCGAGGCCCGCCTCGCGATGGCCGTCGAGGAGCAGCTCACCAAGGACCAGATCCTCGAGCGCTACCTCAACCAGGCCTACTTCGGGCACAACGCGTACGGGATCTTCGCCGCCGCCCAGGTCTACTTCTCCAAGCACCCGTCCGAGCTCAACCTGCAGGAGTCGGCCACGCTCGCCGGCCTCGTGCAGGCCCCGTCGGCGTACGACCCGATCACCTCCGACCAGACCCAGGCCCTCGCGCGCCGCAACTGGGTGCTCGACCGGATGGTCGACATCGACTACCTGTCGCGGGGCGACGCCTCCGAGGTGCGCGGCCTGCCGATCGAACTGGACGTCTCGGACCCGCCGAACTCGTGCATCGGCGTCGGGGGCACGCCCGCCGAGTTCGGGTTCTTCTGCGACTACTTCCGCCGCTGGTGGCGAGAGCAGGACGCGTTCGGCGCGACCCCGGCCGAGCGCGAGCGCGAACTGCGGCAAGGCGGGTACACGATCATCACCACGCTCGACCCCGACCTGCAGAAGATGGCGAACAAGCACGTCAACGACGGCAAGAGCAAGGAGTCGAAGCTCGCGCACGGCGCCGTGGTCATGGAGCCGGGCACGGGCCGGATCAAGGCGCTGGGCCTGAACCGGGTCTTCTCCTACGACCAGAAGCGCAACGGGCCGCACTCGAACCCGTCCTTCGACCGCAAGGGCAACTACCCGAACACGGTGAACCCGGTGCTCGGCGGCGGCGCGGAGGGGGGTTACCAGGCCGGGTCGACGTTCAAGATCTTCACGATGCTCGCGGCGCTCGACGCGGGCTATCCGCTCAACTACAACATCTACTCGCCGGGGCGGGTCGCCACGAGCTTCGTCTCGTCGACCACGGCCTGCGGCGGGAGATGGTGCCCGAAGAACGGCTCGGCCGCGATGGCAGGCAACCGCGACATGTGGTCCGGGTTCGGGATGTCGGTGAACACGTACTTCGCGCAGCTCATCGACCGCGTGGGCGCGGACAAGACCGTCGAGATGGCCGAGCGGATGGGCCTGCAGTGGCGCTCGGAGGGCGACGCGTACTACGCCTCGGAGGAGCGGCGCTCGGGATGGGGGCCGTTCACGCTGGGCGTCTCGGACGTGCAGCCGATCGAGATGACGAACGTGTTCAACACGCTCGCCGCCGAAGGCCTGTACTGCGAGCCGATACCGGCGCTGCGCATCATCAGCCCCGAAGGGCAGGAGCTCGACGCCGCCTCGCCGCGATGCCACCAGGAACTGGACGAGGACGTGGCGCGGGCGGCGACCGACGCCGGCCGGTGCGTCACCGAGACCGCCCGCAAGGGCGCGCAGTGCGGGCCCTGGGGCACTTCGAAAGTGGTGGGCGTCCTGGCCGGGCGGCCCATCGCGGGCAAGTCCGGTACGACGGACAACAACCGGGCCTCGTGGTTCCTGGGCTACACGCCGCAGTTGACGGTGGGGGCGTTCATGGCCGATCCGGACTACATCTTCAATCCGGTGGGCCAGTCGAACACGACCACGTCGAAGATAACGGTGGGGAAGATCTTCAAAGACGCCTTGAAGGGCGTGGAGGAGGTCAAGTTCAACCCGCCCTCACGCGAGATCATGTACGGGGATTGAGCGTCCCCGGCGCTTCAGCGGCCTCCGGCTCCTCGCCGGGGGCCGCTGCTTTCTGCGCTTCGTCCTTGGCCGCTTCGTCGCGGTCGCGGCGCTCGCGGCGCGCGAGGACGACCCAGCCGAGCGGGACCATGGCCGCGAACAGCGCCCACTGGACCGCGTACGAGTAGTTCTGCCAGTCCTTGAACGAGGGGGTCTCGAGGGCGGTGAAGCCCTCGGCCGGTTCGATGTCGGCTACCCAAGCCGCGCGCAGCTCGTAGTCGTAGCGGTCCTCGAACATCTCGAGGCTCAGCCGACGCGATTCCAGGCGCCCGTCGACCTCGGCGATCGAGCCGCCCTCGGGCTCGGACTCGTAGACGCGGCCGGTCACCGTGACCTCGCCCGCGGGCGCGGCCGGGTACTCGGGCACGTGTCCCGTGGACTCGGAGGGGACGAAGCCGCGGTCGACCAGGAGCGCCGAACCGTCCTCCAGGACCAGGGGCGTGACGATCTCGAAGCCGTTGAGGCCGTTGTTCGTCTGGGCGCGCAGCACGATCTCGTGCTCGGTGTCGTAGACGCCGGTGGCCTCGACGAGGGTCCAGCGGTCATCGTCGTCGAGGGACTCCCCGGCGGGCAGGACCTCGTCGACCGGAGCGGCGACCCGGCTCTCCTGGATGACCTCGTTCGCGGCGGCGCGCTGCACGGCGCGGCCCCACTGCCATTGGGACAGCAGCACGCACACGACCATCACCACCAGGCCCGCCGCGGTCAGCGCGAGCCAGCGAGGTGCGAGGACGAATCGGTATCGCTGCGTCACGCCGCCGAGTGTAGACCCGGCTTAGACTTGCGCCCCATGAGCGATGTAGTGAATGCGGTGCGCGCCGCCATGCCTGCCGTGCGCGCCGACCTGGAGGCCCTCGTCAAGATCCCGGCGATCGCCTTCGAAGGACTCGACCACGAGCCGGTCCGACAGGGCGCGAACGCCGTCCAGCGGCTCCTCGACGAGGCCGGTGCGGCCGAGACGAGGCAGCTCTCCCACGGCGGCGGGCAGCCGAGCGTGTACGCGCACTTCCCCGCCCCCGCGGGCCAGCCGACGGTGCTGCTGTACGCCCACCAGGACGTGCAGCCGGTCGGCGACCTCGCGAAGTGGGACCAGCCCGACCCGTTCACCGTGGTCGAGAGGGACGGGCGGCTCTACGGCCGCGGCGTCGCCGACGACAAGGCCGGGGTGATGGCGCACATCGCCGCGCTGCGCGCCTTCGGCGGGAAGCCTCCCGTGGGCGTGAAACTCCTCATCGAGGGCGAGGAGGAGTTCGGCTCCCCCACCCTCGAAGGGCTGCTTCGCGAGCACCAGGGCCTCCTGACCGCCGATGTGGTGGTGATCGCCGACTCGTGGAACTGGCGCACCGAGGTCCCCTCGCTCACGACGACGCTGCGCGGCGTGATCAACGTGTACGTGGAGGTCGCCGTCCTCAAGGGCGCGGTGCACTCCGGGCTGTTCGGCGGGCCGGTGCCCGACGCGCTGACCGCGCTCGCGCGGCTCATCGCCACCCTCCACGACGACAACGGCGACGTGGCCGTCGCGGGCCTCGTCACGGGCCGCAGCAGCGACCTCGACTACGACGAGGCGGCACTGCGCGCGGAGTCCGGGATGCTGCCGGGCGCCGAGTTCATCGGCACCGGTCGGCTCACCGAGCGGCTGTGGTCCAAGCCGACCGCTACGGTGCTGGGCATCGACGCGCCGGGCGCGGCGGAGTCGGCGAACGCCCTGCAGCCGCGCGCCCGCGCGAAGGTCTCGTTCAGGCTCGCCGCGGGCGACTCGGCCGCGAACGCCCTCAAGGCCGTCAAGGAGCACCTGCGGGCCAACGCCCCCTGGGGCGCCGAGGTCACCGTCACTCCCGAAGGGGGCCTGGGCGACCCGTGCTCGATCGACGCGACCGGCCCGTCCTACGACGCCGCTCGCGCCGCTTTCGCGGAGGCCTGGGACGGCACGGAGCCCGTGGAGATCGGCGTGGGCGGCTCGATCCCGATGATCGCCACCTTCCAGGAGCTGTTCCCCGAGGCCGCGATCCTGGTGACGGGCGTCGAGGACCAGTACTCGAACCCGCACGGCCCCAACGAATCGCTCCACATCGAGATGTTCGAGCGGGTCTGCGTGGCCGAAGCGCTCCTGCTGGAGAAGCTCAAGCGATAGCGCGAACGAAACGGGCCGGTCCTCAGTGGACCGGCCCGTTTCCTGTTGCGCCTAGAAGCCCTCGCGGACCTTCCGCAGCACCTTCGCGAGCGGGTCGCCCGAGGTCTGGAACACCGTGCGGTACGAGTTCGCGGCGGCCTTGGCCTCGGCCGCGATCGAGGCGTCCTTGTCGTCCTCGCGCTTCGGGTAGTCCCCGGCGAGGTACTCCCGGTACTCCCCGTCGTCGATCCAGGACTTGACCGCGGCGGCCCGCGCCACCGCGAAATCATGGCTGCGCTGCTCGAGCAGCATGAGCTTGAGGAAGCTGTCGCGCAGGTCCCCGCCGGTCTCGAACTCCCTGGCCTGCTCCAAGAAAGCGGCCGTGTCCACGTCGTGCAGGTCGCCGCCGCCCGCGAGCTTCGCCATGACGCGGATCGCCGCGGCCGGGTCCTGCACCGCGAGCGCCCCGGCCCGGTCGGCCGAGAGCTCGGACTTGCGGCTCCATTCGTAGAGGGCGGCGGTGATGACCCGCAGGCCCACCACGCCGACCGGAATCCACGCCACCGAGGTGGTCAGCCGCACCAGCACCATCAGCAGGGTCCGGTACAGCCCGTGCCCGGAGAGCGCGTGCCCCAGTTCGTGCGCGAGCAGGAACCTCAACTCGGCCTCGTCCAGGATGTCGAGCGAGCCGGAGTTGATCACGATCACCGGCTTGTCGATGCCGATGCACATCCCGCCCAGATCGGGGTCGCGGGTGATGTAGAGCTCCGGCAGCTCCTGGGCGTCGAGCACCGCGCCCACCTGCTGATACGCCTCATAGACCCGCGAATACTGGTGTCGGTCGACGCGGATCGAGGAGCCCATGAGGCTCAGCCGCAGGGCCCGCTCGGAGACCATCCCGGAGACCTTCCGGAGGACGACGTCGAAGCCGCGCAGCTCCCGCAGCGCCACCAGAGCGCCCCGGTCGGCCGGGTGCTCCCAGGCACGAGTCGATATGCCGCGCAAGATGACCGGCCCGCGAGCCGAATCCCTGATCTCGACCGGACCGCCTTCGGCCGGTGACTGGTCGTCGCTCATGCCCGCTCCTCACGGTTGGACTGGTGCAAGTGTGGCACGCCTGCGCCAACCGCGGAGGCCGTGCGCGAACGGCACGGCCCCAGGCCGATCCGGCCGCCCGCGGCGAGTCCCCGCCGCAGCCGTGTCGGATTTCACCCTCGAAGTCCGCAAGGGCCCCAACCAGTCAGGACACATAGCGGGCATTGCCGCCCACAAGGGGGCGAGATAACGAATCGGCGTCAACACGCCGTGCGGCGCTTGACACCCACGCGCCCAAGGACTACTCATTGATGTGGGTCAGCAATTCCGGGGCGTCGCGGAGAATCGTTTGGGGTGTTCTTGCGACGCCCCGTATCCATGCCCTCTTCTGGACTCCCCGATACCCCGAGGGGCCGGTGCCCGGGTATTCTTGCGCTGGCGCGGCGCCCTGTGCGACCCCGCCCGGCGCCCGTAGCTCAGCTGGATAGAGCACTGGACTTCTAATCCAATGGTCGCAGGTTCGAATCCTGCCGGGCGCGCCAAAAAATTCACGGCTCAGCCCCTCTGGACTGGTGAAACATGTTCGAATCCAGCGCTGCCCACCGCGGAGTCGGATAGTTCAGAAAACGGTCGTCCCTCGATTCCGACAACCCCGATCGGAACGATCCCCACGGAAGCGGCCAGGCCGCAGCCCCGGCTTCGCCTAATAGAAGGCGGTGCCCCGGCCCGGTAGGGGCGGCGGGGCACCGACAGTCCGCCCAGGGCGGAGAAGGCGATCGATCAAAGGATCCGGAAGGTCGCGTCCGCCCGAGCGGTCGCGGTGCCGATCGTGTCTAGCCGCAGCGCGTAGTCGTAATGCCGGAGGTAGCGGTCGGGGTGGTTGTAGGACTGGAACGACACGGCGGTCGCGTCGGCGAGCCCGGCCACTTGCCGGAAACTGGCGTCACCCGCGAACAGCGCGGTGCCGTCGTTCGGCGCGAGGGCGAAGTCGTAGTTCGAGTGCCGCAGGTAGTGGCCGGGGTAGTTCACCGACTCGAACGACACCGTTCCCGCCCCGGCCAGGCCGCGGACGATCCGGAACTGCGCATCCTGCGCGGGGCTCACCGACGGGTCGATGCGGACGTCGAAGTTCGCGTGCCTGATGTAGCGGTCGGGGAAGTTGTAGGACTCGAGCCGGTTGTACGCCCCGACGGTCTCACCCGAGGGCACCGGAAGCACCGTGCTCACCGAGACGGGCGTGCCGAAGTTCGGTGTGCCGTCGGCGTTCCAGGTGAATTCCTGGATGCGGGTGGTGCGGGTGCCGCCGCAGCCTTGGCTCGGAGAGGTGTTGGCGTGGTAGACGATCCAGTTCTCCGTGCCGTCCGGCGAGGTGAAGAACCCGTTGTGTCCGGGCCCGTAGACGCCTGCCGCGTCGTTTCGTTCGAAGACCGGTTCAGGATGCTTGGTCCAAGCGGAGGCGCTCAGCGGATTCGTGCCGGTCAGCTCCAGCAGACCGAGCTTGTAGTCGGGCCCCTGGCAGGCGCTGGCCGAGTAGGTGATGAACGTGTCGCCTCCGAAGCGGCGACGACCGGGAGCCCAAGTACGAGCACACCCTGGAGTGCCCGACGGCCGGGGAACTCAGCCAGCGGACCTCGCCGCGCAACCGGTTCGAGGTGGGCGAGTCGGTCGTGATCACCTACGACCCCGAGGGTCGGGCCGCGCACCGCACGGGCGAGCCGACCGGTTCGCCGCTCGCGCTGTTCGGTGCCATCGCGGCGGCGGCCTTCGTGGTCGGCACGGTCGCGCGGGTGATCTACCTGCGTTTCAGGTTCAATCGCGGGGCCAAGCGCCGGGCCGCGATCGGCGCGCCGGGCCTGTAGCCGTTCGAGCGCCGCGGCGCTGGGCGCGGCTCACATGGTGCCGCCGCCGTCGTCGGCTTCGTGGTAGGTCACGCCCTCGATGCCCTCGATGGTTCGGATTTTCACCGTGAGTTCGGCGACCTTGCCGCGCCCGGTGAGGACGAAGTCGGTGGTGCGCACGACGCCTTGGCCGTTCTCGCCCTCGACCTCGGCGACTTTGAATCCTTCCGCGGTGCATTTGGCGAGTGCGGCGGCCAGTGCGGCCGAGCTGGTGTAGCGGATCTGGAGGCGGCCGGCGTGCTTGGCGTGGCGGGCGATGACGTCCTCGACGGGGGCGAGTCCGGCGACGACGGCGAGCTGCGCGACGGCGACCGCGACGCCGGCCCAGTAGAGGCCCGCGCCGCAGGCGACCGCGACGGCGGTGGTGGACCAGATCGAGGCGGCCGTGGTCATGCCGTGGACGATGTTCCGGTTGAAGAAGATGACGCCCGCGCCCAGGAAGCCGATGCCGGTGACGACCTGCGCGGCGATGCGGGCGGGGTCGACGCCGGGCGTGCCGGGGACGGTTTCGGGGAAGCCGTAGCGGCCGGCGAGCACGAACAGGCAGGTGCCGACGGCGATGAGGCCGTGTGTGCGCATGCCGGCGGGCTTGCCCTGCCATTCGCGTTCGGCGCCGACGGCGAGCCCGAGCAGCAGCGCCAGCCCGAGCGGTCCGAGATAGGTCCAGATATCCATAGTGCCGTACGGGATACCCGAATCGGCCCTCGCGGAATCCCTGGTCAGGCGAGGAGGTCGGTTTCCCAGCCGTGTTCGCCGGTCCCGGGGCCGCGTTCGCCCTTGACGAGGCGGTAGTACTCGGCGCCGAGGGCGTCTTCGCCGAGTTTGTCGCCGAGGACGTCGAGCCAGTCGCCGGGGGCGATCTGGGTGGCGTAGGCGGCCATGGCTTCGCGCTTGCGCGAGGTGCCGCCGATGACGCAGGCGTCGATCTGGTCGTCGGGGACGCCGAAGGGCAGGTCGTCGACGGACTCGGCTCCGGCGAAGGGGTTGTCGGTGGCGCCGGTGAAGGCGTCGAACTGGGCTTCGATGATGCTGCGGGGCATGGTGGTCCAGTAGATCTTGCGGATGTCGTGGACCGGTCCGAGATCGGGCCGCCAGGCGGGGTCGGCGGCCTGGTCGGCGGCGCGCATGGCGACGCGGTGGGCCTGGATGTGGTCGGGGTGGCCGTAGAAGCCGTCGGGGTCGTAGGTGACGAGGACTTCGGGGGTGCGGTCGCGGATGACGGCCACGAGGTCGGCGGCGGCCTCGTCGAGGTCGGCGTTCCAGAACGCGCGTGGGTGGTCGTTGGTGCGCAGGCCCATCATGCCGGAGTCGCGGTAGCGCGCCACGCCGCCGAGGAAGTGGGTGTCGGTGACGCCGAGCGCGGCGGTGGCCTGCCGGTACTCCCAGTAGCGGTAGCCGCCGAGCTGGTCGGCCTGGTCGGCAGCGAGCATCGCGAGGTGGGGGACGCGGACCTCGCCCTCCTCGCCGAGGGTGCAGGTGACGATGGTGACGTGCGCGTCGGGCCGGGCGGCGTAGTGGGCGACGGTGGCGCCGGTGCCGACGGTCTCGTCGTCGGGGTGGGCGTGGACGAAAAGGATCGAGCGTCTACTCCGGTCAGGGTGGTGGGGGGTGACGGGTGGGATGCCGCGTGCGCTCATGGGGTCAAGATTAGCCAGCGCAACGGCACCATGAGTCCCTTGTGACCCATAGGCCACGATGGATCAATCGAAGCAAACTTTGCAATCTACAGTCCCATCAAGAAAAATGCTCGCAATTGTGATGCACCCCATGGCCATCGGCGGCCCGTTCAGCGCTATCCTGCGCTGATGACCACGACCGAAGACAGTGCCGTCTCGTCGCCGCCCCGGGCCGCCATCAAGGCACGGAACCTGCGGATCGACGACTGGCGGCGGGGCCCGATCCTGACAGTTCTCGGCATCACCGTCTGGGTCGCGTACGCGACATTCCGGGTCTTCTACCAGGGCGATTACTGGGTGGCGGACTACCACTACCTGACGCCGTTCTACTCCCCCTGCGTCTCGGAGGGCTGCGTGCCCGAGTCCGCCCACTTCGGACGCTTCCTGCCGGACCACCCGCTGATTCCCTACGCGGCCTTGAGCCTGCCGTTCCTGCTGGCGTTCCGGCTCACCTGCTACTACTACCGCAAGGCCTACTACCGGTCGTTCTGGCTCTCCCCGCCCGCGTGCGCCGTCCCCGACGGGCACGCGAAGTACACCGGCGAGACCCGATTCCCGCTGATCCTCCAGAACTTCCACCGGTACTTCTTCTACCTGGCGTTCGCGATCTCGCTGATCAACACCTGGGACGCGATCCTGGCCTTCCACTCCCCCGACGGGTTCGGCCTCGGCCTGGGGAACGTGGTGCTGTGGGCCAACGTGGTGCTGCTGTGGTGCTACACCCTCGGCTGCCACTCGTGCCGCCACGTGATGGGCGGCCGGATGAAGCACTTCTCGAAGCATCCGATCCGGTACCGCCTGTGGACGTTCTCCAGCGTGCTCAACGCCCGCCACATGATGTGGGCCTGGATCACCCTGGCGTCGCTGGCGCTCACCGACCTGTACGTCATGGCCGTCGCCGCCGGCTGGATCACCGACCTCCGGTTCATCGGTTAAAGGGGAATGGGCATGAGCGACAACGACATCAACGAGGTCGAGCACCTCGCCTGCGACGTCCTCGTGATCGGCGCGGGCGGGGCCGGGCTCCGGGCCGCCGTCGAGGCGCGGCTCGCGGGCAAGAGCGTCATCGTGATCTCGAAGTCCCTGTTCGGCAAGGCGCACACCGTCATGGCCGAGGGCGGCGCGGCCGCCGCGATGGGGAACGTCAACGCGAACGACAACTGGCAGGTCCACTTCCGCGACACGATGCGCGGCGGGAAGTTCCTCAACAACTACCGGATGGCCGAGCTGCACGCCCAGGAGGCGCCGGACCGGATCTGGGAGCTCGAGACCTACGGAGCCTTGTTCGACCGGACCGCCGACGGGAAGATCAGCCAGCGCAACTTCGGCGGCCACGAGTACCCGCGCCTCGCGCACGTGGGGGACCGCACCGGCCTCGAGCTGATCCGCACGCTCCAGCAGAAGCTCGTCTCGCTCCAGCAGGACGACGAGGCGGCGGGCGAAGCCGAGGACAAGCTCCAGGTGATCGACGAGACGACGATCACCGAGCTCTTCACCGGCGGCGGTGCCGTCAAGGGCGCCTTCGGGTACCGGCGCGGCACGGGCCGGTTCATCGCGATCGCGGCGCCCGCGGTCGTGCTCGCCACGGGCGGCATCGGCCGCTCGTTCAAGGTCACGTCGAACTCGTGGGAGTACACCGGCGACGGCCACGCGCTCGCGCTGCGGGCCGGGGCGAAGCTCATCAACATGGAGTTCATCCAGTTCCACCCGACCGGGATGGTCTGGCCCCCTTCGGTTCGCGGCATCCTCGTCACCGAGTCGGTGCGCGGCGACGGCGGGGTGCTCAAGAACTCCGAGGGCAGGCGGTTCATGTTCGACTACATCCCCGAGGTGTTCAAGGCGCAGTACGCCGACAACCCCGAGGAGGCCGACCGCTGGTACACCGACCCCGACCGCAACCGCAGGCCCCCGGAGCTGCTGCCGCGCGACGAGGTCGCGCGGGCCATCAACTCGGAGGTGAAGGCGGGCAGGGGGACCGAGCACGGCGGCGTGTACCTCGACATCGCCTCCCGGCGGGACCCCGAGACGATCCGAAAGAAGCTCCCGTCGATGTACCACCAGTTCAAGGAGCTGGCCGATGTGGACATCACGGCGGAGCCGATGGAGGTCGGCCCGACCTGCCACTACATCATGGGCGGCATCGAGGTCGACGCCGACACGACCGCTTCGGCCGTCACGGGCCTGTTCGCGGCCGGGGAGGTCTCGGGCGGGATGCACGGCTCCAACCGGCTCGGCGGGAACTCCCTCTCCGACCTGCTGGTGTTCGGCAAGCGCGCGGGCGAGTACGCCGCGGCGCACGCCTCCGCGTCGGAGTCGCCGAAGCTCACCGAGGCGGAGATCGCGGCGGCGGCCGAGGAGGCCTTGCGGCCCTTCGGGAACGACGGCGAGAACCCGTTCGCGCTGCAGAACGCGATGCAGGCGGTCAACGGCCGCCTCGTCGGGATCATCCGCCGCGCGGGCGAGCTCGAGGAGGCGCTGACCGAGCTGGCGATGCTCAAAGAGCGCATCGCGAACGTCAGCGCGAGCGGCGGGCGGGCCTACAACCCGGGCTGGCACCTGGCGCTGGACCTGCGGAACATGTACGTCTGCTCGGTCGCGACCGCGATGGCCGCGCTCGAGCGCGACGAGTCGCGCGGCGGGCACACCCGCGAGGACGCGCCGGGCATGGACCCGCAGTGGCGCAAGGTGAACCTG
This sequence comes from Glycomyces luteolus, assembly GCF_027622875.1. Classification (GTDB taxonomy): domain Bacteria; phylum Actinomycetota; class Actinomycetes; order Mycobacteriales; family Micromonosporaceae; genus Glycomyces; species Glycomyces luteolus. The sequence goes on along the minus strand of NZ_JAPZVP010000002.1, from coordinate 389,244 downwards.
GTGGCCTCGCTCGACCGCGCCGCAGACGGCACCGAGGCGGTGCGGCTGGAGCGCCAGCCGGTGCCCGCCATGACGCCCGAGCTGCTCGGCCTGTTCGAGCAGACCGAGCTCTCCAAGTACATGACCCCTGAGGAGTACCGCTCCTCGACGACCGGCCCTTCGAGTGAGGAATCCTGATGAGCGAGAGGAACTTCCGGGTCTGGCGCGGCGACGCCGACGGCGGCGACTTCGCCGAGTTCGACGTCGAGGTCAACGAGGGCGAGGTGATCCTCGACGTGGTGCACCGCATCCAGGCCGAGCAGGCGCCGGACCTGGCCGTGCGGTGGAACTGCAAGGCGGGCAAGTGCGGTTCGTGCTCGGCCGAGGTGAACGGGATGCCGCGCCTGATGTGCATGACCCGCATGAACCTCTTTGCAGAGGACGAGACGGTCACGATCACGCCGCTGCGGACCTTCCCCGTGGTGCGCGACCTCGTCACCGACGTGTCGTTCAACTACGAGAAGGCGCGGCAGATGCCGGCGTTCGCGCCGCCGGAGGACCTGAAGCCGGGCGAGTACCGGATGCAGCAGGTCGACGTGGAGCGCAGCCAGGAGTTCCGCAAGTGCATCGAGTGCTTCCTGTGCCAGAACACCTGCCACGTGGTGCGCGACCACGAGGAGAACAAGCCGCCGTTCGCGGGGCCGCGCCTGTTCATCCGGGCCGCCGAGCTCGACATGCACCCGCTCGACGCGCGCTCGGACCGTCGCGAGCAGGCCCAGGACGACCAGGGCCTCGGCTACTGCAACATCACCAAGTGCTGCACCGAGGTGTGCCCCGAGCACATCAAGATCACCGACAACGCGATCATCCCGATGAAGGAACGCGTCGCCGGAGACCGCTACGACCCCCTGGTATGGCTGGGCCGCAAGATCTTCCGCCGGGCCGATTGATGGCTCGCAAGCTTCGCCGAGAGCGGCGAAGCCGCGAAGGCCGAATAGGCCTCGATCCTTGAGGGGGTGGGGGGGGGGGGGGCCGCGGGGGCCCCCACAACCCCAGTCTAGCCCCCCCCGCCCCCACCCCCCCCCCCCCCCGGGGGGGGGGGGGCCCCCCCCGCCCCCGCCGCCCACCCCCTCAAGCGTTCTCGCTACTCGCCCGCCGCGTGCACGAGGTCGATCTCGACCTCGATGTTGCCGCGCGTCGCGTTCGAGTACGGGCAGTACTCGTGGGCCTTGGTGACGAGGCCCTCGGCGATCGAGCGGGGTGCGCCCGGGATCGAGACCTCGAGGACCGCGTTCAGGCCGAAGCCGTCGCCCTCGTCCAGCTTGCCGATGCCCACGCTGGCCTCGACGCTCGAAGCGCCGAGGTCCACCTTCGCCTGGCGGGCGATGCTCTGGAGCGCGGAGTGGAAACAGGCCGCGTAACCGGCGGCGAAGAGCAGTTCGGGGTTGGGGGCGCCGCCGGGGCCGCCGAGCTCGGGGGGCATCCGGACGTCGAAGTCGATGAGGCCGTCGTCGCCGGTGACGTGGCCGTTGCGGCCGTCGCCGGTCGAGACGGCGTGAGCAGTGTAGAGCGCCTTCATGGAGTCTCCTTCTCGTCTGCGGTCGCCGCTATTCGGCGGCGCGGTGTTCATGGAGTGATGCGGTGAACTCATTGAGCTTGTCGCGCAAGGCGTACAGCTCGTCGTGGGGCATGTCGGTGGACGAGCCGACGGTCTTGGCGATCTCGCAGCCCTCGCGCTCGAGCTCGGCCCCGGTCTCGGTGAGGTGCACGGTGACCCGCCGCTCGTCGTCCGATTCCCGGCGGCGCTCGACGAACCCGGCGGCCTCGAGGCGCTTGAGCAGCGGCGAGACGGTGCCGGAGTCGAGCTGGAGCGCGTCGCCGAGGGCGGTGACGGTGAGGCCGTCGTTTTCCCACAGCGCCATGAGGACCAGGTACTGCGGGTACGTGATGCCGAGCCGGTCGAGCATCGGCCGGTACAGGCCGATGACCGCCCGCGAAGCGGTGTACAGCGCGAAGCAGGCCTGCTCGCGGAGCCGTGGTGTCGCGTCCATGCCAATGAACCTAGCGCACAACTCAGTTGTGCACAACCTATATGTGAGCCAGCGATCAACTCGGACCGCCGCCGCGGGTGTCAGCCGTCGCCGAAGCGCACGTGATTCGCGATCTCCCTTAGGGCGCCTTCGGGATCCGCGGCCACGGAAGGCGGGAAGTTCCCGGTCATGAGCAGCCCCGCGAAGCCGTGCACGAGCGACCAGGCGCCCAGCGCGTTCGCGTTGAACTCCGGCGCCTCGCCGTCCGGGCCGGGCTTCGGCTCCCCCGATCCGCGGATGAGCGCGGCGCGCGAGCGGGCCTCGGCGCGGGCGAGCTCGGGGTCGTCTTCATGCAGCAGCTCGGGTCGGAACATCGTCTCGAAGTACGCCTTGTTGTCGATGGCGAAGCGCACGTAGGCGATCCCGACTTCGATGAAGCTGCCGGTCGCCTCCCACGCCCTGTCCAGTGCGTCCGCGAAGCGGTCGTAGCCCTCGGCGGCGACGGCGGTCAGGAGCCCGGACTTGTCGCCGAAGTGGTGGGCCGGGGCGGCGTGCGAGACGCCCGCCCCCTTGGCGACGGCCCGCAGGCTCAGCGCACTCGGTCCGGATTCGGCGATGGCCTCGACGGCCGCGTCGATGAGCGCCCGGCGCAGGTCGCCGTGGTGGTAGCGATCGGTCACGAGAGCCACTGTAGCGCGGATCTTGACAGTGTCAAATACCACTCGGGCGATCGAGACGAACAACTTGACACTGTCAAGACTGGCGCGTACCTTGGGTTTTCAAGCCACTCACGATTGGATGCCCCTGATGTTCGAGTCCACCTTCGCGCTGAGCGACGCCTCCCGCGTCATCGCCGGAGTCGCCCTGCTCACCATCGTCACGATCGAGTTCGGCGGTACCTTCCTGCTGAAGATCGCCAGCGGCAACGTCCCGTTCACCGACTTCCAGAAGTCCTTCTCGAGGGCCGGGCACGCCCACGCCGGCGTCCTGGTCATCCTCAGCCTCGTCAGCCTGATCCTCGCCGACGCGACGGGCCTCGAAGGCCTCTGGGGCTGGGTCGCCCGCATCGCGATCCCGGCGGCCGCCGTCCTCATGTCCGGCGGATTCTTCGCCGCGATGGCGGGCCCGGGCCGCACGACTCCCAACAAGGCCATCGCGATCCTGTTCGCCGGCGCGGCGAGCCTCGCGCTCGGCGTCGTGACCCTCGGGATCGGCCTGCTGGCAGCCTGACCCACATCACCTGGTCGCGCCGTGTCGCCGCGGCGCGGCCCCGCCTAGACTTGAGCCTCGTGAAACTCAGCATCGGTATCGTCGGCCTGCCCAACGTCGGCAAGAGCACGCTGTTCAACGCGCTGACCTGCTCGGAGATCCTCGCGGCGAACTACCCGTTCGCGACCATCGAGCCGAACGTCGGCGTGGTCGCCGTCCCGGACTCCCGGCTCCCGAAGCTGGCCGAGATCTACGACTCGGAGAAGATCCTCCCGGCGACGGTGACCTTCGTCGACATCGCGGGCCTGGTCAAGGGCGCCTCCGAGGGCGCGGGCAAGGGCAACCAGTTCCTCTCCAACATCCGTGAGACCTCGGCGATCGCCCAGGTCGTGCGTGTCTTCGAGGACGGCAACGTCACCCACGTCGACGGCAAGGTCTCCCCCGTCGACGACATCGAGACGATCAACACCGAGCTGATCCTCGCCGACCTCCAGACCGTCGAGAACGCCCTCAAGCGCCTCGAGCGCGAAGCGCGCATGAACAAGGACGCCAAAGCCAAGCTCGAGGCCGTCCAGACCGCGCAGCAGGTCCTCGACTCCGGCAAGACGATCTTCGCCGCGGGCCTCGACACCGAGCTGCTGTACGACCTGCACCTGCTCACCGCCAAGCCGTTCATCTACGTCTTCAACGTCGACGAGGACCAGGTCGCGGACGAGGAGCTGGCCGCGAAGCTCCGCGCGCTGGTCGCCCCTGCGCAGGCGGTCCTGCTCGACGCCAAGTTCGAGTCGGAGCTCATCGACCTCGACGAGGCCGAGGCGCTCGAGCTCCTCGAGTCGACCGGCCAGACCGAACCGGGCCTCGACCGCCTCGCGAGCGTCGGCTTCGAGACCCTGGGCCTCCAGACCTACCTCACGGCGGGTCCGAAGGAGACCAGGGCCTGGACGATCAAGAAGGGCGCGACCGCCCCCGAGGCCGCCGGCGAGATCCACACCGACTTCCAGCGCGGCTTCATCAAGGCCGAGATCGTCTCCTTCGACGACCTCATGGCCGCCGGGACCATGCAGGCCGCCAAGGCCGCCGGCAAGGTCCGCATCGAGGGCAAGGACTACGTCATGGCCGACGGCGACGTGGTGGAGTTCCGCTTCAACGTCTGAGCTCAGCAACGCCTGAGCACGGCGGAAACTCGCTTCGCACCGTCGAGTATGGGTACGACGGTGCGGAGCGGTTGCTTGCCATCGGCGCCGACGGGTCGGGAATGCTCTACGACCAACGCGCGCCCTTTCCCTCATCTCTTCCTGGCTCATGCCTTCGCGTCAGGTGCTTTACTTGGTGATATGACCGAACGCGATGACTTCCTCACATGGGTGAACACTGCGGTCAGAGAAGCGGAGACTGCGCTCCATGAAGGCGACGCCACTGCACGGCGTGCGATCTGGTCCCGCAAGAACCCGGTGACCGTCTTCGGTGCCTGGAAGACCGCGGTCGGGATAGCCGAGACCGACGAGCTCTTCACCTACTTGGAACAGCATTTCTCCGGCTGCACGTCCCACATCTACGAGATCGTGGCCGCCGACGTCATCGGCGACATGGCGTACACGGTCGGCTTCGAGCACACGCAGACCACCCTGGACGGGACCGACCGCACCTACACCCTGCGCGTGACACAGGTCTACCGGCGCGAAGCGGGAGAGTGGAAGGTCGTCCATCGGCACGGCGACACGCCCCCTGACCACGCCTAGCGAATGCGAGCCGTCGGGAGCGCCGTCACGACGGCGGCCTGGTCGAGACTCGCCGCAATGCCCAAGTGCGGCAGCGACTCAGCGCGGCGACGCCGCACTCCCCCTTCCCGTACCGGCCCGCGTTTAAACACGCCTTTCCCTGAGCACTAACGAATCTGACGGCGCGGCCATCGGTCGCGCCGCATTCGATGCGGAGGTGGGTTCGATGCAGCGTGAGCCGGGACGGCGGGAAGTCACGGTCGTGACCGGCGGCGGGCAGGGCATCGGCAGGGCGATCGCCGAGCGGCTCCTCGACGAGGGCCGCGCCGTGGTCGTCGTCGAGTTGCGAGACGAGCGGCTCGAATGGCTCGACGAGGCGATCGGCGAGAGCCGGGCGTGGGTGGTCGTGGGCGACGCGGGCGAGGACGCCGTCGCCGCGAGGGCCGTCGCGGCAGCCGAATCGCTCGGCGCGCCTCACCGGCTGGGTCAACAACGCGGCGGTGTTCCGCGACGCCTGGCTCCACGAGGCGGGCGGCGCGGCCGTAGCGGAGCTGATCCGGCGCAACCTCCAGCCGTGCCTGGCGGGGTCGGCCGCCGCGGTGGCCGCGTTCCGGATCCAGGGCGTCCCGGGGAGCATCGTCAACATCTCGTCGCATCAAGCGCAGCGGGCCGTGCGCGGTGCCTTGCCGTACGCGACCGCCAAGGCCGCGATCGAGGGGCTCACCCGGGCGCTCGCGGTCGATTACGGCCCTTGGGGTGTGCGGGTGAACGCGCTCGCGCTCGGGTCGGTGGCGACAGAGCGGCTGCGGTCGCTGGAGGACTCCGGCGCGGCGGCGTACGCGCGCGTGGAGGCGTCGATGCGGGAGCTGCATCCGCTCGGCAGGGCGGGCGAGGCGGCCGAAGTCGCCGAAACGGTCGCTTTCCTGCTCTCCGCGAGGTCCTCGTTCATCAGCGGCGCGGTGCTGCCGGTCGACGGCGCCCGAGCGGCGCAGGGCCACGACCCGGAGGCAGCGGCGCCGGAATGACCGACCGCGGACACGACTGCGGCGGACCGGCGGGGAGGTGGGGTCCCCGGCGATCCGCCGTGCTGGGTTCGCGCTACTCGCCTCGCCTGAGCCAGCGGAAGCGGCCCTTGGTGAGGCCCGGGTCCTCTTGGGCGGCGAGGTCGCCGGCGATGGTGATGTAAGCGGTCTCGACGCGCCCCGCGAAGGTCACGTCGGTGAGACTGAATCCGCCTTCGCTGGCGAGCACGATGAGTGTGGCTTCGTCGGTGCGCGACACGTCCGGCCTGACGCCGAGCGTGTCAGCGAAGATCTTGATGTGTTCGGCGAGCTCCGCGTGCTGGGAATCGTCGAGCGGCAGCGACCGCGAGAGGCGGCCGTCGTCATCCGCTACCCAACCGTTGAGCTCCCTCAGTGCATCCAGCAGCACGTTCTCGTCTTGCTCCGTTCTCCTCATGGCACCATCGCCATTCGTCGTGGCCTTTTCCTGGCTGCCGCGACCGGCAAAGCGGTGCCCTGCCTGGGCAGGGCTGCGGACGATCAGTAAGGTGGTCTGATTCGGCTCGACGGACACGGGCGCTTCGTGTCTGAATTGTCGCCGGATCTTTATCGTTTCTGAACCGAGTCTTGCGCGTCTCCCAGTTTCTGTCCAGACCGGCAAATGGGATTAATCGGTAATATCGGGTTCCGCGGTACAGTTCTTGTCTGGTTTTGTGCTGGTGGACACGATTCCTGACCGTTGGATCTACGCCGCATCATCCGAACGTATGAACAACAGATTGCTCAGTAGTGATCACGGTTCGTTATCTGACACGCGAAAGATAACGAAAGGCCCTCAAAGCGGCAACGGTGGCGAAGCCTGAACGGCGTACCGCCGCCGATAAGCTCTTGCGGTGAACGAACCGCGTCCTGAGCCGCCGCAAGTCGTCGTCGGCGCCGCGATCCGCGCCGGACACCGCGTCCTCGCCGCCGCCCGCGCCTACCCGCCCGAGCTAGCGGGACTCTGGGAGTTCCCCGGCGGCAAGGTCGAACCCGACGAGACCGAGGCCGAAGCGCTGATCCGCGAATGCCGCGAAGAACTCGGCGTCACGATCGCGGTCGGCGAGCGCGTCGGCGGCGACCTCTCGACCGGCGGCGGCCGGTACCTCCTGCGGGTCTACTTCGCGGACCTCACCGAAGGCGAACCGCACGCCAAGGAGCACGCCGAGCTGCGCTGGCTCGCCCCCGCCGAACTCGACTCCGTGCCGTGGCTCCCGGGCAACCGCCCCGCGGTCGAGGCCCTCCGGGAACTCCTGCGCGCCTGAGCGGCCGGTGCCTCCCGATGGCCGAGATGCCGCTGGTGGTCACGCTCTGGCCTGCATAGACTGACGCTCCGTGCCGATCGAGGAGGGCGCCGAGTGGCCGCAATGGACATCGTGATCCGGGGAGCCGAGGTCGCCGACGGGACCGGCTCGCCGCTGTACCGGGCCGAGGTCGGCATCAAGGACGGCCGCATCGCCGCGATCGCCGAGCGCCTCGAAGGCGAGCGCGGGATCGACGCGGGCGGCCTCGTCCTCTCCCCCGGGTTCATCGACATGCACGCCCACTCCGAACTGGCGCTCCTCGCCGACCACGACCACCTCGCGAAGCTCGGCCAGGGCTGCACCCTCGAGGTGCTCGGCCAGGACGGCCTCTCGTACGCGCCCGTCGACGAGGCCACCGCGCCGCTGATGTGGGAGGCGATCGCCGCGTGGAACGGCCGCCTCGACGTCGACTACGACTGGCGCACGGTCGGCGAGTACCTCGACCGCCTCGATCAGGGCGTCGCCGCGAACGCCGCCTACCTCGTCCCGCACGGCACCGTGCGGATGCTCGCGATGGGCTGGGAGGACCGCGAGCCGACGCCCGCCGAACTCGAGGTCATGAAAGCCCATGTCGCCCAAGGCATGGAAGCGGGCGCGCTCGGGCTCTCGGCCGGTCTGAGCTACGCGCCAGGCATGTACGCGAAGACCGGCGAGCTGGTCGAATTGTGCAAGGTGGTCGCGGGCTACGGCGGCTACTTCAGCCCCCACCAGCGCAGCTACGGCGCGGGCGCGATGGAGGGCTACGCGGAGATGATCGAAATCGGCCGCGCCTCGGGCTGCGCCCTGCATCTCGCCCACGCCACCCTGAACTACCGCGTCAACGAGGGCCGGGCCGCCGAGCTCCTCAAGCTCGTCGACGAAGGGCTCGACGAGGGCCTGCCGATCAGCTTCGATTCGTATCCGTACCTGCCGGGCATGACGATGCTCGCGGCGCTGCTGCCGAGCTGGTCGCTCGCGGGCGGCTACGGGGCGCTGCAGGAGCGGCTGGCGGACGCCGGGAACCGCGCCCGGATCGTGCGCGAACTCGACGTCGAGGGCACCGACGGCGCGAACGGCGTCCCGGTCGACTGGTCCAAGATCGAGATCGCCGGGGTCGCCGATCCGCGGCTGCGCGGGCTCGTGGGCCGCCGCGTGAGCGAGGCCGCCGAGGGCCGCCGCCCGGCCGAGTTCTTCCTCGACCTCATCGTGCGCGACGAGTTCGGCACCGCCTGCCTCCTGCACGAGGGCAACGAGGAGAACGTGCGCGCGATCATGCGCCACGGCGTCCACACCGGATCGACCGACGGCGTCCTCTCCGGCGAGAAGATCCACCCGCGCGCCTGGGGATCCTTCGCGCGCTACCTGGGCCATTACACCCGCGAACTCGGGCTCATGACCGTCGAGGAATGCGTCGCGCACCTGAGCGGGCGCCCGGCGGCCGTCCTCGGCCTGAAGGACCGGGGTCTGGTGAAGGAGGGGTACGCGGCCGACCTGGTGCTGTTCGACCCGCAGACCGTGGACGCTCGCGCCACGTTCGCAGAGCCCCGCCGGCAGGCGGCCGGGATTCCGTACGTGTTCGTCAACGGCGCCTTGGCGATAGCGGAAGGGCGGCGGACCGGTGACCTCTCCGGTCGCTCGATCCGCCGCCCCGCCCGTTGAGGAAGCCGGGTCAGCCCTGTGCCGCGACGGAGAGGTCCTGCCAGTCGGCCCAGGTCTTGAGCCGGTCGGCATAAGCCTGCTGGACCATCGGGTAGAAGCCGGTGCCGAACAGGATCCGCACCGGCGGGTTGTCGTCGTCGGCGAGTTCGAGGAGCGCCCGCGCGGCGGCGGCCGGGTCGCCCGCGGGCTGCTTGCCCGCGAATCCCGCGAGGCGTGCGCGGAGCCCGTCGTAGGCGGGGTGCTTCTCGGCCATGTGGCCGTTGTTGAGCGGGTCGGGGTTCTGGCCCTGCCGGGTGGCGAACCCGCCGGGCTCGATGATGGTGACCTTGATGCCGAACTCGGCGACCTCCTGCGCGAGCGCTTCGTTGAAGCCTTCGAGGGCCCACTTCGAGGCGCTGTAGGCCGCGCCGAGCGGAACGGTGATCAGGCCCGCGGCCGAGGACAGCTGGAAGATCCGCCCGCCGCCCTGCTCGCGCAGGTGCGGCAGCACGGCCTGGACCACCCAGGCGGCGCCGAACACGTTGGTCTCCATCTGATCCCGCAGTTCGGCCTCGGTGAGTTCCTCGACGGCGCCGATCTGCGCGTATCCGGCGTTGTTGACGACCACGTCGATGCGGCCGAAGTGCGCGACGGCCCCCTCGACCGCGGTGAAGACCGCGGCCCTGTCGGTGACGTCCATCGCGAGGGGCAGGATCGCGTCGCCGTAGGTCTCGACGAGACCGGCGAAGCCCTCGGTGCTCCGGGCGGTGGCGGCGACCTTGTCGCCGCGCGACAAGGCGGCCTCGACGAACTGGCGACCCAGGCCGCGGGACGAACCGGTGACGAACCAGACCTTGCTCATGGCCGTATCTCCTTCTCCATCAGTGGATGACGTGCGTTCGGTACTTGAACCGAACGGACGCCGAATCCCTGACGGAAACCCGCTATGAACCACGTCACCGGCGCGGTCTCGCGGGGTTGCACGCGCTGAGGGGCGGCGGACCGGTGGTTTGACCCCGGCTTCCGGTCCGCCGCCCCGGTACTGCACCGGCGCCCCGCCGAGACACCGACGTTCCGTCGTAGAACGCACGGTCGGGACGCCGGACGCCTCCTACTTCAGGCCGGAGGTCGAGAACCCCTGCACGAAGAAGCGCTGGAAGAACAGGAACATCATCAGCACGGGCAGGATGAACAGAGTGCTGCCCGCGGCGAGCAGGTTCTGCACCGGGAAGCCCTTCTCGTTCACGTACCCGGCGGTCATCGCGACCGCGAGCGTGGTCCGGTCGGAGCTCAGCAGCAGGCTCGGCGCGATGAAGTCGCCCCAGGCGGCGGTGAACGTGAGCACCATGCAGGCGGCGAGCATCGGCCCGGACTGCGGGAGGAAGATCTGCCAGAAGATCCGCACATGGCCGCAGCCGTCGAGGATCGCGGCCTCCTCCAGTTCCTTCGGGATGCCGGTGAAGAACTGCCGGAACAGGAAGATCATGAACGCGGCGCCGGAGAGTCCCCACAGGATCCAGGGCACGTACGTGTCGACCAGGCCCGCTTTGGCGAACATCAGGTAGGTCGGGATGAGCGTGATGATGCCCGGCATCATCATCGTCGAGATGAGCAGGCCGAACCAGAACTTCTTGCCCGGAGCGGAGAGCCGCGCGAAGCCGTACGCCATCCACGCCGAGGAGATGGTGGTGAGCACCGCCGAGAGCGTCGACAGGATCAGCGAGTTCCGCGCGTAGCCGAGGAAGTCGATGAACGTGATCGCGTCGATGTAGTTGTGCCACTGCGGCACCGAGGGCAGCAGCTGGACCGGGAAGACCGACAGCTCGTTCGGGGCCTTGAGCGAGGTGAGGATGAGCCACCCCAGGGGCCCGGAGAAGATCACCGCGAGGATGACCAGGCAGAGGTAGAAGGCCGTGACGCGGGCCCGGCGCGCGATGAGCTCGGTCATTCCTTAGTCCTTGCGTTCCGAGGGGTCGACGCCGCCGTAGAAGACGGCCCGGTTGCCGATCTTGAACACGATGGCGGTGATGAGCAGCACGAAGATGAACAGCACCCACAGCAGCGCTGAGGCGTATCCGAAGTGGCTCTTGGCGAAGTACTCGGCGTAGACGTGCACCATGAACAGGTAGTTGCCCTCGGGCACGGCCGTGACGGCGGCCGCGCCGTTGACCGGCGCGAGCAGCAGGGACGGCACGAACACCTGGAGCGAGCCGATCACGCCGGTGACCACCTGGAAGAAGATGATCGGGCTGAGCAGCGGCAGGGTGATCCTGAAGAACGAGTGGACCGGACCCGCGCCGTCCACTTTGGCCGCCTCGAGCAGTTCCCGCGGCACGTCCTGCAGGGCCGCGAGGGAGACGATCATGGAACCGCCCACGCCCCACAGGATCATGAAGATCAGCACCATGCGCACGTACGGGTCGGCGAGCCACGAGACCGGCTCGCCGCCGGCGGCGCCGATCGCGGCGTTCGCGAAGCCCGCGTTCTTGTCGAAGATGATCTTGAACGTCAGGGCCGCGGCCACGCCGGGCACGACGGCGGGCAGGTAGAACAGGGCCCGGAACAGCGCCCTGCCCCGGAAGTCGCGGTTGAGCATCACCGCCATCGCCAGGCCCGCCGCCACGCCCGTGGGCACGGTGGCGAGCATGAAGATCATGGTGCGGCCCAGGGAGGCGATCGTCTGCTGGTCCTGGAAGACCCGCACGTAGTTGTCGATGCCCACATAGGACCAGTTCGGGGAGAGCCCGTCCGTGTTGGTGAGGCTCATCCAGAACGCGTAACCGAGCGGGAAGACCGTGAGCAGCAAGAACCCGGCGATCCAAGGCCCCACGAACAGGTAGAACGTCCGGGGGCGGGTCCCCGCCCGGCCGCGCTTCGCGCGCGGCCGGGCGGTCCCGGGGGAAGACTCCCGCGACGCTTCGGTGAGCGTTGCGGTCACTTGACCAGCTCCTTGCCTTCGGCGAGCAGGGCGTTCATGTCGGTCTGGAGGGTGTCGCCGAGCGACGCGGCGGTCGCGTCGCCGTTGATCGCGTCGGGCAGGTACTGGTTGAGCACCGCGTCGAGCGCCTCGACCTTGACGTACGGGGAGAACGACAGGACCTTGAAGTAGTCCGCCTCGGCCTCCTGGACGGCGAGCGCCTGCTCCTGGGCGGGCGTGCCCGTGGGCAGGTCGGCGCGCAGCGAGAGGAGGCTCGGCATGCCCCAGCCGCCGACGGCGCGGTCCTTGGCGGGCTGGCCGCCCATGAACCACTCGAAGAGCTTCCAGGCGTTGTCGTGGTTCTTGGAGGCCTTGGGGATCCAGTACCCGGTGGCGCCGAAGCAGGCGCTGATGCGCTCGGAGCCCATGGTCGGCGCGGGGGCCAGGCGCGAGGTCTCGGCGAGCGCGGCCTCGGCGGCGATCGCGCCGCCGAACCAGTAGCCGGACCAGGACATGGCGAGGCGGGAGGTCTGGTACGGGGGCCAGTCCCAGCCGTCGGCGTTGGGCTCGACGGGGCTGAAGCCGACGCGGGCGCGGGCGTACTCGAGGTACCAGGAGAGGGCCTTCTGGGCCTCGGGCGAGGAGAAGTCCACAGTGGCCAGATCCTCGGCGAACAGGCTGCCGCCCGCCGTGGCGGTCATGTTGGCCAGGCTGATGAACAGGCCCAGGCCGCCCGCGGAGAGCCCGTAGACGGTGGTGGTGTCGCCGTCCTTCTGGGTGAGTTCCTTGCCCATGTCGAGCCACTGGTCGAAGGTGACGGGCTCGGTGTCGGACGGGTAGGCGACGCCCGCGGCGTCCAAGAGCGCGGTGTTGTACCAGAACATGGCGTCCTGGGAGTAGTCCTTCGCGAGGCCGTAGCGCGGGCCCTGGCCCTGCACGCTGCCGTCGTAGCGCCACACGTCGTTGATCGGGTCGATGTCGTCCTCTTTGAGCAGTTCGCTCGAGGCGAAGTAGTCGTCGAGGGGGAGCGCCAGGTCGCGGGCGACGATGTAGGGCGTCTCGACGGCGCCGAGGCCGCGGACCAGGTCCGGGGCGGTGCCGCTGGCGAGCATCGCGGTGAGCTTGGTCGTGTCGACCTCGATGCGCTTGATCTTGAGGCCGAGCGCCTGCTCCGCGGCCTTGATGTCGATCTCGTTCTCCGGCGCCATGACCGTGAGGGTGTTGCTGCCGCCGCCGCCCCCTCCTGCCGAAGGGGCGCAAGCGGAAAGGGCTCCGGCACCGGCTGCCGCCGCCGCTCCGAGGGCCGAGCCGCGCATCAAGGTACGGCGGGACAACGGCGTCCCGAGGGATCCACGCATGGGGTTTCGCCTTTCAAGGAAGGGGTACGAAAAGTCTGTTGACGAAGGCTAGCTCCGCTCACATAAGTACGTCAATAGTCTTGACAAAGATTTATGAGCGGCCTGTATGATCGGCGCATGCCCCGGACGAAGAGCGGATCCCTCCAGTCACTGCGCCGGGCGAACCAGGAACGACTGCTGACTCTCTTGCTGCGCAAGGGACCCACGCACCGCGCCGAACTCGCCCGCCGCGCCGACCTGTCCCGCACCACCGTGTCGACCATCGTTACCGAATTGATGGCTCGCGGCCTGGTGGTCGAGCAGGACGGCGACCCCGACGGCGACGGCCGCGCCAAGGAGACCCTCGCGGTCAACCCCGGCGCCGCCGTCGCGCTCGGCCTCGACTTCACCTTCGACCACGTCTGGGTGCACCTCTCCGACTTGGCGCACAACGAGATCGCGGGCGCCGGGCGAGCGGTGGACCCCGATCTCGGCTGGGCCGAGCGCATCGACGTCGCCGCCGACCTCCTCGAGCGCCTCATCGCCGAGCACGGGCTCGACCGCGGCCGGATCGTGGGCGCGGGCGTCGGCCTGCCCGGCCCCATCGAGAAGGCCACCGGCATCGTCTCCACGTCGCTGCCCGACCAGCCCTGGTCCCATGTGCACGCAGCGGACGAATTCCAGCGCCGCCTCCGGCTGCCCGTCGCCATCGAGAACAACACCCGGCTCGAAGCCGTCGCCGAGGCCTACAGCGGCGCGGGCCGAGGCATCCGCGACCTCATGTACGTGGGCCTCTCGAACGGCATCGCCGCCGGGCTCATCCTCGACGGCCGGGTCTTCCGCGGCGCGGTCGGCGCCGCCGGGGAACTCGGCCATACCACGATCAATGTGGACGGACCGGCCTGCCCGTGCGGCAACCGCGGCTGCCTCGTCCTCCACGCCGGCATCCCCGCCGTCCTGGGAGCGCTGCGACCTCACCTGGGCGCCAAGGCGACCGTGGAAGACGTGCTCGCCGCCGCAGCAGCGGGCGACCGCGCCTGCGAAGGCGTGCTCGCCGACGTCGGCCAGATGACCGGCCGCGTCCTCGCCAGCCTCTGCAACCTCCTCAACCCCGAACGCATCGTCGTGGGCGGCGAACTCGCCCGCGCCGGCGAAGTGCTCCTCGACCCGCTGCGCACCGCGATCCGCCGGTACGCGCTCACCCTCGTGCGCGAGGTCGACGTCGTCCCCGCCGCCCTCGACCTCGGCGCCCGCGCCGGAGCCGTCGGCGGCGCCGCCCTCATCCTGCGCGAACGCCCCGGCCTCGCCTCCGCGCTCGTCGAGCTCACCGAGCCCGCCCGGAAGCCAGCCGAACCCGCCCCGATAGGGCGATAGGGTCGGCCGCATGAATCGATTCGAGGGCAAAGTCGCTGTCGTCACCGGCGGCGCCATGGGCATCGGGGCCGCCACCGTGCAGCGGCTCGCGAGCGAGGGCGCGGTCGTGTACCTCGCCGACATCGACGGCGAAGCCGGCGCGCACGTCGTCGCGGAGACCGAGGGCACCGTCCACTTCGTCCATTGCGATGTCGCGGAGTCCGCGCACTGGAACGCCCTCACCGCGCGGGTGATGGACGAGCACGGGCACGTCGACACCCTCGTGTCGAACGCCTACGCGCTCCGCCACGGCGCGGCCCACGAACTGCCCGAAGCCGACTGGGGCCTCGTGCTCGACGTGACCCTCAAGGCCACCTACCTCGGCGTCGCCGCGCTCGCCGAACCCCTCACGGCCGCATGCGGTTCCGTCGTCGCCGTCTCCTCGGTCCACGCCCACGCGTCCATGCCCGGCTTCACCGCCTACGCCGCCGCCAAAGGCGGCCTCAGCGCGCTGGTGCGCCAGCTCGCCGTCGAATACGCCCCGGCCGTGCGCGTCAACGCCGTCGCGCCCGGCCCCATCCGCACCCGGCAATGGGACCCCGTGCCCCCCGCGGGGCAGGCCGAAGAGGCCGGGCGCACCCTCGCCGGACGCCTCGGCAGGCCCGAGGAGGTCGCCGCCGCGATCGCCTTCCTCGCCTCCGACGAGGCGGCCTACATCACCGGGGCCGAACTCCCCGTCGACGGCGGCCGACTCGTCAGGCTCGCCTGACCGCACAAGCTCCACAAGAGATAGAGGTTCCCTTGAACATCGCCAGAATCGAGACCTTCTTCGTCCGGCCCCGATGGCTCTTCGTCCGCGTCGAAACCGACGACGGCCTCGTCGGCTGGGGCGAACCGATCGTCGAAGGCCGCGCCGAAGCGGTCGCCAGCGTCGTCGAAGCGCTCGCGGACCGGCTCATCGGCACCGACGCCTCGCGCATCGAGGACCACTGGCAGGTCATGACCAAGGGCGGCTTCTACCGCGGCGGGCCCGTGCTCTCCAGCGCCGTCGCCGGCATCGACCAGGCCCTGTGGGACCTCAAGGGCAAGGCCCTCGGCGTGCCCGTGTACGAGCTGCTCGGCGGCGCCGTGCGCGACAAGGCCCGGGTCTACACCTGGATCGGCGGCGACTCCGCGCAGGCCCTCGCCGAGGACGCCCTGCGCGCCAAGGCGAACGGCTTCGACGCCGTCAAATGCAACGGCTCGGCCCAGCTCGGGCCGATCGAGACCGCCGGGCAGGTGCACCGGATCGTCGACCAGTTCACGGAGCTGCGCTCGGCGGTCGGCGACGACTTCGACTTCGCGATCGACTTCCACGGCCGCTTCTCGACCGCCATGGCCCGGCGCGTGCTGCCGCTGCTGGAGCCGCTGTTCCCGCTGTTCGTCGAGGAGACGGTCCTGCCGGAGTTCTCCCGCGACCTGGCGCAGGTCACGGCCGGCACGTCGATCCCGATCGCCACCGGCGAGCGGCTCTACTCCCGCTGGGACTACCGCGACGTGCTCTCCACGGGCATCGCCGTCGCCCAGCCGGACCTCTCGCACGCGGGCGGCATCTCCGAGGTCCGCCGCATCGCGGCCATGGCCGAGGCCTACGACGTCGCGCTGGCCCCGCACTGCCCGCTGGGGCCGATCGCGCTCGCAGCGAGCCTGCAGGTGGACTTCGCGTCGCCGAACTTCCTCATCCAGGAGCAGAGCCTCGGCATCCACTACAACGAGGGCAACGACCTCCTCGACTACCTGGTCGACCCGGCGGTCTTCGCGTTCACGGACGGCTATGTGCAGCGCCCGACCGGACCCGGCCTGGGCATCGACATCGACGAGGCGGCGGTCCGCAAGGCCGCCAAGGACCCCCACCGCTGGCGCAACGAGATCTGGCGCCTCAAGGACGGCTCCTTCGCCGAGTGGTGAACCCGTAAGCGCACGGGCAAGGCCCCTGCCTCGCGGCAGGGGCCTTGCCCGGTCTGGTTACTCGAAGCCGCCGAAGTCGCCTCCGCCGAAGTCGCCGCCGCCGAAGTCCCCGCCTCCGTAATCGCCGCCGCCGGCGTCGCCGCCGTCAGCGCCCGCGTCACCGGCATCGCCGCCGGCCTCGCCACCGCTCTGGTCGCCGCCTTCGACGGCGCCCATCGCATAGGCAGGCGCGATCATCGCGTCGAAGACCATCATGCCGACGAACACGCCGGCCGCGCCCGCGAGCGCGGGCTGCCACCAGGGCGTGTTGTACCAGCCGGCGGGCACGGGACGGCCGTCGACGCGGCCGCCCGGGTAGTAGTGGCGGTTCTCGTCGCTCGGGTCCGGGGAGCCGGTGTAAGTGCGGCCCTCGACCTCGGCGCTGACCGGCTCGGTGAGCGCGCCGGTGCGGCGCTTGCCGACCAGTGACGGCACTTCGGGCCCGGGGTCGAGATCCATGGCGGTGCGCGCGGCCCGCACGTAGAGCAGGCCTTCGATGGAGGTCTCGGCGACGAGCCGGTACTGGTTGATCGTGCGCGCCGATTCGAGCTGGGAGCCCGCGGCGGTGTAGCGCTCGCCGGCGTCGGCGAGGGCCTGACCTGCGGGGAGATTGTCGCCCGGGGCGACGAGGTTCATGGTCTGGCCGCCGAGGCGCTCGTAGAGGCGCCTCGCCTCGGCTTCGGCGTCCGCGAGTTCGGCCTGCGCTCGCTTCTTGTTGGATTGCACCACGAAGAAGATGACGACGATCGCGACCACCAGCAGGGTCAACCACAGCTCCATGTACCGACTGTACCCGCGGCGGCCCGCCTAGACTGGCCCGTATGACCTGGGTCCTATTGGCGGTGGTGTGCCTGGCCGCGGGCGCTTTCGGCGGCTGGTTCGCGGGCCGGTCGCGGCAGGCGGCCGAGCTGGCGGCGGCCAAAGCGCGCCTCGAGGCCGCTGCGGACAACGAGCAGCGGCTCGAGTCGACGCTGAAGGCGGTCGCGTACGAGGCGACGGACCATTCGCGGCAGGCCGTGGGCCAGGTGCTCGCGCCGATCGCAGAGACGTTGGCACGTTATGAGACGCGGCTCGGCGACGTGGAGCGGGCCCGCGTGGACGCTTACGCGCAGTTGCGGATCCAGCTCTCGGGGGTCGCGGAGACCTCGGAGGACCTGCGGGAGCAGACCGGGCGGCTGCTGGGGGCGCTGCGGTCGCCGCAGGTGCGCGGCCAGTGGGGCGAGGTGCAGCTGCGGCGCATCGTGGAAGCGGCCGGGATGGTCGAGCACTGCGACTTCTCCGAGCAGCACGCGGGCATGGTCGACGGGCGGGGGGTGCGCCCCGACCTGGTGGTGCGGCTTTCAGGCGGCCGGACCCTGGTGGTCGACGCGAAAGCGCCGCTCCAGTCGTACCTGCAGGCATTGGAGTCCGAGGACGAAGCGGGGCGGGACCAGCTCCTGCGAGTGCACGCGAAGCACCTCCGGCGGCACGTGGAGTCCTTGGCGGGTAAGGAGTATTGGCGGGCGTTCGAGGACACGCCGGAGATGGTGGTGCTGTTCGTGCCCGCCGACGCGTTCCTCGACGCGGCTCTCCGGGGCGACCCCGCGCTCTTGGAGGACGCGTTCGCGCGCGGCGTCGTGATCGCCTCGCCCGCGACGCTGATGGCGCTGCTGCGGACCGTGGCGCACACGTGGCGGCAGGAGGCTTTGGCGTTGCACGCCAAGGAGGTGCACAAGCTGGGGCGGGAACTGCACGAGCGGCTCGGCGCGGTGGCGGGGCATTTCTCGCGGCTGGGCTCGTCGCTGGAGGCGGCGGTGGGCTCGTACAACGCGGCGGTCGCGAGCGTCGAATCGCGGCTGCTGGTGACCGCGAGGCGCTTCAGCGAGCTCGAGGTCGCGGGAGACCCGCCGGAGTCTCCGGCCCCGGTGATCACGCCGACGCGGAAGCCGATGTGGGACGCTGCCGAGGACGCGCGCCCCTAGGGCAGTCCCCCGCCCTCCCAGGGGGGCGTCCCCTGCACAAGCGTGACGCGCGGGTCCGACAGGAAACCGCTGTTCTTACCGTCGTAAAGAGAAATGTCACCCGAAAGAGGGCGCGAGCACTCAGGCGCGGCCGGCGGCCTTGAGGTCCTTGGCGAGTTCGCGCGGGAGGGAGAAGGCGATCTTCTCGGTCACCGGCTCGAACTCCTCCACGCTCGTGAAACCGCGCTCGGCCAAGTGGGCGAGCACGTCCTGCACCAGGTTGTCCGGCACCGAGGCACCCGAAGACAAGCCCACAGTGGACGCGCCCTCCAGCCAGGCCTCGTCGATCTCGTGCGCGAAGTCGATCAGGTGCCCGGTCTTCGCGCCGTGCTGCACGGCGACCTCGACCAGGCGCACCGAGTTCGAGGAGTTCTTGGACCCGACCACGAGCATGACGTCGCAGTCCGCCGCGATGTCCTTGACCACCTGCTGGCGGTTCTGGGTCGCGTAGCAGATGTCGTCGCTCGGCGGGTTCTGCAGCATCGGCAGGCGCTTCTTGAGCCGGTCGACGGTCTCCATGGTCTCGTCGACCGAAAGCGTGGTCTGCGAGAGCCACACCACTTTCTCCGGGTCGCGGATCGTGATCCCGTCGACCGAGTCCGGCCCGTCGACGAGCTGGATGTGCTCGGGGGCCTCGCCGGAGGTGCCGATGACCTCCTCGTGGCCGTCATGGCCGATGAGCAGGATGTCGAAGTCCTCCTCCGCGTACCGCCGCGCCTCCTTGTGCACCTTGGTCACCAGGGGGCAGGTCGCGTCGATCGCCTTCAGGCCGCGCTCGGCGGCCTGGTCGTGCACCTCGGGCGCCACGCCGTGCGCCGAGAAGACCACCACCGACCCCGGCGGCACCTCCGCGTTCTCCTCCACGAAGACCGCGCCCTTGCCGGCGAGCGTCTCCACGACATGCCGGTTGTGCACGATCTCCTTGCGCACGTACACCGGAGCGCCGTAGAGCTCCAGCGCCTTCTCGACGGTCACCACGGCCCGGTCCACGCCCGCGCAGTACCCGCGCGGCTTGGCCAACAACACTCGCTTCGGGTCTGCCACGCCTCGATGGTATCCGGCCGCCCGGTTTCGTCACACCCTGCAGTTAGTCTGGCCACGTGACCGACGCAGCGAGCAGCGCCACCGGCAGCACCGCCGGCCGCAGTGACCCTGGCCGCCCCGGACCCGCCACCGGCCCGGGCGCGCCGATGAGCGCCGAGAACCCGTGGCCGCTGAGGGTGGTCTCGAAGAAGATCGGCGACTGGCTCGCCCGCCTCGGCGAGGTGTGGACCGAGGGCCAGATCACCGAGATCAGCCACCGCGGCCGCACCGTCTACCTGACGCTGCGCGACCCGTCCGCCGAGGTCTCGATGCGGGTCGTCGACTTCACCGGCGCCGTCGCCGCCTGCGACCCGCCGCTGCGCGACGGCGCGCAGGTCGTCATCCGCGCCCAGGCCCAGTGGTGGGACAAGAACGGCTCGCTCTCGCTGCATGTGCGCGAGATCCGGCAGGTCGGGCTCGGCGAGCTCCTCGCCCGCCTCGAACGCCTCAAGAAGCTGCTCGCCGCCGAGGGCCTGTTCGCGGCCGAGCGCAAGAAGCCGCTCCCGTTCCTGCCCTACCGGATCGGGCTCATCACCGGCCGCGCCTCCGACGCGATGCGGGACGTGCTGAAAAACGCCCAGGCGCGCCTCCCGGCCGCCGACTTCGAGGTCCGCGAGGTCGCCGTCCAGGGCCCGCGCGCGGTCGCCGAAGTGTGCGCGGCGCTGGCCGAGCTCGACCGGGACCCCGACATCGAGGTCATCGTGATCGCCCGCGGCGGCGGTTCGATGGAGGACCTGCTGCCGTTCTCAGACGAGACGCTGTGCCGCGCGGTCGCCGAGGCCGTGACGCCCGTGATCTCCGCGATCGGGCACGAACCGGATACGCCGATCCTCGACTACGTGGCCGACTGGCGCGCCTCGACCCCCACCGAGGCCGGGAAGAAGGTCGTCCCCGACCTCGCCGAGGAGCAGCGCGGACTGAACATCTGCCGCACCCGGCTGCGGCAGGCGCTGAACGCGATGCTGACCCACCAGTCGGACGCCTTGGCGGCCATGCGAGCCCGCCCGGTCCTGGCCAGACCCGAGACGATGCTCGAGACGCGGAGCGAGGCGGTCGCGAACCTGACGCACCGGATGCGGTCGCGGGTGGATTCGCGGCTCGAGCGGTCGACCGACGATCTGGAGCACCTGCGGGCGCGGCTGCGCACGCTGTCGCCGCAGTCCACACTCGACCGGGGCTACGCGATCGTCACCGACACCGAGTCGGGGGCGGTGCTGCGGGAAGCGGCGGCCGCCGGAGAGGCCATCGAAGTGCGGCTGGCGGCGGGATCGCTGCGGGCCGCGGTCGTGCACACAAGGGAGGACGGGTAGTGAGCGAAGAACAGCTGACGTACGAGGAGGCGCGGGCCGAGCTCGTGGCCACGGTCGAGCGGCTCGAGACTGGCGGCGCCACGCTCGAGGAGTCGCTGCAGCTCTGGGAGCGGGGCGAGAAGCTCGCCGACCTGTGCCAGTCGCACCTCGAAGGCGCGAGGGCGAGGCTCAAGGCCCGGACCGAACCCGGAGTCGCGGACGAGGACTAAGCGCCCGCGGCTGCCGCCACGCCTTCGGCGAGCTCCGGGAGCTCGCCGGCGCCGTCGGCTTCCGCGCTGAGGACGACGGTCTCGCCGCCGATCTCGGCGACCCAGGTCTCGCTGTCATCCGATTCGTATGCGGCCCATTCGATCCCGGCCGCCTCGACCGGGGTGCCGGCGCCCGTGAGGTCCTCGTTCACGTCGGCGGCCGTGCCGTTGGTCTCCGAGAGCTGGAGGCCGTGGCCATCGGGCGAGTAGTAGCCGGTCCTGAGCACGACCTGCTCGCCGTCGACGGCGAGGTCGGTCGAGATCGCCTTCCACTCCTCGGAGAGCTCAGGCTCGATCGCGGCCAGGCCGAGGCTCGCCGCGGTCGAGTGGTTCTCGGTCGTGTCGACCACGCTGACCTGCCGGTCCGAGGCCACCCACTCCCAGCCGACGTAGAACAGGCCGATCGGCACCAGCAGCACCGCCATCGACATCGCCATGTCGCGCATCCGCCGCTGCTTCGGGCGCGCGGACCTGGCCGCGTCGGCGTTCGCGGCGGCGGCATCGGCAGGGCCGCGCTCGGCCGCAGCCGCGGCGGCGCCGTCTTCAACCTCGGCTTCGACCTTGACCTCTTCGGTGGACATGACCCCATCCTGAACGACCGCCCCACCGCCCGGCGCACCGCCCCGCCCCGGCGTGGCGCACGAGGCCCGCCGCGATCGGACCTCGACCTGCGCCGCACGCCAGCGACCCGGCGCCACCCGATCCCGACACGACCCGGACGCGCCCGCCCACCACGACGCGAATCCGACTTCCGCCCCGCCTGACCCCTGCAATACCCTCTCCGCAGCGGCAACCGCGCCCGACGGAAGGAGCCCCCGTTGATCCTCGTGGCAGGCGAGAACCTCATCGACCTCGTCCCAGCCCCCGGCGGCCAGCTCCGCCCGACCTGCGGCGGCGGCCCGGCGAACACCGCCGTCTCGCTCGCGCGGCGCGGCATCCCGACCGCGCTCGTCGGGGCCGTCGGCGGCGATCACTTCGGCCGCCAGATCTGGCGCCGCCACATCGCCGCAGGCGTCCGCCGCGACTGGCTGCTCCGCACCGACCTGCCCTCCACCCTCGGCCTCGCGATCGTCCACGAGGACGGCAGCGCCGAACACGACTACTGGACGACCGGGGCCGCCGACTTCGCCTGGGAGGGCCGGGCCCTGCCGAATCCCGACCCGGCCCAGATCGACCTCATTCACTTCGGGTCTCTCGCCGCCTACATCGAGCCCTCCGCCCGCGCCATCGAGCACTGGGTGAACCGCGCCCGCCGCGCCGTCCCGATCACGTTCGACCCGAACATCCGCCTCGGCGCCATGGGCGACCGCGCGAAAGTGGTCGAACGCACCGAGCGCCTGGTCGGCCTCGCCAACCTCGTGCGCGTCTCGGAGCGCGACCTGGGCCGGCTCTACCCGGGCACCGCCGTCGACGAGATCGCCCGCAAATGGCTCGAAGCGGGCCCCGACCTGGTGGTCGTGACCCTCGGCGACGCCGGGTCGGTGGCGTTCCACCGCAACCACGTCACCGAGATGACGGCCGTGCCCGTGGACGTCGCGGACACGATCGGCGCGGGCGACGCGTTCACCTCCGGGCTCCTCGGCTGGCTCACCTCCGCGGGCTGGATGCGCCTCGACCGCCTCCCCGCCTGGGGCAACCAGGCCGTGGTCGCCGCGGCCCTGCGCTACGCGAGCCAGGTCGCCGCTCAGGCCTGCACGGTCCCCGGCGCGCCGTGACGCCCGTCGTTCACTGAGGCGAAACACGCCCCGAGTCGACATAAGATCGTGGTGTGCCTGCTCCCGAACTGCGGATCTGCCTCGACGAGTCCGACCTCGACGCGTCGCTCCGCCTCGATGTCCGGCGCGGCCTGACCTCGCACCCCAAGTACCTGCCGATGCGCCTGCACTACGACGGCCGCGGCTCCACCCTCTTCGCCGAGCTCACCCGCCAGCCGGAGTACTACCAGACCCGCAGCGAGCGGGCGATCCTCCACGACCGGGCCGGGGAGATCGCGGTCGCGCTCGGCACCGACCCGGTCTCGGTGATCGAGCTCGGCGCGGGCCGGGCCGAGAAGATCCGGCCGCTGCTCGGCGCGCTCACCGCAGCGGGGCGCCTCGACGCGTTCTGGCCTTTCGACGTGGCCGAAGGCGAGGTCCGGGATGTGCTGCTGGAGCTCTCCGCGGCCTACCCGGACGCCTACCTCGGCGGGATCGTCGGCGACTTCACCCGCCACCTCTCGCAGCTGCCCGACCACCACGACACGCGGCTCGTCGCGTTCCTCGGCGGCACCTTCGGGAACTTCTCCGGCATGGAGCGCAGCCAGTTCCTGCGCGACCTGCGCGAGGCCCTCCGCCCCGGCGACTGGTTCCTGCTCGGCGCGGACCTCGTGAAGGACCCGGACGTGATCCTCGCGGCCTACAACGACGCGGCCGGGGTGACGGCCGAATTCAACCGGCACGTCCTGTACGTCCTCAACCACCGCCTCGACGCCGACTTCGAACCCGATAACTTCGAGCACATCGCCTTGTGGGACAACGACACCGCCACCATCGACATGCGCCTCCGCGCCATGAAGCCGATGAAGGTGGACCTCGCGGCGCTCGCGATCGACGTCTCGTTCAGGGTCGGCGAGGAGATCCACACCGGCATCTCCACCAAGTTCGTCCGCGGCGAACTCGAGAACCAGCTCCAGGCCACCGGTTTCGAGACCACCCGCTGCTGGACCGACGAGCACGACTACATGGGCGTGTTCCTCGCCCAGGCGATCTGACGCGCCAGGAGTGCCCCCGGCGCCGCCGGATTAAGGTGGTCGGCATGGGAGAGATCGTGCTCATCCGCCACGGCGAGACCACCTGGTCGGCGTCGGGCCAGCATACGTCCGTGACCGACCTCGAACTCACCGAGAACGGTGTGTCCCAAGCGAAGGCGCTCGCACCGCTGCTCGCCGGACGCGAGTTCACCGCGGTCTGGTCGAGCCCGCGCAAGCGGGCCCTCATCACCGCGGACCTGGCGGGCCTCGCGGTCACCGCAGTCCTCCCGGACCTGGCCGAATGGGGCTACGGCGACTACGAGGGCCGCACCAGCGAGGAGATCGAGGCCGACGACCCGGGCTGGTCGCTCTGGACCGACGGCGGCAAAGGCCCCGGCGGCGAATCGGCCGAGGAGGTCGCCGCCCGCCTCGACCGCGCGCTCACCGAGGCCGAACCGCTGCTCGAACGCGGCGACGTCGCGTTCATCGCACACGGCCACAGCCTCCGCGTCGCGGCGGCCCGCTGGCTCGGCCGCCCGCCACGCGACGGCCGCGACTTCAAGATCGACACCGCCTCGATCGCCGCCCTCGGCTACGAGCACGGGCGCCACGCGATCACGCTCTGGAACCTCACCGCAGCGGCCGCGAACGGCGAATAGCCGCCGCGCACGGCGCTTCAGGGCCGCCAGATGACGACTCCGGTGGACACCTCGCGCTCCGAGAAACGCCCGTCGGGGGCCGCGTCGGCCAGCAGGTCACGGAGTTCGATCTCGAAGGCGGGCAGGCGTTCCCCGAACAGGTGCGGCGCTGAACTGGACAGCGAGAACACCGCAGAGACGATCGAGTCGACGCTCCGGTCGAAGATCCGGCCGTCGTCGACCTGGATGCGGGTCACCTTGGTGTACCCGGCCTGCCGCATGACGTCCTCTTCGCCGCCCACCGTGCCGTCCGGCAGAAAGCCCTGCCCTGCACGGCGAACCGGCCCGAGGTAGGCCGCGACCAGTTCGCTGATGCGGCCCCAGGGCGGGGCGGGATGCGGGAGCGACGCGGTGTCGTCCGCGCCTCGATGGGTGGTGGCGCCGACGTGGATCCAGTAGCCGTCGGGGTCGAGCAACTTGCGGACGCTGTCGGCCACGAGCAGGCGGTCCATCCAGTGGAAGGACTGCGCGAAGGCGACGACCTGGAAGACGCCCAGGTCATCAGGCAGTGCTTCGGCACGCGACTGCCGCCATTCGATATCCGTGAGTCCGGCTTCCTCGGCCCGCCGAGCGGCCTCGGCGATCATGCCCGCGTCCGGATCGACCCCCACAGTGGAGGCGAAGAGCGGAGCGAGCATGAGCGTCAGCGAGCCGGGGCCGCAGCCGACGTCGAGCAGCCGACCGGTGCCGTCGAGGCCAAGCGCTTCGCGCACGGCGGCAACGAGCGCGGTCGGATAGGGCATCCGGCCGACACTGTAGTGGGCGGCGCTGCCGGCGAAGAGGGTCTCGTCCCATTCCCATCCGGCGGCGTCAGTGGTCATTGGAGCGACTTCCATATCTCATCGGCGCCAGCATCGCCGATCACGCCGCCGATCGCCAGCGGTTTTTCCGACGACCCACGACTGAGACGTGGCCCACTCGGCTTCTGATAGGCTCCGGCACCCATGAGCCCTCCCCTCCTCTTGATCCGCTCAGCCTTGGTCCGTGTGCCCGCGCGTTTCTGGCTGCGGGCCTTCACGGTCGCCATCGCCGCCGACCTCTCCGCGATCACCTTCGGCGCGGACGCCCTCCGCTGGGCGAGCAAGCCCGCGCTGGCGCTTCTGCTGCTGGGCCACCTCATCGTCTCGACCCCGCCCGGCATGCGCCCGGCCCGCCTGTTCGGCATCGGCCTGCTCTTGGCGTGCGCGGCCGATATCGCGCTGCTGGTGGACGGCACGTCCGCTTTCCTGTGGGGCATGGGCTTGTTCGGCCTCATGCAGATCACGTACTTCGCGGTCTTCGTCCGCCTGGGCGGGCTGCCGCTGCGTCGCCGCTTCGTCGCGCCGGGCTGTTATCTGGCGGTCTGGTTGGGCGCCAACATCATCCTGTGGCCGCGACTCGGAGACCTGGCGGTGCCGGTCGCGGTCTACAGCCTGCTGCTGGTCGCGATGGCTGCGGAAGCAGTCGGCGTCAACCGTCTCGCCGCCGCCGGAGGACTCCTCTTCGTCGCCTCCGACCTCGTCCTGGGTCTGGGCGTAGCGGGAATCGACTTCGCCTTCCAGGACCAAGCGGTGATGGCCGCTTACGCGGCAGCCCAATTGCTCCTGACCCTCGGCACCATCAAGGCCCTGCCCGCCAAGGCTCCTGAATGACCTCGCTGATCAACATCGCCGCGATCCTTGTGTTCGCATTCCTCGTCGTCGCCATTGTGATGGTGGCGCTCCGTTTTCTGATCCCCTCGGAGCCCTATCGATCCAAGGGTGCCGAGCGATCGGCCGTCATCACCGCCCGCAATGTAGCGCTCGATGTCGTCTGTCTGCTGGCCGTGTTGGCGCTGGTGGGACTCTCCATCGAGATCCGGCTCGCCTACGGCGCGCCTTTCGGTTCGCGGGACCCGCAGACGGTCGAAGTGATCGAAGTCGGCGACTGCGAACGCGCTCCGCTCGGGTTCGGCATCGCCCGTGCCTGCGAGCTGTCTGCCTACCGCTATGTAGACGCTGACGAGAACTCCGCACCGTGGCCTCAGTCGATCGAAGTCGTCTCGGGCGATCCAGTGCGTCCCGGCGACCTGGTGGCACGTTATTCGTCCGCTGGTTGGAAGGATTTTCTGCTCCTCGGCTCCGGTGGTTCCCGGTGGCAGCCTGTATCAGCCGTGAATCGCCCCAGCATGGTATGGCTCCCCTCGGCGACCCTCATCGCGGCAACGATGCTCACCGCTGCGCTGCGAAGGACACGAAGGAGAATCCCGGCTCAATCCTCGACTGGCCAAGGGTCAGCCGAGCCCGCCTGACACTGTAGATCCGCTGCTGCGTCAGCGAGGGAGTGGCGGGAGGCTGCTCTGGAGCGGTTGGGCCCGGCCGGTCGTTTCGCCCCTGGGTTCAAGCGGGCGGCGATGGCGGGGTGGGAGTTCGCCTGGGGCGGCTGGCCGGGGCCGGGTCACCTTCGGGCCGACTTCAAACGGGCGGCGATGGAGGGACGGGAGTTCGCCTGGGGCCGCCGGTCGGGGCCGGGTTGTCTTTGGCGTGCGGTTCAGGCGGGCAGCGATGGAGAGGTGAATGGCTGCTCGGGGGTGCGTCGCCGGGGCGGGGCCGGTCGTCGCCACCCGGCAGACGATGCGGGCCGGGCGGGCGGGGCCGGTTGCCACTACCGGCCGGGCCGGGCGGATTCGAGCCGGTGCCGAAGCGACCGGGCGAGTCCGGCTCGAAGCCCGATGAATCGGGCCAGACTGCGGAGCGACAAAGTGGGAGGCGATGCCGGAGCCGTCAGCGGCGGGCATTGCCTCGGTCGCGGCTGCGGTGCGGGCCGTGCGCACGGTCGTGGTCGTCATGTCCTCTCGCCTCCTTCCCGCTACTCCTCGCGCTTCCCGTGCCTCGGCCTCCCTGGCCCAGGCTTCCGATTCAGGCTTCGGCTTTCGCCTGAGCCTGCGATCAGCGGCCCTGACCTTCACAGGCACCGGCCGCTAGACCCCTGCCGCCGAGACGTTTCGGGGCACCGGCCTCCAAGCCTTTGCCCCTCTTGCACATCGGGGCACTGGCCTCCAGACCCTCACTCCCACTTGCATATCGGGGGCGCTGGCCTCTGCTTCCTTGGCCCCTGGCTCCTGATCGTCCGATCGGGCCTGGGCCTGCCGGCAGGCACCGTTCAAGCGCCTGCCGCTGTCCGTCCCGGGTCTCGCCCCGGTCCGGGGGGTGCATGCCGTGTCCCCGTCCCTGCCAGGACAGTTCAACGGCTCATCGCAAAGGGCCGTGGCCGAGTGACGCCGGAGCTCCTCATGGCTCCGACACCGATCTCAACGTCCGTGCAATGCAGGCATATGGCCAGAGGCTTATGTCGTAGTCTGCTTACCACCATATCGTTCACCTACACGGATTCCGTATCCCTGTACGTACTCTCAATTATCCACGCCCCCAACCACTCCCGCATCACCCACACGCAGGGAAAACCCTCACATTCGGCGCCCCGGTCCCCCACCGGCCCAAGGGAAAAGGCCCTCCCTCAACCCACCCCTTCGTCGCCGCTCGCTTTGAGCTAAAGGAGCCAGATCCTCAAGCTCCAACACCCGCCCTAGGCGATATCGATCCGCGTAAGGCGCTGCGTGGCGCGGGTCAGCACCACGTAGGCGACACCGGCACCGTGGGATTGGGCGACGGCTTCGAGGTCGACGGCGATGACGGCGTCCCATTCGAGGCCCTTCGACTCCAAGGGGCCCACAAGGGTGACGCGGCCGTCGTGGACGATGTCGCCGAGCTCCTCGTGGCGGTCGTACGGGGCGATGATGCCGACCGTGCCTTCGACGGCGGCAAGCGCCTGGACGACCGAGCCCGCGACCTCCGGCAGGAGCGCGTCGGCGGCCACGGTCTTCTCGGCGACCCGCACGCCGGTCTCGCGGACGGCTTCGGGGAGGTCGATGTTGCGCAGGCGCGGCTTGGCCCACTCGGCGGCGTACTCGAAGACCTCTTTGGAGTTCCGGTAGTTCTTGGTGAGGTGGAACTCGTGGAGGCGCCCGCTCGGGACGGCGCGGCGGCGGGCGTCGGCGCTCTCCCTCGGTCGCGGCCAGCTCGACTGGGCCTCGTCGCCGACGATGGTCCATCCGGCGCCGCGGCCGCGGCGGCCGAGCATGCGCCACTGCATGGGCGAGAGGTCCTGGGCCTCGTCGACGATGACGTGCGCGTAGTCCTCGTAGAACGCGTCGCGCGCCTGCCGTTCGGGCCGGTCGTAGTAGCGGTCCTGGACCGTGGAGACCTCCTGGATGCCCTCCCACGAGCGGATGCGGTCGCGGCCCCGCGGCTGGGGCTTCACGCCGAGGAGGATGCGCAGCTCGTCGAGGAGTGCCACGTCGGGGATCGAGAAGTCGGGCTCGCTCAGCGAGGCGGCGACGCCTTCGATGGCCTCCTTCTTCAGGTGCCCTTCGGCGGCGGAGGCGAGGCGGCGGAGGTCGCCGCCCCAGCCGAGCACGTCGGCGGGGTCGAGGTCGGGCCACCAGTGGTCGAGGAAGGTGAGGAACTCGCCGCGGGAGCCGACGTCGCGGGAGAACTTCGCCGGCTCGGCGTCTTCGATGACCGGTTTGATCTTGCGCCACAAGGCGACCAGGAGGGCGCGCCCGGCCTCGGTCTTGGCGAGGTTGGGGCGCGGCTCCTTCTCGAAGACGCGCGCGCGGGCGGCCGCGAGTTCGGCGGCGTCGAGTTTGAACACGTCGCCGCGGTAGACGATGCGCAGTTCGCTGGGCGCGCCGGGCGGGGTCTGACGGACGAGGCGGCGCAGGATCGGGAGCATCACGGTGCCGCCCTTGACCGCCGCGACCTCGGGCCGGTCCTGGCGGGTCGCTTCGACCCCGGCGTACAGCTCGCCGAGGGAGTACAGGGCGGCGGTCTCCTCGCCGAGGCTGGGGAGGACCCGCCCGATGTACTTCATGAACACGGCCGAAGGGCCGACGACGAGGATGCCGGCGGCTTCGTAGCGGCTGCGGTCCTGGTAGAGGAGGTACGCGGCGCGGTGGAGAGCGACGACGGTCTTGCCGGTGCCGGGCCCGCCGGTGATGATGGTGGCGCCGCGGCCGGGCGCGCGGATGGCGGCGTCCTGCTCGGCCTGGATCGTGGCGACGATGTCGCGCATCCGCCCGGTCCGCTTGCGGCCCAATGCGGCCATGAGCGCGCCGTCGCCGATCACGGGGAGGCGGCCGGCGGCGTCCTCATTGAGCAGGTCGTCGCTGATCTCCTCGACGGTGCGGCCGAAGGAGCGGATGACGCGGCGGCGCGCCACCTCCTGCCGGTCGACGGCGGTGGCGCGGTAGAACGGGGCGGCGGCGGGCGCGCGCCAGTCGACCAGGAGGGTGCGGTACTCCTCGTCGCGCACGCCGAGGCGGCCGACGTGGCGGACCTTGCCGTCGTCGAAGTCGAGGCGTCCGAATACGAGGCCTTCATGCTGGGAGTCGAGGTCGGCGATGCGGCGGGCGGCCTGGTAGACGAACACGTCGCGTTCGTACCGCGCACCGGGCACGGTGGCAGCGAGGTGGGCGTACCCGGAGTCGCGGTTGCCTTCGGCTTCACCGCGGAGCACGTCGACGCGCGCGTACACGCGGTCGACGAAGTGCTGTTCGATCGCGATTTCCTGCTCGGGGGTGCTGGCGGGATCGGGGACGGGGACGGCGTGCGTCGTGTCGACGTCCTGATCCTGCCGGACGTCTGCGGGGCCTGTTTCCTGGGACACTGCGCTCCTCGCTCGAATTCGGGAACGCACCAGCCTAGCGCGTCGCGGCGACACCCGTCCGCCGATCATGGACTAGGGAGTGCTCGCCCACCTCTACGGCTGCGCGGGCCACACCCGGTACATCCACGAGTAGTCGTCGTCGATCTCGTCGAACCCGAACTGCCGGTAGAGGCCTTGGGCGTCGCCGGTCGCGAGCAGCACCCGCTTGAGGCCCATCCGCTCGGCCTCCGCCGTGATGTGCGCGATGAGCCGCTTGCTCAATCCCCTGCCTCGGGCCTCGCGGTCCACGTAGACGTCGCTGAGCCATCCGAAGTACGCGTGGTCGGTGACGAGCCGCGCGAACGCGAGCTGGCGGCCGTCCGCGTCGTAGAGCCCGAACGGGAGCGAGTGGTCGATGGCCAGGTCGCTGCGCTCGCGGGTGCGGCCCATGGCCCAGTAGGTGTCGGTGGAGATGACCTTGTGGATCCACTCGCGGTCGAGGCGGTCGGGGTCGGAGGAGATCGTGTACTCGTCGCTCATCGCCCCAACCTATGCCCGCCGGTCAGGCCGCGCCAGCCGAAATCCGGCCGCTTCCCATGCGGCGCAGGTAGATCTCGATGAACAGCAGGTTGAGCACGATCGAGCCGACGATCGCGGCCGTGTACGCGACGCTGAAGAGCGCCTCGAAGTCGCTGCCGTAGAAGCCGTCGAGCAGCGGGAGTTGCACGGCGATGAACAGCCCCAGGTAGACCCGCAGCATCACGGCGGCGAAGGTCGCGGCCATGCTGCGCAGCATCCACCGCTCGTGCGCGGCGAAGTCGCGCGCCCGCACGGCCCGGTAGGCGCGCACGGCGGTGTAGAGCCAGAACACGTCGAGGAAGACGAAGCAGACGAGTGCGATCGGCCCTGCCGTGGTCAGCACCGCCACGACGATGCCGGTGAGCGCGCCCGGGAGGATGCCGCCGAGCAGGTAGAGGCGGCCGAGGGTCCGGTGGACCTTCGGGTGCTTCCGGCGGATCGAGCCGAAGAACTGGAAGGGCCCCACCAGGAGCGCGACGCCCCCGGCGGCGGCGTGGGCGACGAGGATCGGCAGGTGGACCGGCACGTTCTCGCGGATGCCGACGCGCGGTTCCATCCCCGCGAGGTAGGGCGGCACCGCACTGAGGACGATCGCGACGCTGGCGACGGCGACCACGACGACGGCGATGCGGCCGCGGCGCCGCCGTTTCAAGGCGGCCTGGTGCGGGGCGGTGAGGGTGGCGCTCATGAGGGGTGCTCCTTGTATCGTGAGCGAAACTATCGATAGTGAAACTATCATTAAATCGACCGGGTCACAACCGCGGCTCGGGTAAGAAGGACGCATGCGAATCGGTGAGCTCAGCGCCAGGACCGGGGTCCCCGTGCCCACGATCAAGTACTACGTGCGCGAAGGCCTCGTCTCCGGCGGCGAACGCACCAGCCACAACCAGGTCAGCTACGGCGAGGAGCACGTCCGGCGCCTGCGACTGGTGCGCTCCATGGTCGAGACCGGGTCCCTGCCGATCGCCAAGGTCCGCGAGGTCCTCGCCGAGGTCGAGGACCCGAGCCGCGACCTCGACAGCGCGCTCGGCGTCGCCAGCCGGGCCCTCTCGAGCCACCGGGTGCCCGACGACTCCCCGGACGAGGCCCACGTCGCGACGGCGCTGGCCATCGTGCGGCGGCGCGGCTGGGACCGGATACCCCCCGAGCACGGCTACATCCGCGCCCTCGCCGACGTCATCGCCCGGCTCGAGCAATTCGGCATCGGCGAGCTGGCCGAACTGGAGGACCGCTACGCGCGCGCGGCCGAACAGGTGGCCGAGGCGGACATCCGGCTCCTGATGCGGCGCGGGGAGCGCGACGAAATTCTTGAGACGATGATCGTCGGAACGGTGCTCGGCGACGCCCTCTTCGAGATCCTGCGGCGCATCGCCCAAGTCGAGATATCCGGCCGCGAATTCAAGCGCGATGCCGAAGGGACCGAGGCGAAGCAGCCCGAACGCGAGAAGGAATTATTCACTAGGGACGAATCTGCCAGGCGGTCCACGCCCGACCCCGCCGCCATTCATGCGTAAATAGCAATGTCTGCATTTGTCGTGTTTGCGACTGTGCAAGTCGATTGGGCGGTTCTACGCTCATTTCACGCACCCCGGTGGCGCGGCGGCAAGGAACAAGCCTGCTCGACCAGAGACTTTGCCGCCATCACCAGGAGGCCGTCCGACGAAGTGGGGTAGTCGAGACGGCCGGCGGCGGGGCTCCAACTACCTGGCCTGGAGCCCCGCCGCTCATCCGTGCTCGGACGCCGGCTCGGCCGGCTACGGGCGGTGGAGCCAGGTCAGGAGTTCTTTCGGGGCCATCGACTCGATGCGCCGCTCGTAGGCCGCGAATTCCTCCGGTGTCAGGAGTTCGGCGGCCGAGCCTGAAGTGCCCCTTCGGAAGAAGGCGTCGCGGCTGCGGAACAGGCCGGCCGGGTCCGGGGCCACCTGGTCGGCCTTCGCCTTCATTTCGCCGAAAGTCGCGGCCTTGACGAGTTCGGGCCAGCGCGTTTCGTCCACTTCGATGTCGAGCCAGGCCGCGATGCGGCGCATCTCGCCTTCGAGGTCGGCGGCGAGGTCGGCGTAGTGGACGAGGAGGAGGTTGGATTCGGCGCGGCGTCTCCAGGCGTCGCTGAGGTGGGCCATGACGCCGGGGAGCATGTCGGGGGCTTCACGCGGGTCGTTCTCGGAGAGGGTCCAGGCGACCAGCCATTCGTGGAGTTCGGGGCGCGGTCCCCGTTTGGCTTCGGGGACGGGCTCGCCGGTGAGTTCGGCGACGCGTTCGCGGATGATGTTGTCGCCCTGGTGGTAGAGCAAGACGGCGGCGTCGAGCGGGTGGCGGGCGACCACGATGTAGCGGGCGGCCGGGTGCACGGGGATGCCGTCGAGCGGGGTGTGCGTCTTGATGAACCGGCGGTGGCGCTGCGCTTCGAGCCGCGCGAACACGGTTGCTTTGGGCGCGATGGTCCAGTCGAGCCAGGGGGAGAGTTCGGTGAGCGGCGCGGGGAGGTCGGGGGTCTGGAAGACGAGGAGGGCGCAGATCATCTGCGTCCAGGTCGTGCCGTGTTTGGAGCGGGTGCTGAGGATGATGTCGCCGTCGCGGAGGGGGAAGTCGAGCCAGCGGTGGCTGTCTTCCATTTCTGATACGTATCGGTGGGGAAGCACCGGAAGAGTTTAGGGCGGCAGCGGATGGGGCGCAAAGATTTTTGCGTGCGTCGCGGTGGTGCGGGGCGGGGCGGGTTCCTACGATGGGGGGGAGACGTCGTCTATCGCTTGGAGTGCGATTCCTTTGGCCCTCAATTCGAACATGGTGCCGCTGGGCACGCCCGCCCCTGATTTCTCGCTGCCGGACCTCGAGGGCGAGCTGCGGTCGCTCGCCGGGTTCGACGCGCCGATGCTGCTGGTCGCGTTCGTGTGCAACCACTGCCCGTACGTGCGGCACATCGAGCAGGTCTTCGGGTCCTTCGCCGCCGGACAGGCGGACCTGGACGTGGTGGCGGTCTGCCCGAACGACGCCGAGCGCTACCCCGACGACGCGCCCGCGGGCCTCGCCGACCAGGTGGCACGCGCGAACTGGACGTTCCCGTACCTGGTCGACGAGTCGCAGGAGGTCGCGCGGGCTTACAACGCGGCGTGCACTCCGGATTTCTTCCTGTACGGGCCGGACCGGGCGCTCGCCTACCGGGGCGCGTTCGACGGTTCGACCCCCGGCAACGGCGTGCCCGTCACCGGGGAGTACCTGGAGGGCGCGATCGAGCTGGTCCGCCGAGGCGAGCCGGTGCCCGAGCCGCATTACCCGTCGACGGGCTGCGGCATCAAGTGGCGGCCCTAGGCCGGGCCTACCGCCAAAGGCTGTGCAGCGCGATCTCCAGCTCACCGAGCATGTTGCGCAGCAACGGCATCGAGAGGCCGATCACCGTTCCGGGGTCGCCGTCGATGCGGTCGATGAACGCCGAGCCGTAGCCGTCGAGCGTGAACGAGCCCGCCACGTGCAGGGGCTCGCCTGTCGCCACATACGCGGCGATCTCCTCGTCCGAGACCTCCGCGAAGTGGACTTCGGTCGCCGCTGAGCGCACGATCTGCCGGTCGGCGGCCACGTCGATGAGGCAGTGCCCGGTGTAGAGCGTGCCCGAGCGGCCGCGCATCCGCTTCCACCGCGAGGTCGCCTCGTCGGGGCCTTCCGGCTTGCCGAGGATCTCGTGCCCGAAGTGCAGTACCGAATCGCAGCCCAGCACCAGCGAATCCGGACCCACGAGATTGAGGACGGCGTTCGCCTTCATCTCCGCGAGGGTCGCCGCCAGCTCGGCCGGGTCGTGGCCCATCACGCGGCTCTCGTCCACACCCGAGACGATCACCTGCGGTTCGAGGCCGGCCGCCTTCAGCAGCTCGCGCCGCGCAGGTGACTGCGAGGCCAGTACAAACGGCCTGCTCAACGGTCCATGCCCTTGCGGGCCGGAACCGCCGTGTCGCGCCAGGAACGGCGCACCCGCAGCTGCAGGCCCGGGTTCGACCAGGCCGCCCGGCGGCCCGTGGAGCCGCCGGTCTCCTCCTCGACCGGGCGCGGCAGGGCCGTGATCAGCCCGACCAGCGCGGCGAGCTCTTCATCGGTGGGGTTGCCACGGACGACCTTGAGTTCCAGGCTCATCGAGAACTACTCCTCGTCGATATCGAATTCGCGGTGCACCCGCTCCCAGAAGCCGTCGCGGACCCAGATCCGCGCTTCCGGGTGGTCGCGTAGAGAGTAGCCGAGTTCCTTCTCGGCTTCCACCAGCAGCTCCTTGTCGATGACCGTCGGCAGCTGCGGGCCCGGCAGCAGATCAGCTATGTTGTCCGCGCCCCTGGTCAGCAGCCACTTGTGGCCCACGTACTCCCCGATCTGGCGCACCGTCTCGGGGTCGAGCTTCTCGCCGGTCTGCGTGGTGCGTACGAACTTCGGCCGAGCGGACTCGGCCTGGGCCAGCGCCTCGGCCGCGTTCATGGTCACGGCCACGGACTGGCGCTGGCCGAAGACCGCGGCCGGGCTGGGCACGCGCGGCTCGGGCTGCGTCATCGGCGCCCCGACCATGCTGTACGTGGCGGCCGCGGCGGTGCCGCTCTTGGTGAAGTAGGCCCGCAGGTCCTCGGCTTCGATGGTGGCCACCGTGTCGGATTCCCAGACGAGGCGCTCGGCCTGGTTGGTGCCGTACGGCGGTTCGACGCCCCAGAGGTGGACGCGCACGCCGTAGGCCTGGGCGACTTCGACGGCGGGGACCATGTCCTCGTCGCCGGCGAGGAGGATGGCCTCGTGGACGGCGTGGTGGCGGGCGAGCAGTTCCAGGTCGGAGCGGATCTGGGCGTCGACGCCCTTCTGCTGGCCGCGCGAGTTGAGGTTCCCGAGGCGGACCTTGACGAATTCCATGTTGGCGATGACGCGCTGGTCCACGGTGGGAACGCGGTCGCGGGCGGCGTCGAACCAGTAGAGGCGCAGCAGTTCGCCGTCGGAGAGGTGGTGGGCGGCGCGTTCGATGAGGGATTTGATCAGCTTCTCGGCGTCGACCCGGTAGTCGCGGCGTGAGGTGGCGTCGAGCAGGAGCTCCGCCGCCGCCGCGTAGAGGTAGCCGACGTCGATCAATATGGCGTACCGCCGGGACGGCAGCCCTGGCAGCATCCCTCCGATAGGTGTCATGGCCCACTCCCAACGTCGGGCGGGACGAATTGTCCCGCTTCCCCCAGCTCTATAAGACGGTACCCGGATCGGACCCTAGGGATGGGAGTGGTGCACGTCGCTTCGCGTGGCAACGCGGTTTGACCCGGTAGCGGGCGCGGGCGGCGCGGCGGACGCGTGCAGCTCTCACCGGATCGGGTGAGAGGGAACAGCAAAGGGCGGCGAGGCCGGTGGGCCTCGCCGCCCTCGCAGCACTTCCTGGATCGGTGCCGCTTGGAACGGTGCCGCCTAGAGCGGGATGTTGCCGTGCTTCTTGGCGGGCAGCTCGTCGCGCTTCGAGGCGTTCA
Organism: Glycomyces luteolus; assembly: GCF_027622875.1. Taxonomy (GTDB): domain Bacteria; phylum Actinomycetota; class Actinomycetes; order Mycobacteriales; family Micromonosporaceae; genus Glycomyces; species Glycomyces luteolus. Next base: position 352,979 of record NZ_JAPZVP010000002.1, on the reverse strand, counting down.
TGCGCAGGCCGCGCACGAGCATCGCGCGGGTCTCGCGCGGCTGGATGACCGCGTCGATGTAGCCGAGCTCGGCCGCGACGTACGGGTTGTTCAGCTTCTCCTCGTACTCGGCCATGAGCTCGGCGCGCTTGGCCTGCTCGTCGTCGGCCTTCGCGAGTTCGCGCCGGTAGAGGATGTTGACCGCGCCCTGCGAGCCCATGACCGCGATCTCCGCGGTCGGCCACGCCAGGTTGAGGTCGGCGCCGACGCCCTTGGAGCCCATGACGCAGTACGCGCCGCCGTAGTCCTTGCGGGTGACGACGGTGAGCTTGGGGACGGTGGCCTCGGCGTACGCGTAGATGAGCTTCGCGCCGCGGCGGATGATGCCGTCGTGCTCCTGCGAGGTGCCCGGGAGGAAGCCCGGGACGTCCACGAAGGAGATGATCGCGATGTTGAAGGCGTCGCAGAAGCGGATGAACCGCGCGGCCTTCTCGGAGGCGTCGATGTCGAGGCAGCCCGCGAAGTGCATGGGCTGGTTGGCGACGACGCCGACGGGCCGGCCGTCGAGGCGGCCGAAGCCGGTGATGATGTTCTTCGCGAACAGCGCCTGGGTCTCCAGGAACTCGCCGTCGTCGAGCACCGATTCGAGCACCTTGTGCATGTCGTACGGCTGGTTCGCCGAGTCGGGGATGACGGTGTCGAGTTCGAGGTCCGTGGCGGTCAGGTCGAGCTCGACGTCCTTGGACTCGTAGGCGGGCGGCTCGTCGAGGTTGTTCGACGGCAGGTACGACAAGAGGTGCTTGACGTATTCGAGCGCGTCGGTCTCGTCCGAGGCCAGGTAGTGGGCGTTGCCCGCGACCGCGTTGTGGGTGCGGGCGCCGCCGAGCTCCTCCATGCCGACGTCCTCGCCGGTCACGGCGCGGACCACGTCGGGGCCGGTGATGAACATGTGGCTGGTCTGGTCGACCATCACCGTGAAGTCGGTGATCGCCGGGGAGTAGACCGCGCCGCCCGCGCACGGGCCCATGATGAGCGAGATCTGCGGGATGACGCCCGAGGCGCGCACGTTGCGGAAGAAGATCTCGGAGTAGCCGCCGAGGGAGGCCACGCCCTCCTGGATGCGGGCGCCGCCGGAGTCGGAGATGCCGATGATCGGGCGGCCGGTGCGCAGCGCCAGGTCCTGGATCTTGGTGATCTTCTCGCCCGAGACCTGCCCGAGCGAGCCGCCGAGGACGGTGAAGTCCTGCGCGAACACGCAGACCTCGCGGCCCTCGATGGTGCCGTAGCCGGTGACGACGCCGTCGCCGTAGGGCCGGTTGGCCTCCATCCCGAAACTGGTCGAGTGGTGCTTTCGCAGGGAGTCCAGTTCGACGAACGACCCCTCGTCGAGCAGCTGCTCAAGGCGCTCGCGGGCGGTGCGCTTGCCCTTCTCGTGCTGCTTCTCGATCGCCCGGGGGTTCCCGGTGGCCGCTTCTGAGAGGCGCTCGGCCAGGTCGGTGAGCCGCCCGGCGGTCGTGTGGAAGTCGATGTCGGTCACGACTCGGATCGTATCGGCCCGTCCTGTGGCTACGCTATGTGCGTGAGCACACCGACGAGAAAGCCACTGGACCGCCACGAGCTCTGGACGCTGTTGTCGGAGAAGTCCGACTTCTGGACCGAGCTCGATGTGGTGCAAGTCACCGGTTCTACGAACGCGGACCTGGCGAACGCCGCCAAGCACGGCGCACCCGAAGGCAAGGTCCTCATCGCCGAGGAGCAGGAGCACGGCCGCGGCCGCCTCGACCGGCACTGGGTCAGCCCGGCCCGCGCCGGACTCACCATGTCGTTCCTCCTGCGCCCCACCCTCCCGCGCGAGCAGTGGGGCACCCTCAGCCTCCTCACCGCAGTCGCCCTGGAGGAAGCGCTCAAGGCAGTGTGCGGGGTCAACGCGAAGCTCAAGTGGCCCAACGACGTCCTCATCGCCGACAAGAAGGTCTGCGGCATCCTCGCCCAGGTCGAGGGCAACGCCGTCATCGTCGGCGTCGGACTCAACGTCTCCCTCACCGAAGCGGAGCTCCCGATCCCCGAGGCCACCTCGCTGGCGATCGCCGGGGCCTCGACGCTCGATCGCGCCGAGATCGCCTCGGGCTTCCTCGCGCACGTCGCGGCCGTCTACCAGACCTGGAACGAACGCGGCCCGGCCTCGGTGATCGAACGCTGGCAGCGGAATTCGGCGACCCTCGGACGCCACGTGTCGGTTTCGTTCCCCAACGGCCGCAACCTCACCGGCCGCGCTATCGGCATCGACAACGACGGCTGCCTGCAGGTCGCCGCCGCCGACGGCACCGTGGAGACCGTCGCCGCCGGCGACATCGTCCACCTGCGACCGCAGGACTGAGCGGGACCGAGGGGACCGGGCACCCGGAACCCGGGCGGCGCAGAGCAACGAAGGAGTGGCGGATTGGCCGACCAGGCGCACAGCGGCGACGATCCCGCGACCCGGTGGGCCCGCCAGCCTCCGGGACCGACCGGACTCGACCCCGAGGCCGAAGGACTCTACCGGCTCCTGCTGTCCAAAACGGACGCCTCGGTGTCGCAGCTCGCGGCCGATGCCGGACTCGGAGCCGACCGCGCCCGGGCCGTCCTCATGCGCCTCGTCGACGACGGCTTCGCCACCATGGTCGCCGACACCCGCTTCCGCGCCGTCGGACCCGACACCGTCCTCGGCGGACGCATCGCCTCACAGCTCGGCGAGGTCCTCGACGAATACGAGGCCTTGCGTGAACTCCTCGAGATCCACCGCGCCCGGCCCGGCTCGGGCGGCGCCGAGCAGGGCGGCTGGGAGGTCGTCGCCGGCCCCGTCGCCATCCGCTCCCGCCTGCGCCAGCTCAAGGCCGGAGCCGAACGCAGCCTCCGCACGTTCGTGCGCCCGCCCATGGTCCTGCCCGTGCCCGAAGCCGCGCTCCACCAGGAACTCCAGGACCGCGGGATCCGCCACCGCATCCTCTTCGACCGCTCAGTGCTCGACATCGACCCGTACGCCGACTACCTGCGCTACGCGCTGGCCTCGGGCGACGAGGTGCGGTTCGCGAAGCGGCTGCCGCTCAAGCTCCTGGTCGTTGACGACAGGACGGCGCTCATGGAGGAGCGCGGCGGCCGCCCGAAGGCGATCGTGACCGGTAATCGGTCCATCGTGGAGCTCGCAGGCGCCCTGTTCGACCAGTTGTGGTCCACCGGCATCCCGGCGACGACGGCTTCGAGCAGCGCGGAGCGGCTCGACGAGGACGACGCGGTCCTGCTGGGGCTCTTGATCGCCGGGCTCACCGACCAGTCGATCGCCTCGAAGCTCGGCATCGGGCTGCGCACCGTGCAGCGGCGGGTGCGGGACCTGATGGATCTGGCCGACGTGGACACTCGCATCCAGCTGGGCTGGCATGCGGCGAAGAACGGCTGGGTGCCTTAGCGGAAGCGACCCCTCCTCCGGTTCAGCGGTGTCGCCGGAATCGTGGGACGAACCGCGATGCCAAGGTGTTGTACTGTGCTTTTGACATCGGTACCCACGGCGAAACTCGCGAACCGTAGATTGGCAGCCTCGGCGCGCCCGTCAGCCGTGAATGATTCCTGCCCCCGCCCGTTCTCACTCCTGGAGGTCCGCAGTGGGATATCCCGACGATCAGCTCGCCCGCGGTGAAGTGGTCAAGCTGCACACCCGTCCGCACTGGAAGGAGGGTGTCGGCCCCGTCCTGTGGTTCGTGGTGTTCCTGGCGATCGGCGCCATCGCCATCACCTTCACCGCCAAGATCGAGGAGAGCTGGGCCCTGTGGCTGATCCTCGCTGAGGTCGTCCTCTTCATCGCCTTGCTCATCTGGCTGTCGGTGCTGCCGTGGATCCGGTGGCGTTCGACCCACTACGTGATCACCGACCAGCGCATCATGTGGCGCGAAGGCCTCGTGACCCGCGAGAGCCGCCACATCCCGCTGGCGCGCGTCAACACCGTGTCCTACACCCAGAACGTCTGGGAGCGGATCTTCGGCTTCGGCGACATGAACATCGATTCGGCCTCGGACGACGGCGAGATCAACCTGATCGACGTCCCGAAGGTCGACAAGACGAAGGCGCTGCTCTACCAGCTCGCCGAGGACGACCGTTCGCGTCGCGCCGGCGCCGGTGACGGCACCTGATCGACAGGCGTGAGCAAGGCCCGTGCCGGTTCGGCGCGGGCCTTGTTCGTCACTTGGCGGAGGCGAGTTCGGGCCGGTGCCGGAAGACCCAGGTGCGGTAGGCGAAGAACCGGAAGACCGAGGCGAGGCCGACGCCGACGAAGTTGGCGGCGATGTTCACCGCGAGGTCGGTGTCGAAGTACTGCGGCCAGACCCGGGCGAGGCCGGAGTTGGCCCACAGGCAGGCGAGCGAGATGAGCAGGCCGATGCCGTTGAAGAAGAAGTAGAGGGCGTACTGGCGGTGGGCGGCGGCGCTGCCGCGGCGCTCGCGCCAGGTCCAGTGGCGGTTCCCGAAGAACGCCACGGTCATCGCGATGACCGCCGAGATGATCTTGGCGTACCAGTAGGACCAGTCGAGTCCGATGAACATCAGGTTGAACAGCCCGATGTCGATGACGTAGGCGACGCCGCCGACGCCGGCGAAGCGGGTGAGCTCGGCGGCGTGGCGCTTCACCAGGCCGATGGCGCGCGCGAACAGCCCCGCGAGGCCGCGAGGGGCCGCAGGCTGCGGCGGGGTCTCAATGGAGGTCGACATCAAGGCTCAGCCTACCCGGAGCGGCGCGGGAGCGATACCGCGCGAGTATCCCTGCGCCGTTACACCGTGCTCTCGTCGCCGGCCGGGGCCGCCACCGCCACCACGCCCACGATGAACGGGTCGTCGCCGCGCTCGAAGCGGATCACCGCGTCCTCGCCCGTCGCCACCCGGTACACGTTCACGTCGACGCCGAACGAGTACCAGTCCGGGTTCTCCACCGCCCCGTGCGCGCGGCACGAGGCCGGCTCGCCGAGCCCCTGCCCTCCCGCGTTCAAGTCGTCGCCGCTGCGGTACCCCGATCCGCCCCACAGTGTGGCCGCGATCCGGACCTCGCCGCCGTCCTCGACCTCGATCTCGGTGTCCGACGAGCGCGGGCCGTCGTAGACCGCGACCTCCTCGGCCTCCGCGCCCGGCTCGGCGTACACCACGGTCAGCGACCAGCCCGCCCAGCGCTGCTCGACGCAGTCCGCGCCGCGACCGATCGGCCAGTGGTCGCACTCGGAGGTCGGCAGCTGGTGGTTGTCCGCGGCGACCCAGTACTCGCCGCCGCCCGACACCAGGTCCGTGACCTCGACGAACGCCTGCTGGCCAGGTTCCATGTCGCGCATGGCCGCAGCGCTGAGGTCGGTCCAGGAGCCTCCCGGCCCCGCGAGCGAGACCTCCGCGGGCAGGTCGTCGCCGACCCCGGCCCAGTACAGGCCCGCCCAATGGATCTCGGCGCCGCCCGGCACGTCGAGCACAGCCCCCGAGACGGCCTCGCCTTCGCGCCCTGCGGGCGCGCTCTCCGGCTTGTAGGCCTTCATCGGCCAGTGGTCGCCGCCCCCGATGCGCACGGCCTCGCGGCAGCCGGGCACCTTGCAGGTCAGCCAGATGTTCCCGGCGGCGGTGACACCCGTGGCGTCGAGGCTCGCGAACCCGACCTCGCTCCCGGCGGGCGCGATCGGCACCCGCAGCAGCGTGGCGCCGCCGATGCCCGGGCCCTCCACGGCGACCTCGAAGGTCTGGTAGCCGCTCACGTCCTCGCCGATCATGATGCGCACGTCGGCTTCCGCCGAGTCGGGCATCGTCGCGGTCTCGCAGTGGACGACCGCGCCGTCCGCAGCGCAGGCCCAGCCGGGCTCGGCGGTCTCGGAGGCCAGCGTGATGCCCTCGGGCATCACGATGTCGAGCGCGACGCGCTCGGAGGCGGCCTGCCCCCAGCCGCGCCGCTCGACGTCGCGTTCGCCTCCGCCTCGCTCCACGGGTGCCGCGGAGCCGACTCCGCGGCGGTCGGCGGACTCCTCGGCCGGGTCCGCTTGTCCCCCATGCGCATCGGCCCGCTCGGTCAGCGGCGCGTAGCCCGAGCCGCCCTCCGGGGTTTCGAGGCGGATCGGGAGGATCGCCTCGCCACCGGCTACCAGGCCGCTCGAACCGAGACCGTGCTCGATCGCGTAGGCGGCGGGCGCGGCCGCGGGTGCTTCGGGGTCGTCGTCGGGTTCCGGCTCCGGGTCCGGGGCCGGGTCGTCCGGGTCCGGTTCGGGCTCGGGTTCCGGGTCGGGCGGCTGCGGCCCGGTCGCATCGGGCCCCTCGGCCGGGTCGGCGGGCTGCTCCACCGCAGGCGCCGCCTCCGGCCGCGGCTCCTCCTCGTCGCCGGTGAGCGCGAAGACCGCGACCGCGGCGGCGACCGCCGCCGCGGTGCCGGTGGCGACGGTGCCCTTGGCGCCGAGCCGCTGCAGGATCCGGCGGATCCGGTTCGCGAACGCCTTCAACGGCGCGAACAGGTACGCGAGCACCCCGCCGAACGCGATCCCCGCGGCCGAGACCGCGCCCGCCGCGAGGTACGGCGAAGCCGCCCCGCCCAGGAAGATCACGGCGATCACGCCGCGCAGGCCCGAGTTCAGCTCGGTGAGCTCGGCGAACAGCAGGTTGCAGGTGACGCACGAGTCCAGGTGTTCGTCTACTTTCGACGCATTGCGCTCGCCGAGCTTGCCGCGCACGCGCGCGCCGATCCGGTCCACCGTCCAGCGGCACTCCTCGCGCGGCGCGTCGGCCGCGTGCTCGCTCAGGTAGTTCTGCCGCAGCTTCTCCCGCGCGCGGTAGGCGAGCGCGGAGACCCCGTTCGGGGTCATGCCGAGCATGGTGGCGATCCTGGCCGGGGAGTCCTCCTCGACCTCGGTGTGCCACAGCACCATCCGCCAGCGCTCGGGGAGCTTCCCGAAGGCGAGGGCGGCGTAGCGGCGCTCCTGGCCCTCGACGGCGGGGTCGGCGTAGGTCTCGCCGGCGTCGTGCTCGGTGAGGTCGTCGGTGAACTCGACCTTCTTGTCGCGGCGCACCCGGTCGTAGAAGTTGTTGCGCAGGGTCTGGAGCATGTAGGGGCGGAAGGCGAGGTCGGGGCCGCCGCCTTCGCGGAAGGTGTGGAGGAGCTTCGCGAAGGCCTCGGAGACGAGGTCGTCGGCGCCGGCGGGGTCGCGGGAGAGGACGCGGGCGAGGCGGCGCGCGGCGTGCACGTGGCGCTCGTAGAGCACGGCGTAGGCCGTGGTGTCGCCGCTGCGGGTGGCGGCGATGAGTTCGGGGTCGGAGCGGGTCTCGGGGCTGTCGCCGGGGTCCGGGTCGGGCTGGCGGGAATCGCCGGCGGGGACGGTCTCGGGCATCGTTCGCCGGTGCTCCTTCCAAGTTGCGCCGAGCTCGTACGATCGAGGGGGGCTCGGGTGTTCGCTCGCGGGCGGGAGGTCTCGTTCGCGGGTAGGAATACTCGTTGTCTCCCTAGACGAGCCTTCCTTGGCCTAACGATCGAATACGTCTCAAGTTGCGCCCGTTCAGCCGTTCGGGCAAGCTATAGGCGAACTGGACATTGGAGTGAGTTTAGGGCAAAAACCCGGCATGGCCGCGAATTGTGATGTGATTGTGACCAGGCGTAATCGTATTGGGACTTGCCGCCCTGGTTCCGGGTAACGGTCGGAAATACGGCAGGCCATTGCGTACAGTTTGCTAACGCGTTCCCGGCCGACATCGACGCAAGGGAGGTGAACGATGCCCGCATCGGTCCTACTGGCACTCCTCGCCGCCACAGCCCTGCTGGCCCTGACCCCGGCACTGGTGCGCCGCTACGACCCCGACGAGCGCATGATCGCCGACCGGGCCTCCTCCGACGCACGCGTCCTCGACCGCGAAGGCCACCGACCCACCCGCCCCGCCTCGCACGACACCGCCGACCTCGGTCTCGCAAACGAAGGCCGACCCGACCACTCCCTCGATGAACTCCTCGACGGCCAAGACCTTCCCGCGCAATCGAACTCACGCGGGTGGGAGCGGCGCGGCACGCGCCGAGGCGACTCGGTACGGTTGAAGACCGACGAGTCGTACACCGGCGAGGACCCCGAGATGCACGAGCAGGCCAGGCTCCGGCAGATGCGCGCCGAATGGTGGCGGCGGCGGCACCGCCGCATCCTCTACGTGCTCATCGCACTCACGGTGCTCGAACTCGCCGGCGTCGCCATCGCCGGCCCCGGCTTCTGGATCGGCGCGGGCCTCTCCACCCTCGCCCTCGGCGGCTACGTCTACTTCCTGCGCGAACGCGCGAAGCGGCTGCGCAACGCGGGCCGCAGGCCCAAGGCGATGATCACCGCCGAGCCCGAGCACGACGAGGTCGGCCCGCCCACCTACGTCCCCGAGCAGCCCGACGGCGACGACGACGACCCCGAGTCCCGAGAATCGTTCCTGTTCGAGAACGGCTCCCTCGGCGACGAAGCGACCCCGCCGCCGCGTCCCGACCCGCGCCGCCCCGACGGACCCGCGGGCGTGCGCGGCCGCTCCTACGAGGCGCCGGCGAAGCTGGAGCGCTGAAGCCGCGCCCCTCATGAAGCAGCGCACACTCGACCTGCGGCTAGACTTGCCCGGTTATGCCTGATGAGGAACCGCAGCACCGCCACATCCTGACGTTCAACTTCCGTCAAGGACGCAACAAGCCCCGCCACGACGAGGCCTTCGCGCGCCTGTGGCCCCGTTACGGACTGGACTGGGAGCCCGACGAGGGCCGGATCGACTTCGCCAAGCTCTTCGGCCGCACCGCCCCCGTGATCCTCGAGATCGGCTCCGGCAACGGCGAGGCCGCCGCCGCCATGGGCGACGCCGACCGCGACCGCGACCTCCTCGCCGTCGAGGTCTACCCGCAGGGCATCGCCGACCTCATGGACCGCGCCGAAGCCCTGAACCTCACCAACCTGCGCATCTACCAGGGCGATGCGCTGCCGCTGCTGTGGAACGGCATCGCGCCGGAGTCCCTCGACGAGATCCGGGTCTACTTCCCCGACCCGTGGCCGAAGAAGCGCCACCACAAGCGCCGCATCATCCAGGCCGAGCACGTGAAGACCATGGCCGGGCTCCTGCGCCCAGGCGGGGTCCTCCACTGCGCCACGGACATCGCCGACTACGCCGAGCAGATGCTCGAAGTCCTCACCGCGGACGAATCGTTCGAGAACACCGCCGACGGCTACGCCCCGCGCCCGGACCACCGCCCGGTCACCAAATTCGAACGCCGCGGTGTGAAGGCCGACCGCGAGATCTTCGACCTGCTCTTCCGCAAGCGCTGAGGTCAGGCCGTGAGGCGGCGGTGCCAGGCTTCCGCTGAGGCGTCGGTCAGGGAGGCGACCTGGTCGATCGCGATTCTGAGTCGCGCGGCGTCGTCAGCGGCGCGGCGCCAGAGTTCGGCGAACATGGGCTCCATGGCGTCGGCGCCGCGGTCGCAGAGGAGGGCGACCAGGTCTTGGAGGATCTCGCGCTGGCGGGTGTACCAGGCCTCGTCGCTTCGGGGCCGCATCACGTAGCACCAGGCGATGCCTTTGAGCAGGGCGCATTGGACGCGTTCGCGTTCGGGGACCACCAGGTCGGCGTCGTAGCGGTGGAACCTGCCGTGGCCGAACTGCGCCCTGGTCGCGTTCGCGGCAGCGTTCACGAAGCGGCCCACCATGGTTGACGTGAAGTTCTTGACCGCGACCATCGCTCCGAACGAGCCGTCGTAGTCGTGGATGGCGCCCAGGACGGGATCGGCCAGGAGCTCGCGGAGCGCTTCGCCGAGGGCGGCGGAGGATGCATCGGAGTAGCGGCCCGCCACGGCCTCGCAGACCCGGGCCTGCTCATCGCCGTCTCGCATGAGCTTCGCGAGGTTGATGTAGCCGCCGTGGAGGCCGTCCTCCACGTCGTGCACGGAGTACGCCACGTCGTCGGACCAGTCCATCACCTGGGCCTCAAGACATTGGACGCCTTCGGGCGCGCCGCCGCGAAGCCATTCGAAGACGTGCCGGTCGTCGTCGTACACCCCGAACTTGCGGACGCCTTCGCGTGCGGTCCAAGGGTATTTGCAGGTCGCGTCGAGGGAGGCGCGGGTGAGGTTGAGGCCGACGGAGCCGCCGTGGGCGTCGACCACTTTCGCCTCGAGGCGGGCGAGGACTCGGAGGGTCTGGGCGTTGCCCTCGAAGCCGCCGCAGGGCCCGGCGACCTCGTGGAGGGCGTCTTCGCCGTTGTGCCCGAAGGGCGGGTGGCCGAGGTCGTGAGCGAGGCCGGCGACGTCGACGACGTCGGGGTCGCAGCCGAGCGCGGAGCCCATCTCGCGGGAGATCTGCGCGACCTCGAGGGAGTGGGTGAGGCGGGTGCGCAGGAAGTCGTCGGTCCCGGCGGTGTGGACCTGGGTCTTGTCGGCGAGCCGCCGGAACCCGGCGGAGTGGAGGATTCGGGCGCGGTCGCGCTGGAACGGGGTGCGGACCGAGTCGGGCTCCGCGACGAGGCGCTCCTCGGCGGGCCAGCGGGCCTGGAGGGTACGGAGAACGGGATCGGTCACGCCATCGAGCGTAGCGCGGCCGATCCCGTCCTATCAGGTGTTAATCCTTCAGGTAGAGGCGCATGACCCCGGTCCCGTCGCCGTCCTGGGCGCCGTGGGCCCAGGCGAAGGCCGAGAGCGGTTCGAGGCCGTCGAATTCGTCGGGGTGCTCCTCGGCGGCGCGGGCCAGGTCGACCCAGGCGACGACGGCGCACTGGCCGGGGGCCTGGGCGGCGAAGTCGCTGAAGCGGTCGTCCTCGGCGAGGGTGCCGTCGGCGATGGCCGAGCCGGTGTAGCTGAGCTCGGATCCGTCCACTTCGACGCCTTCGGGGAGGGGCTCGCCTTCGCTCACGCTGGTGATGAGCTCCTCGAGTTCCTGCGCGCGCTCCTCGGCGAGGTGCGCTGCGAAGTAGAGCGAGTCAGGGTCGATCTCGTCGTCGCCGTCGAAGTTCGCGCCGCCGCTGAGGGTGGCTCCGGCGAGCAGGCTGGTGAAGTCGCCGAGGACGGATTCGATCTCGCCGAGGTCGGGCCCGTAGGTCTCCTCGACGTACGGGTCGTCCTCGGTGCCGGCGGCCCAGTAGCGGGCGTCGAGCTCCCAGTAGCGCGCTTCGTCTTCGGCGGCGAGGGTGCCTTCCCAGTACTGGGTGTCGAGCTCCATGTACTCGGTGTACTCGGCGTCGGTGAGCGGCGCTTCGGTCGCGGTCTCCTCGGTCGCGTCGACGCCGTAGAACTCCTCGAAGAAGCCGAGCCAGCCCTGGGTGATCTCGTCGATGTTCTCGGGGACATAGGCGGTGACGGCGAGGTCGGAGGCGGGCTGCTCGCCCATGGAGTCGAGGAGGCCGTCGGTGCCGGTCCAGAGGTGGTCGGCGTCGCCGAACATCCGGTAGGTGAGCTGGAAGCCCTGGTCGAACGCCGAGAGGCCGTAGATGACGTGCCCGGAGTAGAGGTCCTTGACAGCCTCGCTCTCGGTGCCGGTGGTCAACTCGGCGAGGTCGCCCATGGCCTCCATGTCGATCCAGTGGACGAGGAGCTGGTCCTCGTCGAGCCACGCGCGGGCCTCGCTGTAGGCGTCGGAGGTGGCGAGGGGCTGGTCGGCGGCCTCGGACTCGGCGGCGTCGAGGGCGTCGTCGGCGCCGGTCTCGCCGAGGACGACGAGGACGTGGTCGTCTTCGACGGTGTAGGAGAACTGGTCCGCTTCGACGCCTGCGGCGGTGCGGATCTGGGCCATGCCGTCTTCGGCGGCGCCCGCGTCGGTGCTGGCGAGGCTCAGGACCGCGTAGGTCTGGCCGTCGTGCTCCCAGGTGGCGAGGCCGTGGCGGCGGCCGAGCCAGGAGTTGATGTCCTCGTCGGCGTCGACGCCTTCGATGCCGGACTCTTCGACGAAGCCGTTGATGAGCTCGTTCGTGTCGTCGTAGTCCTCGAGGTCCTCGAACTTCTGGAGGTGCTCCAGGAGCTTCGGGGTCTGGTCGAACGAGGGGTCGAGGTTGAGCTCGACGTACATGCTCGCGGTGGCGGGGAAGCTCTCGGCGGGGTCCGGGCCCTGGTTCAGGACGAACTTGAAGAGGACGACCGCGCCGACGGCCGCGAGGAGCACGACGGAGAGGATCGCGGCGACGGCGATCTTGGGGCCGCGCCCGCGCCCGTTCTTGCTGGGCCCCAGCGGGACCGGCGTGTACGCGCCGGGCGGGAGGTAGGCCCCGGGCGGCGGCTGCGGGGCCTCCACATAGGGCTGGGGCTGGTGGGCGCCCGGCGGCTGGTAGGCGCCCGGCGGCGGCCCGTACGCGCCCGGAGGCGGCTGGTTGGGGTCGCCGGGGTACGGCTGGGGGCTGGCATCGCTCGACATCCTTCGACGCTACGGCCGCAGCGCAACAGTCGTATCCCGGGAACGTGCCAAAAGGGAGGCGGTCGGGTCAGAACTCGTAGACCTGGCCGGGGCGGACGACCTCGACGGGCCCGGTGTAGGCGGCGCGGGCCTCGGCGAGGGTCTGGTCCTTGGAGTTCCAGGGCTCGACGAGGTGGGTGAGGAGCAGGCGGGCGGCCCCGGACTTCGTGGCGTACTCCCCGGCCTCTTTACCGGTGAGGTGCACGTCCTTCGGGTTCTCGCGGCCCTCCAGGTAGGAGGCTTCGGCGAGGAGCACGTCGCAATGGGTGGCGAGCGCCTCGAGCGCCTGGCAGGGCCCGGAGTCGGAGGTGTACGCGAGCGAGGAGCCCGCGTGCTCGACGCGGAGCCCGAAGGTCTCGACGGGGTGCGCGACGCGGTCGACGGTGACGGTGAGCGGGCCGAGGTCGAACGTGCCGGAACGGAGCTCGCGGAAGTCGTAGACGTCGCGCATGGAAGGGCTGCAGAGCTCGCCCTGCCCGCCGTAGGCGGCGACGATGCGGTCGGCGACGCCGGTGGGGCCGTAGAGCGGCAGCGGGTGCTTCGGCGCGTCGGAGGCGTAGCGGCGCATCACGGCGTACGCGCAGGCGTCGAAGAAGTGGTCGGCGTGCAGGTGGGTGACGATGACCGCGTCGATGAGGTGCGGGTCGAGGTGCTTCTGCAGTTCACCGAGCGAACCGGTCCCGAAGTCGATGAGCAGCCGGTAGCCGCCCGCTTCGACCAGGTAGGCCGAGCAGGGGGTGTCGGGTGCCGGGAAGGATCCGGCGCAGCCGATAACCGTCAGTTTCATGGCAGATCACACCTTGTCCAGTACGGCCGCCGCCGCGTTCGGGAACAGGTTGCCCAGGAACCGCCGCGCGGTCCTGGTGAAGGCCTCCGGGTCGCCGGTCGCGAAGAACCGGTGCTCGCCGGGTTCGGTGCGGGCGGCCAAGAGGTCGTGGTCGGTGAGCACGCGGTAGAGTTCGCGCGCGCTCTCGCTCGCGGAGTTCACCAGTGTCACGTCCTCTCCCATCACCAGTCCTATGAGTCCCGACAGCAGCGGATAGTGGGTGCAGCCCAGTACGACTGTGTCGACGTCGGACTGCTGTAGCGGCTCAAGGTACCCCTGGGCGAGGCCCAGGAGCTGTCGGCCGGTTGTCACACCGCGTTCCACGAAATCCACGAACGCCGGGCAGGCGACCGCGGTCGCCTTGACGTCCGGGACGGCGTTGAAGGCGTCCAGGTACGCGCCCGAGGAGATCGTGGAGACCGTCCCGATGACCCCGACCCGGCCGGTGCGCGTCGTGGCGACGGCGCGGCGGACGGCGGGCCGGATGACCTCGACGACGGGAATGTCGTAGCGGTCGCGGATGTCGGCCAGGCTCGCCGCCGAAGCGGAGTTGCAGGCGATCACGAGCGCCTTGACCTCCTGTTCGACCAGGTGGTCGCAGACGTCGAGTGAAAGCTTGCGGACCTCGGCGATGGGCCTCGGGCCGTACGGGACGTGGGCGGTGTCGCCGACGTAGACGAGTCGCTCGGCGGGCAGCAGTTCGCTGATCGATCGGGCGACGGTCAGGCCTCCGACACCGGAGTCGAAGATCCCGATGGGCGCGTCGTTCATGGGCTCCGAGCGTACGTCCAATCGGGCCTGGCGCGCCCCTGCTCGCCACGGGAATGTCGCCAAAATGACAGGGTGGCGCTCGCCACACGAACGGTGGCGGAGCCGCGTTCCCGTCGGACCCGGGAGGGACGGTGGGCGGGGACAGCGACTACCCGCCCTGGCTGGGAGGTCCGCGCGCCGCCGCGCCTGAGCGCGCCCGCTCCCCTTGTAGCGCTAGGCGGCGACCCGGAGCATCACGAACGCGGCGAGCAGCGTGATCGTGGAGGCGGCCATGAACATCCAAGGCACGCCGCGGAACCGGAGCGAGGCGAAGGCCATCATCGCGAGCAGCATGCCGATCACACCGCAGGTGATGAACGCGGGCGTGAACCAGGCGGGGCTGTCGCCGAAGACGCGGAACAGGCCGACGATCGCGGTCGCGACGCCTGCGAGCACGAGCACGAGCGCCCAGGAGGCGACCCCGGCGAGCCGCCGCAGCCGGACCGCGGGCTTCTCGGGCCGGAGCGGGCCGGCGTCCTTGGCGGACGCGATGCCGCCCTGGATGCTGCCGAGCGCGGACGAATCCGCTTGCGGCGCTGGGCTGCTCGCCCAGACGTTGTCCGCGGCCGCGCCGTCCGGGACCGTGCTTTGCCGGGGCACACCGCTCGACTTCGACTTGCGGATCGAGACGGAACGCAGGTTGAGCTTGCCGGCGGGACTCATGCGGCCAGGCTAGCAAGCCACTGAGGACGCCTCAGGATCGCACCGCGACAGTGCGGTCCACACCGCTGCGCGCGGAACGACGACGCCGGCGCGGCCGACCCCGCGCGAAACGTCGGACCGGGCACGCTGAAACGTCGGACCCGCACGGCCTCCTTGCACCTGGGGGTCGTCACCGCCGACACACCCGGCCCCGGGGGCGGGACCAGCGCGAACAAAGCGGCCGGGGGGCGCGGGGCCGCGGGGCGCGCCGGGGGGGGGGGGGGGGGGGGGGGGCCCCGGGGGCCCCCGCCGGCGCG
>NZ_JAPZVP010000002.1:235005-337988 GCF_027622875.1 Glycomyces luteolus | reverse complement strand
CGGGGGGCCGTCACCCCCCCCCCCCCCGCCCCGGGGGGGGGCCCCCGCCCCACCAACGCGGCCGGGCCGCGCTCTCGCGCGGCCCGGCCGTTCGCTGTTCCGTCCGGGCGCGGCCCTACGCCCAGACCTGGCCGTCGAGGGCGTTCGCCGCGTCGTCCAGGCCGTCCGAGTACGCGCCCGTCGACAGGTACTTCCAGCCGCCGTCGGCGACCAGCATCGCGATGTCCGCGGGCCGCCCCGCCTTCGCGGCCTCGCGCGCCAGCGCGAGCCCCGCGTGCAGCACCGCGCCCGTGGAAAGCCCCACGAACAGGCCCTCCTCGCTCAAGATCTCCCGGGTGCGACGCAGCGCGTCCTCGGTGCCGACCGACAACCGCCGGTCGAGGACCTTCTCGTCGTACAGCTCCGGCACGAACCCCTCGTCCAGGTTCCGCAGCCCGTAGACCAGCTCGCCGTACCGCGGCTCGGCCGCCACGATCTGCACGCCCGGCGCCTGCTCGCGCAGGTACCGGCCGACGCCCATGAGCGTCGCCGTCGTCCCGAGCCCGGCCACGAAGTGCGTGATCTCCGGGAGGTCGCGCAGCAGCTCAGGGCCGGTGCCCTCGTAGTGCGCTGCCGCGTTCGCCGGGTTCGCGTACTGGTTGAGCATCACCAGGTCGGGACGCTCGGCGGCCATGAGCCGGGCCTTCGCGACGGCCGCGTTCGAGCCGCCCGCCGCCGGTGAGAACACGATCTCGGCGCCGAACGCGGTCAGCAGCTGCCGCCGCTCCAGCGAGGTGTTCTCGGGCATGACCGCGATGAGCTTGTAGCCCTTGCGGCGCGCCAGCATCGCCACGGCGATGCCGGTGTTGCCCGAGGTCGGTTCGAGGATCGTCGCGCCCGGTTTCAGGAGCCCGTCGTCCTCGGCGGCCTCGATCATCTTGGCGGCCACCCGGTCCTTGACCGAGCCGGTCGGGTTCGCGCCCTCGAGCTTCACCCAGAGCCGGATGTCGGGCGAGGGCGAGAGCCGCGGGAGTCCGACGAGCGGCGTGTCGCCGAGCGTCGCGGTGATGTCCGTGAAGCGTGCCACGGCCAGTCCCTTCTCCGAACTACATGCCGCCCGCGACGGCGGGGAGGATGGTCACCTGGTCGCCGTCGGCGAGCGCCGCGTCGAGGCCGCCGATGAAGCGGACGTCCTCGTCGTTGATGTACACGTTCACGAAGCGGTGCAGGGTGCCCTCGTCGGTCACGACGCGGCCCTTGAGGCCGGCGTGCTGGGCGTCGAGGCTGTCGAACAGCTTCGCGAGGGTGTCGCCCTCGCCCGTGACGAGCTTCTGGCCGCCGGTGTGGGTGCGGAGGATGGTGGGGACGCGGACTTCAACGGACATGATGGATTTCCTTCGATTCTCGGAACAGCCCGGCAGGGGCCGTCGATGTGTCTGACTCGCAGCGGGTACTGCATGACGAACGCCGGGCCGGGCCCGGCGGGAACTCAGGAACAGTCGTAGACCGTCGAGTCGGGGGTGTGCGCGAACTTGTAGCTCTGCACCGCCTCCGGCGCACCGGTCACCTCGATGGGCTCCTCGGTGATCACCTCGTCGGCGATGCGGAACGATCGGACCTCGGCCACGTCCGGGTCCTTGGTCGTCACCAGCACGTAGTGCGCGCCCGGCAGACCCAGCTGCGAGGCGATCCCCGCGTCGGAGCGCGAAGGGTAGGCCTCGGTGTGGGTGTGCGAGTGGTAGGCCACGACGACTTCCTCGTCGTTGTCCCACATCTGGTCGTAGACCTGCTTCCACTCCTCCGAGTCGAACTCGTAGAAGGTGGTGGAGCGGGCAGCGTTGATCATCGGGATGTGCCTCTTCGGCGCTCCCGTGCCCTCGGGGCCCGCGATGAGACCGCACGCCTCGTCGGGGTGGTCAGCCCGGGCGTGCGCGACCATCGCCTCGACCAGTTCATGCGCGATCCGCAACACGCAAGCAAGCGTACACGCGGCGCGAGGAGCCCAGAAGCCCTCGCTCAGAGCGTGAGACATGCCCGGCAAAGCTTGCGTGCCGCCCATTGGCACGGCCGCGACCTGCGCCGGGAGGGAATAAACGGGCGGGTGTGAACACCGCTCGCGCGCGGGGTCCGTTCGTCCGCCAGGTGCATTAGGCTCGCCGGTATGTCCGTCACGTTGCCGCGCACACCCCTGTACACCGACCACTACGAGTACACGATGCTCGAAGCGGCCCTCCGCGACGGCACCGCGGAGCTGCCGTGCGTCTTCGAGGTCTTCGGCCGCCGCCTGCCCACCGGCCGCCGCTACGGCGTCGTCGCCGGGATCGGCCGCCTCTCCGAGGCCATCGAGCGCTTCCGCTTCGAGGACAGCGACCTCGACGACCTCACCTCCCGCGGGGTCATCAAGCAGTCGACGGCCGAATGGCTCGCCGACTACCGCTTCAAAGGCGACATCGACGTCTACGCCGAGGGGGAGCTCTACTTCCCCGGCTCCCCCATCGTCACCGTCTCCGGGACGTTCGCCGAGTGCGTGCTCCTCGAGACGCTGACCCTCTCGATCCTCAACCACGACAGCGCGATCGCCAGCGCCGCCGCCCGCATGGTCACGGCCGCGCGCGGCCGCCCGATCCTGGAGATGGGCTCGCGCCGCACGCATGAGGCCGCCGCGATCGCCGCGTCCCGGGCCGCGTATCTGGCCGGGTTCGTCGCGACCTCCAACCTCGAGGCGGGGCGCCGCTACAAGGTGCCGACCTCGGGCACGAGCGCGCACGCGTTCACGCTGCTCCACAAGTCCGAGATCGAGGCGTTCCAGGCGCAGATCGACGCGTTCGGGACCGACACGACGCTGCTGGTGGACACGTACGACATCACGCAGGGCATCCGCAACGCGATCGAGGCGGCCGGGCCGCGGCTGCGCGCCATCCGCATCGACTCGGGCGATCTCGACGTGATGGCCACTGGCGCTCGGGAGCTCCTCGACGAGCTGGGTGCGCACGACACGAAGATCGTGGTCTCGGGCGACCTCGACGAGTTCTCGATCGCGGCGCTGGCGGCGGCCCCTGTGGACATTTACGGGGCGGGTACGGCGGTCGTGGTGGGCTCGGGTGCGCCGACGGCGCAGCTGGTCTACAAACTGGTCGAAGTGGAGGGTCGCCCGGTAGCGAAGCGCTCGGAGCACAAGGGCACCAACGGGGGTCGCAAGATCGCGGTGCGCCGTCACAAGCCGACGGGCACGGCGACGGAGGAAGTGGTGGTCTCCCAGGGGGAGCCCGAGGCGCAGCCGGGCGACAAGCGGCTTCAGGTGCCGCTGTTCCAGGGCGGCGAGCTCGCGCCGCAGCCGACGTTGGAGGAGTCGCGGGAGCTGCTGCGTCAGCGGCTCATCTCGATCCCTTGGGAGGGGCTGAAACTCTCCCCGGGCGATCCCGCCATCCCGGTGGTGCAGCTGCACGGGGGCGCGTAGCCGCAGGGCTTTCGGGATACGATGCGAATGCCCCTGTCCGCGTTCCCACCCCCCGCGCCTTCGTAGTACCTGCGATCCTCCCCGAAAGGAACCGCCCCAATGGTGTTCAGCAAGCTCAAGGCCATTCTCGGTAGTGGCATCCAAGTCGACACGCTCCTGCATGAGAAGCACGTCGTCCCCGGCGGTGTCCTCAAGGGCGAGGTGCGGATCTCCGGCGCCGAAGTGGATGCCGCGGTGGAGAGCGTCGAGATCGAGTTCACCGCCCTGGTCGAGGACGACAGCAAGGGCGAGGACGCGGCCGGCGTCGTGCACGACTACTTCAAGACCGAGATCTCGGGCAAGTTCGACCTCGCGAAGGGCACTGCCCACCCGATCGCGTTCGAGGTGCAGGTGCCTTGGGAGACGCCGTTCAACAACGTCGAGCAGCGTCCGCTGGTGGGCGGCATGAAGCTCGGGGTCTCGACGCACCTGTCGCTGGACCAGGCGCTGGACAAGGGCGACCTGGACTGGCTGACGGTCGAGGCGCTGCCGGTGCACAAGGCGGTCTGGGAGGCGCTGGAGGCCTTGGGCTTCGCGTTCCAGGAGACCGACTTGGAGCTGGGCACGATCCAGGGTGCGACGGTGCCGTTCTACCAGGAGGTCGAGTTCTGGGCGACCGAGGGCGAGTTCCACGGCCGGGTCCGGGAGCTGGAGGTCGTGTTCGTGGTCGGCGAGGCGAACACGGATGTGGTGTTCGCGGCGGACAACTCGGCGGAGCTGCTGGCTCCGGACTTGAACTCGACGATCCGCTTCTCGCTGCCGACGGCCGAGCCGGGCGATGTGACGGAGACCGTGAAGGCGCAGTTGACCCAGCTGCTGGCCCAGAAGGGCGCGTAAGACCAGCTAGAGGCCTTGGAGGGCGGTTCCGCGATGCGTCGCGGGGCCGCCCTTCGGCGTTGCCGCTGAAGAATTCCGGGCCCGGACTTGCACATGTTCTACGTATACGTATAGTCTCTACGTATACCAAGGACAGCCCCTGGAAGGAGGTTAAGATGCCGTCATGCCCAACAAGACGATCTACGTCGCCGACAAGGACCTGCCCCTCTACACCCGAGCGCAGGAACTCGCGGGAGGCAACCTCTCCAAGGCGATCTCGACGGCGCTCAAGCGCTACGTCGACGCCGAGGAGGGTCGCCTGGAGGGCTACGAGGAGATCACCGTCCCCGTCGGCCCGGGCACCGGCCGCAAGCGGCAGCGCCAGCGCTTCACCGGCGTCAAGCTCGGCGAATGGGTCCGCTCGAACGAGAAGAAGGCGGAGATCTACCGGGTCTACCGCTCGCGTTCGGGCAAGTTCGTGATCCACGTCGAGAAGACGCCCGACTTCGTGCACGAGACGAACGAGACGGGCTGGCGCAAGCTCCTCGGCTTCGGCGAGCAGAGCTACGCCATGAACTACGGGGACGCCACGCTCGAAGTGGTCGAGACGCTCGACGAGCTCAAAGCGAAGATCCCTGAAGAGCTGTACCAGATGGTCGCCGCCACCGCGGAGGCGCCGCCGGTGCAGGACCTCGACATCTAGACCCGCTGCGCCGCAAGCGCACTCGAAGACATCACCAGCGGTCCCGGGCACGTCCCGGTAGTCGGCCGCACCCTCTGCACCGCACACCCGCCGGGGCGGAGCCCTGCCTACTGACAGTCCACATTGTACTGTCACCGTCCCTGAACATCGAGGTGAAACCGTGTTCGACCTTGGAATGGTGCTCACGCTCTACCCACCGCCGCACCGGCTTTCACCGGACCTGTCACCACGTCAGGTCGATGTCAGCGCCATGTCAGCGGCCCCGGCCAAAGTACTCACATGCCCGGCGAGGGAAACCGAACCGGAACCACCGCAGCCCGCGAAGACACGAAACGAGGAACGATGAACACCCAGCAGCCCATCGCCATCGAAGCCCGGAACCTCACCAAGTCCTACGGCGAGAAGTCCGTCCTCGGCGGCATCGACATCTCCGTCCCCGAAGGCACCATCTTCTCCCTGCTCGGCCCCAACGGCGCCGGCAAGACCACCACGGTCAACATCCTCACCACCCTGATCCCCGCCAGCGGCGGCGACGCGTTCATCCACGGCAACCACGTGGTCGGCGACGCCGACGCGGTGCGCAAGAGCATCGGCGTCACCGGCCAGTTCGCGGCCGTCGACGGCCTGCTCACCGGCCGCGAGAACCTTCACCTCATGGGCCGGCTCCACCACCTGGGCAAGGCGGAGACCAAGCGCCGCACCGAGGACCTGCTCGAGCGGTTCGACCTGCTGGACGCCGCCAGGCGCGTCCCGTCGACCTACTCCGGCGGCATGAAGCGCCGCCTCGACATCGCCATGTGCCTCATGGGCGACCCGAAGGTGATCTTCCTGGACGAGCCGACCACCGGCCTCGACCCGGCCGGCCGCCGCGTCGTCTGGTCGATCATCCGCGAGCTCGTCAAGGGCGGCACCACGATCTTCCTCACCACGCAGTACCTCGAGGAGGCCGACGAGCTGGCCGACAAGATCGCGGTCCTCGACGGCGGCAAGATCGTCGCCGAAGGCACGCCCGAGGAGCTCAAGCGGCTCGTCCCCGGCGGCCACGTCAAGCTCCGCCTCCGCCGCGGCGACCAGGTCGAGCAGGCCGTGCGGATCCTCGCCGCCACCGTCTCGGACACGGACCCGCTCGGCGTCCAGGTCGCCTCGGACGGCTCGGTCGACTCGCTGCGCAGGATCCTCGACACCATCGACCGCGAGGGCATCGAGGTCGACGAGCTCACGGTGCACACGCCGGACCTCGACGACGTCTTCCTGACGCTCACCGGCCACACCGCGAACCTCGAAGCCGCGGCCGCCGCCGCGTAACCCACCTGAACCTTTTCGCAACGCCCACAAGGAGAACTCCGATGAGCACCCTCGCCTATTCCGTTTCCGACACCTCCACGATGCTGCGCCGCCAGTTCAAGCACATGCTCCGCTACCCGTCGCTGACCCTCATGCTCGTCGGCATGCCGGTGGTCTTCCTGCTCCTGTTCGTCTACGTCTTCGGCGGGACGATCGGCGACGGCCTCGGCGGCCCGACCGGCGGCCGCGAGGCGTACCTGACCTACCTGACGCCCGGCATGCTCCTGATGGCGATCGTCGCCGCCGTGCAGGGCACCGCGATCAGCGTCGCGATGGACATGACCGAAGGCATCATCGACCGCTTCCGCACCATGTCGATCGCCCGGGTCTCCGTCCTCACCGGACACGTGATCGCCTCGGTCATCCAGTCGTTCCTGTGCATCGCCGTCACGCTCGGCGTCGCCGTGGCGATCGGCTTCCGCCCCGAGACCGATGCGCTCGGCTGGCTCGGCCTCGCCGGTGTGCTGCTGCTGATCTCGTTCGGCCTGACCTGGCTCACCGTCGGACTCGGCATGGCCGCCAAGACGGTCGAAGAGGCGTCGAACACCCCGATGCCGCTGATGCTGCTGCCGTTCTTCGGCTCCGCCTTCGTCCCCACCGACTCGATGCCCACCGTGGTCCAGTACTTCGCCGAGTACCAGCCCTTCACCCCGTTCATCGAGGTCGTCCGGGCGCTCCTGTTCGCCAACGCGGTCGACGGCGTGGACCTGGTCCTGACGATCGCCTGGTCGCTGGCCTTCGCGCTGCTGGGCTACGTGATCTCGAAGAAGAAGTTCAACAACCCCTCCCCGCCCCCCACACCCCCCCCCCCCCCCCCCGGGCGGCCCGCGCCCGCGCCCCGCCCTTCGGGGTTCCCGTGACAGATGCCACCGCGCGATGAATCCTGAAGGGCGCCGTCGTCTACACGGGCGACACCGACCGCAGGAGGAACCGCCATGACCACCCAGCCCAAAGGCCCCGCCGCGTACTTCCCCTCCATCGAGAAGACGTACGGCCGCCCGATCGCGGACTGGCTCGCCGACCTCGCCGCGTGCGGCATCGACGGCCACAAGCCGCAGGTCGAATGGCTCAAGACCGAGCACGGCATGGGCCATGGCCACGCCACCGCCCTGGTCACCTACTACCGCAACCCGGGCAAGTGGCCGGCGTACGAAGGCGCCTAGCACTTGCATGAGATTATCTTAATGAGTAAGATAATCTCATGACGAGGACGAACCTGAACCACACCGGCACCTCCGTGGCGATCGTCGGCGCGGGCCTTTCGGGCCTGTGCCTGGCGCAGTACCTGCGCCGCAATGGCATCGACGCGCAGGTCTACGAGCGCGACGCCGCTCCGTTCGCCCGCCCCCAGGGCTACCGCATCACCGTCGACGCGGACGGCCTCGGCGCGCTCCGCGAGAGCCTCCCGGCGCACCTCTACGACCTCGCCGTGGCCGTCGCGGGCCGCTCCGGCGGGTACTTCCGCTTCACGAACCAGCACCTCCGCGAGGCCTTCAAGCTCACCTTCGAGGAGACCGAGGACGGCGAGCGCCAGATGGACCGCCAGGTCCTGCGTTCGATCCTCCTCGTCGGCCTCGAGGATCGAGTCCACTACGGCCGCAAAGCGGCCGCGATCGAAACCGGTTCGGGTGCCACCCGGCTGCGTTTCGAGGACGGCGCCTCGGTGACCGCCCGGGTCGTGATCGCCGCCGACGGCATCGGCTCCGCGCTGCGTGACCAGATCCTGCCCGGCGGCGGCCCCGCCGACAGCGGCGTCGCCGGGATCTACGGCCGCACTCCCCTGGTGCAGGGCGGCAGCCGCGTCCTCCCGGCCGAACTCGACCGCAGCGGCGTCCTCTCCCTCGGCGGCCGCAGCGGCCGCGCCGTGTTCTTCACCGCCATGGAGTTCTCGCAGGACCCGAAGGCCGCCTTCGCCGAACGCGTCCCGGGCGCGCCGGTCGTCGACGTCGGGGACTACGTCATGTGGGGCGTCGTGATGCCCCAGTCCGACATCCCCGCGGGCACCGCCTGGAACGACGCGCCCGCCCTGCACCGCCTCGCCGAGGCCATCGCCGCCGACTACCACCCGGCCGTCCGCCGCCTCATCAGCGCGGCCGACCCTGAGGCGACCATCCTCAGCCACTTCGCGGTCGGCCGACGCCCCGAACCGTGGGCGATCCCGAACGCCGCCGTGATGGGCGACGCGGTCCACGCCATGCCTCCATTCGGCGCCCACGGCGGCAACACCGCTTTGCGGGACGCGTCGCTGCTCGGCGCTAAGCTGGTGGCCGCGTACGAGACCGGGGGGTCGCCGAGCGCGATCGACGACGCGCTCGCCGCGTACCGCGACGAGATGATCCCCTACGCGTTCAAGGCCGTCGACATGGCCGAGGGCATGATGCGCCGATTGACCGGAAGCAAGGGGGTGCAGAAATGGGTGATGCTCAAGCTGCTGCCGAGCCTGCACCGACCGCTGGTGCCGACGGGGTGAGTCCTCGCGAGGCGGCCGTGGGCGGGTACTTGGCGAGCGGACGGCAGGAGTCGCGGCTGTCGCTGATGTTCCGCACCGCGGTCGCGGCCGAGCTGGGACTCACTGTGACGGACATGGAATGCCTCGACTTCCTGATTGAGAGCGGATCGGCGACCGCAGGGCAGCTGGCCGAGCAGACCGGACTCACTACGGGTGCGATCACGAGCATGATCCGGCGCCTCCAGAACGCGGGCTACCTCCGCGCCGAACGCGACCCGGACGACCGCCGCCGGGTCATCGTGACTCCCGAACCCGAAGCGCTGCAACAGGGAGCGGAGTTGTACGCGCCGTTCGGCGAGCAGGTGGCCGAACTGGTCGGCGCGTACAGCGAGGAGGAGCTCGCCTTCCTGACGAGGCATCAGCAGGCCATGGGCGAGATCTACACGGCCCAGCTCGAGCGGCTGCGGTAGCCACCGTTCGGCGCGGAGGACCGGCTGCCCGGCCTGATCGGTCCGGCGTTCAAGCTGGCAGCGACGAAGCGGTGGTTGGTTGGGCGGGGCTTCTGTTCGGCTGTGGGGTCTGATTCGTGCGCGGTTCAAGCGGGCAGCGACAAAGGGTGTGTGCCATGCGGCAGCCTGGCAGCGCGGAGATAGCGCGGCGGAGGTCCGAGCTTCTCCCGGCTTGTCCTGCGCCCCAGGCGGTCTGGAGGCCTCCGTGAATGTCCCTCATGGAATGTTCACCCCATTGGGTGATGGCGCCAAGCAGCCGACCTGTCACTATTGAACTACGAACACGAAAGCGAAAACCGGCAGGACATTCGAGAACAGGAAGGGAGGCGAAAGGACCCATGAGCCACTGCACCACCACCCCGAACCCCGTCCCTCCCCTGGCCTCCGACCGGCCCTCCCAGGCAGCGGCTATCCGCTCCACCCTCGACGCAGCCGCCGCCGCCATCAACACCCAGCACGCCCAAGTGCTCTCGGCAGTGATCGCGATGAAAGAGCAGGGCCTGCACCGCTCCGAGTTCGGCTTCTCCGCCCTCCGCGACCTCCTGGTCTCCCAGTTCGACTTCACGTTCAACACCGCAGGCGCCATCGCGGCCATCGCCCGCCTTTCAGGGAAGTTCCGTGTGCTCGCTGAGGCGGCGACGACCGGGAAAGCCAGAATCGACCAGGTCGCCTTCGCGGTCCGCCAGCTCGACCAGACCACGGCCATGCGCCACTTCGCCCGCACCCCCTTCAAGAACCCAGTCCCCTCCCCCTTCGACCCCCAGACTCTGTGCACCACCCCCGAAGCGATGGTCACCGAGTACTGCGCGCATGCCACCTTCAAGGACCTGCGCCGCCACCTCGACGAACTGTGGGCCTCCATCGCCGAAGCGACCGAACTGCTCGACGAACTCGGGCAGCAGTCCATGCAGCGCCTCGACCTGACCCCGCAGCACAACGGCATGTGGGCCTTGGAAGGCCAACTCTCGGACGCGACCGGGCGGCTGCTGGAGAAGTACCTCAAGACCGCCTGCCCCCCGCCCCGCCAAGACGAGACCGACACCGACGGCATCCTGCCCCCGCAAGCCAACCGCCACGCCGAAGCCCTGCACCAGCTCCTCGCCGGCTACGGCGCCTCCCCGCAGGCATCGACCCGGCACGGGCACACCGCCACCCTCAACCTGGTGGTGGACATCGAGACGCTGCAGGGCCGCGACACCGGCCGCACCCCGCTCCTGGAAGGCCAGCCGATCAGTCCCGCCCGCGCCCGGCTCCTCGCCTGCGAAGCCGCCATCATCCCCGCCGTCTTCAACTACCGCACCGGCGAAGCAGTCGAACTGGGCCGCGCCGAGCGCCTCCCCAACACCGCCCTCCGCCGCAAACTCGAACTCGAGCAACCCGACGGCCCGTAGGCGACAGTTTCACTAACCGCGTTTCCGCAGGTAAACAACCTTATCATGGGCATTTTGCACTGAATACCGCGGCTGGCACGGGCCTCCCCATGGCTCCGGCACGAAGCCAACAGAGTTCGATGATCAAGTCTTCCGTGAAGCTCGGATGAGATCCAAGGGGACGCCGAGCTCGGCCTCGAGATGTCTGGCCGTTCTTCGGCTGCCTGCTTTGTCGAGCTCGGTGATGGCTTCCTCCACCAGTCCCGAAAGGCGGGCTACCTCACCCCGGAGCTCGGCCAGCCCACTCCGTCGCTCTTGAATCTCTGCGCCACACCAGGTTCGCAGCATCTCCCATTGCGGGGCGTACTCGCGGTCAGTCTCGATGCAGATTTCAGGGTCGATGTATAGGCCTCCTGAGCGCGACGGGTAGCGCTGGCCGTATATGGCTCGGCGTGGCCGGTCCCGTTCTTCTTGGTCGGCGAGATCAAGGAGCTTCTCGGCGTTCGCGCGCGCCAGTGCTTGGGCGGCGACCCTCAGCGCGGGCCAGGGGGCCACGATCTGGCCATCCTCGCTGAACGCCGCCGGATATGACAGGAAATCCTCGCGCTTGAGACCAGTCTCAGCCTCGAAGGTGTCGAGATCATCCGTCCACAGCACCGCTCTGCGGTCGGCTGACCGCCAATCAATGTAGTGAAGGGCCTTGAGGTGATCGAAGATCAGGGTGCACGTCTTGGCCTCGATGGTGTCGACGGCTTCGGCGGACGCGTCTTCGACCGCGTGCCAGCGCCGCTCTGCCTCGAAGAAGCCCGCTCGATCCTCCCAACGTACTTTCAGCCGCGACGGCGGTACCCAGTCCTCGCGCCCCTCATGTTCATCTTCTAGGAACTTGATTTTGAGTCGGGCCGGACGCTTGGTGCCGACCTTCAGCACCTTCACGCACGCCAGCTCGTCGCGTGACCGAGCGCGGTACCCCCAGAGCTCACCGGGTTCGAACTCGACGTTCTGTTGCATTCAGCAATCGTGAACGATGCCTGCGATGATCTCAACCCCCAGACACTTGCTGGTGCGGACTCAGAGTTCGCTGTAGTACTTGGCGGACGCCGAAATGATCCGTGCGATGCGGTCGCCTTCCTTGGCCCAGGCGTGATGCTCGGGTTGGGAGATGAACGCTGGTTCCTCGCGGCCATGTATGAGGACGGTGCCGATACGACGGGGTTCGGTGTCGGCGAAGTCGACGAGGATCGTGTCGGCCACGGTCGCCCAAACGAAGTTGACGCGTTGGTCGTCGATGGTGGCCTGGCCCAGGGGGACGAGGGTCGTGTTCACCGGGCGCGGCTCGATGGCCGCGGAGGCGACGGCCGCGTTCCAAATCGCGTGAACTTCGTCTTTGGCTGCGGCACGGAGCTCGGGCGACCATTCAGCTCGATACAGATGCAGGCGCGGGACGTCGGTATGCAGTTCGACCAGGTACCCGAGCTCGTGGACCGGGGTCGGTTCGATTCGCGTCAACCATGCGGTCGCGCCGAGCACTTCGGCTTCGACGGTGACCTCGATGATTCTGTGCTGCAAGCGGAAGCGCCCGATGGCGATCCTGCCGCGGGCATGTTCAACACCGTCCATAACGAGCTCCTTCGCTTCCAGTCGCCGCGCCGAACGCGTGCCCGGGTTCATGAGCCCGTCCTCCAGCGCCTGGACCAAAGCCCGATGAGGTTCACGAGCAGTGCATCCAGATGCTGTTGGTCGTGCAGATCCTCGTAGCGGGGTTGGGGATCGAGCCGTGCGGCGCCGTCGAGGCGGTAGGCGGCCGCGTATCGGTGGCCGTTGTCGAGGAAGTCGATGGCGACCGCGTCCCCGCGCCCGGGCCAGAGCACGGCTGCCGGGCGCGCAGCGATCGTGACTTCGCCGAGCCGCTGGAACAGGTCCGTGGTGTGTTCCTGGCTGCTTCTCCTCATGAGCTCCCCCTTTCGCATGGTGCGGTGGACGGAAACCCGGAGCCCACCAGTGCTCCCTAGCTACCGGGCTCCGCCCACCGCCGCGCCGTGCACAGCGCGTACGTTCATAGAACCGTGAAAACCCATGGGACACGAGAGCATCGGGTAGGCATCCTGTATGCATCACGGTTGCACCACCGGCCCCCACCTGGGGTAACATCGGGCTCCCTACCAAGCGCGGAGGCGTACACATGGGACGGAAACGCGACGGTCTCGCGCGAAGGCGATCAGCGGTCGGCTACTCGCAAGAACGCCTCGCCCACGAACTCGGCGTTGAAAAGTCAACGGGCGATGGGAAGCGGGGAAGTCCGACCCGCAACCGTGCATGCGACCAGACCTCGCGGCAGCACTGAAGATCACCGAGGAAGCCCTGCAGGACCTGCTCTTCTCCGCCGCAGCGGGGCTCACCGAGATGGCCGGATGGATGGCCCACGACGCCGGCGACGACACCACCGCCGAACAGCACTTCCGCCGCGCTCTCGAACTCGCCTCAGTCAGCGGCGACCATCAACTGACCGCCCACATCTACGCCAGCCTCGCCCACCTGTCACTCAGCCGGGGCGATAGCCGCCGAGCCGCCGCGTACGGACAAGCCGGAGGCAAGACCATCACGAAGTGGCACTCGCACACCGCGATACGAGCCCGACTCCACGCCATGCTCGCCCGCAGCGCCGCCATGGCGGGCAACCGTACCGCCTGCTGGGAACACCTACGCGCCGCAGAGACCCTGGTAGCCGCGTCCGGTGGTATCGGTGAACCACTTTCGCCGTGGACCAGCGACTTCGACCACGGCTCCCTCGCCTCCGAAGCCGCCCGCTGCTTCCGCCAGCTCGGCGACCTCACCGAAGCCGAACGCCAAGCCCGACGCGTCATCGAGCACCGCCCGCCCTCCCGGGCGCGCAGCCGCGCCTTCGGGCAACTCGCCCTCGCCGACATCCATCTCGCCAGACGCGAACCCGAACCAGCCAGCCAACTCGCCACCGCCGTCCTGGCGGCTACGGGACAGCTCTCCTCCGCACTGGTGGCCGGGCAGCTCCACCGCATCGCCGACAAGCTTGCTCGGTTCCATGCAGCGCCCGATGTCGCTGACTTCCTCCAGCAACACCAGAGCGCGCTCGCCCGCACCTTGGAGCCCGGGAGTGCACATGACTGACTCAGCACCGCTGTGGGAACGGGACCCAGCCGCCTGGGAAGCCCACCTCGCCGAAGGCAACGCCACCCAAGCCCGCAAACGTGTCAGCGCCGACGTCCTCATCCGCGACCCCGCAGGCCGCATCCTCCTGGTCAAACCCACCTACAAACCCGGCTGGGACCTCCCCGGCGGCATGTGCGAAGCGAACGAATCCCCCGCCGACGCCGCCCGGCGCGAGATCAACGAAGAGCTCGGTATCGGCATCGAGATCGGCAGGCTCCTGTGCGTGGAATGGGTGCCCCCGCACGGCCCCTGGGACGACCTCCTCGCCTTTATCTTCGACGGCGGCCGGATTTCAACCGATGCCATCATTCACCTTGATGGCAAGGAAGTCGACCAATATTCGTTCTGCACTCTCACCGATGCGCAGCAACGACTCCGACCACGTGCACGCCCTCGACTCGCCTCCTCGCTCCAGGCCGCAGAACGATCACCGACTGCCGCGATCTATCTGCAGAACGGCAAGAACCCCGAACCCGCGCAGGCGTCGGATAGGTAGGGTTGTCTCGCGACTCCGCGTACCGAACCGGCATCGAGGCCGAGATCGCGCTGCAGCGCTTGCCCCGAATTTAAGAGGCTCAGTGAGTAGTTGGGTCGCTCATGATTCTCTCAAAAAATGCGTTGCACGCCTCTTCTTCCGAAGCGAACACTTCTTCATAAGCTCGTTCACCTCGTTGAGCATAGTAGATTGCCCAACCCTCCGGCCTCTCTTCGAGAGTGTATCTTTCCGATGGCAGACCGCCATCAAGCCAGTAAGTAGTCTCATTTACACCTGCTTCTTGAAGCTTATGCGCGAGTTGTTCTTTCTTCATCATTCATCCCTATTCGTTGCCGTTATGATGGAGTTTCCGTCTGCATCCTTCTGAAGAAGTTCGAATGCTCGAGCCGGAAGCTGGTATTGCACTCCCATTCCTTCTGCGCCGAACCAGGGCGCAATAACCGATACCTTTACTCCGGGTAGATCCTCATTCAAAGTGAATGTGGTGTAGTTACTCTGTGCATTTGCCGGTGGCAATGCACGTTGTTCGTATGGCACGCCTACAGGAGAAACATAGTCGCCACCATCAGAACCATACCGGTCGAATGTAGTTCCTTTAGGCAGTGTAACAGTTGCAATTGGGCCGAGGGCTCCCGCTGGATGTGGCCAGTTTATCTGCGATGGATCGCCGCCTTCAATAGGTGGCGTGTCTCGATCTCCTCCTCCCTCATACGATGTCTGACTCCTCAGTTCATTTGTACTCATCCACTCTGCATGTAGCTCACCGATGTTTGAAAGATCCAAAGCCGAGACGACAACATCGGGAACGCCGTTGAGGTTCACCAGTCCGGAAGTCTCCCCGGTACTTGGAGTGGTTGGAAGGTTGCCACTGGGGTCGGAGGGCGCGCTCCCCGGCGTCGTGCCGTGTGGTTGGGCGGTGATGGCCAGCCTGGGTTTGGCTGCCTCGATGGCTTTCATGGTTGAGGCGTGGAGGCTCGTGATGCCCATCGGTGGGGGGCCGCTGCCGCCGATGGGGCGGTTAGAGCCGCTTGGCGGGTCGGCGGAGGTTCCGCCGGGGGTTCTTCGGAAGAGGCCGGTGGCGGCGATGAGGGCGGCGAAAAGGAGTAGTCGGCGCATGAGTGGGGTGGGTCCTGTCCGTCTCGGAGGTCGGGAGGGCTCGGGCTCGGGGTTATTCGGCGAGGAGCGCTTGGAGGCTGGTGAAGCTGGCGACGAGGGCGGAGCCAACGTTGAAGGCGAGGCTGGTGATGGCGAAGATCCGCCCGCCGGCTTCGGCAGCGCAGATCGGGATGCCGATCCCGGCGCTGGCGGCGATGATCGCGAGCCAGATCGGGGTCTTGAAGAAGATCCAGGTCAGCAGCTCGGCGATCAGGTCGCGGACGAGTTCGTAGGCGAGCTGCACGATGGTCGCCGCGCCGTTGGTCGCCGAGGCCATCGCGTCGAACATGAACCCGGTGGCGTCGATCGCGTTGATGTAGGCGGTGTGGAGCATCCGGTAAGACTCGGCGGCCTGGCCTTGCCATTCGGCGGTCGCGTCCTCCATGAGCGTCCACATTTCCCCGGCCATCGCGTGCGACTCGACGGCCATGTTCGTCCAGGTCTCGGCATGCGCCAGCAGGATGTCAGGCTCGCCGGTGAGCTCTTGGAGGAGGTCGCGGATCGGCCCGCACTGCTCCATGAGGAACGAGAGGCCCGAGGACACGAGCGACCCGAAGGGGTCGAATCCCCAGGAGGCGACTTCGAAGCCCGCGCCGACTCCAGCGAGGGTCGCGGCGACCCAGGACTTGGATTCGATGGCGGCCGCGATGTCGGCTCCGGCGTCGGCGGGACCGAAGCCGGACCAGGGCTGGTGCGTCGAGTTGGTGGGGGTGGTGGCGATGAGGCTGTTGTCGGACATCAGAACTCGCCTTCCAAAGCGCTGAGCTCGCTTGCGGCGTCCGCGTCGGCGGCGTCGTATTCGTCGGCGCAGCCGTTGAGGGCCTGGATGTAGCTTTCGAGGACTTCGACGTTGAGCGGAGTGAGCTGAGAGGCCAGATCGTATTTCTCGTCGAGGAGCGGTTCCATCCAGGAGGTCAGCAGCCCGAACGCCCCTTCGGTGGAGGTGGTGGACTGGGCGGCCTGCGCGAGCGCGGCGAACCGATCTCGGAACGCCGCGAGACGATCGGCGTAGGCGCGCAGGGCTTCAGGGTCGACGTCGTAGCCGCCGAACCCGCCCCGGGTGAGGTGGACGCTCTCGTAGGCGTAGGCTCCCTCGTCACTCATGGCCGGGTCTCCTCGTCGTTGTCGAGGCCCAGGCGCCTGTCGATGCCGTCCAGGACTGCTTTGCCAGCTTCGGAGTCCGATCCGATGGTGTCGGCGATGACCTCGCGGGTGCGTTCTGCCAGGAGGGTCTTCGCGGCGTCGACCGCGGCGAGGATCGCCAGGGACGAGTCCGCAGGGTGCAGGGATTGCACTTTTCCCGACAGGCGCAGGTCGATGAGGGCACCTGAGGAGTTGACCGTGGCTTCGGCGACGCCGTTCTCGTCTTGGGCGGTGGCTTGGAGGGCGCCGAGCTGTTCGGCCATCTCCTTGGTCTTGGACGTGGTCTGCTCAAGGCGCGACTGGAGCTCAGCGAGCCGGGCGTGGGCGGCCTCGGCGCTGAACTGGCGCTGCGGATTCGAGGGGTCGCCAAAGGCTGCGAGCGGGGAGGGATCTGACATTGCTATTCCGTTCTGACCGTGGGGCTTCGGTTATGAGGAGACTACTGTGCCGCCGCAAGTTTGGGGGTACATGTCTTGCATGACGAGATGCGAGAGGGTTTGGGAGCATTGCGGGTCGTGCCCGCCCGCGTGAGTTTGCGACGGAGCGGACGGGCACGCGTTCCGGGGAGATGGTGCGGCTTACGCATAGGGGTCTTCGTGCTCGTTCTTGGGCGAAGCGCCCTCGGCTCGCCCATTTGGGCGCGGTGCGCCGGGACCCCGTTCAGCCGCACAAGGATCCCGCGGAGGACTCATCCTTGCGAGACTGCGAGCCGCTCAATGACCTTGGTGAGCAGCTGGCTCTGAGTACCGATGGTCCAGCTAGGGTGCGATCCCACATGCCCAGCAGAGTCCCAGGTGTAGGACCAGATGCGGACCAAGGAGGCGTCGCCGAGTGTAAAGACGACCGCCGACTCCTCGTCGCGAACCGCGCATCGCTGCGCTTCTTCCAGCGCAGCTGCGATCTCGGGCGGCCAGGACGGGTCCATCTCGATTTCGCCGAGGTCGAGCGGAGCACAGTCGGCAAGCCCGTTGAGATAGCCTGAGCCCTCTTGGAGCGCATCGGGTCCCCAAGGCCACGGGGTAACACTCAAACCCGTGGCCAGGCCTTCCATCGTTCTTGGTTGCTCGGGAACGTCATCATTCTGGACTTCGACGGCCCATGATGTCGAACAGTGCAGCTCATCGATGTCCCCTGTTGTCCACCGCGAAGTGTCTGCGCTGACTGGCGGCGAAGGCGCATAGCGGATCCAGTCGACTTCGCCTTCCATGAATCCCGGCAGATCTACTGTGGCAGCATCCGAGCACCAGGCATCGTCGGTTTCATCCGTCCATTTCGATGGGGTGTTCACACTGCCGATCTGCTCTATCAGCTGCGTGTTAGCGGCCCCGGTGGGGTCCAGCTGCGTGGCGTATACCGCCGCCGCCCGGTGTTCGAGGTATGCACGTTCAGACCCCGGCACCGTGCGATCCGCAGCGACGTACTCGGCCTCCGGATCGAGCCGGATCTCGATGTCGATCTCCACTTGCTCGCCGAACCTGGCCAGCAGCACCTTCGACTTGACCGCCTTCGATATCCGAAATTCCGGAAACGTCTCCGGAATGACGCAGAATCCGCCGTTGTCAGAGAGGTATCGCGAGTCGCCGAGGAAACCCCTGTCGAACAGGGCGCACTCGCCGCCGGTCCAGGGGCTGTCGAGTTCCTGGTAAGGACCGAAGTCGGTGTCGAACTCACTGCGGGACACGCGAACCTCGTATGTCCAAGCACCGACCGCCCCGCCCGTTCCCGGTTTGAAGGATGTCGAGCAGCCTCGGCTGGATTCGCTCACCTCGGCCTCGACATCGATGCCATCGAGAAGCTCCACCAGACCATCGGCGCAAGCAAAAGAACCAGGAGCAGTGGAGAACACCGGTGAGTAGGCCCGCAGGTCGATCCGGGCGTCACGCCATGCTGTAAGCGCGGTGGCGATCAGGACCAGTATGATCGCGCCCGCGGCAATGAGCGCCCACCGCTTCCGACTGCGCGACGACGGTGCTGGGCTCGCCCCGGTCGTTCGGCTCACGGTTCAGTTCCCGCCTTCATAGTTCTCGCCACCGGGGATCTCGTCCTCGCTGCGTGCACTCTCCCCGGTGAGCGAGTACGGGTCTGTTGCGGCGAACTGGTGGTCTTCCCAGTCGACGTCATCGTCGTTGTCCGGGCCGCGCGAGTCGCCGGTGTACGCCGTGTCCCCAACTGTGGGAACCCAATCTGGGCCCATCATGTCGGAGTACTGACCGAGGCTGGTGACATGACCTTCAAATTCGTCAGCCGCACGAACCACAGCCTCAAGGAAATACTCCAGCGTCTCGGCGGGATCGGTGATAGCGAAGAATGCCTTGAGCCCGAGCCAGCCCAGCTCCTCCTTGAAGTCACCGAGGTGGTCATCGCAAGCGGCGCGGACACCCGTGAGGAGGCTGTCGATCGAACTGCAATAGTCCTTGGTCGCCGCGGCATGGGCGGCTGCCGTCGTCTGGAGCTCCGCAAGGTACTTCCTCAACCCCGAGCTAGCCCCATCGCCCACATAGGTGCTGAAGGCCGTTGCATCACCGGTCGTCCAAGAGCTCAGCAGGTCCTCGTATGGCGAGCTTGCTCCAAAGACATGGGTGAACGGCGTCCCGGAAGCCCCCAACTGTTCGATGGTCTTGGCGCGTTCTGTGAGGACATTGGTGTCCATCACAGCGAACCATTGAACGATGGCTCCTGGGTACTGATCTTCCTCGTATCCCAGTTCCGACGCCCAGCCGTCGGCTTCGGAGAGGTCGTCTTCGTGCCCGTCCTGGAAGTCCTTCACCACGTTGTCGGCCATAGGGTCACCATTCCCGATCGTTGTAGTCGATCTCGCTGTTCTGTGCCGCGATCTCGGAGGCGGAGGCGTCGTCCGCGTCGCGCCAACTCTGCGCCACCGCTTTCAGATCATCGGCGAGGCGTTCAAGCTCGTCGTAAGCGCGCTCCAGATCCATGACACGGCCGCGAACGCCCATGTTCCACTCCTGGGCCATCGCATGCGCCCACGGAGAGATACCTGAATCCCCAGGAGAGGCACCGAGGTCGACGCCAGGCGGCGGCCCGGCCTCTGCTGACCAGCTGACTTGGCCGAGATCAAGGAGTTCCCCGGCGAACTCGGTGCCGTCTGAGACCGCAGGGATCGTTCCGACCGGAGCTGCGGGATAGTCGCCACCAGCGAGGCCGCCCGACGTCATCGGTTCACCATCAAAGTTCGAGCGGTATTCGCGCAGTACAAGTGCCATATTGGCGCACCAGTCCGCGAAGGCATCGATCTTGTCGGGGTCGACGTCTGCCATGGTCAGCCTCCGTTTCGTCGTGCTGCGGCCAGGTCCCGCATTGCTTCAGCCTTCTGCACCTGAGCCGCAGTGAATGCCGAGTTGTATGCGGTGAGGAACTCCCGCTCGAGCACATCCCGGATGTCGTAACCGGCTGGATGGATCTCGCACGAGCGCAGTTCAAGGTTCGGCCCGATGTCGATGGCTATGGCACCGCTGCCCGACTCGAATCGGAACCCAGGAAAGGCTTCGGCGCGCGCGGCGCGGCTCTCCGCGACCTTCGCTCGGGCGCGGCTTGCCCATGCTCCGATGGCGGCAGCCAGATCAGGGGCGGTCATCGGGCCGCCCTCTGTTCTCTGATGAGCCGGAGGGTGGTGCGCTGCGCGGTCTGTCGCATCTGTTCCAGCAAGGTCGCCGCTTTCTCGGCGATCTCCTGCTCTTGCTCGAAGACCGCTTCCGGCAGGCTGAAACGAGTGAGTCTGCCGGTCAACGACATTGTGGCGGAAACCGTCGGCGGCTGCGTGCTGCCGCGGAACTCGACAGTTTCCAGGTATGTGGCGAGATCAGCGATCTCGTGGGCTGGAGCGGTGTCAGGGTCGGTGACGCTGACGATGCGGGTGGAGGTCATTCTGTCTTCTCTGTTCAGGGGTTTCACAGCGTTCGACTGGGCGCTGCCGATGAGAAGGGTTCCATGCCCGCCCGGCGTGAGTTTGCGACGGAGCCGGGCGGGCACAGCTTGGATGCCGGGGGGTATGGCTGCGCCCCACGAGCAGGTATTCGCTACGCGTAGGGGTCGTTGTCCTCGTCGGGAGCTCGGCCCCACACGTCTTCGTCCTCAGTGAGCCAGGTACCGGTGTTCTGTTCCTCGTCTTCGAGGTTGCCACCAGCGCCGCGGCCGCCCATCATGCCGCCGCCCGCGCCGCGACCGCCGAGGCCCTTCGCGCCGGGTCCACCGGGTCGGGCGCCTGCGCCTCGGCCACCGGTCGCTCCAGCTCCTCGGCCGCCTGCACCGCCGCCCGTCATGCCGCTCATGCCGCCGCCCATGCGGCCGCCGCCGGGGCGGCGTCCGGCTCCGGCGCCTCGGGCTCCGCCGATACCGCCGGCGCCGATCATGCCGCCGCCCGCACCGAGGCCGGTCGCACCGCCGCCGCCGAGACCGGAGCCGCCGCCGAGGCCGCCTCCTGCTCCCGGGGTGAGCGTCGAGGCGCCCAGGCCGCCGCCTCCGGAGGCGAGACCGCCGGAGACGTCGTCGGGGTCGTCGCCCGCGGTGTCCCAGGGGTTGGGCTCGTCCAGGCCGCTGTCGCCGCCCGTGTAGTCGCCGCCAGTGCCGAAATCCGATCCGGAGCCGCCGCTGGGCGAGAGCGGCTGGAGTTCAGCGGGCGGGGTCATGTTCGAACTGCCGCCACTCCCCGAGATGTCGGGCGCGCCGCCGTAGGAGCCGGAGTCGAGCCCGCCTGAGGGGTTGAGGTCGGTGTCGTTGTTGTTGAACGTCGTCTGTTCAGCGGGTTCGTAGTCGGGTTGGATGGACGAGACTTCGGTGCTGGCGTTGTATTGGCGGTCGATGATCTCGCCGTTGACTTCGGCCGCTCGGCCCTGGTAGTCGGCTTGGCCGTCGGTGCCGAGCGCGCTGGCTTCGTTGTCGGCGTCTTCCTGGGCGCGGGTGGTCGCGTTCTCGACCGCCTCGGCCTCGGTCATCCCGGCGGCGATGTTCTCCTCGTAGTACATGTTGTAGTTCTGCTCTTGGTGTTCGCGGACATCGTCGATGACCGAGGGGTCGAACCCGGCCGCTTCGAGCGCGTTCGCGGTCTCGTCGTCGGCGTGGACTTCGCAGGAGGGGAAGAACGGCGGCCGGATGTGGATCTTGTGCGAGCAGCCGGCGGCGTCCTCGAGCCAGAACTTCGGGGCTGGGTAGACGATCGCCTGCTCGCCCTGCTGGGAATAGATCGCATCCGACTTCGTCTTGAGCACCCCGATGATCCCATCGGCATCGGACTCGCCGATATCGGTGATCAGGGTCTTGACGTTGAGGAGGACGGTCGAGACTTCTTCCTCGAACGCGTCGTAGTCCGTACCGGTCCAGTCGTTGGCAAGATCAGCGAGGCCGGTTTCGAGCGCGCTGCCGACCTCTCGGAGCGGGTCGACCAAGTTCTTCCAGCGATCGGCGATGGTGTCCAGGGCGTATTCCCTGGCATCTGCTGGGCGGATAGATTCGACGATCGAGTTAATGTCCTGGTCGTTCGGCAGTAGGACGTCATCGCGTGCCGTGGTCATCGATCCGATCTGCTCAGCCTTGGGCACAGCGGACATGAGGTTGACCCAGGCAGGTTCGGCGGGGTCCTGTTCGTGGTTCGGGCAGTCCCCGTGCCCGCAGGAAGCATTCACCAGTAGCTGCTGGCCGCCTTGGTCAGCGATTGAACCTGCGCTGGTTTCGCCGTAGGGAGTCGCGGTGAACCCGGTTTCCTCGCCTGCCATGGCTACTGCTCGCTTTCGATCTTCGAGAGGATTTCCGCTTGAACCTGCGGCATGTATTCATTCGCGACCCATTCGACCAACGCCGCGTCGGTGAACGGGTAGGCCGCATCCTGGTCGTTGCTCAAACCAGGGTCGGGGGTGTAGTACATCGAGATGTAGAGAATCCAGTCGCCCGAGCGGCCGAACGTATCCACGTAGACATACGGGTCGTGATCACCCGCTTCGTAGAAGCTCTCATCCCAGCTGCCACCGAGCTCGCCAGTGGCGATATTCGACAGTTCGGTGCCCTCGCTAGCCATGCTGTCTTCACGGCGTTTAAGGCGTTCGGCATAGTTCTCGGCGGCGATGTCAGCGCTTTCCCATGGGACCACACCCATCTGCACCGTCGCGCTTCCCGAGTGCTCGCCAGCAAAGCTGCCGGAGCCGACTGTGGCAGCAGGAAGCGTGAAGCTCCCCGAGCAGGTGAGTGCTTCGCCGTCGAGGCCCTCGCCCATGGCGGCGTCGATGAGGCCGTCGCCGCCGATGGCGGTGACGCCGAGGTAGTCCTGGAGCGGTTGCAGGTCGTCGAGGGCCCAGCAGCCCTTCCAGTCCTCCATCACCGCGACCGTTCCAGTCCCGGTCTCCGGCTCGCTGCCTTCACTGGAGTTCGAGCCGCCGGGGCTCTCGCTGCCCGCGCAGCCGGTGAGCAGCAGCGCGACGGCTCCGGCAGCGGCCGTTGCCTGGATCAGGGTCGACTTGCGAATCATGGTGTGGCCCTTCACTATGGCAGCAGCTGCGCGGGTTCGATGTTGTTGTTCACGGTGCTCATGTCGGTGACGGCGAGTTCGTCGGACTCGTCGGAGAGGTCGCCGGAGGTGTTGAGGGTGTCGATGATCCCGATCAGGGCACCGCGAAGCGCCTGGAGGTTGTTCCAGGCGCCTTCGTGGAAGGCGGTGTAGTTCTCGCGGGCAGTGTCGGCGCCGTCCATCGTGCCGAAAGCGGGGAGCCTGCCAAGTTCGTTGCCGTTCTCGAGCTTGGGGATGACCTCGGTTTCGAGGCGTTCGAGCTGCGCTTGGACGATGTCTCGATAGGCGCGCAGAGCGTCCGAATCCAGCTGTCGTGCCACGGGTGGGGTTCCTCCGGGTATGGACAGAATTAGGGAGCGAGGCTTATAGTAATCGCTCGCCACCAATCCGTGTGTCCCAAGGGTTCCGCTTCAGTCACCGGTTCGCTGCGATCGGCGTTCCTCGACGGCGCGGAGGGCGGCGTCCAGGCGCGGGTGCGCTTTGCGGTAGTGGTGCATGGTCTCGGAGCCCAGGTGGAGCTGCTTCGCGGCGGTGAGGATCGGCGTCCCGGATTCGAGCAGTTCGGCGGCCTGGTCGAGCAGCTCAGGGTTCCAGCCGCGGTTTCGGTAACGCTGCGCGGCCTCGCGCATAGCCGCGTCGAGCCCGGGTTGGGTCTTGCGGGCGCGGTCGAGGCGGGACTTGGGCACGCTCAGTGTCGCGGCGGTGGCTTTCACGCTCTGGCCTTCCCCGATGAGGCGGATGGCTTCCTCGATCATGTCGGGGGTCTCGGTACGTCGCCTGGGCCTTTCGGCGGCGGCTTCGAGGGCCGCATCGAGCCCGGGGATGCTCGCCCCGGTAGCGGCGGATCGTCTCGATGACGACGCCGGTCTGCTTGGCGGCCTGGCGGATCGAAGCGCCATCCTCGATCAGGCGGGCG
This sequence comes from Glycomyces luteolus, assembly GCF_027622875.1. Lineage (GTDB taxonomy): Bacteria > Actinomycetota > Actinomycetes > Mycobacteriales > Micromonosporaceae > Glycomyces > Glycomyces luteolus. Next base: position 313,912 of record NZ_JAPZVP010000002.1, on the reverse strand, counting down.
ACCTCGTCGAGCCGGGTGAAATCGAACTTGCGCGGGTAGGAGCGTCGCAGCGCTGCGGTGATCGCCTGGTCCAGACGCGGGTGGTCGAGGCGGTAGCGGAAGAGGGTCTCGTAGGAGATTCCCAGCGCCCGCGCGGTCGGGCGAATCTTCCCGCCTTCCTCGATCTTGACCGCGGCCCGGTCGAACAGCTCGGCGTCGAAACTGCGGCGTCGATGGCGCTGGGCCGCCGCTTTCAGGGCGGCCTGCAGCCGGGGATGCTCGGCACCGAAGCGGCGAAGCGTCTGCGGGTTCAGCCCGGTCTGCTTGGCCGCTTCGTTGATGGTCGATCCCTCCTCGAGCAGGCCGGCGGCGTGGTCGAGCACGTCCGTGCCCGGCACCGGAGCGGCGCGGCGCTGGCCGGCTGCGGCCATCGCCGCGTCGAGGCCGGGGTGGTCGGCTCGGGCGCGTTCCAGGGCTGATGGGGTGATGTTGTATCGGGCGCAGGTGGTCTTGATGGGTGTGCCCGCGTCCAGGGACTCGATCACGCGGGCGATCAGGAGCGGGGAGGGCCGGTAGCGCGGCACGATAGGACGGTGTCAACACCAAAGGGGAAAGCCCCCGCACCGGGAATTCACAGAGCCCCGCCTGACCTGCTCAGTCCTCACTGTCGTTGCCCGCCTGAACCGCAACGCAATCGAACGTGCCAACCGCAAGGCGACCGCCCGCTACATCGAGATCTTCATCGACGGCCTAGCCGCCCGAAAGCAGGCTGGAGGTACGGCAGGGGGTACCGCGATTCGTGCAGCCTGTTGCATCGCCGGGAATCGTTGCAGCTCATACAGTTCCGGGCATGAGAAAGCACAAGATCCCCGCCGCGGTCGCGGCCCTCGGCCTCGTCGGCGTCCTCGGTGCGGCGGAGGCCGCCGCGGCTCACCCGAGCCGATCCGAGGCCGGCGACATCGACACGGCGCTCCTCGAAGCGAAGTTCGCCGACTTCGCCGCACTCGCGGGCGGCTCCGTGCTCGCCGAAGTGCGCGACGGCGACGACACCTGGACCGGAGCGGCCGGGTTGCGGAGCCTCGACGAGGGCGCGGACCCCGCCGAGCCGGATGACCGCGTCCGCATCGGCAGCACCACCAAGTCCATGACCGCCGCGATCGTCCTCCAGCTCGCGGGCGAAGGCGAGCTCGACCTCGACGACCCCATCGGCGGCCATCTGCCCGGCCTCCTCCCCTACGAGGAAGATCCGACGATCCGCCAGCTCCTCCAGCACACCAGCGGCGTTCCCGACCTCCTGCCCGCCCTCTACCCGGGCCTCGGCCACGGCGACTTCACCGACCTCTACGCCGGATACCGGACCCATTACGAGCCTGAGGAACTCATCGCCATCGGCACCGAGCAGCCGCTGCAGTTCAAGCCGGGCACGGACTGGGCCTACTCCAACACCGGCTACATGGTCCTCGGCCTGCTCATCGAGGAGCGCACCGGCGACAGCCTCCGGCACGCGTTCGAGGAGCGCATCTTCGAGCCCGCCGGACTCGACGACACGTACTTCCCCCGCGACGACACCTCCGGCATCCGCGGCCCTCATGCGGTCCCGTACGTCACCACCGGCGATCCCGACCGGCCGTACTTCGACACGACCAAGCTGTCCAACACGCAGCTGTGGGCCGGAGGCGGCGTGATCTCCACAGTGGGTGACCTGAATGCGTTCTACGACGCGCTGGCCGACGGCACCCTGCTCGCCCCTGCGCTGTTCGCGGACGCCACCGATTTCATCGGGACCGGCGGCAGCATGGACTACGGGCTCGGCATGTTCGCGCTCAAGCCCGGATGCGCCGAGGACCCCGGCGCGGTCTTCTTCGGCCACGAAGGCGACGGCCTCGGCCACCAGACCCAATCGTTCCACTCCCTCGACGGCGAACGCCGGATCACGCTGGCCTGGAGCATCGACGACAAGGCCGGTTACGGCGACGAGGACGCATTCGACGCCGCCCTGACCGACCTCATGCAGGCCGGACTCTGCGGCTGACTTGCCAAACCATCGTGAAGCGCCGGATTCATTGCCGTCCTGGATGATCCGTGATGAACCGCACAATAGGCAACATCCCGATCGCCATCGGGGGTCTTCGACGACGGGCGCCGTCGGCGCCCGTCGAACGAAGGGAGCCCAGCTCTTGAAAACGATGATGTCCGCCCGAGGCCGCGTCCGATCCGCGCTGCGCGGAGCGCTCTACGCCATGGCCGCCACGGCGGTCGCCGTGTTGGGCCTGCAGTCGCCGAGCATGGCCGACGAGAGCTGGTTCGGCAACTGCTCCGAGGCGTCGGTGAGCTGCCAGACCGGTGTCGCGGTCTCCGGGCCGCAGGGCGAGTGCGTCACGGCCAGCGACTATCGCCACAGCACGGTCGCATGCGTCGTCTACGAAGGCGACTACGTCTATGTCAAGGACGCCAGCGCCGACACGTACGCCGCGATCGCGTCGGTCTGGTCCGACAACACCTCGTCCCTCCGCATGTGCCGCAACAACCTCGGCAGCGGCAAATGGGCCCGGTGCGACTTCGACTGGCCCGAGTCCGGCGGCCATCACGTCGAGGCCGGGTACAAGGAAAGCAGCAGCAGCATGAACACCATGCTGCTCTGGCGTTGGTCCGGCAAGTAGCGCGATGAGGCCCTTGCCGCCAGTGGGCGGTAAGGGCCTCTTACTTGATTCCTGTGCGAACCCGCCGCACCGCGGTCCACTCGGACTGCCGGATACGAGCCCGGTCAGGATCCGCGGGGCGTTCTGCGAACGGCGCGAGCGCTTCGGCCACTGCCTCCGACCGTGGCAGTACATCGATCCTCTGCTCCCCTTTATGGCTCCACTCAGGGCACATCCATCCCTCGGGCTTCTCGGATTCCACCGTCACCTCACCGACCAGCCGGTGGGTGGCCGCCTCGAAGACCTCGAACGATAGTCCACGAGGTATGCGGGCACGACCTGGGAGACTTCGCCGACGCCCCAAGCGTTGTCGGTGTAAGCGCAGTCGGCGACCTTGTCCGCCGCGTCGCCCGCGCCGCAGGCGATGAGCACCGCCTTCTCCGGATTCGAGGACAAGCCCTGTTCGGCCAGCGTGTTGGTCACATCGAGGGCCAGCCAGGTTTCGGTCCACAGCTGTATGGGATGCGGTCCTTCGCGTTCGTATTGCGGAGACTCCCCGAACGTCATCGACGGGTCGACGCAGAACAATTCGAGGTCATCGGCATCCTCCGGCAGCGGAAACGGGTCGAGCATGAACGCCCACGCGATCAGCGCGGCCAGCGCTGCTGCGCCCACGCCGCCGAATCCGATCCGCCGCCGCAGCGGGTACGGCTCGAAGTCGCGATCCGCCAAGGCCCGGCGCCCCAGGCCGGGAGGGGTCCCGCGTTGGCATTGCGGCGCTCAGCGGAGCGACGGACCCCGGCTGGTAGCGGGGACGGTCTAGAGAGTGCGGCGCATGCAGGTGCGGGGCCAGCGGTCGAGGCCGTGGGCGGCTTCCTGGTCGCGGATCTTGCGGAGGCCCGGAGTCAGGCTTGCATCAGGGATCGGTTCGAATCCGCAACGGGCGTAGTAAGGGGCGTTCCAGGCGACTTCGGTGAAGGTCGTGAGCGTCAGCGCCGCAATGCCTTCGGCGGCGGCATGTTCGGCGGCGTGCTCGATGAGGCGGCGACCGATGCCGTGGCGCGCCCACTTGGGGTGCACCGACACCTGCTCGATGTGCAGGGCGTCGTCCACCGGCTCGGCGATGAGGTAGGCGACCGGCTGGCCGTCGTCATCGACCGCGACCCAGGCCAGACCCGAGCGCTGGAAACCTGCCAGCTCGTCCAGGCTGAGCGGTTCATCCTCGGCGATCTCGGACATCCCGATGGGCCGGAAGCATTCGCCGGCGGCGCGTTCGATGTCTTGGCAGCGAGGCAGGTCTGCAATGGAGGCCGGTCGGATGCGCATTGGGTCAGTGTGCCCGATCGGCGCACGTGGAGGATGAGGGCACCGATCGCAAAATCAAAGGCGGACACGCTGCAACCCGCGGCGGTCCCGGTTCCGTAGAAACGGGGACAGAGACGCGACGAAGGGCCCCCATGACTCCACAGCAGGAACGCGAATTCCGCGAGTACGTCCAGGCGCGTCGGTCAGGCCTGCTCCGAACCGCGTACCTCATGTGCGGCGATTGGCACCGGTCCGAAGACGCCGTGCAGAGCTCGATGATCAAGCTCTACGCGGCGTGGTCGAGGACCAATCTGGAAACGGCCGACGCCTACACGCGGCGGATCGTCACCAACACCTTGATCGACGAGTCCCGGCGCGGCTGGTTCCGCCGCGAGCGCTCCTATTCGGAACTGCCCGACGGCATCGCCGACGGGACCGGTCCCGAGGAACGCCTCGCCGCCGTCTCCGCTCTCGCCAAGCTGCCACCCAGGCAGCGGGCCACCCTGGTGCTCCGCTATTGGGAGGACCTGCCGGTCGATGAAACGGCGCGGATCATGCGCTGTTCGGTCGGCACCGTCAAGAGCCAGACCGCGCGGGGGCTGCAGACGCTGCGCGACCTGTATGAGAAGTCGAATCTCGCAGGCCAAGGAGCCGAATCATGAACCCAGACGACATGCGCGGGTTGTTCAACGAAGCGCTCGCCGGAGCCGATCCGGTCCCGGCTTCGAGCACCGACGACATAGTGACCGCCGGGCGGCGCCGGGTGCTGCGCCGACGTGCGGCGATCGGGACCGGCGCGGTTGCGGGGCTCGCGGCGCTCGCCGCGGCCGTGGCGATCCCGATGGGGCTCGCGGGCGGTGCGGCCCCGATCGACACCGCCGGGCCGGGCACCCGGGAAGAGGAGGCAGAGGCCCCGGACGTGAACACGTGCGAGGCCCCCGCCGACCAGAGCGACGAGCAACTGGCCATCGCCGCGATATACGACCAGGCGCTGGAGACGGCGATGACCGCGATCGGCGCGAGCCTCGGCGGCTACTGCGGTGAGGGCGAGCCCGAATACGGCGGCTTCTCTTTCGACGCCGAAGCCGGCGGTTACCGCTACGAAGCGTTCGCGATCTTCTCCGACTCGGGCGAGCACGCGATCCTGCGGGTCGAGGTCTTGGAGCCGAACGAGAACCCGGGCGCGGAGCGCATGGAGGGTCTCGCCGGTTGCGGCGGCGCAGACGTGGAGTGCACCTGGGACGAACCCGAGGATACCGAGCCGCTGCTGCTGGTCGAGGAGACTCGGACGGTGGTCGTGGACGCGGAGGAGAACCCCGAGGGCGATCAGGTTCCGGTGCAGGCCGCCCTGCTCGAGCTCGATGACCGCGTCATCGTCCATGTCGAGCTCGAAGAGGCGCTCAGGACGGGCACGCTCAGCACCACGCCCCAGCAGCTCGCCGACATCGCGCGGGCGATCCCGGTCGGACAGGAGGCCTCGGAGACCGAAGAGGACGGCATCGAGAGCTACACGCTGCCCGACGACGCCGCCCTGGCCGAGGCTCTCGTCGACGGCATCGCGGAGCAGTTCCCCGGCGCCACGGTCCCTCCGGCCACCGAAGTCGAGTTCGCCGGGCAGGAGCAGACCGAGGCTTACGAGGAGGGCTACCGCTACGGCAATGACAACACCCGGATCGCCTACGCCGACGCGACGGTAAACGAACAGCAGGTCAGGTTCTTCCTGCAGGTGACCCCGCTCGAATCCCCCGGTGACGGCGGCGCGTCGCAGGGACCGGCGGAGCACTACGCGAACTGCGACTACTTCGAGTGCGATTACTCCCAGCTGAACGACTCGACCGGCCTGGTGCACCGCACCTCGGTGGACGTCCGCCCGGGCCCGACCTCGATCGAACACCGCGCGGCCGACGGCTGGGTGGTGGGGGTCGGAGCCGAATCGCTTGGTACGACCGAACCCCCTTCGATCGGCTTCGAGGCGCTCGACAAGATCGTGAACGCCATCCGCTGATCGCCTGGAATCCGAACGGGCCCTTGCCGATGGCGAGGGCCCGTGTCCCGGCATCGGGCCATATACGCGCGGGGGGGGGATTTGCAGGTGCGCAGCACGGACGGTTGCGGGCAGGATGTACCGGTGACGAATCTTGACGAGGAACTGATCGAGTTGCGCCGGGAGATCCACCGCCGCCCCGAGCTCGCCGGCGAAGAGCGGCAGACCGCCGGGCTGGTCGCGGACCAGTTGCGCGAGGCCGGGCTCGAAGTGACGACCGGCGTCGGCGGGCACGGCGTCGTCGCAGTGCTCGACGGTGCCGCGGACGGCCCGACCGTGGCGTACCGGGCGGACATGGACGCCGTCGACGCCGAGACGAACGCGCTGGGGATCCCGCATTCGGGCAAGGTGTTCGACGAGGGTTTCGCCTCGCGCGTCCCCGGCGTCGCGCATCTGTGCGGGCACGACCTGCACACCGCGATCGGCGTCGGCATCGCCCGGGCGCTGGCCGAGAAACCCGAGTCGGTCCGCGGGCGGCTGGTGTTCCTCTTCCAGCCCGCCGAGGAGAATCTGCAGGGCGCACGGGCGATGCTGGACACCGGCCTGGTGCAACGGCTGACGCCCAGCGAGTTTTATGCGCTGCACTGCAGTCCGTTCCCCACCGGCACCATCGCAGTGTCTCCGGGCCACGGCCTGCCCGGACTCGACCACATCCGGATCGCGCTGCCAGGCGCCGATGAAACGACTGCTCTCGCCGTCGCGGCCGAGGTCGCGAAGCTCGGCACCGTCGAGTTCCCGCGGAGCATCGCCGAGTACTACGCGCGCTTCAACGCGGTGGTCGATGCCGAGACCGCCGCGTCGGTTCAGGAATTCGTCAGCGTCACCCATTGGATCGAGCAGACGCCCGACGCATCGCCCGTCGCCAACGTCCTGCTGCGGGTATGGCCGCCCGAGCGGCATCCGGAGCTGCGCGAGCAGGTCAAGCAGATCGCGGCGGCCGCGGGCGGACACGTCGAGTTCCCGGGTGATCCGTTCCCGGCCATGGTGAACTCGGTTGGACTCAGCACGGCCGCCGGCCGGTACCTGAGTGCGACGCTGGGGACGGAGTCCGTCGCATGGGCCCGGGCATCCTGGCCGTTCAACGGCGAGGATTTCGCACTGTTCCTCAACGAGGCGCCGGGCGCGATGCTCTACCTCGGCATCGCGGACGCCGAGGCGGGAATCAACGGCGCGCCGCACACCCCCGATTTCGCCGCCGATGAGCGGGCTATCGGCCACGGCGTGCGCGCCATGACAGGCCTGCTCACCCACCGGCTGGCAGCCCTGGCAGCAGCGGATGACCACCTCGGCATCCGTTCCGGAGGCGCCGCATAGCCGGTCCGGGATCGGCTTCTGCCCAAACCGGATCGACGAAACAGCCCGACAACGGCGACTCGATCAGCGCGGATCACGGTACCGACAGACGAAATGTCCGGCGTGCAGCTGGTGCTGGAGAGGAGAGAGCCGACCGCGGCATGCGATTGTGGATCGCTGGCCGACTGCGGATCAGGCGGTCGCGAACCAGGTCGCTGCCATGGCTTCCAGTGTGTCCTCGTGTGGGGCGGGCAGGATGCTGAGGTACCAGAGCAGGTTGCTTTCGACGTGGATCAGGACCTGCGCCAGCAGTGCTGTCGGTGTGAGTTCCTTGCCGTAGGCGGTCATGATCCGGCCGAGGAATCGGGTATCACCGCGAGCGGTGAAGACCCCGACCGCGGCGAACTCGTATGCGGCCCCGCCGATCATTGCCGGCTCGAAATCGAACAGCCCGGTCAGGGTCCAGGTGCGCGGGTCGATGAGCAGGTGCTCGCGCATGACCTCGGTATGCAGCAGGGCGTGTTCATCGCCGTCGCGGAGCGGCTGTGCTGCCAGGAAGTCCGGGATCTGCTCGAGCCAGGCTTCGGGCAGGCCGCGAGCCCGCTGCCGTTCGACTGCCGTGGCGCGCTGCTCGGCGACGAAGGCGTGCCAGTCGGTCGGGCCTATAGACGCGTCGAGCCCGACGATGTCGAGATCGTGCATGGTCGCGAGCATCTGCCCGAGTGTCTCGGCGAGACGGTCGCGGGCCGCCCCGGGGATCTGGGGCCAGGCCGTGGCCAGGCTCTGGCCGGCCAGCTGCGACATCAACACGTACCGCCAGCCTTCGCCGTATTCGCCCTCGGCCAGCAGTTCGGGAGTGGGTACCGGCAGCTTGCCGTGGAGGTGTTCCAGCACCCGGGCCTCGATGGCGGCGCTGCCTGCGCAGACGGTCGGGTAGAGCTTGAGCACCCGCGAGGCACCGACCGCGTACGTTGGCATGCTCCCGGTGCCATAGCGGTCGAGTGACTGCTCTGCGAGACCCATGCGGCGCAGGATGTCGACCGCCCCCGGGCGGATGATCGCCTCGTTCGGCACGACAGCATCCCAGTCTTCGTCGTCGTACACGGCAGGAAGCATGCTCGCGACCCTATTGACAGACAACGGCATGCGCAAGCGATTTGGAACGGGTGCACTGGGAGAAGGCGAGTCTAGGATCCGGAGCGCCAAGTGCCGCAACAGAACCAAGTGGGGCGAGCCCGTTGAACGGACTCGCCCCACGGCCTATCGAGGTCTAAGGACGGGTTTCAGCGGGTGTGGCCAAGGAGGCTCGTCAGGTCGGCCGCTGTGAGGTCGAACACCGGGGAGGCATCGCCGAGCTTGGAGTCGCGGACGTGGAAGCCGCCGCCTTCAGGGCAGGCGGCAAGTTCGACGCAACTGGAGTTGTTGTCGCCACCGCTGCGGGTGCTCTTTCGCCAGGCCCGGCGGAGTTCCACGCAGTTCGAGTCGTTGCCTGGTCCGCTGCGGGTGCTCTTACGCCAAGCCGTTACGTTGGTCATTCAGGTACTCCCTCAGTGGAATCGATTTTGCCCACAGGGCCCGCCAGACTTCATCGTAACGCGCGATTCGGTCCTTCTCCTCGATGCACCAGCTCTCATCAAGGAGCTCCGTGTAGACGAATGGTGGGCTTCCGAACTCCGCACCACCGGGCCGATAGAGGTCGAATGCGCTGGCACCCTCCGGGTATGGACCAGCCAGGATCCGGAGGTCCCAGCCTGCGATCGAGTCGAGTTCGAGCAGGCGATCAACCTGCCCTTGCCGATCGGCCTCCGAGAGAAGCACGAGATCCCGGATCGCTTTCTCTCCGATGAGAAGCCGTACCTTCGGGTTGTCGGTGCGATTGAGCAGACCTTCCTGTCGCCCGCGATTGAACGACCATCCCGAGTTCAACTCTTCCTGGTTGGTCTTCCATGCCAAGGGAAGGAAGTTGAAGTGGTAAGCCTGAGTCTGGGCAATGCCCGGGATGAACACCGGCTCCCACTTGTGGATCTCGCCGTTCGAGAGCTCAGCCATGCGCAGGCACAGGGCGTTGAATCGTCGGTCGGAGCGGAAGTTCTGCTCGTGCTCGTTCTGGGCGATCTGGATCATGTACGCGCGCAACTCATCGTCCATGCCGAGACCGGCGGCGAGCGGCCACATCTGCCCGACATCAGGGCACTTCTCTCCGTGCTCCCACTTGGAGACGGTCTGGTCAGTTCGTTTGACGAACCTTCCGACGGCGGACTGGCTGAGCTTCCTTTCGAGCCGCCGGATTCGGATTTCTCTGCCCGGGAGCCACTTTGCGAGCTTCGATGATGGCACGGTGGGTTGCCTCCTGCCTCAGCGGAATTCATGCTGGCCTCTAATGATGACACTGCGTTGCCACTCGGTACACACCTGTAACAAGCGGCACTCATAAAGCACGCCATGCAAATCCACCCATACAAAAGAGGCCCTAATTACTATGGGCCTGCATCAAGAGACTCTCGACTCACGACAGGAAACGCCTGTTCAGAGGCTTGCGGGTTTCGTAGGTTGGAGGAGTCAGGGCCGGGGCCGAAAGGTCCGGTCTGTCGGAAACCCGACAGAGTCCGAAGTGGAGTTCCTATGAAGACCGCCGAACCTTCCGATCCGCTGCTGCGCGGACGATTCACCGATGGCTACACCGATTTCAGCGTCCGCGCATCGAGCGCCGACATGCCCGACTCGTTCCAGGTCTACGTGTCCGGAAACCATGCCGACCTGGTGCTGATCGTCTCCGGCCTGATCTCCGGCTACAGGCACGCGACCTGGGGCGACGGCTGGCGGGCCTATACGCCCGAGTGGAAGGCCTGGGCGGAGGACACGGCGTTCAAGGTCTTCTCCGGCGGCCGAGTCGAGCCGACCTCGAAACGGGCTGGGAGCGTGAGGTTCTGCGATGGCTAAGACCTCCTCCCCCGCGCAGGAGCCGGAGGGGCGCTACAACCTCCGCTCCGATGGCGAGCCCGGGATCCACGGCCATCTCGGCTGTTTCCGGCGAGGACCGGCGGTGTTCTCGCTGTATGCGATCCCGCCCGACCAGTCCCGCTACCCGAACACTCCGGCCTACTACCTCCTCGATTGCGACGACGGCGCCGGCCCTCACGAGGTCTGCCGGATCGAGGCCGATGCAATGGATGAGCCTTTCTGGAACGGCGCGTGGAAGAACGATCCGTGGTGTCTGTGGCTGCTCAAGCAGGTTCGCGCGCTTATCGCTGCGCCGCAGGACGACTGAAGACTTGATCCTCCCGGCAGGGCCGGTCGACCTGGGTGGGGGTCGACCGGCCCATTTTCCAAATTTTCTTGCAATTGCAGCGACACGCGTGGTTGTGATCACACTCTCACGCCTCCATACTGAAAAGACCCCCTCCCGGAAGGAGCTCCGGTGTCGAGTATCGAAGAAGCTTCAGGGTCAGTCGCCACGAACGCCGATAGCGCGCGCGAACTCGCCGGAAGCATCGCCTCCTCGAAAGTCCTCCTCGATTCATTGGCCGCGCGACTCGACGCCATCGGCGTGGAGACCGCCGCCCAGCGCACCCACGCCGCCGGTGATCGGGCAGAAGAACTCGCGGGCCATGCCAATGCGTTGGCCGATGCACTCGATTCGCTCGGCCAGCAAGTCGAAGCGATCAAGGGTTTACTTGCGAGCGCCATTCGGAGCGGCGCGGGAAAGTCGGATCGGAGCCGCTCACCGAGAACCGCGTCGACGGCAAGCGCCTTCGCCGCGCAGGAGCCGCTGCCGCTCAAAGGCCCCGTCGCCTCGACGCCGCCCACTGGCATCGGCAAGCGGCATTTCTTCGAGCGGATCCGCATGAAGAGCCCGGCCAAGGAGAAGAACACGGTCGTGATGCCCGGCGTCGACACCGATGCCGACATAGCGGCGATCAAGACCGGCCATTCGACGTACCTGCGCGACAACCTCTACGAGGTCAACGACCGCACCTACGGCCTGGAGACGCCGGGGGGCGGGGTCTATCCCGTGCGCGGCAAGGGCTTCGTCGAGCTCGACAAGTTGGAGTACACCGCGCTCAAGGGACTCCTGACGTACGGCGGGAACCGGGCCAAGGCCGAAAGCGACCCGCAGATCGCGCGATTCAGTCATCACATGACAGACAAAACATGGGAAACTGCGCGAAACGTGTTCAATCAGGGACAGGAGCGGGCCTGATGCGCGACTACACGATCGTGTTCATCGAACCGGTGGATCTGGCAGACCTCGCGGCCGCGGCCGCCGACGCGTTCGCGATTCCTCCCGAGCAGATCGAGATCTGGAACGGAAGCGCCTTCGCCGCCACCGCGACCGAGCCGGTCATCGCCCAAGTCGCCATCGGTTCGGGGCCGGGGGCGTACGCGGAGTTCGTCGGGTTCGACAAGTTCGCCGAGCACGCGGACGAGCCCGAGCATCTCGCGGTGGCCGTCGAACTCGCCACGCGTGTGAAGCGCCGGGCGGTGTTCGGGCCGGAGTCGGCGGAGGACTTCCGCTGGACGCTCGTCGCCGCCGACGGGAGCCACGGCAAGGTCGTGCTCGACGGCGACCGGCTCGACGACGGCGCGATCGCGATCGTCGGCGCGGTGGAAACCATCAGCGGCGCTCCCGAACTGCCGCGGGTGCCCGAAGCGCTCTGAGCCGGTTGCCTTGGCGCGGAACGACTGCGGCACTCGGCGCTCGCGTGCGGAGGCTATTTCCCGGCGAGGTAGTCCTGGGCGTTGGCGAGGTACTCCTTGATCTGCTGCTCCCAGGCGTAGACCTCGGACTCGCGGTCGATGACCTTCTCGACGCTCATGCGAGCCCAGGCTTCGTCAGTGCCGTCGCGCAGGCCGGAGTCCTGAGCGCATTCGGCGAAGTCGAGGGCCATCGCGAACTCGTACGCGACGGGGTCGTCGGAGTCCTCGGCCTCCTCGGCGAGCGGCGGGACCTCCTCCTCCATCCCGTCGTAATAGACGCCGCCGCCGTAGATCTGGTCGAGATACGACCCGGTGGGCAGCCAGCCGAAGTCGTCGAACTCCCATTCGCTGTAGCCGCGTTCGCCGATGCAGAGCAGGAAGTCCTCCTCCTGGTCCGCGTAGTCGGAGGAGAGTTCGCCGTATAGCTCGCCGTCGCCGATCCAGGTGAGCGGGCTTTCCGTGTCGGGCCGGCTCCAGTAGTCTTCGCCGTCGATCTCGCGGTGGAGCGGTTCGCCGTAGACGATCTCGATGGTCTGCAGTTCGCAGCCGCCGAAGGGCGGCTGCTCGCCGAGCTCCTCGATGTCGACCGCTTCGGCCTCCTCCGCGGTGTCGGCTCCTTCGAACGCCCCTTGCATGGCCGCGTCGTAGGCGGCGCGTTCCGGACCGACGAAGGCCTCCATCCAGGCCTGCTTGTACTCCTCGTCCATCGCTTTCCACTCCTCGTAGGACGCATCGTCGGCACTGGTATCCCAGCCCTGGTCCTCGGCGGTGAAGGCGAGGAAGTCCATGTCCTCGCGCATGGCAAGGGCCTCATCGGAATCGGAGGCCCAGACCCAGCGGCCGAAGCCGAACTTCTGGGCCTGCTCGACAGTGGGGATGCGCGCGTACGGGGAGTCGAAGCCCTCGAAGCGGTTCGGGATCATGCTGCCGTGGAGGCGGTTCGTGTCGTGGACGGTGAAACCCTCGTCCTGCATGCACATGCTCGCGACGCGAGTCTCTGCCTGCGTCAGCTCCCAGGCCAGCGCTGAGCCGTTCACGATGCTCGCCTCGATCGCGGTGATGTCCGCTTCGGTGACCTCGGTTTCCGGGTCCGAGCATCCGGTGAGCGCGAGGGCTCCGGCGAGGAGGACGACTGCGGAACGGCGCATGGCGGCGACCGCCTTCCGGGTTTGGGGTGCGGTGGGGTCTTTGTGCGGCCACTGTATCGAATCGCACGGGGGTGCGGCGACCGGAGCATAGTGGGCCTTTACTTTGGTGTCATGGCTATCGATGAGCGTCCGGCGGGGGCCGCGGAACCGTCCGGGGACCCGGTGCCGTTCGGTCCGGGCGGGTGCGAGCCCGATCTGGACGTGGACTGGCATGCGGGCTGGCCCTCGGCGAAGCACGATCCGGCTCCGGAGATCCAGTCGCACGCCGTCGATGAGCGCACGATCATCATGCGCCAGAACAAGTCCGTGCACTACGAGGCGCCGTTCATGTTCCTGCTGTTCGGCAATGACGCGGCGCTGCTGATCGACACCGGGGCGACCCCGGAGCCCGCGTACTTCCCTTTGCGCGCGGTCGTGGACGCGCATATCGAGGATTGGCTGGCGCGCCATCCGCGCGAGGGGTACCGGCTGATCGTCGCCCACACGCACGGCCACGGCGACCACAAGGCGGCCGACGGGCAGTTCGCGGACCGTCCCGACACCGTTGTGGTCGGTACCGGTCTCTATGCGGTGCGGGCGTTCTACGGGTTCGACGACTGGCCCGCGACGCCGCGCGAGCTCGACTTGGGCGGCCGGGTGGTCGATGTCGTGCCCGGGCCGGGGCATCACGCGTCGGGGACCGTGTTCTACGACCGGTGGACCCGGATGTTGCTCACCGGGGACACGTTCTATCCGGGCCGCCTGTACGTGCAGGACTGGGACGCGTTCGCGGACACTGTGGACCGACTGGTGGCGTGGTGCGAGGCGCATCCGGTGTCGCGCGTGCTCGGCTGCCATGTCGAGATGTCGGTCCAACCGGGGGTCGACTATCCGCGCGGCTGGACCTACCAGCCGGACGAGGCGGCACTGCCGATGCGGGTGGGGCAGCTGCGGGCGCTGCAGGAGGCCGTGAGCGAGATCGGCGGCGCACCGGGCATCCACAAGTACGACGACTTCCACATCTGGTTCGAGGTCTGACGAGGGGTCCTGGCAGTGAAACAGTTCGTGCTCTTCGACCACGACGGCGTACTGGTGGACACCGAAGCCTGGTACTACAAGGCCGGGGAGCGCGCCCTCGCCGACGTCGGCTTCGCCCTGGACAAGGACCAGTACCTGCGGGACATGACCCGGAGCGCGGGCACATGGGCCCAGGCCAGGGCCGCGGGCATCGACGAGGCGACCATCGACAGGCAGCGGAAGGTTCGCGACGAGTACTACCAGGAGTACCTGCGGACCGAGGACATCGGGATCGAAGGCGTCGTCGAGGCGCTCGCCGAACTGTCGGCCTACGTGCGCATGGCGATCGTGACGACCGCGAAGCGAGTGGACTTCGAGCTCATCCACGAGCACCGCCAGATCAGGAAGTTCATGGAGTTCGTGCTCGCCCGCGAGGACTACGCGCTCGCCAAGCCGCACCCCGAGCCGTACCTGACCGGCCTCGAGCGCCTCGGCGCCTCCAAGGAGGCGACGCTCGTCGTCGAGGACTCCTCCCGAGGCCTGCGATCGGCCGTCGCGGCCGGCATCGACTGCGTCATCGTCCACAACGACTTCACCGCAGGACACGACTTCGCGCAGGCGAGCCATCGCATCGAGAAGTTGATCGAACTGAAGGACATCATTCGCAATGAGCACCCCTGAAGCGCCGCTGCCGATCCGCGGCTACGACGACCTGAACCGGACCTTCTCCCGGCCGAACGCGAGCGCCCTCGCCGAGCGCGTGCGATGCCTGGACGACGGCTCCTCGGAGTGGATCGTCGTGCAGCGCATCCCCGACCAGCCGCACGACACGATCCAGGCCGCGGGCGAGGAGGGCACCGGCCTCGTCGACGTGTCCTTCCGGATCGGCGACGATCCCTGGATGGAGGCGTCGCTCGAAGTGGAGGCCGCGGCGGCGCTGTTCGTGGCGTGGGCGCGGGACGAACCCGGCTGGGACAGCGCGCATCCGTGGGAGCCCGCGGCCTGGTGGGACCCCGAGCCGGTGCCCGCGCCCGCCCCCGAGGCCGCCGCGGAGACCACGGTCCTGGCCGCCAAATACCTCGACGAGGGCTACCTCTCCTTCGACCGGATGGTGCAGGAACTCGAGGAGATGTCCGAGGCGGACCCGCCGATCACCCGGGCCCAGGCCCGCGAGATCCTCGCCCCGATGTGGCGCGAACGCGTTGCGGAGCAGGCGACCTGGGGTGTAACGGACTGCGACCGGCTCACCGAGGCGTTCGCAGAGCTCGACCGGGGCGGCATCGTCGCCCGCGAGCACTTCGCGTGCTGCCAGCGCTGCGGGACGACCGAGATCTGGGACGAGGCCGGCCCCGAGCACCGCGGCTACGTGTTCTTCCATATGCAGGACACCGAGACCGCGGGCGACGGCGTCCTCTACCTCGCCTACGGTTCGCGGTCGAACCTGACCGAGGAGACCGTCGCCGTCGGGCACGAGGTGGTGCAGGTCCTCCAGGCGCACGGGTTCCAGACCAGCTGGGACGGCTCGGAGGCCACGCGGGTGCGGATCACCGACCTCGAATGGCGCAAACGGCTTCAGTAGCCGTCTGCAACTCTCGCGGCGGTTCGCGGCGTCTCCGGCGTATGCGTGAATTCGACCGGCAAGACCTCACTGCCCGTTGGCGGCACCTGGCGGGACTGATCGGCGTCGCGGCGCTGGCCGCCACCGCGGCCTGCACCGAAGCGGGAGGCGGTTCCGACGACGCGACCGATGCGGCGGCGGACGGCGAGACCGTGGACGCGGCAGGCCTGCTCGAGATGGCCAACGAGAACGTGCGGCTCTCGAAGGAACTGGACGCGGCGGAGGACCGCGTGATCGCCGCATGCCTTGAGGAGCAGGGTTTCGACGTGCACGACCAGCGGGAGCTGGGCCAGCACGAGCCGTACGAGCTCAGCTCGCTCGTCGACTACTACCCGACGCAGGAATTCCTTCCGGAGGCGTCGATCGCCGCGGATTGGGGTTTCGGCTGGTGGGCCAATACCGAGGAGATGTTCGAGTCCGACGAGACGCAGGACTACTACGAGGCGGCGTTCCCCGATCCTTTCGCGGACGAGCCCGTGTTCGACAACTCGGCGTTCGAGTCGCTGCCCGATGACGAGCGCCGCGCCTGGAGCGTCGCCTACCAGGGCGAGGAGGCCACGGCGGCGCTCGAGGGCACCGGGGAGCCGTCCGGCGATGGGGGATCCTCGGAGGACGGTTCGCTGGAGTTCGGTGACGGCGATATGCCGGGCGATCCGAAACCGGGCGGCTGCCTGCTGGAGATGATCGAGGCGCTCTACGGGGAGCCGAAGCAGGTCGAGCTCGATTTCGACGGGGGCTACCTCGTCTGGCGGTGGCGGCCGGAGCAACCGGAGGTCGACTACGAGGCGATGGAGGCCGAGTACGCGAACCGCATGGCCGGAGAGCACGGCGTCTTCCTCGACTGCATCGCCGAGGCCGGTTACGCCGGTTGGGAGTTCAACGACACCGGGCGGCTCGTGATGGCCGACTACGCCGCGATGCTGTACACGGGTGCGCCGTTCGACGAGGGCCTGCCGCCGGGCGAGGAGGCGGTCGCGGACACGCACCCGGCCGCTCCCGACCTGCCCGCGGACGTGCCCGCCGACTTTGACGGGAAGCGCGCGTACGAGGTCGAGATGGCGGTGGCGTTCGCCTACTGCGGTGACGAGACGGGGTACCGCGAGACCGCGACGTCCACTTACGACACTGTGGTGGCCGAGCAGTACGCGGCGATCGAGGTCGACACGTACGCCTGGCAGGAGGAGATCCGCGAATACACCGTCAAGGCGCAGGAGCTGATCGCGGGCTGAGCAGCGTTGTCGCTCAAGGGCGGGACTCCGGTCCCGCCCTTGCGACGCCTAGACGTGGTCGCGCCAGGTGTGCTTCGGGTCGTAGCCGAGGATCCTGCGGGCCTTGTCGATCGACAGGAGCGTCTCGTGGCCTTCGACCGGGCGCTTGAGTTCGAGGCCCGGGTAGTGCGCCTGCACGAGTTCCGGTGTGGGCGTGGTCATCACGGTGTCGGGCGAGGCGATCACGAAGACCTCCTTGCCGGTGCCTTCGCGTTCGAGGCCGAGGCGGATGGCCAGCGCGCCGTCGCGGGCGTCGATGTAGGACCAGAGGTTCCAGTTGCGGAGGGTCGGATCGTCGTTGAAGGCCGGGAAGGCGGCGTAGTCCTCGACGTACATGACGTTCGAGAAGCGCAGGCCGGTGGCTTTGAGGCCGGGGTTCCAGCGGCAGAGCTGGTCGACCATGGTCTCTTCGAGGGTCTTGACGAGGGAGTAGGTGGATTCGGGGCGGGGGGCGTACTCCTCGTCGACCGGGAGGTAGGGCGGCGGAGTCTCGAAGGGGAGGCCGAGGACCGTTTCGCTTGAGGCCCAGACGATGTTGTCGATGCCGGCGGTCTTGGCGGCGGCGAAGACGTTGTAGGTGCTGAGCATGTTGTTGTGGAAGATCGCCGAGTTGGGGCGCAGGCCCGGGGCGGGGACGGCGGCGAGGTGGACGACGGCGTCGAGGCTTTCGTAGCGGTCGTCGACGCCGCTGAGGGCGGAGGCGACCTGGCCGTGGTCGGTGAGGTCGATCTGGAGGAACGGCGCGAGGTTGTCGGGCGAAGGGGCGCGGTCGAGGTTGACGACCTCGTAGCCGTGCTCGATCAGATCGCGGACGCACGCGCGTCCGAGTTTGCCGCTGCCGCCGGTCACTGCCACGCGTGTCATCGCGTTCCCCCTTTTGGTCGCGCCCTTCGCGCGCGGGTCGCGCCTTCCGGGCTGGTACGGCCCGAAGTGTAGGACCTGGAGTGGGCTCCAGGGCAACCCGCCTGGTAACGGGCGGTTCGGCGGTGCGCTTGCGACCGTCTCGTCCTTGGCTCCGCCCGCGGAGTCAACAGCAGCCGTCGAGGAAGCCGCGGAGTCGATCGAGCGCGGCACCGATCCGGACCTTGTCCGCGCGGTAGTAGACGGTCTTCGCCTCCCGGCGGCTGGTGAGCAGCCCGCCATCCTTCAGCTGTGCGAGCTGCTGGGAGGCGGTGGACTGTCCGATTTCCAACCGCTCGGCCACCTCCCCCACGCTCAGCTCGGCACCTCCCGCGAACTGGAGCATCAACCGCTGGCGGGCCTCGCTCGCCAGGGCCTTCAGGAACCGCGCGGTCGTCTCGTCGGGGGCGGGCGGAGCAGGGTCGTGAGTCGCAGTCGCCATGGTCCCATCCTAGATACATATCGTCATTTCGTGAAATCGTGGAATGACGATATGATGCGGAGATGGACCTCATCGACACCCTCGTCATCGGCGCCGGTCAGTCCGGCCTCGCCGCCGCATACGCCCTCCGCAAGCACGGCATCAGCCCAGTCGTCCTCGAAGCAGGTGACGCCCCGACCGGTGCATGGCCGAAGTATTACCAATCGCTGACCCTGTTCTCCCCGGCCCGCTACTCCGCCCTGCCCGGGATGCCCTTCCCCGGCGATCCCGACCGCTACCCGCACCGCGACGAAGTCACCGACTACCTTGCGGCGTACGCCGAGCGGCTCGACGCCGACATCCGCACCGACCACTGCGTCCGGGCGCTCGAGCACCATCACGGGATCTTCATCGCGCACCTGGCCGACGGCCGCCGCCTCCACGCCCGCACCGTTGTCGCCGCGACCGGGGGCTTCACCAACCCCCACCGGCCCGCCCTCCCCGGCCTCGACAGATTCACCGGAACGGTCCTCCATGCCGCCGACTATCAGCGGCCCGAGCCCTTCGCCGGGCAGCGGGTCCTGGTCGTCGGCGGTGGCAACTCCGCCGTCCAGATCGCCACCGAACTCGCCGAGGCCGCCCGCGTCACCGTCACCACCCGCGGGAAGCTCCGCTTCGCACCGCAACGACCACTCGGACGGGACCTGCACTTCTGGTACACCGTCACCGGGCTCGACACCGCCCCCGTCGGCCGCCTCCTGACCCACCCGCCGACGGTCCCCGTCCTGGACACCGGCCGCTACCGCACCGCCATCGCCGCCGGGCGACCCGACCACCGGCCCATGTTCACTTCCCTAGGAGCCGACCACGTCAACTGGAGTGATGGCGCCGACGAGCACGTCGACGCCGTCATCCTCGCCACCGGATACCGGCCCGCCCTCGACTACCTCTCCGGGCTCGACGTCCTTGACGATCAAGGCCGCCCGCGCCGCAAAGGCGGTCACGCCAGCACCCTGACGGGCCTGGCGTTCGTCGGACTCGAATGGCAGCGCAGCCTCTCCTCGGCGAGCATCCGAGGCGTCGGCCTCGACGCGGCCCGCATCGCCCGACCGCTGTCCGCCCTCGTGCTGAACACTCGCAAGGAAATCGGATAGACCTGACCCCATGGCCACCCGCACCGCACCCCTCGAGACCGCCAGCGCGCACCCACCCGTGCCGCGCCGTGTCCTCATTGCCCTGTGCACCACCCAGATCACCAGCTGGGGCGTCCTCTTCTACGCCCTCCCAGTCCTGCTTGGCTACATCACCGCCGACACCGGGTGGTCAACGGCCGCCGTCATGGGCGCCTTCTCCGCCGGGCTCGCCGCCTCCGCCCTGGCGGGGATCGCGGTCGGGCACCTGCTCGACCGCCTCGGACCACGCCTCGTGATGACCACGGGCTCGGTACTCGCCGCGGTCGCACTCGCCGGCGTTGCGACCGCGCCGAACCTATGGACGTTCACCACCGCCTGGATCCTCGCCGGCATCGCCCAGGCCGCCGTCCTCTACAAGCCCGCATTCGCAGCCATCACCATCTGGTACGGCCCTAAACGCGTCCAGGCCCTGACCATCCTCACCCTCGCCGGAGGCCTCGCCAGCACGGTCTACGCACCCTTCACCGCGTACCTCGCGAGCCACCTCGACTGGCGCGGCGCCTATCTCGCTCTCGCCGCGATCCTGGCGGCCGTCACGATCCCGGCCCACGCCATCGCCCTCAACCCGCCATGGCCCGCTCCTCTTTCGGACGCGAACGGCGAGGGGACCTCGCCCGTTCCGGACCGGAGAAAGATCATCACCAAACCGACGTTCATCGCCCTCGCCGTCGCGATCGCCTTGGCCGCGTTCGCGATGAGCACCTCGAACCTCTACCTGGTCCCGCTCATGACCGGACGCGGCATGGACACCGCCACTGCCGCCTGGGCCCTCGGCATCTGCGGCGCGGGCCAACTCCTCGGTCGCATCGCCTATGCACCCATCACGATCCGCACCGGCCCGACCATTCGGGCCGTGATCATCCTCGCCATCGGCGCCGCGGCCACTCTGGCCACCGCACTCATCGCGGGGCCCCTCGGCCTGGTGTTCACCGCTGTCATCCTCCTCGGCGCCGCCCGCGGCGCCTTCACCTTGCTCGACGCCACCGCCATCACCGACCGCTGGGGGCCCAGCGGCTACGCCACGCTCCACGGCATCCTCAGTGCCCCCGCCACCATCGCGATCGCCCTCAGCCCCTGGGCTGGTGCGGTCCTCATTGACTGGACCGGCGGTCACCCCCGGATGTTCGCGCTCCTCGCCGCACTCGTGCTCATCGCCGCCGCGATCTGCCTCGGGGAGGGCTTGTTCCGCCGACCCGTCGTGGCACCGAATGCAGGCCGGTAGTGCTGCAGCACCTGCTCGTGTCACGTGGCAAGATCGCGGCATGCCTGTTGCCCCGACTCCTGCGATCCGGATCGGTTCGTCCGAGATCATCGCCCTCGCCGACGGCGCGGGCCCCTTCCCGTTCACGTCCCGGGAAGCGGCTTTCCCGGACGCGACGCCCGCGCAATGGGCGGCGGTCGACCGCTTCGACCCCGGCGCGGTCGACGCCGAGGGCCGCTGGTCGCTCAACTTCCGGGCCTTCGCGATCCGCGGCCCGAAGGGCATCACGCTGGTGGACGCCGGGATCGGCCCGGCCGACGCCCCCGCCACCTGGGCGCCTCTGCCCGGCAAGCTCCCCGAGTCGCTGGCGGCGGCCGGGATCGATCCGGCCGAAGTGGACACCGTGGTGCTCACGCACCTCCACACCGACCACATCGGCTGGGCCGTCGTGGCCGAGGAGGCGGTCACCACCAGCGGCGACGGGCCTAGCACCGGCCTCAGCCCGTTCTTCCCCAACGCCGAGTACCTCATCCAGCAGGCCGAGTTCGACGCCGTCGACATGCTCAACCCGAAACTCCGCGAGACGCTCATCGACCCGCTCAGGGCGTCGGAGCAGCTGCGGCTGCTCGAAGGGGACGCGCCGCTCCGCGCGGGCCGGGTCGTGGCGACGCCGGGGCACACGCCGGGACATCAGAGCGTGGTCGTGGCGGACGGCCGCGAGTCGGTGCTCATCACCGGCGACCTGCTGGTGAACGCGATCCAGCTCCTGTACCCCGACCTCGCGTACGTGTACGAGATCGACCGCGAGACGGCAAGGCGCTCAAGGGAGCAGCTGCTGCGGACCGAAGGGGGCGCCGTGCTGCACGTGGCCTCCTCGCACCTGACGGAGCCGTTCGTGCCGATGCCGTGAGCGCCGCCCTCAACCGGCGAGTCGCCGGAGGCGTTCGAGCTTCTCAGCGGTCTCGTCGTCGGCCGGGCTGAAGACGGTCAAGCGCATGCCCCACCCGGGCTGGGTCCAGAGCCGGTCGGCGTGGAGGCGCACGAGGCCGACGTCGCGGTTGCGGAAGAGCTTGATCTCCTGGACCTTGTCGGCGACGTTGCGCCGATCCCAGATCTCGCGGAACTCGGGCGAGGCCGCGAGCAGCCTGTCGACGAGCTGGCGCCAATGCGTCTCCTCGTAGTGGGCGGTGCCGAACCTCCGGAAGTTCGCGACCATGAGCTCGAGGGTCTCGCGCCGCTCGACCAGGGCGTGCTTCCAGCCGGGGTCCATGAAGGCGAGCCACATGCAGTTGCGGTCGCGCGGCGGCAGCGCGTCGAGGTCGGTGAACAGGCGGCTGAACGTGCGGTTGTACTGCAGGAGGTCGTAGCGGCAGTTCTGGATCGACGCGGGGAACGGCTCGACCTGCCGCAGCACGGCCCGAAGCGACTGCGGCACTTCGACTCCGGTGGGTCTGGGAGCGGGGTCGACGGCACCGGCGAGACCGAACAGGTGGGACCGTTCGGGGGCGTCGAGGCGGAGGGCGCGGGCGATCGCGTCAAGGACCTGCGGCGAGACCGTGATGTCGCGGGCCTGCTCGAGCCAGGTGTACCAGGAGACGCCGACGGAGGCGAGCTGCGCGACCTCCTCGCGGCGCAGGCCGGGCGTGCGGCGCCTGCGGCCGGGCGGGAGGCCGACGACTTCGGGGGTGAGGCGCTCGCGGCGGGAACGCACGAAATCGGCGAGTTCGCGGCGGCGTTCGGCCAGGTGCGGGGGTTCGGCGGGGGTCGCGTCGCCGGCGGCGTCCGCAGTCGGGGTGGTCGCGGTCATGGTTCCCATCCCACCAGGATGCCCCGGTTCGAGTCCGCGAGCCAGGTGGTTCCAGTCCCCGGATAACGACGATCAGATACCGGGTTGGGCGCCGCGCCAAGGTCGGTGCATGACGCAGACCGCCAGCGCGCCGCTTTCGGCGCCGCTCGATGCCCCCGCGCGGGGCGCCGGCCTCTCCGGGGCCGGGCTCTTCACCATCCTCCTCATCGCCTCACTGTCCTCTATGGACGCGTTTATCGTGAACGTGGCGCTGCCGACGATCGGCGCCGACCTCGACGCCGGACCGGCGGCGCTCGAACTCGTCGTGGCCGGGTACGCCACGGCGTACGCCTCGCTGCTGGTCCTCGGCGGGCGGCTCGGCGACGCCTTCGGCCGCAGGCGGCTGATGGTGCTGGGCCTCATCGGGTTCGGCGTCACGTCGCTGCTGTGCGGGCTCGCCCCCACGGGCGGTGCGCTCGTCGCGGCGCGGATGCTGCAGGGCGCCACGGCGGCGCTGTGCCTGCCGCAGGCGATGGCGACCATCCAGGCCACGACCTCCGGGGCCGGCCGGGCCCGCGCCATGGGCATGTTCGGGGCCGTCGTGGGCCTCGCGTTCGCGTTCGGGCAGATCCTCGGCGGGTTCATGGTCGGCGCGGACATCGCCGGAACCGGCTGGCGCTCAGTGTTCTTCATCAACGTCCCGGCCGTGGCGATCGCGGCCGCCCTGCTGCTGCGCACGGTCCCGGAGTCGCGCGCGCCGAAGTCGGCGCCGCTCGACCCGCTCGGCGCGGTCCTGCTAGGCGCGGCGATGGTGCTGCTGCTCGTGCCGCTCACCGAAGGGCGCGCGGCGGGCTGGCCGGCGTGGTCGTGGATCTGCTTGGGGGCGTTCCCGTTCGCCGCGGGCGTGTTCCTCATCATGCAGCGGCGCAAGGAGCGGGCCGGGGCGGTGCCGCTGCTGCCGCCGAGTCTCCTTGCGCTGCCTGGGATGCGGCGAGGGCTGCCGGTGATGATGCTGTCGATGGGAGGGTTCGGCGGGTTCCTGTTCGCCTCGGCGGTCGCGATCCAGCAGGGGCTCGACTACGGGCCGGTCGCGGCGGGGTTCGTGCTGGTGCCGTACGCGCTGGCGTTCTTCGCGGGGTCCGCGTTCGGGCCGAGGTTGGCCCCGCGGCTCGGCGGGCGGGCGGTGACGTGGGGTGTGGTCGTGCAGATCGCCGGACTCGCCACTCTGGTGTGGACAGTCACGTCGACGTGGTCGGGGACGGCGGCGCTCGCGATGGCCCCGGCGCTGCTCGCCGTCGGCTTCGGGCAGGGCCTGCAGTTGCCGACGCTGTTCCGGGTGGTGCTCGCCGAGGTCCCGCCGGAGCGGGCCGGGGTCGGCAGCGGCGTGATGGCCACGTTCCAGCAGATCTCGCTCGCTTCGGGGGTGGCGGTGCTCGGGGCTGTGTTCCTGGCCCTGGCGCCTGAGCTCGGCGTGCAGGCGGCGTACGCGTGGACGATCGCGGCCCAGGGGGCGACGGCCCTGGTGAACGTGGGATTGAGCCTGAGGGTGCGGGCGTAGGACGGGAGGCAGGGTTAGGACCGCGCCAATCTGCGGCTCGCAAGCTTCGCCGAGACCGGTCCCATCAATGTCCGATTCGCCGGGATCACTCCGTTCACGCTCGCGCCCGACCCGCGCCCGCGCGCCAGCGGTCGGATAGGTTCGGGCGCGTGGACATCGCAGACGACCCTCAGCTCTTGTTGGACCGCGCGCAGGACCTCCGCGCGGGCGGCGGGCGGGTACTCATCGGGATCGCGGGCTGCCCAGGCGCGGGCAAGTCGACCGCCGCCGCGTGGCTCGCGCACGCGCTCGACCCCGAGCGGCGGCGGGCGGTGCAGGTGCCGATGGACGGGTTCCACCTCGCGAACGCCGAACTCGTGCGACTCGGCCGCCGCGACCGCAAGGGCGCGATCGACACGTTCGACGGCCACGGGTACCGGGCGCTGCTGGAACGCATTGCGGCGGAACGGGAAGCGACGGTCTACGCGCCGGAGTTCGACCGGCGGATCGGCGAGCCCGTCGCCGGGGCGATCGCGGTGCCGCCCACTGCCGACGTCGTGGTGACCGAGGGGAACTACCTGCTCGACGAGACCGGGCCCTGGCCCTCGGTGCGCGCCGCGCTCACCGAGGTCTGGTACTGCGAGGCGCCCGAGCCGCTGCGCCTGGCGCGGCTGGTCGCGCGCCACGAGCGGTTCGGGAAGTCGCCGGAGCGGGCCCGCGCTTGGGTGGCCGAGGTCGATGAGCGCAACGCCGAACGCATCCGCGCGGTCCGGCGCCGCGCCGATCTCGTGCTCGATTTCGAGAAGCTGCAGATCGGTCGGCCGGAGGTCTGAACCGACCGAAATCCGCCCATATGGGCGGCCCCGGGTACCCACCCGATCCCACCTTCGCCACTACCAGTGAAAAAGACGCCGTCCCGCAGAGGTACGACAAGAATCCGCCCCGAACGCCGTCGCACCGGCGTGCGGCGGCGTGTCGCGTTTCCGGGGGCGGGCGCGCTCACCCGCTGGACGCCGGCGTGGACCCGCCGAGGCACGAGTTGACGGGCCGCGAACCCTAGCGCTACGATGCATAGCACCTCAAGGCATAGAACTACTAGGGTTTAGGAGGCGCCCCTCATGCACATCGCCAAAGACCTCGTCGCCGCCTCGGCGACACCGCTGGTCCTCGGCATCCTCGCCGAGGAGGAGAGCTACGGCTACGCCATCCTCAAAGCGATCGCCGAGCGCTCCGGCGGCCGCCTCGAATGGACCGAAGGCCTGCTCTACCCCCTCCTCCACCGCCTCGAACGGCTCGGTCACGTCGAGGCCAGCTGGCGCACCCCCGAAGGCGGGCGCCGCCGCAAGTACTACGCCATCACCCCCTCGGGCCGAAGGGAACTGGCCGAGCAGCGCAAGCAGTGGGACGCCGTCACCGAAGCGCTGCAAGACATCTGGAAGGCCACGCGGTCGATCGGACCGACCGCGTCGCCCGTGTTGGAGGGGTGAGATGACCGTGGACGACACCGAGCTCGAAACCCAGATCGCCGAATGGCGGACCTACATGCTCCGCCGCCGCGCCGTCAGCGGCGCCGACGTCGACGAACTCGAAGACCACCTCCGCGAGCGCGTCGCCGACCTCACCGCCACGGGCCTGCGCCCCGACGAGGCCTTCCTCATCGCCGTGAAGCGCATGGGCCGCATGGACGAGCTCTCGCGCGAGTTCGCCCGCGAGCACTCCGACCGGCTGTGGAAGCAGCTCGTGCTCACCGACGACGCGCCCGCCGAAGCCGAGCGCCGCCGCGGACTCCTCGTCATGATCGCCTGCGCGGCCCTCGCCGTGCTCGCGGTGAAACTCCCCGCGCTCTTCGGCTTCGGGTTCGACGACAGCGCGGCCTTCTACCTGCGCAACCTGGGCCTGCTCGTCCTCGCGCCGCTCACCGTCTACTTCGCGTGGCGGCGCGGCGTCGACCGCGGCACCGCCGCCGCGCTCATCGGCCTGTTCGCGCTCGGGGCCGTCGCCGCCAACGCCTACCGGCTCGACGACGACTCGCAGTCCATAGTGCTCACCGCGATCCACCTGCCGCTGGCGCTGTGGATCGTCGTCGGCATCGCCTACGCCGCAGGCGATTGGCGCTCGGGCCAGAAGCGCATGGACTTCATCCGCTTCACCGGCGAGTGGTTCATCTACTTCGTGCTCATCTGCCTCGGCGGCGGCGTGCTCACCGGCATCACCGTGGGCACCTTCAGCGCCATCGGGATCGACGCCGAGACGTTCATCAGCGAATGGCTCGTCCCCTGCGGCGGTGCGGCCGCCGTGGTCGTCGCCGCGTGGCTGGTCGAGGCGAAGCAGAGCGTCATCGAGAACATGGCGCCGGTCCTCACCCGCGTCTTCACGCCCCTCTTCGCGGTGACCCTCGCAGCCGTGCTCGTCGCGATCGCCGTGACCACCAACGCGATCGACGTCGAACGCGACATGCTCATCCTGTTCGACCTGCTCCTGGTCGTCGTCCTCGGCCTGGTCCTGTACTCGATCTCAGCCCGCGACCCGGGCGCGCCCGCCGGGTTCTTCGACTGGACGCAGCTCGCGCTCATCGTGAGCGCCCTGCTCATCGACGTGCTCGTGCTCGTCGCGATCACCGGCCGCATCACCGAGTGGGGCTTCACGCCCAACAAGAGCGCGGCGCTCGGCGAGAACCTGATCCTGTTCGTCAACCTCGCCTGGTCGGCCTGGCTGTACTGGTCGATCATCAAGGGCCGCAAGCCGTTCGCGCGGCTCGAGCGCTGGCAGACCGACTACGTGCCGGTGTACGCCGCGTGGGCATGGGTCGTGGTGCTGGCGTTCCCGCCGATCTTCGCCTTCGCGTAGGGAGCCCAAGGGCCGCGGGGGCGCGGGGGGGGGGGGGCGGGCGGGGGGGGGGCCCCGGGGGGGGGGTGGCGCCCCCCGGGCCGGCGGGCCCGCG
This sequence comes from Glycomyces luteolus, assembly GCF_027622875.1. GTDB lineage: Bacteria > Actinomycetota > Actinomycetes > Mycobacteriales > Micromonosporaceae > Glycomyces > Glycomyces luteolus. The sequence continues at coordinate 286,945 of NZ_JAPZVP010000002.1, read as the reverse complement.
GCGCGCGCGCCCCGCCCCCGCGGCCCGAAATCGGTCCTATTCGGAGCTGAACGCGGCGTCGAAGGACGCGGCGGGCCGGTCGAAGTTCAGGTCCCGCACGTACGCAAGGGCTTCGGGCGCCCCGCGGAGGCGGTCCATGCCCGCGTCCTCCCACTCGATCGAGATCGGGCCCGCGTAGCCGATCGCGTTGAGCACGCGGAAGCAGTCCTCCCACGGCACGTCGCCGTGGCCGGTGGACACGAAGTCCCAGCCGCGCCGCGGGTCGCCCCAGGGCAGGTGCGAGGAGAGGCGGCCGTTGCGGCCGTCGAAGCGCTTGCGGGTGTCCTTGCAGTCCACGTGGTAGATCCGCTCCCGGAAGTCCCACAGGAACGCCGCCGGGTCGATGTCCTGCCACACCATGTGGCTCGGGTCCCAGTTGAGCCCGAACGCGGTGCGGTGCCCGACCGCTTCGAGGGTGCGGTGCGTCGACCAGTAGTCGTAGGCGATCTCGGAGGGGTGCACCTCGTGCGCGAACCGGACGCCGACCTCGTCGAACACGTCGAGGATCGGGTTCCAGCGGGCCGCGAAGTCGTCGTAGCCCGCCTCGATGACCGCCTCCGAGACCGGCGGGAACATCGCCACGTACTTCCACACGGCCGAGCCGGTGAAGCCGACGACGGTGTCGACGCCGAGTCTCGCGGCGGCCCGCGCGGTCGCCTTCATCTCCTCGGCGGCGCGCCGCCGCACGCCCTCGGGTTCGCCGTCGCCCCACACGCGGGAGGGCACGATCGCCTTGTGGCGGTCGTCGATCGGGTCGTCGCAGACCGCTTGGCCCACCAGGTGGTTGGAGATCGTCCACAATCCCAGCCCGTGCGATTCGAGGATCGCCTTGCGCTCGGCGACGTAGTCGTCGTCCTCGGCGGCCCGCACCACGTCGAGGTGGTCGCCCCAGCAGGCGACCTCGAGCCCGTCGTAGCCCCAGCCCGCGGCGAGTCGGCACACCTCCTCGAACGGCAGGTCGGCCCACTGGCCGGTGAACAGTGTGATCGGTCTAGGCATCCGTGAGACTCCTCAGATAGGTCAGTCCGTCGACGGCGAGGGCGTCTTGGGTCGGCGCGAGCGGCCGCCAGATGGAAGCGGCCGTCGCGATAGTCGCATTGTGCGCGGTGAAGGACTCGATGACAAGGGGGCCGGGATAACCGGCCAGGTCGAGCGCGTGCAGGATCTCACCCCATGGGAGGTGGTCGCTGCCGGGCGAGCCGCGGTCGTTACCGCTCACCTGGACGTGCCCGATCCGGTCCCCGGCGCGGATGATCGCCGCCGGGATGTCGGTCTCCTCGATGTTCATGTGGTAGACGTCGAGGGCCAGCGCGGTGCCCGGAAGACCGTCGAGTGCATCGAGTGCCTGGTCGACGGTGTTGATGAGGCTGGTCTCGTAGCGGTTCAACGGCTCGACGGCGACGGTGACGCCGCGTTCGGCGGCGTAGTCGGCGACCGGGGCGAGGTGCTCGCGCAGGTCGCGGTAGGCGGCCGACCGGTCCTGGACGCGCCAGGTGCGGCCGACGGAGGCGTAGGCCGGTCCGGCGATGACCTTGGAGCCCACCGTGACGGCGGCGTCGACGACGCGGCGCAGGTAGTCCTGGGTCCGGGCGACCACGTCGCGCGGGGCGTCGACGAGCTCGCGGCCCGGGCCCATCACGAGCACCACGGTGGCGCCGAGGCCGAGTCCTTTCAGGATTTCATCGGCGCGCTGCGGGTCCCAGTCGCCGGGGTTCTCGACGGGGAGCTCGATGGCGTCGAAGCCCCAGTCGCGCACGCGCACTGCGAGCCGGGCGAGGGCCTCGTCGTCGAGCGGCGAGGCCCAGACCCAGGTGTTGACGCCGATGCTCCGGGTCAACGGTCGCGCCAGTCGTCGCGGCATCCGGGCAGGTCCTCGCCGCCGGACTCGCCGCAGTGCGGCGAGGGCATGTCGGCGTTGCGTTCGAGGTAGTCGTCCAAGTCGGCCTCCGTGATCGGCTCCTGCGGCAGCACCCATTCTGACAGAGCACAAGCAAAAGTTGTCGGCGTAATGAGAGAGTTACGTCATGTCAGCGTCCGAACCCGTGTGGTTGACTATGGGAGTGACAGATGGTTCGACGGCGCCTGGTTCAACCGTGCCCCGCCGTGGCGCCCCCGGGGCCTCGGCCGGCGCCGGAGCGCTGCTCCGGCTCCTTCGCGACGGCGCCCCGCGGACCCGCTCCGAACTCGCGGCCCTCACCGGACTCGCCCGCTCCACCGTCACCGGCCGCATCGACGCCCTCCTCGCCGCCGGGCTCATCGCCCCCACCGGCGAGACCGCCTCCACCGGCGGCAGGCCCCCGGCCACCTTCGCGTTCAACCCCGCCGCGCGCATCGTCCTCGGCGCCGACCTCGGCGCCGCCCACGCCCGCCTCGCCGTCACCGACCTCGCCGGAAGCGTCCTCGCCGTCACCAGCGCCGACCTCGACATCGCCTTGGGCCCCGAGGCCGTCCTCGACTGGACCGTCGAACACGGCCTCGCGCTCCTCGCCGAGGTCGGCCGCCCCGCCGCCGATCTCCTGGGCGTCGGCATCGGCCTCCCCGGGCCCGTCGAGCACGGCACCGGCCGCGCCGTCAACCCGCCGATCATGCCCGGCTGGGACGGCTTCGACGTCCCCGCCTATGTGCGCGAACGCATCCCGGTGCCCGTCATGGTCGACAACGACGTCAACATCATGGCCCTCGGCGAGCACTTCACCGCCTGGCCCGAGTACGCGCACCTGCTGTTCGTCAAGGCCGCCACCGGCATCGGCTGCGGCATCATCGCGAGCGGCCAGGTCTACAGGGGAGCGCAAGGCGCAGCGGGCGACATGGGGCACATCCGCGTCGCCGGCGCCGACGACGTCCCCTGCCGCTGCGGCAACACCGGCTGCCTCGAAGCCGTCGCCTCCGGCGCGGCCATCGCCAAGCACCTCACCGAGCAGGGGATCCGCGCGGGCGGCTCCCTCGACGTCGTCGAACTCGCCCGCTCCGGCTCCGTCCCCGCCCTCCGCCTCGTCCGCCAGGCCGGACGCGACATCGGCGAAGTCCTCGCCGGGGCCGTCAACTTCTTCAACCCGTCGATCATCGTCATCGGCGGCTCCCTCTCACTCGCCGGCGACCACCTCATCGCGGGCGTCCGCGAGGTCATCTACCAGCGGTCGCTCCCGCTGGCCACCAGGCACCTCCGCATCGCGGCCGCCCGCACCGGCGAGACCAGCGGCGCGATCGGCGCGGGCGCCATGGTCATCGAGCACGCCCTCGACCCCGCCCGACTCGACGCGTCCACCGATTTCAAGACGAACGGATGAACATGCAGCGCAACACTCTCGGCCAGACAGGACTCGAAGTCACGCCCCTGTGCATCGGCACCAGCACGCTCGCCGGGTTCGACTCGGTGTACGGGTATGAAGTGGACGATGAGCGGGCCGTCCAGACGATCCTCGCCGTCTTCGACAGCGAGGTCAACTACCTCGACACCGGCAACAACTACGGTAAGGACGGCCTGTCCGAACGCCGCATCGGCGAGGCCATCCGGCGCCGCGGCGGCCTCCCCGAGGGCTTCATTCTCCAGACCAAAGTAGACGCGGACCCCGAGACCGGCGACTACTCCGGCGACCGCGTGCGCAGGTCCCTCGAAGAGAGCCTCGAACGGCTCGGCGTCGACCACCTGCCGATCCTCGCCCTCCACGACCCCGAGTTCATGAAGCAGGACGGCTTCGCGCCCGGCGGCGCGCTCGAAGCGCTCATCGAGATCCGCGAATCCGGCGTCGCCGACCACCTCGCCGTCGCCTCCGGCGACGTGCAGCTCAGCCAGCGCTACCTCGACACCGGCGAGTTCGACCTCGTCCTCAACCACAACCGGTACACGCTGCTCAACCGCGAGGCCGAAGAACTGTTCACCAAGGCCCGCGCGGGCGGCCTCGGCGTCCTCAACGCGGCCCCCTACGGCGGCGGGATGCTCGCCAAAGGCCCTGCGCAGCAGCCGAAGTACTGCTACGGCGAACGCGACGAGGCCATCGCCGCCGCCGCGTTCGCGATGGGCGAGGCGTGCGCGCGCGCCGGGGTGCCGCTCATCGCGGCCGCCCTGCAGTTCTCGACCCGCTCCCCGCTGACCGACTCCACAGTGGTCGGCATCTCGCGTCCCGAGCGGGCCGCCGAGACCATCGCGCTCCTCGACGTCGAGATCTCCGAGTCCCTCTGGGAAGAGCTCGAGGCGCTGGCCCCGCAGGCCCGAATCTGACGCTGGGGCGGTGCGGAGGAGGCGCGAGACCACGAGCAGGACCTCGGAGACCGCGACCGGGCCGACCGCGTCTCCTTCGGGCAGGACCAGTTCGACGTTCGTGAGCGTCTGCTCGGTGCTGTTGTCGAACCCGTAGCCGGGGTGGACGCCGGGCGTCGAGTCGAGGAACACGTAACCGCCCTCGGGGAACTCCCGGTACAGGCCGTAGCCGCCGCCGCGGGCCATCGGCCCGCCGAACTTCCAGCCGCGGCTGAGCAGCCCGATGAGCGGGCCTCCGCCGGTCGTCGCACCTTCGAACCGCGACACGCGGCCGCTCTTTCGATCCTCTTCGGACAGTTCGAACACCGGGCGGGCGAGCTGATCGAACGGCTGCAGGATCTCGTAGTCGGCGAGCACCGAGGCCCACGCCTCGACCTCGTCGCCCAACGTGAGCGGGTGCGCCAAGCGCACCGTTGCGTCCTCGGGCAGTTCGAACGGCTCGTCCTCGACGTCGGCGAGGGTCCGGTCCTCGGCGAGCCGGAACGCGACGTCCCCGGCCTGCCAGACGAGGCGGCTCGAGAGGTGCCACATCAGCGGGTGGTCGACCAGGTACTCCTGGAACTCGGCGCGAGTCCAGGTGCGGGTCCCCATCGCCCCTTCGAGGCGCTTGACCTGCTCGGCGGCCGTGGTCTTGAGCTCGCGACGAAGCGCCGCGAACCGCTCGTGCGCGGGCTGCGCGAGCTCCGGGTCGTCCTTGGCGTTGGGCTTCGGAGCACTCGCCCGGCGCTTGCCCTTCTCGTCGATCACGTACGGCTTCAGCGCCTCGTCGAACTTGATCGTGAAGGAGCGCGGTCCGTAGTCGAGCACCAGCGACTCGTCGGCCAGCCCGAAGTCCGGCACGAGCCGGTCCTCCAGCTGGTCGAGGGTGAGCTCCAACCGCTCGGCGATCACCTCGATCTGTTCGGTCGCGGTCTGCTTGAGCGCCTTGAACTTCGCCTTCTGGGCGAGGCCGTGGACCGAGCGCAGCGCGGCCTCTGAGCCGACCGCGCCCAGGATCTCCAGGCCCCGGATCGCCTTGCGGTTCTGGCCCTGGCCCGGCCACTCGCGGATGCGCGCGGTCAGACGGCGCACCGCGTCGTCGCCGGCGAACCGCCGCAGCTGGTCCATCGCCCACGCGTCCTTCGAGGGCGAACCGGACGAGAGCCACAGCTCGAACAGGCCCCACGAGAACGCCGTGAGCGACACCGGATCGCACTCGGCTGCGAGCACGTCGACGCCCGCGTACGGCCGCTCGGGGTCGTCCATCGCCAGCGCGGTCATGAGCGTGCGGAGTGCCGCGTCCGGGAGGGCCGCCGAACCGTCGGCGAGGAGGACCTGCGGGAGCATGTCGGGGTCCGCCCATTTGCCCGGCTTGGGGATGCGCGGGAGCTGCGGGTCGAACGGGTCGGCGTCCAGGAGCGCTGCGACCGCCGCGGCCGCTTCGTCGCCGTAGGATGCGGCTGATCCATCCACAATGGATCTGTCGAGGTACCGGAGCGCGTCGGCGGCGGCCTTGCGGAGCTTGGCGTCCTTGCCGACGGCGTCCGGGATGAGGAGCGCGGCGGCGTCGGCGGCGTGCCGGTCGATCCAGGCCCTGGCGGTGGCGCGTTCGTTGCGGGAGCGGGAGAGCCAGCCCGCCGCGATGCGCGCGGCGGCGAGGTTCACGAACGGCATCAGGGCCTCGCGGAACGAGGACTTGCGCTTGAGCAGCGCCATCGTGTGCGCGGTGGCCTCGTCGCCGTAGCGGGCGACGATCGCCTTGAGTGCCGTCGTGTTGAGGGATGCCGAGGTGCCGTCCCATTTCGCGAATGCGGGGCGGGCGTGCTCTTCGGGTGCGAAGGCGATGAAGCCGTTGAAGGCCCAGTCCTTCGGGTCGTCGACGGTGCTCCGACGCCAGCGGGACGCGTCCGCCCAGTAGGCGGCCGAGCCGGCGTCGATCTCGCGCCACTCGTCCTGTTCTCCCGGAGTCCAGCGAAGGTCGTCGGTTCCCGGAGGTGCGAGCTCCAATGCCTGCCGCTTGGAGGCGGGTTTGGCGTACGGAGTCCAAGGGGGCGTGACGAAGGCCTGGGGGACCGTCTCGGCGACGGCATGTCGCCGCTCCACCAGCGAGGTGATGCGCTCGCGTTCGGTCTCGTTCAAGGCGTCGGCCAAGTCGAGGAGGCCGTTCGCGCGGGCGAATCCGCCGAGGCGGACCTTGGTGGCGGGGTGGGTGTTCGGTGCGACGGCGGCGATCGTGCGGAGGGTGCGGACCGGGAACCGGCGGGCGGCCTGCTCGGCCGCGGCGAGCGCGGGCGGGTTCGTGAGGTCGCCGAGGAGGTACGCGATGGCGGCTTCGGAGGGCAGGCGGCCGATGGTGTCGAAGAGGCGTTCGCGCAACTCGACGCTCGGGCGCGGCTCGCCCTCGATCGTGTTCACCAGCACTGGGAACGCGTCGGCGCCGAGCGCGTCGAGGAGCAGGGCGAAGCGTTCGTCCACATTGGCGTGAATGCCGAGCACCCGGGCGCCCGCCCGGGCGGCGTCGGCGGCGTTCGAGGCGATCGCCCAGACCAGGTCGTAGCCGTATTCCCCGTAGCGCGATCCGTGGTGGAGGTCGAGTGCTTCACGGACCCAGTCCACCTGGTCGGGCATGAGCAGTGCGGCGGCGAACTTCCTGGCGTCGGTGGTGCGGTGCGGCTCGACCGCGTCGCGGATCTCCAAGTACTCCGCTTCGGGAAGGGCCGCAAGGAGGGAGCGCAGCGGGCCGAACCGGCGCAGGTGCTCGTTGAGGAGCGCGACCCGGTGCACGTCCGGTACGGAGACGGTCGCGCGGCCTTGCCGGTAGCCGCGGCCCCAGTAGTGCACTTCGTAGCCGGTCATCTCGACCGCCGCCCGGCACGCGAAGGCGAGTCCGTGCATGCCGATCAAGGCGTCCCGGCCGATGTCCTCGATGTCGAGGTACGGACCGGGGGCCACTTTCCCGATGAGGGCGAGGGCGAGGGCGGCGCCGAGCGGGTCGGGCTCGCCCGCGATGCCGGCCCGGATCGGGTCCGGGTAGGCGGGGTCGTCCATGATCTCGAGGAGGTGTGCGAGCAGCTCGGCGTGCTCGGTGAAGAGCGCCTTCAGCCGTTGGGGCGCATCGGGGTCGACCTTGACGGCGCGGGGCGTGCCGTGCCCGCGCCGGTCGAGGAGGTGCGCTCGCCACTCGTCGGGGAAGTCCACGTGGCCCTCGTTGACGGGAGCCGGGATTGAGGGATCAGTTCCATTCACGCTCAAGAGCATAGGAACCGAGTACGACAGCGTCTCTGCGACGGGCCAGGCGCTCAGGTCATAGCGGCGTCGAGCAGCACTTCGGCGGCGGCGCGGGCCTGGGCGGCGGCCTCGGGGGTGCCCGCGATCGCGGCGGTCGTCTGGGCGCCTTCGGCGAGGATCGCGATCTGGGCGGCGAGCGGGTCGGGCGCTCCGGCGTCGCGCACGAGGTCGGCGACGTACCGCTGGAACGCGGCCTTCTGCTCGCGGACGGTGCGGGTCACGTCGGGGTTGCCGTCGTGGAGTTCGCCGTAGGCGTTGATGAACGCGCAGCCGTTGAAGTCCGGCTCGCGGAACCAGCCGTCGAGGAAGTCGAAGACGGCCAGGATCTTCTCGCGCGCGGTGGCGGCGTCCGCGGCCCTGGCCGCGATCCCGGCGTTCCACTGGGCGCGGCGGCGCTCGAGCACGGCCGCGACGAGCGCGTCCTTCGAGGGGAACAGGGCGTAGATGCGCTTGAGCGAGACGCCGGCCGCGGTGCGCACCGCGTCCATGCCCACGGCCTGCACGCCGTGCGCGTAGAAGAGCTGGTCAGCGGCTTCCACGACTTTCGCGCGAGCAGCTGTGTCGTCGATCATAAGAGAACCCCTTGCGATGAGAACGATCGTTCTCTATCGTAGTCTACATCAGCGGAGAACGATCGTTCTCCATCATGAAAGGACCGGAGCCATGGGCACCATCACCGTCGGAACCGAGAACAGCACCCCCGTCGAGCTCTACTACGAGGACCAGGGCAGCGGGCAGCCGGTCGTCCTCATCCACGGCTACCCGCTCAACGGCCACAGCTGGGAGCGGCAGACCCGCGAACTCCTCGACGCCGGGTACCGCGTCATCACCTACGACCGCCGCGGCTTCGGCCAGTCGAGCAAGGTCGGCGCCGGGTACGACTACGACACCTTCGCGGCGGACTTGAACCAGGTCCTCGAGACCCTCGACCTGCGCGACGTCATCCTCGTCGGCTTCTCGATGGGCACCGGCGAACTCGCCCGCTACGTCAAGAACCACGGCCACGACCGCGTCGCCAAGCTCGCCTTCCTCGCCTCGCTCGAGCCGTTCCTGGTCCAGCGCGAGGACAACCCGGAGGGCGTCCCGCAGGAGGTCTTCGACGGCATCGCCGCCACCGCCAAGGCCGACCGGTACGCGTGGTTCACCCAGTTCTACAACGACTTCTACAACCTCGACGAGAACCTGGGCGGCCGCATCAGCCAGGAGGTCGTCACCGCCAACTGGAACACCGCCACGACCTCGGCGCCCGTGGCCGCCTACGCGGTCGTTCCCGCCTGGATCGAGGACTTCCGCGAGGACGTCGCGGCCGTCCGAGCCGCGGGCAAGCCCTCCCTGATCCTCCACGGGGACAAGGACAACATCCTCCCCATCGACGCCACGGGCCGCCGCTTCCACAAGGCGTTCCCCGAGGCCGAGTACGTCGAGATCGCGGGTGCACCGCACGGTCTCCTGTGGACCCACGCTGAGCAGGTGAACGAAGCGCTCCTGAAGTTCGTCCGCTCCTAAGCGGCGCAAGCGGAGCGGCCCTCTCCCGGTCGGGAGGGGGCCGCTCCGCCGTTCAGCAGGAGTCGGTCCCGACGTAGACGTACTGCAGGGCGACCGCCGCATCCTGCTCGGCCCGCGACCCGCCGCTGGGCGTCTGGGCGGTGACCTCGCAGTCGTCGTATGAAGGGCTCTCGGTGTCGCGGCGGTCGCCTTGGGCCGCAACGTTGGTGAAACCGGCCTCGGCGAGCATCCGCCTCGCGTCGGCCACCGTCGCACCAACCACATCGGGCACTTTGGCGGTGGTCGCCGCCTGGTCGGAGGCGGGCGGAGCGAGCGGCGTCGCGCTCGAGACCGGCGTGGAGTCCGAAGGCGAGGGCGAGGTTCCGCTCGGCGACGCCATGACCTCCTCTGCGGACTCTGCCGGCTCGGTCGCGGAAGGCTCGGTCGAGCCGCCGGCGTCCGACGGGGTGAGCTCGGGCCCGGGCTCGGCCTCGCCGATAGTCGTCTCGCCGACGACCTCCGACGTCGGCTCGAGGCCGCTGTCGATCTCGTCGGCGTCGGGTCCGCCGCGGTTGAGGAGCACGACGCCGGCGAACGAGGCGACCGCGAAGACGACCACCATGATCGTCGCCAGCACGTCCGGGCTCGTGCGCAGCCGGGCGAATCCCGCGGGAGCCTCAGCCGGTTCGCCGCTGTCGCTTCGTATCCGGGCGAGTCCGGCGAGCGCCGCGCCCTCGGCGATCACCAGGTCCGGCAGGTCGGTGCGCACCGGATCGACGCCGAGATGATGGCCGAGGACCGCGGCCACCAACGGCATCCGGCTCACCCCGCCGACCAGCAGCACGCCCGCGATCTGGTCGGCCTCGATCGCCGCGTCCCGCATCGCCTCCTCGACGAGGCCGACGGTCCGCAGGATCGCCGGGGTGAGGCACTGGTCGGCGTCCTCCCGGGTCAGGCGCAGGTCGCGGGCGAGGCCCGGCAGGGAGACGGCCACTGAAGGATGGTCGGTCAGGTACTCGCGGGCGCGCCTGACCTCGTCGAGCACCCCGGCGCGCAGCACCGTTTCGGCGGGGTCCCCTGCGCGAGCCCAGAACTCGGGCTCGGCCTGGCGATGGCGGGCCGCCAAGTGCTCGAGCAGGAGCCGGTCGAACTCGCGCCCGCCGATGTCGTCGGCGCTCTTGGCGGCCTGGACCGTGTAGTGGTCGCTCTCGCGGCTCACGACGCCGATGTGGCACGAGCCCGCGCCGATGTTGCAGACCACCAGCGGCGCCTGCGACTCCGCTTCGCCCCCTTGGACTTCGGCGTACTGCCGGGCGGCCGCCTCGGGCTCGGAGACGAGAATGGACGGTTCGAACCCGGCGTTCGCGGCCGCCTCGGCGTGCGCCCGGCGGCGGGTCGAGGTCCAGGTGGCGGGCACGGCGAGCACGACGAGCGCGGTTTCGCCGACGGGAAGGGCGGGCGGGGCCGCGTCATCGGACGCGGTCCCGGAGCGGGCCGCTCCCGGCGGCGCCTCCCCGGCCTCGGTCCGATGATCGATGCGACGGGTCGACACGGTCGTGGTCGAGGACCCGAGGTCGACCCCCACGGCGACTGCTCGGGGCGAGGGTTGCATGCCAATGAGTCTATTGGGTGGAATAGAACCCGTTCAATGGGTGGAGCCGGTCACAATTCCGCATCCTCTTGCGGCCCTGTGGTTCTCTCAATCCTCGGTCTGCCGGACCCGGGAACAACCGTCCGGGGGTCAAGCGGACTCTGGTGGACCCGGCCGATCCCGGTCAGGCTTGGCGGCATGAAAGCACTGATCGTCTACGCGCACCCCGACGCGAACTCGCTGACCGCCGCGCTGAAGGACCTCGCTGTGAGCACCCTCCGCACCGAGGGCCACGACGTCGTCGTCTCCGACCTCTACGCCATGAAATGGCAGTCGGCCGCCGACTTCACCGACTTCGACGGCATCACCGGCCCGGACTTCATGCACGCCTCCGGCACCGCCTTCGAGACCGGCCGCCTCTCCCCCGACATCCGCGCCGAGCAGCAGAAGCTGCTCGACGCCGACCTCGTCCTCCTGCTCTTCCCGCTCTGGTGGTTCACCGTGCCCGCGATCCTCAAAGGATGGATCGACCGCGTCTTCACCTACAACTTCGCCTACGGCGCAGCACTCCCCCGCTACGGCGACGGCCCCCTCGCCGGCAAGCGCGCCATGCTCGCCACCCTCACCGGCGGCCGCGCCGGCCACTACACGCCACGAGGCGTCAACGGCCCCATCGAGGACCTGCTCTTCCCGCTCAACCACGGCCTCCTCCACTTCACCGGCTTCGACGTGCTGCCGCCCTTCGTCGAACACAGCGCCGTCCACCTCAGCGACGACCACTACGGCCAGATCACCGATCGCTTCCGCATGCGCCTCACCACCGCCTTCACCACCGACCCGATCCCCTACCGCTCGGAGACCGGAGGCGACTACACCGCCCTCACCCACCCGGACGGCTCCGAACTCCGCCCCGACCGCGAAACCCCCGGCACCACCGGATTCAATCTCCATCTCGCCCACTGAACCGCGTTCCCCGGTCCTTGTCGGTGGCCACGGCACCTGCGGAGAGCAGCGTCGCGGCGGCGAGACCGCCCCAGAGCGAAGTCGGGCCCAGGGCGGCGAGACCGGTGATGACCGCCGGGGAAACGGCGAGGCCGAAGCCGGTCGAGAGCTGGAAGCGGGCGAGGGCACGTCCGAGGACCGGGGCCGGGGCGAGGGCGGCGACCAGCGCGGTGGCGCTGCCGGCGTAGACGATCTCGCCGAGGGTGCAGACCACGGACACGATGGCGACGGCCGGGGCGGCCCAGCCGTGTCCCAGTGCGCTCGCCGCCAGGAATCCGAGGTAGGACGCGGCGATCACGACGCCGGCGAAGGCCAGCACCGCCCGGCGGGAGAAGCGGGACAACAGCACGGTGACCGGCACTTGGAGAGTGACCACCAGCACGGTGTTGGCCACGAAGACGGCCGACGTCCACATCGGAGACGCATGCAACTGGGTCACTAGGATCAGCGGGAGCGCGATTTCGGGGATGTTGAGGCAGAAGACATAGACGACGTTGGCGGCCAGCAGGGTTCGCATCCGCGGCGCGGGGCCGCCGACATCGTCGCTTGTGGAGTTGTCGGCCGGCTCGGCGCGCAGGCGGACCGACCACGCCAGGGCCGCCGCGGCGAGATAGGCGAGACCGGTGGCGGCTGCCAGCGCCTGCAATGCGGTGGCGCCGCCCGCCAGGCATGCTGCGGCGAGGAGGGCGCCCGCGCCCAGGCCGGCGTTGCGCAGTGCGCGGCCTCCCGCGAGAGCGGCGTCGCGTTCGCGGCCATGTGCGACGGTGGCGACGAGCGCCGCGTGGGCGGCAGGCCAGGCCTGGTTGCCGATACCGAGGAACAGTGCTGCCGCCGCGAACATCCAGGCGTTTCCCAAAGGGGCGGCCAGGAGCAGCGCCACACCCAGCACCCGCACCAGCATCGATGCGGCCACGACCGTGCTTCGCGCGCCGCGGTCCAGCCATCGGCCCACCGCGGGCATGCACGCCAGGCCCAGGACGACCCCTGCGGTCATCGCGATGCCGGTGACCGGCGCGGAAAGCTGCAGCACCGTCACCCCGTAGAGCAGCAGGAACGGTCGGAGCAAACCGGTGCCGAGCGCGTCCACGGCCAGAGCCGCGGCATAGCGGGGACCTCCGGAGGCGCGGATGAGGGTGCGCGGCCGGATCTTGGTGGTGGTTGCCATGGCGTCAACGGTGTGGTCGGCCCCCGCGCAGTCGGCGTCGGTTGACGGACTTCGTCAACCGACGCGGTCGCCGCCCGCCCGGTCGGTGAAGATGAGCGGATGACGTTGAGGATCGACATCAGCAGTGTGCCGTCCGAGCGGCTGCGGTTCGCCGCCTCTCCGCTGGCCGAGCTGACCGCGATGCTGCACGTCCTGGCCGAACCCGCGCATCACCCGCAGCTCGCCGCATGGGCCGGGGACGTCTGGGCAGGACTGCGGCCGGAGCTGGCCGAGCGGCTGCGGGAGGCGGAGTTCCTCTGGCGCTCTTCACGAGCCGGATTCCTGGTCCCCTCCCGTCCTCGACTCACCCTCGCCGAGGAGCTGGACGATGTCGACCGCATCGAGGACGAAACCTATGTGAGCGCCGCACTCACCACCACGTGCGGCAACAACCGGGTCCACTTCGGCGCGCCGTCACCGCTCACCGATGCCGACGCGCGAGACCGCGCCCTCGACCTCGCCCAGGCCCGCGGCGCGCTCCAGGAAGCGTTCGCGGAACGGCTGCTCGCGGACCCCGCGGCCGTGAGGGCGCGGGTCCGGCAGACCCTCGAACAGTGCGCCGAGGCCTTCTTCGACGACGCGTGGGCGAACGCGGCGGTACCACTCGCCACCGATCTCCGCCTGAAGCACCACCTGCTCCAACGCCAGGGAATCGGGGCGGCGCTCGCATCGGTCTCCAGTGCCGTCTCCCTGTCACCGGGAGGCGACCGCATCATCGTCGACAAGCTGCAGGACAAGGCGATCACCGCCAACGGCACCGGAGTCACCTTCCTCCCCAGCGTCTTCGGCCGCCCGCACCTGGTCGTGATCACCGCGCCCGGGTGGCAACCGGTGGTGCAGTACCCCGTGGCCGAGCCGAATCCGTCGGAGCCGGTATCGCTGGAAACCGTCACGCTCCGACTAGAGGCGCTCGCCCATCCGGTACGCCTGCGCCTGCTCCGCACCCTCGCCCGGGGCCCACACACCACCGGCGAACTCGCCCACGCCTGGGAACTCTCGCCCCCCGAAGTCTCCCGGCACCTCGCCCACCTGCGCCGCGCAGGCCTCCTCACCGCCCAGCGACACGGCCGCTACGTCCGCTACACCCTCAACCTCCCCGACCTGACAGCACTGGGCCACGACGTCCTAGAGGCCGTACTCCGGTGAGCGGCCCCCTGAGCGGTAGCAAACCAGCAGCCCATCGGTCCAACCCCGTCATTCCCGCGCGTCGAATCCTCACGGGTAGGGTGCTGGGCATGCGTTTGCTGGTGGCACGGTGCCAGGTCGATCACACGGGGCAGCTCGCAGCCCATCTGCCCATGGCGACCCGGCTGATCATTTGGAAGGCCGACGGGACCGCGGCCGACATTCCGGCCTGAGATGATGCGCGAAGGCGAGGTCTCATACATCGCGTTCAAGATCCAAAGCCCTTCAGGCCCAGACCTGTCGAGATCGAACCCGGTAATCGCCCCAGGGTCACGCTCGGCCAGCCATTGCGCTTCATCGCCGCCGACCTGTTTCCACTTGTCCGACACCACGACCACCTTCAAAACGATTGGACCCGCAAGAAGGCTTCTCCCGCTGAACATGAAGACCCTATCGGCAGGTGCTTCCCCACGCACCTAAATATGCACGCCGACACCTCAGAGGTGAAGCACACGGGCCCGTACGGGACGCCCTTCGACTGAGCGGCCTTCAGCGTTGCAAGGCGGAGTGCCGGGGCGTTGCGGCTCACCGCACACCGCGGTCCGCAAGCCAATCGAGGCGACCCGTGAACCGCAGCGCCACACGCGATTGCGGGGCGTCAAACGCCTCGGCCTCACCCGAGCAGCAGGCGACAAGCACGCCGTCCCCCCGCCACCAGCGGTCGGTGATGCCCCCGACCACCTCGACAGGTTCGAGATCGGTCTCCACACGGGCGTTGGTATAGCGGGTGACCTGTTCGGTGTACGTGAAAGCGTCATGCGCCCAGGAGAGCGATTCGATCCAGCCCTCGATCGTTCGGTGCAGCGGCACCCACTGAGAAGCGGCAATCCCGAACGCCCCGTCGGGACCGATCATGTACCCATATGGCACCGCGGTCCTCGAAGGCCCGACCTCGAACAGCCACTCGCCGGACTCAGAGCACTCAAAGCCGCCGACGTCGAAGTACTTGGGTCCGCCGTCGTAGAACGGACCTGGTGGCAGAACGAGGCCGCCCCAGAGACTCTGGAATTCGACGGCCCGATCGACCGCTTCGGCCGGAATACCGTGACCGAGCCAGGCCTCCCGATATTGGTCCAGTCGCCGGGGCTTCGTCCGCACACCGTGCGAGCAGACGAACCTGCGAGCGCTCGGAGTCAGCCGGCCGAGCACCGCATCGTCAGGTCGAACATCCATCAGCAGAAGGCTCCAGAATCTCTCAGGTCGCTTGCGTTACGTCTGTGGGGTTCGAGCGATCTTGGCGATTGCGGCGAGCGCTTCCGAGAGCAACACAAGGTCGACCGCTTGGTTCGGATCAGACAACGCCAGTTCGACGTGATCCAGCGTGAGGTTCTCGTCCGGGCGGTAGGACGGGTAGAACGACGGCTCGGTCTCCATCGCGATGAAGCCGCCCTCGGGGAACTCGAAGTAGACGCTCCGTCGGCTTCCGCTGGGGTCGGGGTCCCCGTACTGCCAGCCACGTTTGAGAAGTCCCATCAGAGGGCCGCCGTCCACTTCCCGGCCCTCGAATCGACTCAGCCGCCCGGACAGCCGCTCTTCCTCGGTCAGTACAAGCACAGGACGCGCGAGCTGATCGAACGGTTGGAGGATCTCGTAGTCGGCTAGGACCGCGGCCCACTGCTCGACCTCATCGCCCAAGGTGGCCGGGTGTGCGAGTTGGACGACGGCATCTTCAATCAGGACCATCGGCTCGTCTTCGAGATCAGCAAAAGTGCGGTCCTCTGCGAGACGGAACGAGGTCCGTCCTGAAGCAGAGTCGGCCCGCCAGACCAGGCGACTCGTGAGGTGCCTCAGCAGCGGATGGTCGACCATGTAGGTCTGGAACTCATCGCCGGTCCAGGTGCGGCCGTTGACCATCGCGGATTCGAGGCGCCGCACCTGCTCTACCGCGACCTTCTTGAGGTCCTTGCGCATCGCTGTGAATCGCTCATATGCCGGCTGGGCAAGCTCGAGGTCGTCCTTCGCACCGGGCTTCGGCAGGTTGGCGCGACGTTTCCCCGAGTCCTCGACCACGTAGGGCCGCAGCTGCTCGTCGAACTTGACGGTAAAGGAGCGGGGACCGTAATCGAGGATGGGCGGTGTATCCGCATCCAGGCCGAAGTCTGGGACGAGACGGTCGGCGAGCTGTTCGCGATCGAGGCCGAGCCGCTGCGCGATCGCGTCGATCTGATCGGCGGCCGCTTTCTTGAGCGCCTTGAACTTCGTCTCCTCCGCGATCCCCCGCACCGCCCAGAGCGCAGCCTCGGTCCCCGTGGCGCCGAGAACCTCGACGCCTCTGACGGCTTTGGCGCTCTGCCCCTGTCCGGGCCAGTCGCGGATCAGCGTGGCGAGGCGTCGCACCGTGTGCTCATCGGCGAACCTCGCCAACTGCGTCATGGCCCATACGTCCTTGGAGGGGCAGCCCGCGGCCGTCCACAGCTCGTACAAGGCCCACGAGAACGCGGTGAGTGAAGCCGCATCGCATTCGATAACGAGCACGTCGACACCCCCATAAGGCCCCTCGAGTCCATCGATCGCCAGCGCGAGCATCAGCGTCTTGACAGCATCCGCAGGCAACGCGGTAGCACCGCCCGCGAGCAGTACCTGCGGCAGCGAGTGCGGATCAGCCCATGTGCCGATACGCGGAAGGCTGTCGAGTTTCGGGTCGAACGGATCAGGCTCGATAAGCGCGCGAACCGCCTCCGCAGCAGGCTCGCCGTGCTGCTTCGCCTGGGTGTCCAGGACTTCCCGGCTTGGCTGGGCCAGGTACCGCAGCGCTCTGACAGCAGGTCCTCGCAACTTCGCGTCTGCACCGAGCGCGTCCGGGATGAGTAGCGCCGCCGCAGCGTCGGGATGCCGGTCGAGCCAGGCCAATGCGACGGCGCGGTCGCTTTGCGACCGCGTCATGCAGTCGGCTGCAGTCCTGGCCGCCTCGATGTTCACGATGGGAAGCATTGCCGGACGGAAGTCCTTCTTCGACCGGACGTTCTGCATGACACGGTCGATCGCGGCTCCCGAGTGCCGGGCAAGAATCGCCTTCACCGTGGAAACCGAGGCCGAGCGGGCCTGACCATCCCATTGGTCGAGAGCCGATCCGACCAGCTCCTCGGGGGCGTAAGCGAGGAGCTCAGGGAACCACAAGTGATCGGTTCGCGGACCGTCCGGCATCGAACGTTCCCAGAACCCCTGGTGGGCGAGGTAGTTCTCGTCGTCTGGGAGGACCTGGAAGGCCTCCTGTTCGCCTTCGTTCCAGCGCAGTTCATTCAGCGGGGGTGCAGAAAGTCCAGCGAGCGGAGTCGGTGCTGCTTGGTTCACGTAAGCCGCCCACGGCGGCGATGTGAAGCACGCTGGCAGTGTGGCTTTGCCAGCCACCGGAACCCCCGCAGACATTGCCTGGAGCTGCTCGATCTCCTTTCGATCGGCTTCGTCGAGCATCGCGACCGCCTTCTGTATCAATGCATTCGACTGCGAGATTCCAGCGAGCCTGGACTTGGCAGGGCCGGTAGATGCCCCCGACACCGAGGCGATCGCCCGCAGTGTCCGGACCGGGAAGCGCTTCGCCGCTGCACGCGCTGCAGCCATCGGCCGCGCTTCGCCACTGCGTTCGAGAAGGTATTCGATCGCCGGGTCAGAAGGCAGCATGCCGAGGGCGTCGACCATCGCCCGTGCTACCTCGGGACGCTTGACCGACCGGCTATTCAGGGACTTCACCAGGACCGGAAACGCCTCGACACCCAGCGCATCTACGAGGCGGGCTACCGTTCCCACTTCGCACTGATAGGCATCGATCATCGAAGCACCACTGACTTCGAGGTGTTCCCGCCTCGACACGAAGGACCACAGGGCATCCTTGCCGACGTTCAACGGGCCTTTCGACCCATGGAGCAGACAAGCTTCCTCGACCCAAGGTTCCTGGTCAGGAAACAGCATGGCGCTGACGAATCGTTTCGCATCATCCGATCGCATACCACCGATCGAGGCAACCGCCTCGGCATACGCCGAGGAGTCAAGCGCAGCGAGCAACGACCGGATTGGGCTGATCCAGCTGGCGACCCCCCGCGTCCCTGCCAGGCGCTCGATACGCATCGGCCCGATTCGGACCTGCTGCCGAGAGACGATTTGAGGATGCAGCCAGGTAACGCTGGTACTCAACGCTTCTACTGCAGCTTTAACTGCGAAGCCGATTCCGTACTGTGCAATCCAGGCATCCCGGGCAAGCTCCCGGTTATCGCTAGAAGCATCCACCCAATCTAGCAATTTCACTGCCAGCGCGGCTCCGTGTGGGTCCGGTTCTCCAGCGATACCAGCGCGAATGGGCGCTTCGAGGGAGGGGTCAGGGAGCGCACGGAACGCGTACTCGAGATACCGGGCACTCTGTGTGAATCGTTTGTTGAGTTCGGCCGGGGCGTCTTGCTTGATCTCGACCGGCCGAGGCGCTCCACGGCCGGGCCGGTCGAAGGTGTGCTGCTGCCAGGATTTGGGCAGCTCAAGCAGGCTTTCATCGGGAAGTTGGCGAGGGGTCGAGGGGTTCACTCTCTTCATAGGAGTAAGGCTATGAGACAGGTGTGACACTCGTTCGCGACCCTGGACCTGTCACGCCGCACAGACGGATGCGTGGCGCGGTCTGTGCCGCAGCACGGCCGGTAGGGTCTTCTGCATGCGTTTGTTGGTGGCAAGGTGCCAGGTTGATTACACAGGTCGGCTTTCCGCCCATTTGCCCATGGCTACCCGTTTGCTAATATGGAAGGCGGACGGGAGCGTGCTGGTGCACGCCGACGGGGGGTCGTATAAGCCGCTCAACTGGATGACGCCGCCGTGCACGGTCGTCGAGGGGGCCACTGAGTGGACCGTGACCTCGAAGAAGACCGGGGACCAGTTGAAGATCACGATCGAAGAGGTCTTCCACGACTCGAGCCATGAGCTGGGCGTCGACCCGGGGCTGCAGAAGGACGGCGTCGAGGCGCACCTCCAGGAGCTGCTCGCCGCCGACACCGCGCCGCTCGGGAAGGGCTGGTCGCTCGTGCGCCGCGAGTACCCGACCGCGATCGGGCCGGTGGACCTCATGTGCCGCGACTCCGACGGGAAGCATGTCGCGGTCGAGATCAAGCGGCGCGGGGAGATCGACGGCGTCGAGCAGTTGACCCGGTACCTGGAGCTGCTCAACCGCGACCCGCTCCTCGCCCCGGTCGACGGCGTCTTCGCCGCCCAGGCCATCAAGCCCCAGGCCCGGGTCCTGGCCGAGGACCGCGGCATCCGCTGCGTCGTCCTCGACTACGACGATCTGCGCGGCGCGATCGACGAGAGCCAGCCGCGGCTGTTCTGAGACGACGAGTAAGGGCCGCAGCGTGATTGCGCTGCGGCCCTTACTGTTTCAAGGTCTACTCGGTGAGCTCGCCTTGGAGGCGGTCCCACTCGGCCTCGCAGTCCGCCTCGGTCAGGAGGCCTTCGCCGGTCTCGACGCACTCCTTGATCGATTCTTCCTTGATCGTGTCGGCCCCGTCCTTGAGCATGTCGACGATGACGATGTTCCAGACGATCGAGCCGGCGATCGCGAGCACGGCGAGGACCAGGCCGGTGCCGCCGGTGCCCTTGCCCTTGCCGCCGCGCGAGCCGGCCTTGGCGAGGGCGATGATGGCGAAGATCAGCGCGATGACGCCGATGATGATGCTGCCAATGTTGAGGATCGGGATCCAGAAGCCGGCGATCGCGACGATGCCGAGCACGAGCGCGGTGACGCCGAAGCCGTTGCCCTGCTTGACGGGGGCGGACTGCTGCTGCATGGGGGCCGGGGCGGGCTGGTAAGCCACGGGGTAACTCCTATTGATGTCGATCGATCGGTTTGTTCGGGCGGAACAGCGTGGATTCTAAAGCAATGGTGCAAATCGGCAGCGGGTGCACAGCTCGCCCATTCCCGAGATACTGCTCACTTCAACCGTTCGGACCAGGACAATCACATAACGTGTGCGTCCAAATAGCAATTACCCCGAGAAGCCGCTACCCGACTCTGCGCAGTCGCAGAATGGCCGAGTCCCAGTCGGCGTTCGCCCAACGCAGTGGCAGGCCGAGCACGTTCAGTGTCGCTCCCCAGTGGACTTCACCTGTGTCCTCGTCCAACCAGCGCGAGTCCGCCGCGATCCCCTCAGGCCGCAGCGGCGCCACGGGCCGGTTGCAGTGCCAGGGCGTCTTGAACGCCAGCACCGCGATCTGGTCGCCGCGCACGTACTGCACCCCCGTGAGCGGCGACGCTTCCGGGTCGCCGAGCCGGTACTGCACGCCGTGCTGCACGACCGGCCGCAGCCGCTTGTAGTGCGCCACATGCTCGGCGGCCTCCTCCAGCTCGGCCTCCGACCACTCGGTCAGGTTGCCGCCCACCGCGAGCACGCCCGCGCTGGCGACGTGGAAGCGGAACCGCAGCGAAGTGGTGCGCTGGTTGAACCCGCTGGGCTCGTCGGTGATCCAGGTGTCCATGGCGCGCGCCGGATAGGCCTGGCCGAAGCCGTACTGGATGGTGACGCGGTCGCCCGCGTCGGTGTTGTCCGAGGTCCACACCTGGTCGACGTAGCGCAGCATCCCCGGGTCGACGCGGCCGCCGCCGCCCGCGCAGCCCTCGATGCGCACGTTCGGGTGCTTGGCGCGCAGGCGCTTCTTGATGTCGTACACGGCTGCGACGTGCTCGAACCAGGCCCGGTCGGGATCGGCCGAGTCGGGGCGGCCGACCTCGGTCCAGGGCCGGTTGTGGTCCCACTTGACGTAGTCGATGTCGTTGCCGCTCAGCAGTTCGTCGAGTCGGGCATAGGCCCACGCGGCGACTTCGGGGCGCCCGTAGTCCAGGACGAGCTGCTGCCGCAGCTCGGTGCGGTCGCGCCCGACCTGGTGGAGGACCCAGTCGGGGTGGGCGCGGTAGAGGTCCGAGTCGGGGTTGACCATCTCGGGTTCGACCCAGATGCCGAACTTCATCCCGGTCGCGTGCACGGCGTCGATCAGCGGCCCGAGGCCCTTCGGGAACCTGTCGGGGTTGGGCTGCCAGTCGCCGAGGCCGGCGTTGTCGTTCACGCGCTGGCCGAACCAGCCGTCGTCGACAACGAACTGCTCGCAGCCGATGCGCGCGGCGAGCTCCACGAGCGGCAGCTGCTTCTCCTCGGCGACGTCGAAGAACACGGCCTCCCAGGAGTTGAACAGGACCGGCGCGTCCTCCTCGGGGGTGGGCATGACGTGGCGCCGCAGGTGCTCGTGCCAGGCGCGGGAGGCCCCGCCGAAGCCTTCGGCGGTGAACAGCCCGGAGTAGGCGGGGGTCGTCCAGGTCTCGCCCTCGCGGAGGGTCCAGCGCAGGCCCTCGTGCCCCGCGCCGCCGGTGATCGACACGCGCCCTTGGGCGGACCGGCGCAGCAGGACCCGCCACGAGCCCGACCACGCGAGGTTCGCGGAGTAGACGGTGCCGGCGGTCTCGGTGGCGGTGCCGTCGTCGACGGCGACCCAGGGGTTGGCCTGGTGGCTGGTGCCGCCCCGGCGCGAGCCGATCGCGGTCTCGCCCACGGGGAGCGGGACGCGCCGCAGCTGCCATTCGGCGGCCCATTCGCCGCTCAGGTGCGAGAGCCGGTAGTCGCCCCAGTGCGGGAGGGTCCACGCGGCGGAGTCGAAGCGGGACAATTCGACCGGGCGAGCGGCCTCGAGCGAGGCCCAGCGGTCGAGCACACCGGTGTCCCACAGCCGGTAGTGCAGGGTCAGCGCCAGGTCCCGGTCGGTGAACCGGATCGCCAGGTGGTCGCCGTCGACAACGCTTTCTGCAACAGTGTGGTCGGCGTAGTTCCATGCGAAGCCCTTGGCGCCGTCCGGGTGCCGCAGCTGGAGGGACGGCGTCGCGAACTGGGGCCCGAGTTCGCCGAGAAGCTCGGCGCCGGTGTGGCGCCGGTCGTCCCACGAGTACGCCTCGCGCCACTCGACCGCGAGCGAGGCGATGGCCTCGTCCGGTATCGCGGGGCCCCAGTGCAGCTGGCGGGGCAGGCCGCCCTGCAGGCCGACGACGTAGGAAAGGCCGGGCCCGGAGAGATGCCAGGTGAGGGCGGCTTCGTCGAAGCGGATGGACATGCGTTACTCCTCAAGATCACGATCGGCTCCAGTCTGCCCCGGGAATCGCTCGGGATAGAAACCGGTATCACACTCTGGGCGAAGCCTGCGAGCTCTGAATTTGCAGAGTGAGGAGCACCGGAGTTGCCGCGTTTTTCACGCCCGCGCAACCGCCGCGTCACTCCGAAGGGCCCCCGCAGGTGGTGAACGGGCACGTGGGAGCGGCATGCAAGACTATTGGCATGCTTCACGCGGTGGTCCCCGCGGGCGGTTCCGGAACTCGGCTCTGGCCCCTGTCTCGCGCGCAACGACCCAAGTTCCTGCTGCCCCTCACGGGCACTGATTCGTCGTTGCTGCAATCCACGGTCGAGCGCGCCCGGCTGCTGTCCGATCCCGACCACGTCTACGTCGTCACGGGCGCGGCCCATGCCGTCGACGTGGCCCGCCAGCTGCCCGAGGTCCCCGGCGACAACATCCTCGTCGAGCCCTCGCCCCGCGACTCCGCGGCCGCGATCAGCCTCGCCGCGGCCGTCATCGCCGAGCGCGAGCCGACCGCGATCATGGGCTCGTTCGCCGCCGACCACCTCGTGCTCGACGGCGAGGCCTTCGCCAAGACCGTCCAGAAGGCGATGGAGCTGGCTTCGACGGGCCTGCTCATGACCATCGGCATCACCCCCACGGGCCCTGACACCGGTTTCGGCTACCTGCGGCTCGGCCCGCCGGTCGGACCCGGATACCAGCTCGGCGCGTTCGTCGAGAAGCCCGACCAGGTCTCGGCCGTCGAGTACGTCTCGGCCGGGAACTACCTGTGGAACGCCGGCATGTTCGTCTGGCGCGTCGACGCCTACCTCGCCGAGCTCCAGCGCCACCGCCCCGCCCTCCACGACGCGGTGCGGACCCTCGCCGCCGCCTGGGACTCCAACCGCCGCGAAGCCCTGTTCGCGCAGCTGTGGCCGACCCTCGAGAAGATCTCGATCGACTACGCCGTCATGGAACCCGCCGCCGCGGCGGGCAAGGTCGGCGTCGTCCCCGGCGACTTCGAGTGGCACGACGTGGGCGACTACAACACCCTCGGCCAGGTGCTCAAGGCCAACGACAAGGTGGGCAACGTGATCGTCGAGCCGCGCGGCTCCGGCCAGACGCTCCTGACCGAGTCGAAGCGGAACGTGGTCGTCCCGGCCGCCGGGCGGCTCGTGGCCACCGTGGGCGTGGACGATCTCATCATCGTCGACACTCCCGACGCGCTCCTGGTGTGCCCCAGGGACAGGGCCCAGGAGGTCAAGGGCCTGGTCGAGGAACTCAAGCAGGCCAATCGAACCGATCTGGTCTAATTGCGGCCATGAAGCTCGGGTCTCGTCAACGGTCGGTCCTCGCCGGCCTGCTGCTCGCCCTCGCGGTCGTCGTCATCGCGGTCGCCTTGTCCCAGTGGCTGTTCGGGGTCGGTCTCGATCCGCGCGACGACACGATCCGCCGCGCCGCGGGGATCGGCTTCACGGACGAGGCCAGGGGCACGCTCTTCTCGATCCTCCCGGTGGTCCTGCCCGCGCTCGCGGCCTTCCTGGCCCCGGACACCCGACCCGGACGGGTGACAGTCCGCCTTACCCGTCTCGTTTATGTCGCCTACCTCGTTATCGGTGTACTGCTGGCACTGTCGGCAGCCCGGTACGGATTCGACGATGCCAGGCAATTGGCTGAGGAAGGACAGGTCTTCATCGACACGCGCGCCGCCGTGGAGCGACTCCTGCTCGACACGGTGTGGTTGACATTGGCCGGCATCGGCCTCGTCTTCGTGCGATGGAACGGAACTCGCGAGCGATCCTCCACTCCGAAACCTGTCAAGTTAAGTCCCCCACAAGCGTGAGTCTGAGGGGTCCTTCCATCAAACAGTTCACTGTGCGCTATCGTCTGATCTCGAACCGTGACCGAATAGCGATGAGCACTCATCGTCCATAGCGACGAGTAATGGCGGTGCGGCCTCATCCACAGGCCGCCCCGCGGGCACCGGGCTTCTTTAGAAGCACAACCATGTAGGACAGGCAACAGCGGACGACCGGCTCGTCCGCAGCACGGCCGTACGCGTTTTCAGGGGAGGGGACGCGTCCAGCCGGCCATCCGCATCCGGTGCAGCGCAAGTGATTGCAAGGGGGGAGCACCGGTTCTGCCGGTGCGCGAACGAGGAGGCGGACGTATATGGACGGCCGTGACTACTTGGCCGACCTGTTGGGTAACGTTCCGGAGTGGCAGGCTCGCGCATTGTGCGCGCAGACCGATCCGGAGGCGTTCTTCCCCGAAAAAGGGGGATCCACGCGGGATGCGAAACGCATCTGCGCGAGGTGCGAGGTCAAAGAGAACTGTCTGCAGTACGCACTCGACCACGATGAGCGCTTCGGCATCTGGGGCGGGCTATCCGAACGGGAGCGCCGCAAGATCAAGCGCCAGGCGCGCGAAGCGGCACGGCGGCGCACCGAGCGCCTGCCGGTGGTGGTGTGTTTCCCGAGCCCGATGATCAATCCCGCGCTGACTTCGGAGGTCGTCTTCGCGGCAGAGCAGCGCCACGTCGAACCCGTCCTGGTCGGAGGCGGCATCGGCGGCCAGGTGGGCCTGCTGGAGGAGCTGGTCGGCGCCCGCCTGCCCGCTCCGATCGGCGAACTCGTGGAGGAGCCGGTCGCGCAGGAGCGCATTCCGGTCGCCGCGTAGCGAAGTGCATCCCTGCGAGCGAGCGGCGGGGGCGGGACGTCGAAGTCCCGCCCCCGCGCCGACATCAAGGCCAGTGCCGAACTGCCGAACATGAAACGGGATATTCCTGATTTGTCCCGCCGGGGGACCCCTTGATCTAACCCTAAGCCATTGGTACGACACCACATGCTTCGAACAAGAAGCGAACCCGGCTCAGAACTCCAGATCCTCTGGCGGCAGGTTCAGCAGGGACGCGAGCTGCTCGGCGAGCACCGAGCGCACCAGTCCCTCCATCTCGGCCTTGCCCTCGGCCCGCAGCTCGATCGGTCTGCGGTACAGCACAATCCGAGGTGAGGCCGCGACCGTGCCCGGCTGCGCCGGGTACAGCTTCGAGAGCGGCACCCCCCGGTCCTCCACGATGTCGGCGTCGTAGTTCTGGGATTCCGGCGGCACTTCGTCTACGGCGAACTCGATGTGCCGCAGATCGGTGAACTTCGCGCCCAGCGACTCCGCGAGACGGCGCTCGATCTCGACCACCGAATCCATCACCAGCGCGTCGAACTGCTCGACGGGCGTGTGCCGCAGCGGCAGGGCGCGAGGCGCCAGCGGCCCCCGCATCCCCCGTCCGTGTCGATCTCTGCGCATGGGGAAACCATAGCGTTCGCGCCCGACGATTTCGGTCCCCGCGATCGCGATCCGGACAATTCCGCATGGGACCACAGTTCAGCGTCGCTGACTTCGCCACCGCGAGTGGTAGTTTCGTGGTGTGAGGTCGGATCGGCGTTGCTCCCGGAACGGCTGCCGCCAGCCTGCGGTGGCCACTTTGACATATATCTACTCGGATTCGACGGCTGTGGTCGGCCCGCTCTCGACGACGCGGGAACCCCACAGCTATGACCTGTGTGATGCGCATGCCCGGCGCCTCACCGTGCCCCATGGTTGGGAACTGGTCCGCCATCAAGGCGATTACACGGTGCCCATGCCCACCGACGACGACCTGGTCGCACTGGCCAACGCCGTACGGGAAGCCGCCGTGGGCGAAAGGCCCGAGCTCGAGCCGCCCGAAGCGCCCCCGATGGCCGGCGGCCGATACGACGGGACCGATGCGTCTCAGCGCCAAGGGCTCCGCCCCGCCGCGCCCCAGATCGGTGCCAGGCGTCACCTCCGGGTGGTGTCCGGCGACGAGGACCTACAGCGCTAGTCTCGTCACGGGGTGGCCTCTAGCGGTGCTGCCAGACGCTCCCCGACCGGACCCGCAACACCGGAAAGGCGGCATCTGAGTGGCTCCTAAGCTCAGCGATTTCGTGAAGGCCTACGACGTGCGCGGACTTGTCGGTTCGCAGCTCACACCCGAGGTCATGGAGGCCATCGGCGCGGCCGCAGTGGCCGTCACCGGTGAGAGGACCTGGGCGGTCGGGCACGACATGCGCGACTCCGGCCCCGGCTTCGCCGAGGCCTTCGCGCGCGGCGCGACCCGCGCGGGCGCGGACGTCATCGAGGCCGGGCTCTGCTCGACCGACATGATCTACTTCATCGCAGGCCAGCGCAACGTCGCCGGCGCGATGTTCACCGCCAGCCACAACCCCGCCGAATACAACGGCCTGAAGCTGTGCCTGCCCGCGGCCCGCCCGATCGGCCTCGACACCGGTCTGGCCGACATCCGCGACAAGGCGCAGGCGATCCTCGACGGCGAACCGGCACCCGAGGCCGACGCTCCGGGGACGGTCACGAGCGAGGGCTTCCTCGCCTCCTACGCCGCGTACTTGCGCGAACTCGTGGACCTCTCCGCGATCCGCCCGCTCAAGATCGTCGTGGACGCCGGCAACGGCATGGGCGGCCACACCGTCCCGGCCGTCCTCGGAGATGAGATCCTCGCCGGGCTCCCGCTCGAGATCGTGCCGATGTACTTCGAGCTCGACGGCACCTTCCCCAACCACGAGGCGAACCCGCTGGAGCCGGCGAACATCGTCGACCTGCAGGCCCGCGTGAAGGAGGTCGGCGCCGACCTGGGCCTGGCCTTCGACGGCGACGCCGACCGCTGCTTCGTCGTGGACGCCGACGGCGAGCCCGTCACCCCGTCCGCGATCACCGCGCTCATCGCCACCCGCGAACTCGCCAAGCACCCCGGTTCCGCGGTGTGCCACAACCTGATCACCTCGAAGGCCGTCCCCGAGATCATCGCCGAGCACGGCGGCCGCCCGCTGCGCACCCGCGTCGGCCATTCCTATATCAAGTCCGTCATGGGCGATGAGAACGCCGTCTTCGGCGGCGAGCACTCCGCGCACTACTACTTCCGCGACTTCTGGTTCGCCGACACCGGGATGCTCGCCGCGATGCACGTCCTCGCAGCAGTCGGCGAGAGCGACCGCAGCGCCTCGGACCTCGCGAACGAGTTCGTCCGCTACGTGCCCTCCGGCGAGATCAACTCGAAGGTCGACGACCCTCACGCGAAGATCGAAGAGGTCGCCGCGCAGTACGCTGCCCGCCAAGGGGTCGAGACCGACCGCCTCGACGGCCTCACGATCACGCTCGAAGACGGCTCGTGGGCCAACCTGCGCCCGTCCAACACCGAACCGCTGCTGCGCCTCAACGCCGAGGGCCCCGACCAGGCGTCCATGGAGCTGCTGCGGGACGACATCCTCCGCACCGTAAGGAACTAGCCCATGCCCGCCACCGCGCCCAAGCCAGTGCTCCTCGAACTGCTGCGCTGCCCTGAGCCCCATCACGCCCCGCTCTCGTACGACCGCGAGGCGAACGCGCTCACCTGCTCGGAGTGCGCCAAGGTCTTCCGGGTCGAGGACGGCATCCCCGTGATGCTCCTCGACGGCCCGGAATAGCCGCACCGCCCGGCCCCGGGCCGGGCAGGGCACCTCGCGGGCGGGCCGCACTTCGGCAGTGCGGCAACGCCGGCGAACCGCCCGGAGGTCCTCTGGGCGACGCCTGCGAGCCGTAGGCTTGTCCCCTCGGCGACGCCTGCGAGCCGTAGGCTTGTCCCCTCGGCGACGCTTGCGACCCGTAGATTTGAACAGCCCGGCAATGAAGTGAACCGTCGAGGCCGCACGGCCAAGGAGGAGTACAGCATGGGTCTTGAGGACGACGGCCTCGCCGGCATCACCGGCGATCGGCTCCCCGACGAGCGCCGCATCGAAGGCGACCTGAGCGAGTCGATCCGGCCCGGCGGCGCGCTGTGGGCGCTCGCCTCGGCCGGACCGCAGCTCCGCGAGTCGGCGGCGCTCGCCGCCGACGCCGGACTCGGCGCGCTCGCCGAGGAGGGCCGCCCCCGGGCGGTCGTCGTCGCGGGCGTCGGCACCGCCGCGCGCACCGGCGACATCCTCGCCACCGTGGCCGGGCCCCGCTGCCCCGTCCCGATCCTCGGGCACCGCTCGGCCGGCGTCCCCGGCTGGGTGGGCGCGGCCGACGTCGTCATCGCCGTGTCCGCCTCGGGACGCAGCCCGGAGGCGCTCGCCGCCGCCGAGGCGGCCGGACGCCGCGGCGCGCGCCTGGTCGCCATCGGCGCCCCGGACTCGGAGCTGCAGGCCCTCGCCGAGCGCGCCCGCGCCCCGTTCGTGGCCGTGCCCCGGCGCGCCCCGGCGCGCCTCAGCCTGTGGGCGCTTACTGTCCCGGTCCTCATGGCCGCCAGGGAACTCGGGCTCGTGAACCTGGTGGAGGCCGACATCGCCGAGACCGCCAGGCGGCTCGACGAGGACGCCGAGCGCTGCCGCCCCGACGCCGACGCGTACGTCAACCCGGCGAAGGAACTCGCCATGAACCTGGCCGGGTCGATTCCCGTGGTGTGGGGCTCGAGCCCGCTCGCGGGCGTGGCCGCCCGGCGCTTCGGCGACATGCTCGCCGCCAACTCCCGCTACCCGGTGGTCTCCGGCGAGCTCGGCGAGGTCGGGCGCGGCCGCGTCGGCCTCCTCGACGGCGTGTTCGGCTCGCTCGCGGAAGGCCAGACGGACATCTTCGCCGACCCCGAGGACGACGAGCTGACGCGACTGCGGATCGTGCTCATGCGCGACGACGGCCTCGACGGCGACGAGACCGGCCCGAAGCCGGACGTGCGGCGCGCCGACGCCGTCGCCGACCTGGCCTCCCGCCGCGGCATCCGCTGCGACGTGCTCCCCGCCGAGGGCGGATGCGCGCTCGAGCGGCTCGCCTCGCTGATCGCCGTCCCCGACTTCGCGTCGGTGTACCTGGCGCTCGCCCACGGCCTCGACCCGATGCGCGTCCCGGCCGTCTCCGAGATGAAGGACGCCACCCTCGGTTCGGATTAGCTCAACCGCAAGGGCGGCAATGCTTTCAAGGCCGCGGACGGCGTCGTCGTCCGCGGCCTTCGGCGTCCCGCGCTCAGACGGGCCGGGGCCGCGAGCCGCGCGGGCCGAACCGTTAGAGTTGAGGCCTTCAACCCGAACAGTGAGGAGCGGCGGTGCAGGGGCTCTACGGTGTCATCCGCAACTACGCGTGGGGATCGCAAGTCGACATCGCCCAGTTGCAAGGCCGGGAGGTGCCTGCCGACCTCCCCGAAGCCGAGGAATGGCTCGGGGCCCACCACAGCGCCCCATCGACGCTCCACGACGGACGGCCCCTCGACGACGCCATCGCCTCGGCCCCCGCCGAGATGCTCGGCCGGCGCGTCCTCGACCGCTTCGGCCCGAAGCTGCCGTTCCTGCTGAAGCTGCTCGCCGCCGGGAAGCCCCTGTCGCTCCAGGCGCACCCGAACCTGCGCCAGGCCAACTCGGGCCACCAGCGGGAGATGCGCATCGGCATCGACATGGCCTACCGCAACTACGTCGACGACAACCACAAGCCCGAACTCCTGGTGGCGCTCACCGAGTTCCGCGCGATGTGCGGCTTCCGCGACCCGCTCGCGGCCGCCGCGGACATCGAGGCGCTCGGCGTCTCCGAGCTCGAATCGCTGGTCGCCACGCTGCGCGACCCGAAGGCCGGGCTGCGCCGGGCCGTGCCGGACCTGCTCGGCCTCGGCCGCGAGGAGTGCCGCGGCATCATCGACGCCGCCGCGAAAGCGGCCGCCGAACTCGGGACCGCCGATGCGGCGGACCTGGTGAACCTGGCCCGCTCCTACCCCGACGACCCGGGCGTCCTGGTGAGCCTGCTGCTCAACCACATCACGCTGCAGCCCGGCGAGGGCGTGTACATGCCCGCGGGGAACCTGCACGCGTACCTCAAGGGCTTCGGCGTCGAGATCATGGCCGCCAGCGACAACGTGCTGCGCGGCGGCCTCACGAACAAGCGCGTCGACGTGCCGGAACTGCTGCGGGTCTTGGACTTCAACGCGATCGACGAGCCGCGCGCCCTCATCGAGGACGCCGGGCCGGTGCGCTCGTGGCCGGTCCCGATCGAGGACTTCGCGCTGCGCCGGGTCGAGCTCACCGGCGAGCCGGTCCGCATCGACATCGACGGCCCGCGGATCTGCCTGAGCACGGGCGGGAGCGTCACCGTCGCCGACGACCAGGGCGAGGTCGCCCTCTCCCCCGGCCGCGCGGCCTTCTCGGCGGGCGCTGCCGGCCCGATCACGGCGAGCGGCGAGGGCGAGCTGTTCATCGCCAGCGCGTAACGCCCCCAGAGCGAATGACGGCCCCGCACTCGAGTGCGGGGCCGTTTCCCTTGTGCAACGCGGGAACTTCGCGTACTAGGCGAGCTTCTTCTGGACGTCGATGTCGCGGCAGAAGCGGCGGTAGCCGACGGCCTCGTTGATGGCGATCATGTGGCTGTTGACCTCGGCGTTCCAGGTGTGCACGTACCGGAGCCTCGGCCGGTACTCGCGCAGCAGGCGCTGGTTGGCGATCTTGAGGATCGTGCCGAGCCGCTTGCCGCGGTGGGCCGGGTCGACGATCGTGTCGTTCTGGCCCGCATGGAGTTCGCTGCCCGGGTAGACGAGGATGTCGGTCATCCCGGCGACTTCGCCGGACTCGACGTGCCTGACGGCGGCGGCGAGTTGGAGTTCGCCGCGGTCGGCGCGCACGCGCTCCTCGTCGCGGACCCGCTCGACGTCGAAGACGGCCGGTCGGATGTCCAGCTCCTCGCCCATGGGCGGGTCGGTGTACATGCGGGCGCGCATCGCGGCGATGCCCTCGACGATGTCCTCGGGGGCGTGGTTGACCCACTGCACGAGCTCGTACCCGGCGGCCTTGGCCCAGGCGTCGGCGTAGAGCTTCGCGAGGTCGTCGTCGTTCACGGCGAAGAGGTCGTTGCGGCGGTGGATCTCGTTGTCGACGGCGGCGTAGCCGCGGGCCTTGGCGAATTCGCGGCCCGCGTGGTCCATCTCCGGCGCGTCTTCGACGGTTTCGGCGACGCCGGACAGGAGCGTGTCGCGGCCGAGTTCGGCGACGCGCTGCTCGAGGGATTCGAGCATGCGGGAGCCGACGCCGCGGCGGCGGTGGTCGGGGTGGACCTCGAGCTCGAAGCTCGCCAGGTGCTGGTTGTCCTTGAGGAAGAGGACGAGTTCGAAGGCGCCGACGATCACTCCGTCGACGCGGGCCGCGTAGCGCTCGACGTTGACGGCGGACGGATGGAGGAGCAGACGGAGCCGCTGGTGAGCGGGGCTGTAAGGGGCGTCGCCGGGCCGGTCGTGCTCGATGACGACGTTCTGCATGGCGATCCACGCCTCGACGAGGTCGGTGTCGAGGGGATCGATCGGGAGAATCTCAATGTCACTCATGGCCCCCGTACCGTCTCGCATCACGGGATGGGGTGCAAGCGAATAAATGAGGATGCATCGCGTTCAGCGCGCAAAAATGTGCCGGGCGGCCACCCCAGACCGCCCGGCACTCCCCCCGGTTTGGTATTCCCCGGCGTCTCGGTGATGGTTCCGGACCCTGTGGGCCCTCCGCATCTCCGTGACGCTGCGTATCTGCAATATTACCCACAGACTCAGCAGTGTCAAGCCGAAACACGCGTTGCCGGAAAATTTTTTCCGTGGCGCCCGCCTCAGTGCTCCACGCTGCCCCGGCAGTGGCGTTGTTCAGGTCTTCGAGGGGCGGCGCGTAGCATTTCTGCCATGACGAACACGCTGCGTGCCGACGACTACAAGGTCGCCGACCTCAAGCTGGCCGACTTCGGCCGCCACGAGATCCGCCTTGCCGAACACGAGATGCCCGGCCTGATGGCCCTGCGCGAGCGTTACGGCGCGTCCCGCCCGTTGGAGGGTGCCCGCATCACCGGGTCCCTACACATGACGATTCAGACCGCGGTGCTCATCGAGACGCTCACGGCGCTCGGCGCCGAGGTCCGCTGGGCCTCGTGCAACATCTTCTCCACTCAGGACCACGCCGCCGCCGCGATCGCGGTCGGCCCGGAGGGCACCCCGGAAGCGCCGCAGGGCGTCCCGGTGTTCGCCTGGAAGGGCGAGACCCTCGAGGAGTACTGGTGGTGCACCGAGCGCGCCCTCGACTGGGGCGATGAGCAGCCGAACCTGATCCTCGACGACGGCGGCGACGCCACGATGCTCGTGGTCAACGGCGCCAAGTACGAAGCCGACGGGGCCGTGCCGGACCTCGCCACCGCCGAGAGCGAAGAGGAGGGCGTCGTGCTGGCGCTCCTCGCCCGCTCGCTCAAGGAGGACCCGACCCGCTTCTCCCGCAAGGCCGCCGCCGTCAAGGGCGTGACCGAGGAGACCACCACCGGCGTGCACCGGCTCTACGAGCTGGAGCGCGAGGGCCGCCTGCCGTTCCCGGCGATCAACGTGAACGACTCGGTGACCAAGTCGAAGTTCGACAACAAGTACGGCGTGCGTCACTCGCTGGTCGACGGCATCAACCGCGCCACCGACGTGCTCATCGGCGGCAAGGTCGCACTCGTCTGCGGCTACGGCGACGTCGGCAAGGGCTCGGCGGAGTCGCTGCGCGGCCAGGGCGCGCGCGTCCTCGTCACCGAGGTCGACCCGATCTGCGCGCTGCAGGCGGCGATGGACGGCTACGAGGTGCTGACCATCGAGGACGCGGTCGAGTACGCCGACATCTTCATCACCACCACCGGCAACCGCGACATCATCACGATCGACCACATGCGCCGGATGAAGCACCAGGCGATCGTGGGCAACATCGGCCACTTCGACAACGAGATCGACATGGCCGGCCTCGCCGCCGAGCCGGGGATCAAGAAGCTCGAGGTCAAGCCGCAGGTCCACGAGTGGCAGTTCGCGGACGGGCACTCGATCATCGTGCTCAGCGAGGGCCGGCTCCTCAATCTGGGCAACGCGACCGGGCACCCGAGCTTCGTGATGAGCAACAGCTTCACGAACCAGGTGCTCGCCCAGATGGAGCTGCACACCAAGCTCGACCAGTACCCGATCGGCGTCTACACGCTGCCGAAGCACCTCGACGAGGAGGTCGCCCGCCTGCACCTCGACGCGCTCGGCGTCAAGCTGACGACGCTGTCGAAGAAGCAGGCCGACTACATCGGCGTGCCGGTCGAAGGGCCTTACAAGCCGGACCACTACCGGTACTGAGCGAAGCGAAGGGACGGTAGCGGCGGCACAGCCGGTACTAGGCAATGCGGAGCGGCCCGGGCCATTCGGTCCGGGCCGCTTCTGCGTGTCTAGAGCACGGCCTTGTCGATGACCGAGCGGGAGATCTTGGCGATCTCCTTGACGATCGAGACGCCCTTGGACTCGTTGGGGGCCTTGCTGGTCAGGATCGCCATCCGGATCGAGGGGACGCCGGACTTGGTGATGATCCCGCACGAGTTGACGACCCACAGGCCGCCGAGCGAGGAGCGGGAGTCCCAGCCGTTCTTGATCCAGACCTTCTCGCCGGTCTTCAGTGCGGAGCTGACGCCCCAGCGCTGGACGGAGGCGACGCCGCCCATGAGCCAGCGCGCGTGGTCCACCTCGGCCTGGGTGAGCCGGCCCTTGTAGAGCAGCTGGCCCATGATCTTCAGCTGGTCGGTGGCGTTCGTGGTGGTCAGGCCCCAGCGGCAGTCGGAGGAGGCCTTCGTGTACTGCAGGCCGTACCTGATGTGGGCGGCGGAGAGCGCACTGCAGCCGCCGACGTGGTTGTAGACCTTGGTGGCGGAGTCGTTGTTGGACCAGACGATCATCTGCCGCGCGTGCTCCCGGATGTCGGCGGGGATCGCGCTCACCGAGCTGTACTTCTCCAACAGCATCAGGAGGATCTCCATCTTGACGATGGAGGCGGTGTCGTGGATCAGGGTCTTGTTGGCGGTGATGAGGCGGGAACCGCGCGAGACGGCGACCGAGGCGACGGTCTGGGTTCCCGTGGTGCCCAAGTAGGTCTTGATGCGGTTGGCGAGTTCGGTCGAGAGCTCGGCGTCCGTCGGTCCGGCGGCGGAGGCGACAGTCGCGCCGTAGAGGGCGGCTCCTCCGGCGAGGGCGACGGCGGCGGGGATGCCGACGCGCAGGAGGGTGCGGCGGGAGGGCATGGGGGGACGTCGTTCGGGGGCGTGCTGCGTCATTGGGCAAGAGTATGAAACTGACTCAAGTCCCGTGGAGGCCGGTGCCCCCGTTGCCGTCCGGGAGTCCCGGGCGTGCCAGGGGCGCCCGGCCTCGGCCGGACGCCCGTGGACTTCGCTTGCGCCGCAGGGGACCCGCTACTCGGTCTCGATGACGTCGCGGGCGATCTTGGCGATCTCCTCCACGATCGGGATGCCTTCGACGTCGTCGACGGCGCCGCTGGTGAGGACGGCGAGCTTGACGGGGGCGTCGCCGTCGCCGCCGAGGACGCCGATCGAGTTGACGACCCAGAGTCCGTCGAGCTGCGACTCGACGTCCCAGCCGTTCTTGAGCCAGACGGTCTCGCCTTCCGCGGCGGCGGCCGAGATGCCCCAGGCCTGCTCTTCGATCACGGCGCCCATGAGTTCGCGGCCGAGGTCGACCTGCTCCTCGGTGAGGACGCCTTCATAGAGGTTGAGGTCGGTGAGGATGAGCTGGTCCGGGGCGCTGGACCAGCCGACGCCCCAGCGGCCCTGGGCGTCGACGGTGGTGTTCTGGAGGCCGTAGCGCTCGTGGGCGGCTTCGAGGGCCGCGACGCCGCCGAGGTAGTTGTAGAGGGTGGTCGTCGAGTTGTTGTCGGACTCGGTGATCATGAGCCGCAACTGCTCTCGCTGGTCCTCGGGGATCGCGTCGACCGAGCCCCAGTACTGCTGGACCATCGCGAGGATCTCGACTTTGACGATGGAGGCGGTGATGTGGGTCTGCTCGGGGTTGTAGTCGAGGTGCATGTCGCCGCGCTCGATGGCGACGGAGGCTTCGACGGCGGTGCCGGTGCCCGCGAGGTATTCGTCGATCCGGGTCTTGAGGTCGGCTTCGAGGTCCTCGCGGGAGGGGCCGAAGAGCGAGACGATCCCGTTCTCCGAGGCGTTGGCGGCGACCGTGGCTATCGCGCCGCCGCCGACGAGGACGGCCGCGGCGGGCACGCCGATCCGCAGGAGGTTGCGGCGGGTCGGGGTGAGGCGTCGGGAGGCTGGTTCGCTGTTGCGGATCATCCTTGCGAGGGTACGGAACCGGTCAAGCGAGAGTCAATGCCCCATCAAGGGAATTCATTGAACAGCAGGGGTTCGATATCTCATATCCGACCGAGGCAACCAAACCGCACTGCGGAGGGTACGCGGAAGGGGGGGGGGGGGGGGGCGGGCGGGGGGGGGGGGGGGGGTGGTGGGGGGGGGGGGGGGGGGGGGGGGGGGGGGCCCCCCCGCCCCCCCCCCCCCTTCTATGTCGCTGTGCCCCTTAGTAGGTGGGCAGGCTCGGGTCGACCTGGTTGATCCAGCCGAGCACGCCGCCCTGGACGTGGACGGCGTTCTTCAGGCCGGCGGCCTTCGCCGCGGCCAGCGCCTCGGCGGAGCGGACGCCCGCCTTGCAGTAGAACACCGCCTGCCTCTCGGTCGGCAGATCGGCGAGCGCGGCACCGGAGACGATGTCGCCCTTGGGGATCAGCCGGGAGCCGGGGATGCGCACGATCTCGTACTCGGCGGGCTCGCGCACGTCGATGAGGTCGATGTCGCGGCCTTCCTTGATCCACGTCTCGAGCTCGCGCGCGGTGATGGTGGAACCGATGACTGCCTCCGCTGCTTCGTCGGTCACTGAACCGCAGAAGTCTTCATAGTCGATGAGTTCGGTGACGGTGGCGTTCGGGCCGCAGACCGCGCAGTTGGGGTCCTTGCGGACCTTGATCTTGCGGTAGGTCATCTCGAGCGCGTCGTAGACCATGAGCGAGCCCACGAGCGGGTCGCCGATGCCGGTGAGGAGCTTGATGGCCTCGGTGACCTGGATCGAGCCGATCGAGGCGCAGAGGACGCCGAGCACGCCGCCCTCGGCGCAGCTCGGGACCATGCCGGGCGGCGGGGGCTCGGGGTAGAGGCAGCGGTAGCACGGGCCCTGGTCGGCCCAGAAGACCGAGGCCTGGCCGTCGAAGCGGTAGATCGAGCCCCACACGTACGGCTTGCCGAGCAGCACGGCCGCATCGTTGACCATGTAGCGGGTGGCGAAGTTGTCGGTGCCGTCGACGATGAGGTCGTACTGGCCGAAGATCTCGAACACGTTGTCGTTGTCGAGCACCGTGTTGTGGATGACGACGTTGACGTACGGGTTGATCTCGCGGATCGAGGCGGCGGCGGACTCGGCCTTGGGGCGGCCGATGTCGGACTGGCCGTGGATGATCTGGCGCTGCAGGTTCGACTCGTCGACGGTGTCGAACTCGGCGATGCCGATCGTGCCGACCCCGGCCGCGGCCAGATACATCAGGGCGGGGGACCCGAGGCCGCCCGCGCCCACACAGAGCACCTTGGCGTTCTTGAGTCGTTTCTGACCGTCCATGGCGACGTCGGGGATGATGAGGTGGCGCGAATAGCGGCGCACCTCGTCGACCGACAGCTCGGAGGCTGGTTCGACCAGCGGCGGCAAACTCATATTGTCAATAATGCATGTCCACAGGCTGGATATTCCACTGGGAAGCGCGATGTGCGGTTCTTCACCCGCGTGAGACGGATCGTCTCATCATCCGGAACGCCGGGGCGGCGTTCAGCGGTCGATGAAGTCGTCCGGCGGGAGGTCGGGGCCGTTGTAGTCCCCTGCGGGGCCCGAGACGTAGGTCGAGCTGTCGGGGTAGGGCCAGGCGTTGCCGGTGCAGCCCGCGAGCTGGTACGTCTGCTGGGCCATCACCGGGGAGGGCTCGCCCTCGGCGGGGCAGACCTCATGGCCGTGGCCGAGCCGGTGCCCGACCTCGTGGTTCACGGCGTACTGGCGGTAGGTGTCGAGGGTGCCGTCCCAGTGGCCGACGCCGGTGATCCAGCGGGCCGAGTTGATGACGACGTTGTCGCCGTTGCGGCATGAGACCGTCGTGTTCTGGGAGCCGCACAGGTAGGCGCGCTGCTCGGGGCTGGCGAGGAAGACCGTGAAGTCGGCGCCGCCGCCGTGCGGGACCTGCTGGAAGCGCCAGGCTCCGCCGGCGGTCCAGGAGCGGGGGTCGGCGAGGGTCGCGTTCACGAACGCGCCGAACTCGGCGGCGTCGAGTTCGAGCCCGTTCTCGACGGCCACGTCGTACTGGAGGAGGGTCCCGGAGTCGCCCACGACCGCGTCGTCCACGGGTACGGCGTACGTCCAGGTGCCGGTGCCGGAGAAGTACAGCGGCGGCGTGACCTCGGCCGCCACCTCGGGCGACGGCGGGACCGACTGGGGCGAGGCGGGGTCGGCGATGCTGGTCGGAGCGATCCGCTCGTCCTCGTCGAGGGCCTGCGGCTTCTCGGTGCCGCCGATCCCGAACGCGAAGTACAGGCCCGCGCCGGCCATGACGACCAGGATCGCGAAGAACACGAAGCGCCGCCTCCTGCGGAGTCTGCGCTTGCGTTCCAGCCGTCCCTCGGTCACCCCGCGAGTCTAAGACAGACAGAGCGGCGAGGGGCCGACACCGTGGTCTGTGTGGCGCGGTTCTTGTTCACATTACGGACATAGCGCTATCAGTGGGCTCCAGCGCGTCTCGGTATTCGTCGAGCATCGCGGTCATCGCGCGGGCTACGGCCTGCCAGCGCTCCATCATCGCCACGTGCCCGGTCCGGTCGAGGATGAGCAGCCGGGAGTCGGGGATCGCGAGCGCGGTGGGCGGCGCCTGTCGCACATCGATGACTTTATCCTGTTTGCCCCATACTACGAGGGTCGGGCACTCGATGGTCCGGGCGAGCCGCCACAGCGAATGCGTGCCGGGCACGAACGCCTGGAAGAACGAGGCCATGAGGCCACGGTAGGTCTGGATGTACGCGCGCGAGTTCCACGGCACGGCGAGGCGGCGACGGGCCTCGGCGATCGCCTCGCGGCGGCGCTGCGGGTGGATCACCGTGGGGTCCTCCCAGGTGCCGAGGATGATGTCGTCCACGACCTGCTCGGGCGTGCGCGACCTCATGGCCCGCTCGGCGAACCAGGCCATTCGCGGGAGTGCGAGCATCGGCACGAATCGCGACTGGTGCGAGCGGCGCGGGTTCGCGAACGGCATCGCGGGCGAGATGAGCGTCAGCGTGCGCACGAGGTTCGGACGGGTCGCCGCGAGGTAGACCGCGACGGCCCCGCCGAGCGAATGGCCCGCGAGGTGCACCGGGGCGCGGCCGGACTCCATGATCCACGCCGCCACGTCCTGTGCGAGGAGCGGGACCGTGACCCGCGGGGCCGGGGCCGAATGCCCGAACCCGGGCAGGTCGATCGCGTCCGCCGCGAGACGGTCCGAGAGCGCGTCGGCCAGATCGGTCCAGTTCTGCGCGGAGCCGCCGAGTCCGTGGATGAACACGGCGGGCTCGGCGCCGGGCGCGGTCGGCGGGGTGTGCCTGATGAACAGGCGGCGACGGCTGAGCTGATGCTCCACGCCAGGGAACGGCGGGTGCGGGCGGATCGGATTGCGAACCCCGTCCGCCTCAGCCAGTCGCGCCCGTTTCATGGAACCTAGTGTGTCACTTCACCCGCCAGCGCGCCCAAGGTAGCCGAAACCACCGCGCGAGAGCGTTCGGCGGTGACCACCGAGGCGCCCGAGAGGCGGCGCACCGAGCGGCCGTCGAGCCACAGGATGACGACGACGGCGGTCTTCACCGGCCCGGTGGGGACGATCGAGGCGTGCTCGACCTCGACCCGCACGTCGTTCGCGCCCAGGCGCGGGCGCAGGGCCTCGACGGTGGCCGCGGCGGCGGCGTGCTGGATGTGCCAGTCGATCGGCGGCACCGCCACCTTGCCCGTGGACTCCGTGTCGCCGAGCGCGAGGGTCACGCTGACCTCGGCTTCGAGCCCGGCGGACTCGATCTCGACGCGGCGCAGCTCGACCGGGCCGACCTTCGCCAGCTCGACCTCGGCGGACGGGGACTCGACCTGGTCGTGGACCTCCAGCTCGTCGGCGGTCTGCGGGCCGGGCTCGACCGCGCGCTGCTCGGCGACCACGGCCGAGACGACCGCGTGGACCTCGTCGGGGTCGACGCCCTCCTCGAGTTCGAGGCGGAGGCTGGCGTTGCCGTCGGGCGCGGTCACGTGGAAGGCGTCGCGGACGCCGGGGACCTGGCGCACGGCGTCGACGAGGCGCACGGATTCGGGGTCGTTCACGTCTTTCTCTACTGTCGCGGGAGGAGTGGGTTCGGCGAGCGGCGGGCGGTTCGCCGGAGGCGTGCGCAGCGGGGCCTGCTCGGTCACGGGCGGGCTGGGGACCGCCGCGGGCGAGACCTCGGTGACCGGCGGCTGCGGCTGCACGATCGGGAACTGCTCGGTCTGCTGCTCCGCGTTCGAAAGCGAGCGCGGCATCGGGGTGGGCGCGCTCGGCGTCGGCGGCGCGGCCTGGTGCGGGAGTTCGATCGGACCGGTGTGCTGCTGCGGAGCGGGCATCTGGACCGGCGACGGCTGGGTCTGGTCCTGCGGCGCCTCCTGCGCCGGGGACTCCTGCGGGGTGGCGGGCGGCGCGCTGTAATCCTGGGTCGGGCCGGGGGCCGAGCCGTTGGCGCCGGGCGGGGCGTACTCCTGGTTGGCGCCCGGAGGCGCACTGAGCTCACGATTCGCACCCGGCGGGGCGTACTCCTGGTTCATGCCCGGAGCGGCGCCGAACTCCGGGTTCGGGGTCTGCGGCGGCTGGGCGTTGAAGTCCTGGTTCACGGGCTGGCCGAACTGC
The DNA here is from genome assembly GCF_027622875.1 of Glycomyces luteolus. Lineage (GTDB taxonomy): Bacteria > Actinomycetota > Actinomycetes > Mycobacteriales > Micromonosporaceae > Glycomyces > Glycomyces luteolus. The sequence continues at coordinate 247,100 of NZ_JAPZVP010000002.1, read as the reverse complement.
GGGTTCACAGGCTCGCTCGGCACGGCCTGGCGGGGGGCGCTGTAGAACTGCTGCGCCGCGGCGTTCCGGTCCTGCGCGCTGTACTCCTGGTTCGCAGCGGGCGCGGACCCGTTCGCGCTCGGCGGACCGTAGTCGGCGTTCCCGGCGGGCGAGGGGCTGTACTGCTGGTTCGCGCCGGGCGGCGCGCTGTACTCCTGGTTGCCGCCCGGCTGCCCGAACTCCTGGTTCGGTTGCGGCGGGCCCTGGTTCGGGTGCTGCTGCTGGGCCGCGTAGTCGCCCGGCATCGGCGGGGCGCTGTAGCCCGGGTGCTGCTGCGGGGCACCGAAGTCCTGCTGCGTGCCCTGCTCCTGCGCGGGCGGCGCGCTGTACTCCTGGTTCGCCCCTGGCGGCGGCGCGAACGGCGACTGCTGCTGCTCGCCTTGGAAGTTCTGGGGGGCTTGGGAATGCTGCGGGGCGGGAGGGATCGGTTCGAACTGCTCGCCGGAAGTACGGCGGGTGGCCGGGACCATGGGGCCGGTCTCGGCGATCTCCACCGGCACGTTCGGCACCTGCCCGGTGGGGTCCTCGCTGTAGCGGTGGCGGCGCCCCCGGTCCGGGTCGAACCGGTACTGCTCCGGCGCCTGGCCCATCCCCTGGCGCGCCTCCTCGGCGGGCTCGGGAGCCTCCTCGGCGGGCGGGCCCCAAGACCTGCCGATGCGCCTGCGGGCGGGTCGTTCCTCCCCGCTCGGACGCTGCGGCTCATCCGGTCGGTTCTGGTCATACACCACTAGACAACTCCTTCATATTCCCGCCCTCAAGGTACCGTGGCGTGCCCAGTGACTCGAACCCGCGTTTGTCGCCCCCGTACGCTGGGAGACTGTAATTCAGGTTTCCGTAAACTTCGTTCAGGTCGCAAGAGCGGACCGCTGACGGATGGCCGACATGTGCCGAAGAGAGGTGCCGTGGTGAACAGCGCTGGTGAGGGCCGGGTCCGACTGCCCAGGAGCGAACGCCGGGCGCAGCTGCTGCGAGCCGCCCAGGACGTCTTCGTGTCCAAGGGCTACCACAGCACCTCCATGGACGACATCGCCGAGAACGCCGGGGTCTCCAAACCCGTGCTGTACCAGCACTTCACTTCGAAACTGGAGCTGTACCTGGCACTCCTCGACGGCCGCGCGGCCGAACTCGTCGGCCAGGTGCGGCACGCCCTTGAATCCACTGAGGACAACAAGGAGCGGGTCAACCGCGCCATGCGGGCCTACTTCGAGTTCGTGGACGCCCAGGGCGAGGCGTTCCGCCTCGTCTTCGAATCCGACCAGCGCAACGACCCCGAAGTGGCGGAGCGGGTCCTCAAGATGGAGGCCGACTGCGTGGCGGCCATGGCCGAGACCATCATGAGCGACACGCACGTCGACAAGGCCCGCGCTGAACTGCTCGCGACCGGCCTGCTCGGCATCGCCGAGATCTCCGCGCGGAAGTGGATCGCCTCCGGCCGCGCCATTCCGAAGGACGAGGCCGTGCAGCTCATGAGCACACTGGCCTGGCGCGGCATTTCGCATTTCCCGCGCGAAGGCGAAGCCGAGCACCAGTAGCCGGAGCCCCCTTCGAAGCGTTTCGCGTGAGCCATGCCACGCCCCCGCGCCGCCCCGTTCGCTCTCGGCGCACTCCGCCGCGCCGCTCCGGGGCGGGGCCCGCGAGTAGTCTTGCAACCGTAGCGACGTCACAGTATTTCGATTGAGGAGGTCCCGTGGAGGTCAAGATCGGTGTCCAGTACGCCCCACGCGAACTGGTGTTGGAGAGCAAGCTGTCGCCGAAGGACCTGTCCGAGACGATCGAGCAGGCCGTGACGAACGGCGGCGTCCTCCGTCTCGAAGACGACAAGGGCCGACAGGTGTTCATCCCCGTGGAGAAGATCGCTTACGTCGAGGTCGCCGCGACCAACGTACGGTCGGTTGGCTTCACCGTCGACGCCTGAGCTCGCGAAGGCCAGGCCGCCGACACGCGGCCCGACACCGTTTGCGCGCAATTGAAGGCCCGGAGCGCCCGCTCCGGGCCTTTCCTATTGCTGCAGCACCGTGAACGGCGCCGTGCCGCCCACCGGTTCGTCGCCGTTCCTGACGTCGTCGAGGCTGTTCGTGAAGACCCGGTACAAGGTCGAGTTCGCCACGATGATCACCGGCTCGCCGCGCTCGGCATTCACCCGCGACGGCTCGGCCGGGCTCGCCGCGATCTGCGTGATCGGAGGGAACCCGACAGTGCCCTCCTGCGGAACGGTCCGCGAATTGTCGATCGCGACCCGGAACAGCTGGTCATCGCCCCGCTCCCCCGCCACCCACAGGAAGTTCTCGGAACTCCAGGCCACGTCCGACACGCTCTCGATGTCCAGCCCGATACGCCGCGGAGACCCCACGGTCACGTTCCGGTCCGCGTCCACCTTCAGCGGCGCCACCCAGGCGTTGCCGTCCTCGACGTACGCCAGGCGCCGCCCGTCCGCCGCGAGCGTCATCGCGGTCACCTCCTCCCCGACACCGAGCGCCTGCGCGGTGTCGGTGGACGGGTCGACCAGCGTCGGCACGCCGTCGTCGATCACGAGCACGGCGTCCTGGCTGAGCCACTGCGGATCGGTGAGCGTCCCGCCGAGACCGGCGACCTCGCGCATCGCGGTGGTCGAGGCGCCGGTCTGCAGCACGTCGCCGCTCGAACCGGCCACGACCGCCGCGACGGTCCCCGTACGCCCGACCGCGACCTGCTCGAGCCCGGCGGCCTTGTAACCGACCCAGGGGTGCTCGGCGGAGCGCTGCGTGACCCCCTCCTCGGCCGAGTACTGCCATACCGTGTTGTTCGCGATGAAGTACGCCGTCTCGGGCAGATTCGGCGGGATGGCGTTCCAGTCCCGGAACTCGGCCGCGTCACCCTCGAAACGGATGTCGCCGTCGATCTTGAGCGTGAAGGCCCCTTCGATGCCGAAGCTCCAGACGATCTGCGCGGCGATCGCGTCGGCGGCCTCGTCTTCGATGGCCTCGCTGGGCGAGAGGTCGACCTCGAAGCCGTCCTCGCCGTCGTACCTGCCGCTGCTGTTGAGCGGGATCGCATTGCTCGCCGCGACGCCCGCGAAGTCGGGGGCCGGGCGCTGGAGGATCCAGGTGAAGAGCAGGCGCTGGCGGGTCTCGATGTCGAGCTCGTTGTAGATCCAGTGCAGTTCCGGGACGAGGAGGTCCTCCTGGCCGGCGGCCTGGAAGTAGATGGGCGCCTGCTCGTAGTCCTGGGTGAAGTGGTCGTAGTCGAGGGCCACCTGAACCGGCAGGGTGCTCATCTTCCAGGGCTCTTGGAAGTCCTGTCGCTGCATGGTGAACGTCTCGTCGTACTCGCCCGGGTTCGAGTGCATGCGGACCGAACCGTCATCGGCGTAGGAGCCGACGACCGAGCCGGTCACCGTCACCGTCACCACGTTGAGGTCCTCTGATTCGTTGAGGGACATCGAAAGGGACGCGACGAGGCTGATGCCGGCATCAGGCTCGGAGAACGGCTCCTCGCCGCTCACCGTGAACTCGTTGAGCCGGTCGTCGCGCCCGTCCGGGTCGCCCGAGGCGGCTTTGAGGAAGTTCGCGACGGTGTCAGTGGCGCTCGTGGTGGGGAGGTAGACCGTCGGGTTCGCCCCCGAGGAGGAGTCGAAGTCGGTCGGGGCGTCGCCCACGACCTCCGGTGCCTTGCCGGTGGGGATGCCGCACCCGGCCAGCGCCCAGGCGGCGGCCAGCGCGGTCGCGGCGGCGAGGCTAGTCCTGCGTCGCACGGCGGGCCTCCTTGCTCGGTTCGAGTCGCAGCGGGATCGGCGAGTTGATGACCCGGTTCCCGGCCTGCAGCGGGAGGGTGAGCACGAACAGCGTGCCCTCGCCGGGAGCGCCGGTGGCCTTGAGCGTGCCGGAGTGGAGCTTCGCGTCCTCCAGGCTGATCGCGAGGCCCAGGCCGGTGCCGCCGGTCTTGCGGTTGCGGGAGGGGTCGGCGCGCCAGAACCGGTCGAAGACGCGGTCGGCGTGGCCGGGTTTGAGGCCCACCCCGTGGTCGCGCACGGACACGGCCACGGCCGTGTCGCTCTCGGCGATCCTGATCTCGACCGGACGGCCCTCGGCGTGCTCGATCGCGTTCGACACGAGGTTGCGCAGGATGCGGTGAACGCGGCGCTGATCGACCTCGGCGATGACGCGGCGCTGCGGCTTCTTGATCGTGACCGCGACGCCGCATTCGCCCGCGAGGCGGGACAGGCCCTCCACCACGTCCTCGGCGATGCGGCCGACGTCCACGGCCTCCGTTTCGAGCGAGGCGAACCCGGAGTCGAAGCGGGAGATCTCCAGCAGCTCCTGGAGCAGGTCCTCGAAGCGGTCGATCTCGTGCTGGAGGAGCTCGGTGGAGCGCTTCGTGAGCGGGTCGAACTCGTCGCGGTTGTCGTAGAGCAGGTCGGCGGCCATGCGGATGGTCGCGAGCGGGGTGCGCAGCTCGTGCGAGACGTCGGAGGTGAAGCGCCGCTGCATCATCGACATCTCTTCGAGTCTGCGGATCTGGTTCTGGAGGTTCTCGGCCATGAGGTTGAACGACCCCGCCAGGCGGGCCAGGTCGTCCGAGCCGCGCACCTCCATGCGCTCGTGGAGGAGCCCCGCGGCGAGGCGCTGCGAGGTGCGGGCCGCCTCGCGGACCGGGGTGACGACGAGGCGGGTGACGAGTGCGGCGATGACGCCGAGGAGCAGCACGAGCGCGACCCCGGCGAGGGCCAGGTTGGTGCGCAGGAGCCCGATGGCCTCCTGCTGCGATTCGAGCGGGTAGAACGCGTAGATCTCGTAGTCGATGTTCAGGTCGATGTAGGAGCCGACGATGAGGTAGGGCTGGGGGTCTCCGCCTTCGATGTCGAACTCGGCGTACTGGGTCGCGATCTTGCCTTCGGCGACCGTGGCCTGGAGGTCCGCGCTCGGTTCGGCGCCGCCCGAGGTCGGGTGGGTCGCGGTCACCGCGCCGTCCGCGGTGCGGAGCATGATGTACGGCGCGTAGACCGGGTCCTCGGCGAGCTCGTTCACGATCCGCTGCATGGCCTTGGCGAGCGCTTCGTCAGAGGTGGTCGAGAAGGTGCCGAGCTGCTCGGCGGCGCGCTCGGCGGCGTTCTCGGTCTCCTCGACGGCCGTGTCCTGGCGTTCGTCGAGGAGCCCCGAGGTGACCGAGCCGGCCACGACGAAACTAAAGATGAGGACGAGGATCGTGGAGGCGATCAGGGTGGAGGAGACCACGCGCAGCTGGAGCGACGCCCGGAAGCGGTCGACCAGCGGACGTGAGGCGCGGCCCGCGTAGCGGGCGGCGCCCTGGGCGAGACGCCGCAGCCAAGCCGGCCTCTCGCGAGTCCGGCCCCGATCCGGAGCCACTAGCCCAATCCGGCTTTGTACCCGACGCCGCGCACGGTCTGGATGAGCTGGGGGCGCTCGGGGTCGGGCTCGATCTTGGCCCGCAGGCGCTGCACGTGGACGTTCACGAGGCGCGTGTCGGCCGAGTGCCGGTAGCCCCAGACCTGCTCGAGGAGCACCTGCCTGGTGAAGACCTGGCGCGGCTTGCGGGCCAGGGCCACGAGCAGGTCGAACTCGAGCGGCGTGAGCTTGACTTCGGCGCCGTTGAGGGTGACCTGGTGGGCGGGCACGTCGATCTGGACCTGGAGGCCGGGCTTGCCGATCTCGAGGCGTTCGGGCGTGACGTCGTCGCCGCGGCGCAGGCGGGCGCGGATGCGGGCCACCAGCTCCTTGGGTTTGAAGGGCTTGACGATGTAGTCGTCAGCGCCCGATTCGAGGCCGAGGACGATGTCCACGGTGTCCGACTTCGCGGTGAGCATGACGATCGGCACGCCGGATTCGCCGCGGATCGCCTTGGCGACGTCTATGCCGCTCATGCCCGGGAGCATGAGGTCCAGCAGGACGATGTCGGGTCGGTGCTCCTTGAACGCGGCAAGCGCCTTCTCGCCGTCGGTGACGAACGTGGGGGTGAAGCCTTCGGTCCGGAGGATGATGCCGAGCATCTCCGCCAGGGCCGGATCGTCGTCGACGACGAGTACACGTGCTCTCATGGACACCAGTTTTCCACCTCGCTAAAGGCTGAAGCACCACGGGTCTCTTACCCGTGGTGCTCCAACTGTAACGACTATCCGACGGACTTGGCGGCCCGTGCGGGGTCAGTGCCTGCGGCGATGGCTTCGAACGGCTCGCGGCCGGCCTGGATTTCACCGAGTTGGACCATTTCGCGCTTCGTGAAGAAGCCGACGATCCAGTCCGCGAGGACGCGGCCCTTGCGGCCGGTCCCGGGCACGCGCGACAGGTGGTAGCCGCGGTGCATGAGCCAGGCGAGCAGGCCCTTGGCCTTGAAGCCGTAGGTGTTCGCGACGCCCTTGTACAGGCCGAGACCCGCGACCGAGCCGATGTACTTGTGCTCGTACGGCTTGAGTTCGCGGCCGACGTGCGTGCGGTACACGTTCTCGGCCAGGATCGCGGCCTGGCGGACGGCGTGCTGCGCGGACGGCGTGCACCAGTCCATCGGGAAGTCCGAGGTGTCGGGCACCTGCGTGGAGTCGCCGGCGCCCCAGGCGCCCTCGACGACCTCGCCGACGGTGTGCTTGCCGGCCTCGACGCCGGTGGCGACCTGGAGGCGGGTGTTGCACTCGAGGTGGCCGCGCGGGCCGATCGGCAGGTCCGACTTCTTGAGCATCGGGTGCGGCATGACGCCGGCGGTCCAGATGATCGTGTCGGTGTCGAACTCCTCGCCGTCGGTGAGGATGACGTGGCCGTCGATGCAGGACTTGAGGGTCGTGCCGAGCCGGATGTCGACGCCGCGCTTGGTGAGCTCGCGGGCCGCGTAGGCGCCCATCTCGGGGCCGACCTCGGGGAGGATCTTGTTCGCGTACTCGACGAGGTACCACTTGATCTCGTCGGCGTCGAGCATCGGGTAGTTCTTCACGATGTTCGCCGTGAGGTCCTCGAGCTCGCCGAGGGTCTCCGCGCCGGCGAAGCCGCCGCCGACGGTCACGAACGTGAGGGCCTTGCGGCGCACGTCCGGGTCCTCGGTGGTGGCGGCGATGTCGAAGCGCTGGAGCACGTGGTTGCGCAGCCAGATCGCCTCGCCCATCGACTTGATGCCGATGGCGACGTCAGCCAGGCCCGGGATGGGCAGCGGGCGGGTGACGGAGCCGGGGGCGACGATGACCTCGTCGTACTCGACCTCGCGGGCGGGTCCGACGAACGGCTGCACGACGAGCTTGCGCTCGGCGTGGTTGATCTCGGTGACCGCACCGGTGAGGATGGTGCAGAGCTTGAGGGCCTGTCGGAGCGGCACGACACCGTGACGCGGGGAGATGGAGCCAGCGGCCGCCTCGGGCAGGAACGGCTGGTAGGTCATGTGCTGGTTGGGGTCGATGACCATCAGTTCAACTTGACCGCGCTTGATATCGCTCTTCAAGAGCTTGCTCAAGCGTTCGGCAACGTAGAAACCGACGTGACCGGCACCTATCACGACAATACGTTTCACGGGTTCAATTCTGTCCTTACTCAGGGGTTCTTGTGTAGTGAACGCGCGAGGACGTAGATCACTGTTACCGCTGCCACGATCCCGGCCGCGATGACGAGACCGGCCGCGAGACCGGTGAAATACGCGGTGAACAGGGCCAGAATACCGGCCACGACCACAGTCGATGCAAGGACGATCCCCAGGTGGCGGGCCCAGGTGAGGATGATCTCACCGTCCATTGCGGTAGTTGTTCGGAAGCGCTGCGTCACGGCGGCCGTGGCGTGGGCCGTATACAGCAGGCACGCGATCGCGGTGGCCGTCCACAAGGACGACCCGCCTTCGTTCAGGGCGCCGCTGACGAGCCAGGAGGCGAGCACGAACAGGATCGCGAGGGTCGGCGCGAGCCCGCCGGGGCGCAGGACCGCGGCGAGCGCGAAGAGCGCGGCGGCGCCGACGTAGAACCCGGCCGCGGCCCACTCGAGCGGGACCGCGATCTCGGCGGCGGCGAACAGCGGCAGCGCGATCACCAGCCGCAGCAGGACACCGGCGGGCGCGACGCGGCGGGCCCAGGACACGCTGCCGGCCTTGCCCGCTCTGAGTCGGTCGCGGGCGCCTTCGCTGACGGCCTGGACGAGGCTGCGGCGGATGTCGCTCATCTATGACTCGCAAGCTTCGAGGGGCTCATTCATGACTCGCAAGCTTCGTCAAGGGGGGGCTCATCGGTAGCGCCTCCGGTTCAGTTCGGCGAGCACGTTGTCGAGCGACGCCGAACCCTGCCAGGGCTCGACGGCGACGCCGAGGTCGCGCAGCTCCATCACGGTGTTGGCCCGCGAGAGCCGCCACAGCCGCTCCGCGTACGGCGTCCAATGTGTGCGGTCGGGCGGCGAGACGTGCGGCGGCAGGGTGTCGACGCAGAGCACCGGCCGACCCGCGCGGGCGATCGCGGCGACCAGCGCCAGCGAGCGGTCGGTGAGCAGCGGTGTGAAGACGACGTTCAGGCTGCGCTGCCCGGCGAGCTGGCGGCGCAGCATTTCGGGCGAGGGCGGCAGCGGGTCCGGCGGCATGTCGACCGACGCGAGCCAGCGGAGTGTCGCGGCGGCGTGGCGGCGGCCGGCCCCGGCCCGCATCCGGCGGCCGCGGGCGCCGAACTCGATGCAGGCCACGCGGTCGCCCTGGAGCGCGTAGTGGGAGGCCACGGCCCCTGCCGCGCGCACGGTGAGGTCGGCGATCGAGGCCGCGCCGTCCAGGCCGCCGGAGACGCCGGCCTCGACCTGGAGGTCGAGGACCAGTGTCACGTCCGTGTCGCGTTCCGAGAGCGTGGCGTTGACGTACAGGTCCTGGCTGCGCATCGAAGTGCGCCAGTCGATGCGGCGCAGGCGGTCGCCCGGCTGGTAGAGGCGGACCTCGGCGAGCTCGCCGGAGTCGCCGCCGCGGCGGGAGCGGTGCACGCCCGTGACGCCGTCGGCGAACGGCAGGGACTCGGCCGAGTCGAACCAGTCGGGGACGGGCAGGACCCACACGGTCGCGCCGTGCAGGCGCTGCACCGTGGTCTCGAGGAGGCCGCCGCACGCGATCGAGCGGACGTGGATCGGCCCGAGATGATGGCCGCCCCAGCGGCGGGCCCGCCCGGCGACGATCATGTCGCGCCCGGACCCGGGGGCGAGGCGTTCGGCGAAGTCGCCCTTGCCGGTGTGCAGGTCGATCCAGGGATCGGCGGCCGCGGTGACGAGCGTGGTGATCGGGACCGGCTCGGGGTTGACGACCGTGAGGCTCGCGGCGGCCGTCGCGCCCTCGGCCGTGGTGGCGTCGTCGACCGGGACGAGCCTGGCCTCGGGCGGGCGCGTCGGCCGGTGCTGGAGCAGCATCGCGGTGCCGATGGCGAAGGGCGCGGCGATGAGCACGAGGTCGATGCGGCCGAACGCGACCGAGACGAGCAGGCAGACCGCGACGAGCGCGACGGCCCGCGTCAGGGCCGGCGTGCGGCGCCACGTGATGGGCGGCTCGGACTGCACCCGGCCGACGGGCCGGGCGCTGTCAGTGCGCAGACTCAGCGCGGGATCGCCTGCGAGTGTCATTGCGGCACAGAATAAGTGGGGGCCTGAGCGGTCTGGGGCGCGGCGACGCCCTGGCAGATGTCGGCGACCACGGAAGCCGGGTCGATGCGGCGCATCCAGAGCTCGGGCTTGAGGGTGATGCGGTGGGCGAGGGCAGCGCCCGCGACGCCCTTGACGTCGTCAGGGGTCACGAAGTCGCGTCCAGAAAGGACGGCCAGCGCACGGGACGCGAGCAGCAGCGCGAGCGAACCGCGAGGCGAAGCGCCGACCTGGACCTGGGCGTGGCCGCGGGTCGCGTTGGTGATGGCGACCATGTAGCGGCCGACGGAGTCCTCGACGGTGACGTTCTCGAGGGCCCGCTGCATGCCCACGAGTGTCGCGGCGTCGATCACGGGGTCGAGGTCGACGGACTCGGCGCGCCGGGAGATGCGCCGCTGCAGGACCTCCCACTCCTCGTCAGGGGTCGGGTAGCCGAACGAGACGCGGAGCAGGAACCGGTCGAGCTGCGCCTCGGGAAGCTGGTAGGTGCCCTCGAACTCGACGGGGTTGGAGGTGGCGAGCACGGTGAACGGCTCGGGGAGCAGGTGCGTCTCGCCCTCCACCGACACCTGGCGCTCCTGCATGGCTTCGAGGAGCGCCGACTGCGTCTTCGGGGGCGTCCGGTTGATCTCGTCGGCGAGCAGGAGGTTGGTGTGGACGGGTCCCTTGCGGTAGACGAACTCGCCGCTCTTCTGGTTGTAGAGGAGCGAGCCGGTGACGTCGGCGGGCAGCAGGTCGGGAGTGAACTGCAGGCGCCGGAAGTCGAGGCCGAGGCTCTGGGCGAAGCAGCGCGCGGTGAGCGTCTTGCCTAGGCCCGGAAGGTCTTCGAGCAGGATGTGGCCCCCGGCGAGGATCCCGGCGAGGACCAGTTTCAGCGGCTCGTCCTTGCCGACGATCACCGACTGGACGGATTTGAGGACCGCGCTCGCGTGGTGGGCGACCTGGTCGAGGCTGATGCTCGGGGTGTCTGACATTAGATCTCCTCGATGGCTTGCAGGTATTCGCCGAGCTGCCGAGGGGTCGGGCAGTCGGGCGCGGGCTGGGTGAGGAACAGGAACACGGGGTCGCCGAGCAGCTCCCGGCACTGGTCCGGCTGCTCGGCGAGCGAGAGGCCGCGCCGGAGCCGGAGCCGTTCGGAGGCGACCTCGACGAGCTGCTGCTTCGCGTTCGTGCCTTCGAAGCGGCCGGGTTTGGCCTCGGCGAAGATGAGCCGGTCCTCCCAGCGGTTGACCTCGGTGAAGGGCCGCCAGCTGGGTTCGTTCACGGAGGTGGTGAGGATCGGCGGGGCCTTCTCGGTGTCGGCGCGCATCCCGTTCACGACGGAGTTGGCGAGCAGCGCGGCCAGGGAGAGCAGCACGAGCTGCCAGATCGCGAAGTCGACCCCGCTGACTCGGGCGGCGCCCCAGAACACGACGGCCAGCGCGACGGCGCCGACGGCGGGCCACAGCCGCAGGCGCCCGAACGGGGCGAGGAAGTCCTTCATCGGCCCGCCCTGACGCCGAGCTGCGCTTGGAGCGCGATGAGCGCGTCCCGGGCCTGGTCGCGGTCGGCCTCGACGACCTGGTGCGGCGAGTAGCGGGCGCGGAGGTAGGCCTCGGAGAGGCGGTGCAGCGCGGAGCCGTCGAGTTCGTGGCGGACCAGGAGCTTCCTGACGAGATCCGAAGGCGTGTCGGAGGATTCGCGTTCGATGCCGACGGCTTCGGAGGCCCGTTCGAAGTGCAGCCAGCAGGCCATGATCGCCGCCCGCGGGTCGTCGCCGAGGTCCATCTCGGCGAGGGCGGCGTTGACGGCCTCCTCGACGAGCGTGAAGTCCCGGTGCAGGTACTCGGGTTCGGGTTCGCCGACACCGCTGCTGGGCGGCGCGTCGGCGAGCCAGTCGATGAGCTTGCGCGCGAAGAAGAGCAGCACGAAGCAGAGCGGTACGCCGACGAGCAGGCCGAGGACCGCCCAGGAGACCCAGGACGGGAAGGAGAAGGTGTCGCGGGGCTCGCCGTTCTCCATACCCGTCGGGATCTCCAGCGACGGCTGAAGCTGCGCGGGAGGCGACTCCCGGTCGCCCGTCGACGTCGGAACCTCGGCCTCGTCCCACTGCAGCCCGGCCCCCTGCGCGGCCAACCCGACCACCAGCAGCGCCGCGACCACCACGAGCACGGGCAGCCAACGCCGCATCACCGCGGCTCGCCGCTGCGTATCGGGGTGCGCCATACGGAACCTCAAGGGGGTGCTCATCTTCCGGGAGTTACGCGCCCCACCCTATGCCAACCCCGCTGCAACCGCCTACCACCGTCGCCACTCGGAAAACGACTTCACGACACTGTCTCGCAACCGACAGTGTCGTTCGCATGCACCGGCCTCGACCAGCTCGACAGCTGGGGCGACCGGGCACTCGAGATCGAGCGCGTCGAAGAGCTCTTCGACTAGCGACAACGACCTTTCGGGCGGGGGCGGGCCGGGAGGTCCGGCCCCCCCGGTGTGTGCTTCCGGTGAGTGTTCCGGGGGGGG